>NZ_LR743509.1:600000-1200000 GCF_902712875.1 Hyphomicrobium sp. ghe19 | reverse complement strand
ATCCATCGCCGTTCGTGTTGCTCATAGCTTCCTACGGCGAGGCGTTACGCGGCCGAAGCCTGTCCCGCGAGCCGCGCCTCGATCGCTTTCAGCGCATCTCCCGCCTTAGCGCCATCCGGACCACCGGCCTGCGCCATGTCGGGACGTCCGCCACCGCCCTTGCCGCCAAGCGCTTCCGCGCCCGCTTTGACGAGGTCGACCGCGCTCCACGTCTTGACGAGATCGTCAGTGACGCCGACCGCGAGCCCCGCTTTGCCGTCTTCCGTCACGCCGACGACGGCAACGATGCCGGAGCCGACCTGCTTCTTTCCGTCGTCGATCAGTCCGCGCAGATCTTTGGGGTTGAGGCCCTGAACCGTACGCGCCAGCAGCTTCACGTTGCCGATACTGCGAATAGCTTCGCCGTTGGCTGCCGCGCCAGCGCCAGCGCCGCCGCCTCCGAGCGCGATCTGCCGCTTCGCATCCGCCAGCTGCTTCTCGAGTGCCTTGCGCTCTTCGACCAGATGCTTCAGCCGCTCGACCAGATCTTCGGGCCGCGTCTTCAGAACACTCGCAGCTTCCTTCACGCGCGCATCCTGCTCGTCGAGGTAGGCACGGGCGCCTTCACCCGTCAGCGCCTCGAGCCGCCGCACACCGGCAGCACTTCCGCTCTCGGCGACAACGCGGATGAGACCGATGTCGCCCGTGCGCGATACATGCGTGCCGCCGCACAGCTCGACCGACCATGCCTTGTTGGCGCCGGGGCGCGTCGATCCCATCGACACGACGCGAACTTCCTCGCCGTACTTTTCGCCGAAGAGCGCCATCGCGCCCGTCGCGCGCGCGTCGTCGATGTTCATCAGCCGGGTGACCACCGGCGTGTTCTCGAGCAGCACTGCGTTCGCGATATCCTCGACCGCCTTCACTTCTTCCGCCGACATCGGCTTCGTGTGCGAGAAGTCGAAGCGCAAACGATCGGGCGAAACGAGCGAGCCCTTCTGCGCAACGTGCGTGCCGAGCACCTGCCGCAAAGCTTCATGCAGAAGATGCGTCGCCGAATGGTTGGCCCGCGTCGCCGACCGCCGCGCGTGATCGACCTCCAGCTCCACGGCGTCGCCCGCCTTGAAGCTCCCCTTCTCGACCTTGCCGAAGTGCACGAACAAATCGCCGAGCTTCTTCTGCGTATCCGTCACGCGGAAGATTGCGCCCTTGGGGCCTTTCACGAGCCCCTGGTCGCCGAGCTGGCCGCCGCTTTCGCCGTAGAACGGCGTCTGGTTGAAGATCAGCGCGCCTTCTTCGCCGGCTTTCAATTCCGTCGCCTCGGAACGGCCCGAAACGAGTGCGGTGATGATGCCTTCAGCCGTCTCCGTATCGTAGCCGAGGAATTCCGTGGCGCCGGTCTTGTCCTTGATCTCGAACCACTGGCCTTCGGTCGCAGCCTCGCCCGAACCCTTCCAGGCGGCGCGCGCTGCATCCTTTTGCTTCTTCATCGCTTCGTCGAACGCCGCCGTATCGACAGTGATGCCGCGCGGCTTCAGCGCGTCTTCGGTCAGATCGAGCGGAAAACCGTAGGTATCGTAGAGCTTGAACGCGACATCGCCGGGAAACACCGCACCCTTTTTGAGGTTGCCCGAGCTTTCGCCGAGCAGCTTGAGACCGTTGTCGAGCGTGCGCTTGAACTTCGACTCTTCGAGCTTGAGCGTCTCGCTGATCAGCGGCTGCGCGCGTACCAGTTCGGGGTAAGCATCCCCCATCTCGCGAACGAGCGCGGGGACGAGGTGATACATCAGAGGTTCGACGCAGCCCATCTGATGCGCGTAGCGCATGGCGCGGCGCATGATGCGGCGGAGCACGTATCCGCGGCCCTCGTTTGACGGCAGCACCCCGTCAGCGATCAGGAAGCTCGTCGAGCGAAGATGATCGGCGATGACGCGTTGCGCGACATGGCGGAATTCGGGACCCGCCTCGCCGCCGCTCTCCTTCGCACCGGCCTTGGCAGCTTCCTGGCGAATGGCGTGGATGAGATTCTGAAAGAGATCGATATCGTAGTTGTCGTGCTTGCCTTGCAGCACCGCCGCGACGCGCTCGAGCCCCATGCCCGTGTCGATCGACGGCTTCGGCAGCGCGACGCGGTCTCCCGGAGCGCGTTGCTCAAACTGCATGAACACGAGATTCCAGATCTCGATGAAGCGATCGCCGTCCTGATCGGCTGAGCCCGGAGGCCCCCCCGGAATCTTGTCGCCATGATCGAAGAAAATTTCCGAGCACGGGCCGCACGGCCCCGTGTCGCCCATCTGCCAGAAGTTGTCGCTCGTCGGGATGCGAATGATCCGGCTGTCCGAGAAGCCCGAGATCTTCTTCCAGATCGCGTAGGCTTCGTCGTCGGTATGATAGATCGTGACGAGCAGCCGCTTCTTGTCGAGGCCGAAGTCCTTCGTCAGCAAATTCCAGGCAAGCTCGATCGCGCGCTCTTTGAAGTAGTCGCCGAACGAGAAGTTGCCGAGCATCTCGAAGAACGTGTGATGGCGCGCCGTATAGCCGACGTTGTCGAGGTCGTTGTGCTTGCCGCCCGCGCGCACGCATTTCTGCGATGACGTGGCGCGAGGAATGGCGCGCGTCTCCTGACCGGTGAAGACGTTCTTGAACTGCACCATGCCGGCGTTCGTGAACATGAGCGTCGGATCGTTGCGCGGCACGAGCGGCGACGACGGCACGATCTCGTGCCCGTTCTTTCCAAAGAAATCGAGAAACGAAGCGCGGATTTCGCTGACGCCGGCCATATGGTGCTTTCGAGCCTGATATTGAGAGTGAATTTGCTCCGAGAACGCGCCTCGGAACGGCTTAAGGCCGCCGTTGTAGCGGCGGCCTCTGAACGTGTCCAGAAAAGGCGATAGCGGACTGAATGACGCGAGGCGCGGCATTTTCAGAACGCCCGGCGCCCGTCAAAAACCCGCCTGCCAGCCCCCTCGGGTGTCCGATCCTCGGGCTGATCCGAGGATCGGTTCACCGGTGGGCGACAGCCGCGCACAGCAACCTCGGCCGGAAGCAGCCGATCGTCGCCTCCTTAGCGCTTCGCCTTGGCGACCTTCTTGCCAGACTCCTCATCGGGGAGAACCCCGTCCTCGTCCGGCTCTTCCCCGTCATCCTCACCAACACCCGGATCGGCGAGCATCTTCTCGACGATGAGCCCGGCATTGGCGCGGATAGCCCGCTCCAACTCGGCCGCCGCCTTCGGATTGTCTTTGAGATAGGTCTTCGCGTTCTCGCGGCCCTGGCCGATACGGTCGCCGTTATAGGAAAGCCAAGCGCCCGATTTCTCGACGAGCCCGGCCTTGACGCCGAGATCGATCAGCTCACCGACCTTCGAGATGCCTTCGCCATACATGATGTCGAACTCGACCTGCTTGAAGGGCGGAGCCACCTTGTTCTTGACGACCTTGACGCGCGTCTGGTTGCCGACGGTTTCCTCGCGTTCCTTGATCTGCCCGATGCGGCGTATATCGAGACGAACGGACGCATAGAACTTCAGCGCATTGCCGCCCGTCGTCGTCTCCGGATTGCCGAACATGACGCCGATCTTCATGCGGATCTGGTTGATGAAAATCACCATCGTGTTCGACTTCGAGATCGAACCCGTCAGCTTGCGCAGTGCCTGGCTCATCAGACGCGCCTGAAGGCCCGGCAGGCTATCGCCCATCTCGCCTTCGAGCTCGGCCTTCGGCGTCAGCGCCGCAACCGAGTCGACGACGAGCACGTCGACGGCGCCTGAGCGCACGAGCGTATCGGCGATTTCCAACGCCTGCTCGCCGGTATCGGGCTGCGAAATCAACAGCTCCTCGACCTTCACGCCGAGCTTCTTCGCGTAGCCCGGATCGATCGCGTGTTCAGCGTCGACAAACGCGCAAATGCCGCCCTTCTTCTGAGCTTCAGCGACGACCTGCAAAGCCAGCGTCGTCTTACCCGACGATTCAGGCCCATAGATCTCGATGATGCGTCCCTTCGGCAATCCGCCGATACCGAGCGCAATATCGAGACCGAGCGACCCCGTCGAGATCGCCTCGATGTCGAGCTTGTCATGGGCGCCGAGCCGCATGATCGACCCCTTGCCAAAGGCCTTGTCGATCTGCGCGAGTGCCTGCTCTAGCGCCTGCTTCTTATCCATTTTGCCCCCTTCGAGCACAGTCCAGTCCGGCCGTTCCATCGTGTCACCCTCAATCCCTATGGCAAGCGCCCCACGCCATCAATTAAGGATCTGTGTACTTGATTTGTTCCGAATCTGTCAATCTCGTTTTGTTCTCAAAGCCCGCGAACGCGGAGCCTTGAATTCTATTAGCGCTACACCTGTAACCGGTGAAACAGCGCCACTTGTCGCCACGGCGCAATCTCCTGTGCATGTTCAAGCCAAGGAGGCTCCCGTGCTCAAGATTTCTGCCACGTTCCTCGCCGCTGTCGTAGCCGCCAGCGCATTCGCGTCGACTGCCGAAGCGCGCATGGGTGGCGGCGGCCATTTTGCCATGTTCCTCCTTCGCGCCGGAGCCCACGCTGCCGAGCAGAACGCCTGGGAGCAGCAGCGCCGTCGCCGCTACGAAGCAGCCTGCGCAAGAGAGCGCCGCATTGCCGAAGCCCGGCAGGCTGCGGCCGCCGCAGCCGCGGCAAAACGGGCGCGCCTTATAGCGCTCGAGAAAAGAGAAGCTCAGAAGCTCGCAGCCGCCAAGGCGGCTGAGGCCACTAAGCTGACGGCCGCCGCAGAGAGGACGACAGTGCTGAAAAAGAGCGACCGTCTGCCGGAAACGGCTTCTGTGACGTCACAAGACGAACCCTCGAAATCGGCCCCGAAAACGGCGACCGTCGCAACGACGGAGGAGGCGACCCCCGTTGCCGCCAATACCTGCCGCAGATACTCGGCCGCCGCTGACGGCCTTGTCGACACGCCCTGCGAATAAACAGGCGTTCTGGATCAATTCGCAACCTTCGGCGCGCCATAACTGGAACTTATGGCGCGTCCACCTGCGCTCTGGGGTATCTCGATATCCGCGTCTAAAACCGGCGCCATAACGATAATCCGAAGCACAAGGTGAACACGTAATGAGCAGTCCTACTTCCCGCCCCGCATCAGGGCGTTTCGGCATTCGCGTCGGCGAAGCCCTTGTTGCAGGCGGCCCTCCCGGAACGGCGGCTGAACCCGAAGTTGCGATCGGTGAGATGGATGGGCCGTTCGGCACCGCGTTTGCGACCCTCCTCGGCGATCAGGTCAAAGGCCACACCCGCGTCCTGTCGCTTCTCAACACCGACGTCATGGTGCGCCCGCCGACGATCTGCGTCAGCAAGGTGACCGTCGACAACGAGCGTTATACGAGCATCCTGATGGGCACCGTCCAATACGCGACCGCGATGGGCGTGCTCGATGCCGTGCGTTCGGGAGATCTGCCGAAAGACAAGGTCGACGACCTCGGCATCATCGTTTCAGTCTGGCTCCATCCTTCGGTCGCCACGATCGAGAAGCTCGACCACAAAGTTCTATTCGACATTCACCGCAAGGCGACCTCGCTCGCCATCCATAAGGCGATGAACTACCAGCCTTCGATCGATTGGCTGCTCGAGAACCAGGACAAGATCATCCACAAATACTTCGAGCGCGGTCTGAAGGGCGAGATCTAAGACAACTCTTCGCGCCGGGCGGCCGGCTCCCCGTAGGGGAGTCGCCCGGCGCAACCGACAACCTAGGTCGCTTCCCGTCAGACAGCGGACGAGTGCGGTTGGCCGATCCCGTATCCGGAATGGGCCATAACCAGCCGTGAGCAACCGCAATAAATTTCTCGGGTGCTGTGTGGCCGCTGGCTCTCCCCTAGCTCATACTCGTTAGTCTTGGATACAGGTCGTGCCCATGGAGGTGCCAGGCCAACTGCATGGGGTACAACGCCTACGACGCGACTTAACTGAAGCGGTCGCCCCACCAACTTGCCCGACCGGTTATCGCGTGCGGACGTTTGCCGCTGACGATGCGCCGACGGTTCACCGCCTACTTGAGGTCGGCTACGCTCTAGGCGGAGGCTGCGTTGGGGCATTTGAAGAGTGGTGGCCCAGCCTTCGAGACGACGACGAGTTTGCCCCCGACCTTTGTTTCGTCGCTGTCAATGGGCGGCAGGACATTGTGGGAGTCGGCCAATGCTGGACCAGTGCCTTCATCAAAGACTTGGTTGTCCATCCGCTAGTGCGTCGGCGCGGCATCGCGACGGCACTGCTGAGGAGGGTATTTTGGGAATTTCGGCATCGGGGCGCGAGGCACGTCGATTTGAAAGTTCAGGTGGACAATTCTACGGGAGCGGTCCGCTTGTATAAAGAACTGGGAATGCGGGAAGTAGCGCTCGACGGATCGTGAGGGCTTTGGTTGGGTCGAACGTCACTTTTCTATGACACGCCCTCATTGTTGAATTCCGCCAAATGATGCTTTCGTGTTGCCATGCCGATGTGGGCGTATAGCGCAACCGCTTGACCGCCAACTGCTGCAATGGGTCGAAAGCGAAGCACGTTCACCTTTCCGAGAATGTCCGCTTAAGCCCAAAAAGCGGACCCGAAGTGGTGTTCGCGAATGGGGAGTGTGAGGCTGTCGGCTCAGTATGCGGAGCCAATTTCCGCTACGACAAGTTCACGGCTCACTTCGCCAGCTCGTCCTTCACCTTGGCCGCAAGCTGCGGCAGCGAGAACGGCTTCGGCAGGAACGCGAAATCGTCCGAGCCCATCGTCTCGCGGAAGGCTTCATTCGGATAACCCGAGACGAAGATCACCTTGATCGACGGATTGCGCTTTCTGAGTTCCTTGAAGAGCGCGGGACCGTCCATCTCCGGCATGACGACGTCGGACACGACGATGTCGATCTCGCCTTCGTTGGCGGCCATCAGCTCGAGAGCCTCCAAGCCGTCCGCGGCTTCGATCACCTGATACCCCTGCCGCCGTAGCGCCCGCGTTGCGAAGTGCCGGACATCCGGTTCATCTTCGACGAGAAGCACGCGGCCCGTGCCCGTCAGATCGGTCGCCGTAAGCTGCTTCTTGGCGGCGGCTATCGTTTGCGGAAGAACGGTTTCGACGTCCTCGCCGTCTTCGACGAAGTAACGGGGCAGGAACACCTTGAATGTCGTGCCCTTGCCGATCTCGCTCTCAGGCTGAATGAAACCGCCCGACTGCTTGACGATGCCGTAGACCGACGCGAGGCCAAGGCCCGTGCCCTTACCAACGCCCTTCGTCGTGAAGAAGGGCTCGAAGATTTTCTCCATGACCTCCGGCGCCATGCCGGTGCCGGTGTCCGCAACTTCGATCACGACGTACTCGCCGGGGGTGAAGCCCGGCACGCCGCTCATCTTCTGGCTTTCGCGCTCAGGCACATTGCGCGTCTTGATCGTCAGCTTGCCGCCGTTCGGCATGGCATCGCGCGCATTGCGGACGAGGTTCAAGACGACTTGATAGAGCTGATTGCTGTCGGCCTTCACGTACCAAAGATCACGCTCGGCCTGGATCTTCAGATCGATCTTCTCGCCGACCTGCGTTTTGAGAACCGGCATCATCTCTGACGTCACATCGCCGACGTCGACGACGGTCACCTGCTGCGTCTGCTTGCGCGAGAAGCCGAGAAGGCCCGCGACGAGGCTCGCAGCGCGGTTCGCCGCCGACTGGATATTCTTGATATCCCGATACGCCGCATCGCTCGGCCGGTGCGTTTGCAGCAGAAGATCGGAGAAGCCGATGATCGCCGTCAGCACGTTGTTGAAGTCGTGCGCGATACCGCCGGCGAGGTTGCCGACCGCTTCCATCTTCTGAGCCTGCGCGACGCGGCCTTCGAGCACCTTCTGCTCGGTCGCGTCCATCACATAGAGCGCGGCTGCCGCTCCGCCTTGCACGGCGGCCAACGGCGACATGTAGATGCGGCGCGTGAATTCGCGTTGCGCGCCAGCCGTGATTTCGATCGGCTGAATGTTGCCGCGGCCGGTGAGAGCTTCGCCAAGTCCCGCTTCGATGCGAAGACGCTCTTCGGGGTCCGCGGTGCGGCACAGCGCTTCCGCCGCCAGCACGTCCTGCGCCGGCTTGCCGTCGAGAACCATCCGCATGAACGCGGTGTTGCAATTGGCGATCCGGCCTTCGGCATCGAGCGCGGCAATGCCGAACGGCGCCGATTGGAAAAATTGCGACGCGCGCACATCCTGCTGTCCGCGATCGACGAGGCCGGCCGTCTGCCGGTTGATCGCCGTGATCGTGAAGCCGAGTTCGGACTGATCGCCGACGGGCTCGACGAGCAACGTGAGCGCGACGATTCGGCCGTCCTGGCGCGTCAAATCGAGATCGATGACGCGCTGATCGGCTTCCGGAATGGTCGCCATCAGCTTGAGCAGACGCAGACCTTCCGTGCCCGCTAGCTCCGCGAGGCCGAGATTGCGCACGCGCAAGGCGCCCGTCGGATAGCCGAGCCATTGTTCGAACGCGGCGTTGACATGCAGGATCGCACCACCGACGGACGACACCCACATGAAACCGGCCGGCATCGCGTCAAACGCGGCGAGAGAAGCCTCGAGTTTCTCGATGCGCTGAGCTTCACGGCTCTTTTCGCTCGAAACATCGATGATCTGCCACGATACCAGTCGCTGACGCGGCGAAAGATCGGAGGATGATTCATCGGACGGCGTAAACGGACGCACGATGATGCGGACCCATGACGGGCGGCCCGCAACGCTCGGCCGCAATCGAACATCTTCGCGCCGCGCTTCGCCGCGCTCCGCCGCCCGCGTCAACTGGAAGTATGCCTGCGTTCCTTCCACATCGCCCGTGAGCAAAGTCTCGAGCGCTGAAAAAGGCCCCGCCTCATGCCGTCCGAGAATGCGCTCGACGGCAGCGTTCGCGTAAAGAACCGTGCCGTCGGCATTGGCGATGATTTGCGGCTCGTCGTGAGCGTCGATTGCGGCTTTGAGGAAATCCGCTGGCGTCGAGCGTGCGCCGAGCCTGATATGCCCCGCAGCGATCCCGAAAAGCATGAAAATGCCGAACATCGCCAAAAGCGCGATGATCGTCAAAAGCAACGGCTCGCCCGAGCCGCTGGCCAGCAGCCCGAACAAAAGTGAGCCACCCGCGGCGGCGACAATGATAATAGGGAGGAAACCGCCGAACCCTTCCGCTGAGTTCAGCGGATCGATCGGGGCGGCATCGGTCCTCAACGCCTCGCGATCCTTCATGGACAGAGAATCTAGCTGATTCTCGAAAATCGAGACGTCGGACTGGGGCATGGACATGGAACTCAAACGCAACTGCAACTGTACCGCAACGGTGCGGCGATTTTCGCTTGCATAAGACTTCGCTTAAGAGAGTTAACATGCAGTCAACTCGGGGCTATCGAAGCCTTGAAGTTCGAAAGATATCGGCACAAACGGCAATCCGGCGGCGAGGCAAATAATGGAAACCTATATTTTCTGGACGGTCTTGCTGGCCGTCGTCGCTGTGCTCTGCGCGGGGGCGGCCGTGTTCGTCCGCGCTTATCTTACAGGAACTGCGCCGTCGGCCCTTTTGTTTCGGCCAAAAGGCGAGCGCCGCCTCGATGTTGTAGATCAAGCCAGCGTTGATAGCCGCCGCAAGCTCGTCCTTATCCGGCGGGACGACGTCGAGCATTTGATAATGATCGGTGGCCCCGTCGATGTCGTCATAGAGACGGGAATCAATTCCTCGAGCGGGCGCCCTGCAACCGCAACGCCGGACGAAGCGGTGGCGGCACCGGTGCGCCGAGCCCCGATTTTCAGCCGCAGTTCTGAACCGGCGGAGCACTTTTCCCCGCCGCCCAAACTTTAATTTCAATTAGCGCGATTGGTCAACGTCGCCGAAATCGGCCATCGTGAGCTTGCTGAGATCAAACCGCCGCGTTTCGCTTGCAACGGGGCCGCCAACCGCCTTGGCGCGATTGGTCACGAGACTCGCCGGTGATATCTTCCAGCCGGCCGGATTGGCTTCCCGCAGCGGATGTGCCGCAACGGCAGCTTTCAAGGGCTCGGCCTCGACCGGATTGAATTGCGGTAGGCCGCCTGTCGCGGCCGCGATAACGGCGGACAACACGAAAGTAATACGAGCGCTCACGACGCAACCTCATCCTGACGCCTGCACGGCACGAGGTTGAATGTGAGCCGAAACCTTTAACGAGCCGTGAAGGACCGTTCGTTTTCGAAACGGCGGCCAACCGCGAGCCTATTCCTCGCGATAGACCTTCTCGCGCCGCTCGTGGCGCTCCTGCGCTTCGACCGACAGAGTTGCGATCGGGCGCGCATCGAGGCGCTTCAGACCGATCGGTTCCCCGGTATCCTCGCAATAGCCATACGAGCCGTCCTCGATCCGGCCCAGCGCCGCTTCGATCTTGGAAATGAGCTTGCGCTGACGATCGCGCGTTCTGAGTTCCGTGGCCCGATCCGTTTCCGACGTAGCGCGATCCGCAAGATCCGCGTGCTGCGTTGAATCTTCGTGCAAGATCGCCAGCGTTTCTCGAGTCTGACGAAGAATCTCATCCTTCCAGTCGAGCAGGCGCTTTCGGAAATAAGCCTTGTGCATGTCATTCATGAACGGCTCATTCTCCGAAGGCTTGTAGCCCGGCGGGAGAACGATATCTGCAATCTTCACGCGTGCAGCCATCTTGGTGCTTGTACCCTCTGACTTTTTCGGCGCTGCCGGCTTTGCGGCCGCCAATGTTCGTGCCGGCGCACTCGCCTGGCTCGGCTTCTGAGGCGCCGGCTTACTAACGACCGGAACGGTATTCCCCGTCGGAGCCTTAGTCTGCGTTACCTTCGCGGCAGTCTTTGCCGCCTTGGCTTTTGACGTAGCAGGCTTTTTTACCTGAGCGGCCTTTGCTGCGCTCGCTAAAATTTTGTCATTCTTCGCCGGAGGCCCGGCTTTCGCGACAGGCTTCTTGGCGACCGTCTTAGGCTTCGCCGTCTTCGTTCCGGTTGCCTTGCTCATCGTCCGCCTCTCCAGAGGCTGCGTTCGCTCGAGCTGATAGTCCTCCGCTGAAAAAAGTCGACCCTGACTCGGCCTCTTTCGGCCGATCCTTATCTATGGGTGAGGCCCCCCGAGTCAAGCTCGCTACGAAGCCATACTAAATTTGATAGATATAGCTTTACTTCAATGATTACAGGCACTTATAGTGATATGACGACTTCCTCAGCAATCAGCCTTTAACAGATCCTTGCTGAGGAGTGCGCTTCAGTCACCTTGCTCCACGCTCCTCAGGCCCCCTAGACACCCTCATGAACTTCGAAGGCACCTCCTCCTACGTCGCCACGCCCGACCTCAAGATCGCGGTCAACGCCGCGATCCGGCTCGAGCGGCCGCTCCTCATCAAGGGCGAGCCCGGCACGGGTAAATCGGTCCTCGCGACGGAGGTCGCGAAGGCCCTCGATGCCCCGTTGATCGAATGGCACATCAAATCGACGACGAAAGCGCAGCAAGGTCTTTACGAATATGATGCCGTTTCGCGGCTGCGAGATGGTCAGCTCGGCGATGAGCGCGTCAAGAATATCGCCAACTATATCAAACGCGGCAAACTGTGGGACGCATTCGAAGCGCCGAAACGCAGTGTGCTGCTGATCGACGAAATCGACAAAGCCGACATCGAATTCCCCAACGATCTTCTGCAAGAACTCGATCGCATGGAATTCTTCGTCTACGAGACGGGCGAGACGATCAAAGCCAAGACGCGTCCCGTGGTGCTCATCACCTCGAACAACGAGAAAGAGCTGCCGGACGCATTTCTCCGCCGGTGCTTCTTTCATTTCATCAAATTCCCCGACGCCGAGACGATGCGCCGGATCGTCGATGTGCATTTCCCGGGCCTGAAGAATCGTCTCGTCAACGATGCCCTGCGGGTGTTCTACGAACTTCGCGACGTGCCGGGCCTGAAGAAAAAGCCTTCCACATCCGAGCTTCTCGACTGGTTGAAGCTCCTCTTGCACGAGGACATCGACCCCGCATTACTGAACGAGAAAGATCCGAGAAAGCTTGTTCCGCCACTGGCCGGCGCCTTGATCAAGAACGAACAGGATACTCATCTCCTCGAACGCCTTGCGTTCATGACGCGCCGCCGCAACGAGTAGCTTAACGGCGGCCGAACGCTTAACTTCAATTACCCCTCACACAGAACATTCGCCTTTAACGCCGGATTCACGACCTTTTCTATTGCCTTGATTTCTCTTTCCGGTTGCGCCCCAATGAATGCGCAGCACGCAAATGCTTGCTATAAAAAAATGGATGCGCATGAAAGGGAGAAGTCAAAATGAGGAAAGTTCTCGTCGCCTTGAGTGTGATTAGTGCTCTCGGACTTATCGCCTGCGACAATTCCAAGGAAAAAGCCGAGGCCGACAAGGCTGCGACCGAAGCGAAGGCCGCTGCTGACAAAGCCGCTGCTGACACGAAGGCGGCTGCCGATAAGGCTGCAGAAGACGCCAAGGCCGCAGCCGATAAAGCCGCCGCCGATGCGAAGGCTGCTGCCGACAAGGCGATCGAGCCCGCCAAGCCTAATCCGTAATGCCCAAGTGCTCGCGGGCACCACCCCGCGAGCACCTCAGGCAACGTCACGCGGCTGACGCAATACAGCGATCCAGCCGCTTTTTTGAAGGAAACAATTATCGAAAATGCCGGGCGACGCGCGTATTTGTCGCGAACGGTAACCACCATTGCGAGCCCTTGTGGCCATATAGGTTTCGGCGAGCCAATCCATTACGATTGGGGCAGTCGCAGAAGCGGTAGCGTCTCAGGTTCCGGCGGAGCGGGACGGCGTCGCACTTTTCATCCCTCGTCAGCAGCCCAGATGGCCCTGCGAGAACCGTTGGATAATTTCTATGTGTGGTATTTTCGGAATAATCGACCTTAAGGGCAGGCGCTCCGTTCCGCTGTCCGTCTTGAAACGCGCAGCCGACGCGATGCTTCATCGCGGCCCCGACGAAGACGGCTATCTGCAACGTCCCGGATTTGGATTCGCTTCGCGCCGTCTCAGCATCGTCGGCCTTGCCGACGGCCAGCAGCCTGTTTTCAACGAAGACAAGCAGATCACGGCGATCTTCAACGGCGAGATTTTCGATCACGACGATTGGCGCCAGGATCTGAGAACTCGCGGCCACGTCTTGAAGACGCACTGCGATACCGAAATTTTCCCGCACATGTGGGAAGAGTTCGCAGAAGACATGTTCGCCAAGCTCAACGGCCAGTTCGCCGTTGCCCTCGCCGATGAGCGCAAGCAGAAATTCATCCTTGCGCGCGACCGCTTCGGCATCTGCCCCCTCTTCTGGACGCGCACGACACGGTTTGGCAGCGACTGGCTGATCTTCGGTTCCGAAATCAAGACGATCCTCGCGACCGGAATGGTCGAACCGAAGCCCGACCGGCGCGGTGTCGATGCCGTCTTTAATTTCTTGGCTGTGCCCGGACCGTTCAGCTGCTTCGAAGGCATCAACATTCTGCCTCCGGGCAAATTCTTGACGATCTCGCGCGGCCGCAGCGGCGAAGACGCAACGATCAGCGAGCGCACTTACTGGGAAATGGATTTCCCGGCTGCGGGTCAAGAAGCGCGCGGACAGAACGAGAAGAAACTCGTCGATGAATTCGAAAGCGTTCTCTACGAGGCTGTGAAGCGGCGGCTGCGCGCGGATGTTCCCGTTGCCTCGTACCTCTCGGGCGGCGTCGACTCGAGCACCGTCGTCGCGATGGCGAAGGATATTCTCGGCGCCGCTCCGGCAACATTCACCGTCAAGATCCGCGACCCGAAGCTCGACGAAACCGAGCAGGCCGCAATCATTTCGAAGCACCTTTCCGCCGATCCCTACATCGTGCCTTGCGGATCGGACGACATCGTCGCGAACTACCAGAAATTGCTCGTCGCCACCGAAGCGCCCGTGACGGACACCTCGTGCACCGCGCTGATGATGCTCGCCGGCAAAGTGAAAGAACGCGGCTTCAAAGTCGCGCTGACGGGCGAAGGCTCCGACGAATGGCTCGCCGGCTATCCCTGGTACAAGTTCGATCGCATCTTCGATTGGATGGGCCAAGCGTCAGGCGGCATCGCACCTCAGCTCGCCGAGAAATTCTTATATCGCTGGCTCGGCTGCAGCGATGAGACCATCGCTTATTTTGTCCGCAACGCAGAGTCGTCGGGCGGCATGCACGCATTCCAGCGATTCTACAGTCTTCTCGGCGCGTCGCGCCTCCGCTTCTACAGCGCGAGCATGCGCGCGAAATTGGGCAACCACGATCCCTACGCGGCAATCGAGGCCGACATGTCGCGCGCGAAGACCTGGGATCCCGTCAATCGCGGCGTCTACTGGGCCGGAAAAATCCATCTGCCCGGACAGCTTCTGAGCCTCAAGGGCGATCGCATCGCCATGAGCCAGTCCGTCGAAATGCGCTATCCGTTCCTCGACAACAACGTCTTTGATTTCCTCGCCGGCATCGATCCGAAGTGGAAGTTCAAGGGCCTCACCGAGAAGTATCTTCTTCGCCGCGTCGCCGAAAAGTGGCTGCCGAAATCGGTCGCATGGCGGCCGAAAGGCATGTTCCGCGCGCCGCTCGACGGCTTCTTCCTCCAGCAGCGCCTGCCGTATGTCGACGAACTCTTGAGCGATGCCTCGATCAAGAAAGCCGGATATTTCGATCCTGAATCCGTGCGTGAGTGGAGGGGGAAATATCAGGGACTGTCGCCCTGGGGATATCAACGCAGCTCCGCCGAACTTGGGCTCGTTGCCGTGCTCGCGACGCAGCTTTGGCACCACACCTACATCGACCCGACGCTCGCCAATCTTCCAGGCTGGCGGACGATCGCAGGTGTTCCAACCGCCGAGCCCCGCGACCTCGACTTCGCCGAGAGCATGCCAGCCCTTGCGAGCTAACACACTCGGGAAGTGAAAGTTCGGTCTAGCGCTGGCCGCGCGGCCGGTAGCCCGCCGTCATGATAGCGATGGCGGACGCGACGTTCTTTTCAATCTCGGCACGCGTCGGCGGCTCCGTGATCGCACCATAAAGCCGTGGGCGGATAATCGAGGCCTGTATCAGTTCCAGGAACTGCGTGGCGGCAAAATAAGTGTCTGCAATTTCGAGCCGCCCCGCCGCAACGTGGAGATCGAGATATTTGCCGAGCGCGGTTGCGACTCGCTTCGGTCCACGTTCGAAGAACTCGGTTCCGACCTCGGGCATCCGTTCGGCGACACCGATGACGATCCGATGCGCGGCGACGACGAACGGCTCGGACATGATCGTCAACACCTCGACGCCGAATTCCGTCAGAACGGTTTCAAACGGCTTCCCGGTATCGAGCAACGAGAGGATCTCGGAAATGTTGCGATCGCGTCGCTCGGCGCAGATCGCAGTGAAAAGATGCTCTTTGTCCTGGAAATAGACGTAGAGCGTCGCCTTTGAGACACGCGCCTCGCGAGCGACGTCGCTCATGCTCGAAGCATCGAAACCCGCTGTCGAAAATATCCGGCCTGCGCCCTCCAAAATTTGGCGGCGCTTCTGCGGATCGGTTCCCGCTGCAGGGCGACCGCCACGCCGGTCTTCTCTCGCTGGTTCTGGGGTCAAATGCGCAGCTTCCATGTCTGTCATCCTTATACCTTCTGAACTCGTGGTTCAGTACTCATACAATTAAATCGAACCAAACGGTTCAGTTTCATCTTGATCATCACCCATCTGCGTTGTATGTCAAGCCATCAACTGAACCGACTGGTTCAATTCAGCGGTTTGAAGGGACTTAGGTACTATGGGTGGGAATTCGAATAGTCGTCTGGCGCTCCGCCCCAGACAGAATGAGACCGGAGACACCGCATCGGGCGTCGATGAACGGTCGCCCGCAGGCTCCAGCCTGAGCGCGCATGCCCCGAAGCAGGCGGCAAAAGCCGACACCGCTCCGACGTCCGAGCAGCCCCACGCGCGCGAATCGAAATCCGAAACCACGGCGACGGCCGGCCCCGCGAAACCGGCATCCCGCCGCAAGCCGATCTTCCTCGGCATCGGCGCGCTCGCGCTCATGGGCGTCACCTACTTCGCTTATGAATACCTCACCGTCGGCCGCTTCCTCGTCTCGACGGACGACGCCTACGTCGGCGCCTACATGGCGATCATTTCGCCGAAGATCCCGGCCATCGTTGCTGAAGTTCCCGTCGTCGACAATCAACAGGTGAAGGAAGGCCAGACGCTCGTGCAGCTGGACGACGGCGACTACCGCTTGGCGCTCGAGCAGGCCCAGTCCAAGCTCGCGACACAGCTCGCCGCCATCAAAACTTTCGATGCGCAGATAAAAGCGGCGGAAGCTTCCGGCGAACAAGCCCGCGCGCAACTCGACTCCGCGAAAGCCAACGTCGTCAAAACCGTCGCTGACTTCAAACGCACGGACGCATTGACCGCCAAGGATTACGCGACGAAAGCATCGCTCGATGCCGCCACCGCCGCGCGCGATTCCGCCTACGCGCAAGTCAAAGCCAACGAAGCCGCAATTCAATCCGCCGACGCCAACGTCGCCCTCCTTCACGCCCAGCGCGATCAGGCCGAGAAGGTCGCGAAGGAATTGCAGGTCGCAGTCGATCAGGCCGCACGCGATCTCTCCTTCACCGTCATCCGCGCGCCCTTCGATGGCGTCATCGGCAATCGCGGTGTTCAGGTCGGAGATTATGTGACGCCGGGCAAACGCCTCGCCGCGGTCGTGCCGCTCGACAAGGTCTTCGTCGATGCCAACTTCAAGGAAACGCAGCTTCCCGAGATCGTCCCGGGTCAAACCGCGACGGTGCGCGTGGACGCTTTGAACGGCGAAACTTTGAAGGGCACCGTCGAAGGTGTCTCGCCCGCATCGGGCTCCCAGTTCTCGCTGCTGCCGCCTGAGAACGCCACGGGCAACTTTACAAAAATCGTTCAGCGCGTACCGGTTCGCATCACTATTCCCGCGGCGGCCGCGCACAACAAATTGCGCCCCGGTCTCTCCGTCGTCGTCAGCGTCGATACGCGGACGACACCGAAAGACGTGAGTCCCGATCAAGCCGCGCTGCGATAGCTTCCGGCAAAAGGCGGCGCCAAGCCATGGCCGATTTGACCCTATCGCCCGATGAACCGGAGAAGCTCGAATGGATCGGCGTCACGCCGCGCCAGCTCGCGGGCTTCCTCGCCATGGTCTTCGGCATGTTCATGGCGATCCTCGACATTCAGATCGTCTCGGCGTCGCTGAGCGAAATCCAGGCGGGCCTCTCGGCAAGCTCTGACGAGATTCCGTGGGTCCAGACGGCCTATCTCATCGCCGAAGTGGTGATGATCCCGCTGTCGGGCTTCCTCGCACGCGCCCTCTCGACGCGGGTGCTCTTCTTTACGGCCGCAGTCGGCTTCACGGCCGCGAGCGCCCTCTGCGCCACCGCGACGACGATCGACCAGATGATCCTCTATCGTGCGATCCAGGGCTTCATCGGCGGCGGCATGATCCCGAGCGTCTTTGCGGTCGCGTTCACGCTGTTTCCGCCGTCGAAGCGCAATATCGTTTCGCCCATGATCGGCTTGGTCGCGACGCTGGCGCCAACGATAGGACCGACCGTCGGCGGCTATCTCACCGACGCCTTCTCATGGCACTGGCTGTTTCTCATCAACGTCGGCCCCGGCATCCTTGTCGCCATCGCCGTCTACTTCCTCGTCGACTTCGACAAGCCGAACCATGCCCTCTTCAACCGCTTCGATTACGTCGGCCTCATCGCGATGGCGATGTTCCTCGGTTCGCTCGAATACGTGCTCGAGGAAGGCCCCCGTTACGACTGGTTCGACGACCAGACCATCGCAACCTTCGGCGTTCTGACCGTCATCGGAGCCGTCGTCTTCTTTTGGCGCGCCCTCACGGCGAAGGAACCGATTGTCGAACTCAGGGCTTTCAAGAACCGGAACTTCGCATTCGGTTCGGCTTTCAGCTTTACGATGGGCATAGGCCTCTACGGCCTGACATACGTCTACCCGGTGTATCTCGGCCAGATCCGCGGCTACAGCTCCCTCATGATCGGCGAGACGATGTTCGTCACCGGCGTCGCGATGTTTCTAACCGCCCCGATCAGCGGACGCCTCTCAAACATCCTCGATCCACGCATCATGATGTTGATCGGCTTCATCGGCTTTGCGAGCGGAACCTACATTGCGAGCGGCATCACCTCGGACTGGGATTTCTGGGAGTTGCTGCTTCCGCAGGTCCTGCGCGGTTCCTCGCTCATGCTGTGCATGGTGCCGATCAACAACCTCTCGCTCGGCACGCTGCCACACGACCAGCTGAAGAACGCCTCCGGCCTCTTCAACCTGACGCGCAACCTCGGCGGCGCCGTCGGCCTGGCAATCATCAATACACTCCTCAACAAGCGTCTCGATCTGCATCTCGCACGCTTGCACGAGCAGGTCTCGTGGGGACATCCTGCCGCTGAAGATCAGCTTTCGAGCATGCAGCAAACCTTCTCGAACGCGATGCAGGCCGACGGCGATATGGCGGCGCTGAAGAAGCTAGCGATGATGGTGCGCATGCAGGCAAACGTGCTGTCGTTTGCCGATCTTTTCCTGGTGCTGACCGTGCTATTCGCGTCCGCCGCGCTCTTCACGCTGCTCATGCGGAAACCCGAAGCGGTCCCGAGCGGCGCCGGAGGCCACTGAAGAACACTAACGCCGAACGGGTCACGCTCGCCGCTTGCCGTCGGTGAGAAGCGAAAGCGCCCAGAAGAACAAGCCGCCGATCGCAAGCACCACGCCGACCCAACCGGTCGACGTCCAGCCGTATCCGCCCGCGATGGCCATGCCCCCGAGCCACGGGCCTAGGGCATTCGCCGTATTGAACGCACTGTGATTGAGAGCGGCAGCGAGCGTCTGCGCTTCTCCGGCGACGTCCATCAAGCGCGTCTGCAGTGCGGTTCCAAGCCCGCCTCCGCAGCCGATCATGAACACCACAAGTGTCACCGCATAAATGTTGCCGGCCCCAAATGGGAAGAGCGCCAGCGACACCAAACTCCAAAGCAACAGCCCACCGACCGTCGGCATCAGGGCCCGATCCGCGAGCCGGCCGGTGACGTACGTGCCGACTGTCATGCCGGCGCCGAAGAAGACGAGCACGATCGGCACCACGTAGGACGGAACGTGCGTGACGTCCGTCAGCGTCGACGAGAGATACGAATAGACGGCGAACATGCCGCCGAAGCCGATGGCGCCGATAGCAAGCGTTAGCCACACCTGCGGCCGCTTCAGCGCGCCAAGCTCGCGCAGCATGCTGGCTTCCTTTATCGGCTGGTCCGCCGGCACATAGAACCAAATGAGCGAAACCGTCAGAGCAGCAAGAACGCCGACGATCCCGAAACCCGAACGCCAGCCGAGCGCCTGCCCGATCCACGTCGCAACGGGAACACCGATCACCGTCGCAATCGTAAGACCGATGAGCACGCGGCCAACGGCCTGCGACCGGGCGTTCGCCGGAACGAGTGACGCCGCAACCAGCATCGCGACACCGAAGTAAGCACCGTGCGGTACACCACTGAGAAACCGAAAGGCGACCATCGAGCCATACGTCGGCGCAAGCGCTGTCATCACATTCAAGACGGCAAAGACCGTCATCAACGTTAGCAGCAACATTCGCCGCGACCATTTCGCAGCGAGTACGGCAATGACGGGAGCCCCCACGACGACGCCGAGAGCGTAGGCGCTGATGGCGTATCCGGCATCGGGCTCGGAAATTCCGAACGTCGCCGCGAAATACGGCAACAGGCTCATCGCCGCGAACTCGGTCGTGCCGATTGCGAAGCCGCCCATCGCCAGCGCGAAATGTACGAGATTGACCTGACGAGGGGTCAGCTTCGCGCGCGTCGTCTGCACGCTGTCAAAAGCATCCGCCCTCACGTCCATGTACCAGCCTCTTCCTGTCAGGTTTCGCTGCATCGCAGAAATGCGATGGCATAGGTAACTAATGGCCTATGTTACGGAATTTGTTCCACGTCGAGAGCCTAGCCCTCGTCATTTTGCAACAGCGAACTGCCGCACGCTCATAGCTCCGCGCTCATCCCGCGTGATTGCGGACGCGGCCGCCGTCGCTGCGACGGAACGCCCGCCCTCGCAACACGAACCTGTTCCACGCGGAACAGCGGCGCCAGCCCCGCCGCATCACACGAGATCATCCGCACCCTTGGGCCAACCGGCTCGGGCGTTCCGGCAAATTCTCGCGTTCGAACAAATTCAGGGAGACGGCGATGGAATTGAAGCGAACCAAATTAACAGGCCGCACGTGTGTCGTTCTTTCACTTGTCGCGATCGCGCATCCGGCATGGGCAGTCGATCGCCCGAACAACAAACTTGGAATCTCCGCCCCCGTCGCGAAGGCCAGTCTGCGGAGAGCGACACTCGGCAAGACGAAGCAGTTGCCAATCCTGACAACGGGCAACCTCCGAAACCTCAACAACCGCAGCCGATCACAGAGGCCGACACTGGTCCAACAAGCGCTCGCAATGGCATCCACCGCACGCGCCGGTAAATCTGGATCTGAAGCCGAAGCCCTCCTCGATCAGCGGACATCATGGCGCTCGCGCTTCACATCGCCATCCATGAAAGACGCAATCGGCAAACTCCGCGAGGCCGCCGGCTTTCGCTGAACATAAAGCACTGTAAGACTAGGCGCTGAGGCGATCCGCATCTCTCTTGGGTCGTGCCGCAAAAAACCGCGGCACGGCCATGCTTGATCCCGCGCCATCAATTAACAAAATTAATTCCTTAGGCTTTCGCATCTCCGATTTCGCCCCCCCAATTGCCGATTGGCGATTTATCCAGCCCGAATCGAATCTAATTGCTGCCCCGCAATATCCGCCTTGACCCTAAATTAATGATATCGCTTCAGCTTAACTCAAGATTGGAACAAGTGACGGAGACTGCTGAATTAATTGGCATTTCTGCCTGCTAATTAGGCGCTGCGCTGATCCGATTTGGAATGGGAATATCGCGCCGATCTTCGGCTCGACGGGGGATGAGAGCTTTAGACATGTTTGATAGCGGAGACCGCTTTCGCTCATTCTCGCAGTTGAGAAAGCTATATGCAGCAGACAACGACGGCCTTGCTCGCGCGCTCGCCGTGGCGATCATATTCGGCGTCGTCTCCTATCTGTCTATTGCCTATACCCAGAACGTCGATGGCATAGCGACCGTCTGGCCGGCGAATGGGATAACGCTCGCCGCAGTCATCCTGGCGAAACGGCCGTGGCGCCGGCACCAAATTCTGTTTCTTTGTTTTATTGCAAATATCATCGCCAACATCTTCGCGCATCGCGAACTCGCGACAAACATCGGCTTCGCGCTGACAAATACGCTCGAGACCTATGTTGCATTCCGCCTAATCAACTTCAAAGAATCGAAGCCCTCCGAATTCCGCAGCCTCCGCTTCCTGATGTCGTTCTCAATCGCCGCCATGGCAAGTTCGGCCATCGCGGCGATAGCGGCGGCCTTTATCGCCGCGGCGACGTACGAAGCCGTCACACTCCATGTGTTCACGTCCTGGTTCTTCGCGGACTTGCTGGGCTTGTTGACTGTCACTCCGGCGATCGTCCGCCTTCGTCTGGCCCGCACGACGCCCTCGTCGACGGCATCGAGCTGGGAAACGTGCGCACTCTTCACGGCCCTCGCGATGACGATGGTTCTGGTTGTCGGCCTGCCTGAGCGATACCTCGCCTTCCTCATTATGCCGGTGCTCGTGCTGATCGCCTGTCGCCTCGGACCCAACGCGACGTCGGCCGCGACGTTGCTGATGTCGGCTGCCGTGCTCGCATGCACCGCGTTAGGCCTTCAAAGCGGCCAGCAGGTCTCGGAGCTGGCTGTGTTGACAGATGTCCAGATGACGCAGCTTCTGATCCTCACTGCTTTTCTCACGGTCATGCCGCTCGCCGAAACAATCGATTCACAGTCGCGCCTTCAGGAGCGCCTCTCGGCGGAAATCGCTCTGCGCGATGGCTTGAACGATCACCTTCAGACCCAGGAACAGGCCATTTCCGAGCAGAAGGCCGAGCTTGAGAAGATGCACAACCGGTTGAAGGAGGCGATTGAAATCCTCCCCGAAGGCATCGTCATCCTCGACGCCGACAACCGGTATGTCGCCTGGAACAAAAAGTATGCTCAGATTTATCATCGGGCCATCGATACGATCGTCGTCGGAGGCAGCCTCGAAGAAGCGGTGCGCATCGGCCTCGAGCGCCAGATGTATCCCGAGGCTTTCGGCCGCGAAGAAGCCTGGCTCGCCGAGCGTCTGAAGAACCTTCGCACACCAGCCCTTCCGCACGAGCAGCTTCTCGACGATGGCCGTTGCTATCTGATCGAGGAATGCCGGACCAGCGAGGGCGGCCTGATCAGCCTGCGCATCGACATCACCGAGATGAAGCAGCGCGAAGCATCGATCCGGCTGCTGTTCGAGAACAACCCTTTGCCGATGTTCGTCGTCAGCCGGGACCAGATGGCCATACTCGCGGTCAACAACGCTGCGGCTTCTCACTACGGCTACACCCGCCGGGATTTCTCGCGTCTGTCGCTACGGGAAATTCAGAGTGGCGACCTTATTTTACCGCTCGAAAGCAACGTGCAGCATATTGGTCAGACCGACGAGCCGCAGTCGTTCAAGCATTACCGCCGCGACGGACGCTCGATGGAAGTCGAAGTCTACGTCCGACCGCTCGTGCATGAGGGCCGCGATGCTCTTTTGATCGCGGCCATCGATGTGACCGAACGCCGGAAGGCGGATCGCAAGGCGGCCTACATGGCCCGCCACGACGCGTTGACGTCCCTCCCCAACCGCCATTTGCTTGCCGAGCGCATGCAGCTCGCGATGGCTCGGGCGAAACGCGGCGACCGCATGGCGCTTCTCTTGCTCGACCTCGACAATTTCAAAGTCGTGAACGACACGCTCGGCCACGCCGCCGGCGACGAACTATTGCAGGTCATGGCCGACCGCCTCACCAAGACGCTGCGCGAAACCGATACCGTGGCGCGTCTCGGCGGCGACGAATTCGCGGTGTTGATTGTCGATCTCGATCATCCGTCGAGCGCGACGAAACTGGCCGAACGGCTGATCAGCATCCTCAGCGAACCCGTACGCATCGGCACAAAGGACGTCATCTGCGGAGGCAGCGTCGGCATTGCGATGGCCCCGGATCATAGCTGTGATCCGATCGAACTCTTCCGCCTCGCCGACCTCGCGCTCTATGCAGCCAAAGAAGATCAAAGAGGCACCTACCGGCTTTTCGAGCGCGAACTCGACGCCAAGGTCAAGGCGCGCAATCTTCTCGAAACCGAGGTGCGCGACGCGATCAACAACAACGAATTCGAGATCCACTATCAGCCGATTTTCTGCGTACAGACGATGAGAGCCGTCGGAGCCGAAGCGCTGCTTCGCTGGAGGCATCCCCGCCTCGGCCTTGCCTCACCCGCCGACTTCATTCCCATCGCCGAGGAAATCGGCATGATCGCCGATCTCGGCGCGAAAGTCCTGCGCCAGGCATGCAAGGAAGCGATGGCGTGGCCCGACCAGACGAGCGTCTCCGTCAACGTCAGCGCCATTGAGCTCGAAGCCGAAAGCTTCGTCGACACCGTCAAGACGGCTCTGGCCGAATCCGGCTTGCCGAGCCACCGCCTCATAATTGAAGTCACTGAATCGACCATTATGAAGGACGTGCAGCTCGCGACCCATATTCTTCGGCAGGTCTGCGATCTCGGCGTGGAAATCGCGATGGACGATTTCGGCACGGGCTACTCCTCCCTCAGCTCGCTGACCAAGGTCCCCTTCCAGAAGATCAAGATCGACCGGTCCTTCGTCCGCGATCTCGCGATCTCGATGGAAGCCCGCGCCATTCTTTCGACCATCGTCGAGCTGGCGCGAACCCTCGGCATGCGGACGACGGCCGAAGGCGTCGAAACGGCCGAGCAGTTCGAAATCGTCAAGGACTACGGCTGCACGTTGGCGCAAGGCTTCCTGTTTCAGAAGGCGCAGCCCTCCGACGTCATACGGGAAATTCTCCGCGCTGAACCGGACACCCGGCAGAATGCCGCCTGACACCGGAAACGGTGTCGAAAAATGAACGACTGATCTGAACACCGATTTTCATGCCACGACAGAGTCAGGCCCCATTCATCTGGCGCGATTTTTTTGACGGCCTATCAGCCAAACGGATGATATCAAGCCGCGTTTGTCGCTGCTACGAATACCGTATTGCATCTACCTATGTATTCTAGCGTACGATTGCACGAAGGCCGCCCTAGGCAGAGTCTTATGACAATGCCAAAGGCGGCCTTCTTGATTTCATCGGCGACTTTTACGAATGCGCCATCGAGCCGGATCGGCTGCCTCGCAGCAATCTCAACTCAATTGCCGGAGTGCCCGTTTCTCTCGACGGCAGCGTTGAGAGCCGTCGCGCTTGAATGGACCGCTACACGGCGCGTGCTGCAGTTGGCGCGAGCAATATAAACCTTCACGCCGTCCGCCCTCACACCGGCGACGGCATCGCCCGAAATCACGGAAGCCGCGATACGCTCGCAGACATCGCGAGACATCCACTGAGTCTGCAGATCGCCATTGGCGAGCGTTGCAACGAGCAGCGAACGGTTGTCGAGGACGACGGGAGTTTCACGGGATCCGGGATGTTCCGGCTTTACCGGAAGGCTCGCCGTCCCGCCTGCAGACGCAACAAGAACGACGGAGGCAATGACCTTAGACGCCGTAGAACCCAACATCACATACTCCCCTTACTCAAAGCGCACTAAGCAGCATGGGAGGCTGGCATCCGCCAACCACGCGGCCGTCGGATTCCCACACAAATCGAATAGTGCACAGGCTCCTGTGTAAAACCTGGCGGCATACCGGCCGCGTTCCAACATGACGCGCGCGAGCGGACGCAAAGAAAAGCCCGGCCTCTTCCGAGACCGGGCAATTCATTCATGCGTGCGTGGCGCTAGTCGCAGTAGCGATATCCATGGCGCCAGTAGCAACCGCCGTATGAATCAGCGGCCGCGGCACCAACGATCGCGGCCCCGATACCCAGCGCAATCCATTGGCCATTGTGCCAATAGCCACGGCCGCGATGATGACCGTAACGGCCACGATCATATCCGCCGTGAGCGTAATGCCGGCCGCCGTATCCGTGACGCGGACCTGCATCGGCCGTCGTGGCGATCGTTGCGAGCGGCAGAGCCGATGCCAGCGCGGCAGCAATGCCAATATATTTTCTCATCGTGTTCCTCCAACTTTGCGGGATGCACCCGCGCGTTCTTAACCGACCAACGCGCGCGAACCCGATTTGGTTGCAAACCGCGCGTTGCGTCGTGCTGGATTTCGCATATGGAGGCGATTAAAGAGCCATTTCAGATGGCTATAGGTCACCGCGGTATCGGCGCCGAATTGCAATCCATTCATCCGATATTCATAACCCGCTGTGGCTTATTCGTGATCGATTTTTTCCAACTAGCCATTTGCGGGAATGTGCTCGGAAAGATGCCGCGTCTCAGTACCGGCGGTACTGCCCGGGATAGTAAGGCCGGTAAGGCCGACCATTATTGCACGCCCAACTTCGCGTACCGCTCGTACAGCCATACCGTTGAAGCAATTCAGCATCGCGAGCGCTGATCGGGCCACCTGCACGCGCATTGGCGCGAGCGCCCTCTAACTCTGCGGCTTCCCCACCGCCCCCGGCATAGGCCGGAACCGCTGCCGCAAGCGTGGCCATTCCTGCTGCTATCGCTATCAATCGAGACATCGCATGACCTCCAGGCTTCAGAAAGCATAAGTCGGAAGTCGCTCCAAGAATTCAAGCTCCGCGCCGGACGACAAAATCTTCCCGGACGGGCCTGCCATGGTGATATCGTAAACAAACGATCCTCACGCAGACAGTTTTTGGGTTGCGCATCGCGGCTATGCCGCCAAAGGAGATCGGAAAATGTTTGGACCTGTCATCCCGATCGTATTGCTCATTTACGTTCTCGTATGCTTGCGGATCCTTCGCCAATACGAGCGAGGTGTCGTTTTTGCGCTCGGCAAATTCGCAGGCGTTCGAGGGCCCGGGCTGATTTTCCTTTTGACCCCGTTTCAAACGATGACGCGCGTTTCGCTCCGCACCGTCACGATGCAAATTCCGTCACAAAAAATCATCACCAAGGACAACGTTTCGATCGATATCGCGGCCGTCGCCTACTACCATATTTCAGATCCCGAGAAGGCAGTCATCGCGATCGAGAATGTCTACGAGGCCATCAATCAGATCAGCCAGACGACCGTCCGGAATGTCGTCGGCCGTTTCTCGCTCGATCAGCTCTTGGCACAAACGACGGACGTCAACGAGCTGATCAAGGAAGTCATCGACACGCACACCGTGCCCTGGGGTACAGTGGTCACGGCAGTCGAAATCAAGGACATCTTCCTTCCTGACAACATGCAGCGCGCGATGGCGAAGGAAGCCGAAGCGGAACGCGAGCGCCGCGCCAAGATCGTCGCCGCCGAAGGCGAATTCCAGGCCGCAATGAGGCTCGGCGAAGCCGCCGACATCATCACCCAGCATCCGGTCGCTCTGCAATTGCGAACGCTGCAGACGATGGCCGAGATCGCGACCGAGAAGAATTCGACCATCATCTTCCCAGCACAGTTCATGACCACGGTCCAAGAGGCACTGGCGACTTTGAAGCCGGCGCCCAAACCCGAAGAGGTGCTCGCGCGGCCCAACGGCGATGACGCGAAGCCGATGTGAACGTTTCTCTCTCGCCGCACTGCGATGAAAGCGACTTAGATCGAACAGGCTATTGAACCCGCAGCCGACATCTCGCAATCATAGGTGCGCCCTCATACGGGAGGTTCCGCCATGGCAATGAATGTTTGGAAAGCCTTCGGAATCGGCGCGAGCATTTGTGGTTTGCTCGCCGTTGCCGTCGTTGCCGAAGAAGCCAAAATCGAGCCGCACCCAGCCACAGTGCCGTCTGCCGATGCCCAGGCGGAAGCGTCAGCCGCGTCTGGGGGACTCGTCACTTACAAAGACCACGCCATCATCCCGCACGGCAAGTGCGACTACTTCCATCAGAGAGCGTTGGATAGCAACGAACTCAAATGGTGGGCGCGATACAGGTACTGCGAAAGCGGTTAGCCGGTGGCGCGAGACATTGCCTGATAGGGATTAAAGGCCGCCGCTCAGAAGCCGTTCCAGAGCGCAGTCCGAAGAGGTGCTCGCGCGGCGCAACGGCGATCATGCGAAGCCGATGTGAAATCACGCACGAGAAACGCAGCCAAGGATCGACAACGGCACGGAACTCGGAGCACCCGCTCCAAGTTGCCCGAGACCGCACGCCGGCTGGGCGGCCGCACCGGTTGAGCGCAAAGCGTTGATCGCAAGGAGAAGGCTTTATGACGGATCGCATCCTCGTCTTCTACGGTTCCTATCGAAGCGACCGGATGGGCATCCGCCTTGCAGACTTCATCGTCTCCGAACTCCGCGCCCGCGGCGCCGACGTCGAGTTCATCGACGCCAAGGCGGTCGGCCTGCCGATACTCGATCGGATGTACAAAGAATATAAGCCCGGGTCAGCGCCGTCCGCGATGGAAGAACTCGCGAAGAAAATCAAAGCGGCCCACGCCTTCGTCTTCGTGACGGGAGAATACAATTGGGGAATGCAGCCGGGTTTAAAGAATCTCACCGACCATTTCCTGGAGGAGTGGTATTGGCGTCCGGCGGCGATAGCCAGCTATTCCGCAGGCCGGATTGCTGGCGCAAGATCGAGTTTCACCTGGCACGGCACACTGTCGGAGATGGGAATGGTCGTCATCTCTTCGACCCTCGCGGTTGGCCCGATTGCCCAGACGCTGAACGATAAAGGCGAGCCCATCGGCGAGCCGGGAGCCGCGCTCAAAAAAGCGTTCCCGCGGTTTGCCGATGACCTCGCATGGTGGACAGAAGCCGCCCGGAGCCAGCGCGCCCACAAACAACCACCCTATTGATCTGCGATCGAAACGCTACTGACGGCCCCCCGAGCCGTGACGCCCAGGCGCCATACGCCCTTCGCTTCGTCCGAGATTAGCCGCGAGTCTTCCGATTACTGTTGCCGGATCGTCTTGGTGGGCGTTGCGCCGTTAACGGAAAAAAAGCGACCCTGGGAATCCGCGTAAATTCCCGTCGCGACTTCGTCTGCACACTCCCGGCACTCCACCAGGATCGCGTGTAGATCATGCCGGTTCGGTATAGCTTTGGGCGGTATCACGAGCTGCACCTCATGCGCTTGCGCTATGAGGCTTAGCCCTCCGACAGCCAAGGCGCTCGCGTCGCATCCACGCTTCTCAATCGCATCGAGAGAACACTCGTGCCAAGTATTCGGGTCGGCCTTGTAGGCGTACGACACCTTCCGCAATTCACCGACACCGGCATTCGGAAAGAGCTTGATGAGCAAGTGCGGATACGTCACAGCACCGCCCTCAAAGAGGTACTGAGAGACGACGACGTCGCTTTTGGACGATGTACCGAATATGTGATCGGCTACTTTTCTCTGTCTCTTTTTTAGGGTGCAGGATAGCTCCCGCAATTCTATTTGCTTGCTTAAAGCTGCCTCTCCGTGGAGTTCGAATATGGTCGAACAAAACTTGGGGTATAGGCGAAGAAATTGCTGCATCGAAACGTCCAGATAAGCCGGAGGCGTAACCGCGGCAACGATATCTTCGATGTAGCGGTAATAGGAGTGAATGCTGCTGGCGATGAGCTCCGTCAGATCCTTTGCATAAGGGCCCCAATCCGCATCGGGTCCGGAAGAGAGATAAGCGGCCAGATGCTCGAGCTTGGGTCCATGAAAATGCAGAACCGAGATGGACCGGTTGAAGCCAAAAAACGGTCGCCAGTTCAAGCCCGCCGGCAAGGGATCGAACTTCTCACGGAAAAACGCATTGAAGAGTGGCTCGTCCATCCCCGGAAGGAACTTGAACAGATTGCTTTGACAAAATGCGAAGAATTCGTCTTCAACCGAACGAAACCGTTCGACGTTGAAATAAAGAACCCCGCTGTTGAATAGATCGGTCTCGCTGAGCAGCTGCCTCGGACCTGCCGAGAAAAAGTCTGGCTTAAGTTCCGACGTCTGTGGGTCGCAAAAGAAGAAGACGTCGCAGTCGGTATAAAACGCGTGCTCGTCGCCGGCCGCAATGCGGGGGACCTCCGCGCGCAGAAAAGCGCCCTTTCCGTGGATCGGATAGTTCGACGTGCGGTGCGCGTTTTCAATGATGTCCGCCAAGCGTGAACGCGAGATGATCACCTCGACGTCCAACGCCTTCAACCGGCCGACGAGCGGATCGTCCGCGGGGCCGTCGAAGAGACAGACCGGATGCAGGCTCGTGTTTTTACGCGCGCTCTGTACTGCAAGCTCCGCCCATGCACCAATTTCGCGATTGGCGCCGAACGCGTCCAGGCAAAAGTACCACTTCAATGCGTCTCTCCAACGAACGGCCGAGGGGCAATCGCTCTAGCCTGCAGACCCGGATGTGAGCCCCTGAGCCTGGAGCCACGCGTAGTAGGATTCTCCGGCCGTCGAAAACGGATGCGGAAAGTGGTGCTGAAGATCCGGGCGGTTTCGGTAAAGCTCCCGCGCGTACTGGGGGATTCTTTCCCCGTTATCGTACTGTGCGTAGTGCCACCATCTTTCAGGTATTCTCGTGTCGGTCCAGCTCGCAACCGCGCGCTTGTACCAGGCCCAGATTTCAAAGACCTCGAAACTGTCGCCGGCATATCGCATCGTCGCGGTATCGCCGACCTCGCCGAGCTTCGTGAAATGATAGAATTTGAGCGGCTCACCGTTCACCTTGATCGCTCCATCGACGTCGATGGTCACACGCCGACGATTGAGATTCCAGCTGGCAACGTTGTAACCGGGGTCGCGAACGATGCCCAACTCGCTGAAGAATGCGGGAGCTAGATCGCACCATTTTTGATCAACAAAAAGGCCGCTTACCGGATCGGAGAAGCAGAACCTCGTAAGGCGATCCTCCCACCATTCTGCGAAGCGGTCACCTTCAGCGTCGCTGCGGACTGCAAGAAACCCCAGGTTGAAAGTGCCGTGCTTCAGCGAGCCGAATTCGTTATCGCGGATGGAGCTTTCGGTAACCGCGGGCTCGAGCTGGTGTGGCGTAAGAAGCGTCGAGTACCGGTCGAGCCCATCGACGATCGAAGTCATCGGACCGAAAACAGCAACGTCCGGATCGAGGTAGATGACCTTGTCATACTGCTGCAGCAGCTGGCGAAGCGCTCGCCCCTTCACAGCGGTGCAGGCCTCGACGAGGTCGTGCTTGAACAGCCACGCCGGAGTTGCCGACCCGAATAATTCATCGCCCCAAACGATCTCGTCGAATGGCACGGTCTCTGGGTCGAACGTGTATCCGCCCGGTTCGCGATCGGTAATCACCGCGCACATGATCCAGTCGGGATGATAGCGCTTCACCGAAGCAGCGAGAACGGCGGCTTTCGCCAGATAGCTGAACGTGAAACTCGTGAAGCAACAGATAGTCATTGGACCTCACCGAACAGTTCGCGCACGAAACAACGGAAATCCAACCTTCCCCGGTGCGGTTCGATTTTCCCCCGGTGTCGTTCGAAGAACCCGTTGTTCAGGTGTTCGAGCAGCTCGTGCTCGTCGGCCAGAACCATTCCTAAAGACTTGTCGGCGGCCATTCTTGCAACATTCCCGGAATCGCGATTGGTGACAACGTAAGCACCGGCGGCAGCAGCCTCATAGGCAGCGAAGCAGAACGTTTCAGGACAGAGAGACCAGACGATCGCGTAATCGATCTCGTGCGCCGCGAGCGCATCGCTCATGGCAGACCGGTCTTCCAGCGACACGCTGACCGTGACTTGCTCGATCTGGGACTCGCCGATGTCGGCCATTCCGAAATAGTAGAACTGATAATTCTGATGAGTGCATCCGGCATCGGCGAGCATTTTGAAAACGGGCCAGCCCTTGTGCACCGTCGGGCTACCAATGAAAGCGAATTTTATCGGCTTAGTGGCATCTCGCGTCGGCGCAGGACTGCTCGCTAAGGCGCAATGCGGGTGCACGATCGCCCGTCCCTGAAAAAGATGCGACGCCTTTTTCCAGAGATCCAGGGTAGCGTCGGACGGAGACACGACCGTAAATCTCGCTCTCTCGAACATCGCCGTAAATCGGCTAATGTGCTCGCGCCGGCTATCGCCGTATTTGCAAATCGAACAGGCTTGCGAATCCGGAGATGGCGCACCGCAGTACGTGATGTCGTTCCGCAGCAGGTTGTAGCCCGGACAAACGGAGAAGAAATCGTGCAGCCAAAAGTACGTTTGGCTGTCGGGTACGGCATCTGCGAGCGCGAGAACCATCTCAGTCGTGAGACCGTGCATGGCGTGCACGAAAACGGCGGCCTTCGTGAAGCTGGTTGCCACCGGTTCAATGGCCGCGATCAGATTGGCCGCTGTCGTGACGCCGATCACCTCACCGTTCAAAACCAATCGAACCAACTGAGCCGACCAGTTCTCGGAAGCCGCCAGAATCGGCAGCGGTTGAACCGGATGAATGTTCAGATATGAGCAGCCGAGAGCTAGACACTCTTGCTGCTCTTGCCTCACGCACAGCTGAACGCCGCCCATGCCTTCGATGTAATTGTCGTGACTCAACGAAATCGCGATGCGGCCGTGCGTGCGTTCCGCAGACGATGAAATTATCTGCGCGAGCGCGGCTGACGATTTCGGCAGGTATGGCCTCGAAGGAATTGTCCAGGCGGAAACGACTTCCGGCAACGAACGCATCGTCCTCAGATAGCGCGTGCGGAACCCGCCCGGCAATGCAGGAGACCGTCCTTCCCGCCTACCGCTTCCGATGTAGTGGTAGAAGGGATTCAAATTCGCGGCAACGACATCAGGGTTCGCCAGCATGTAGTCGCTCGTCGAAAAATCCGCACGAGGATTTCGTCCCTCACGCCAACCGTTCGTGATGTAATGCGCTATCGGATCGAAATCTTTATTCGCCTCCTTGACGCGTGCGATGTCGCGGTTCGTACCGAGGTAGTACTCACAATCGAATTCCTTGGCGATAACCTCATAGACAAGGTCCGACGCCGATCCGGCGCTCCGCTTCTTCAGACTTGGCGATAATCCCTTCCGTCTGCCGATCGTCAGGAAGTGAAAAAAGGGATTGATCCCAGACATCGAAACATCCGGGTTCGACTGAACATAATATTCGGTCGAGAAATCGGCGTTGGGGTCGCGCCCCTCTTTCCAACCCATTTCCAGGTAATGGTCTAGCGCATCGAAGGCGACTGCCGATGCCGCAACCGCGCGAACATCATCGTAGCGATCCAGGTAATACGTAGTGTCGAATTCCGAGGCTATCACCTCGCGCACGAGGCGCTGGACCGACACCGCATCCGATCCGCCTTCGTCACCGCTGATCGCAGCCCGCTGCAAGTCCACCACGCGACGCCGGTACTTCCTGCGTTTATCGCGCCTTCGCGGATGGCGAAGAGCAGCTATCAGCCTCGACCACTTACGCGAACGCTCTAATCCCTGAAAAGTGACCATTTCCTGCCCGTCGAATTATGCACTTAACTGCGATGGTACGATGTTCGAAACCAACAGATCGTTGAGGGACGCCGGCTCCGTCATCAGCGACAGCGGAAGCAAGACGTGCCTTGCGTCGCTCGCGAGCCTTTCGGCCGGAGCGCCGAGGTCGAACGCATAGACCGGGAACCCCGCCGAAAGCGCGATCGACAGCGTGTAGCAATACGTTTCCGGGCACACCGACGGCATCAGAACGACATGCGCGTTCTGGCGCTCGAGTATCGAGATGACCTCGTGTTCTTCGTAGCGTCCCGTAACTTTCAAATTTGGTGGCAACGTTTGGACGTCGAGATCCGTGTAGCCGACCACGACGAATTCGAGCGGTAAGGAACGCCGCAAGGCGTCTCGCGCGCATTCGAGCAAAAGGTTGGAACCTTTGTGCGGACCGATAGCGCCGATGACGGCGACCTTCACGGGGCCATCCGTATATGTCCGCGCGATCCCGGATTGCGTCTGACGGTCTTCCGGATGCGGCTCGACCCGGATTTCGACATCTGGAAAATACTTGCGCACCCGCCGCCGCGTATCTTCCGAAGGCGCAACGACGCTCCGGCTAGCGAGCAGGAACCGGTGATAGATCTCTCGCCAGGCGCGAATGTTTGTCAGGAAAAACCTGTCGGCATCCGGATGGATGCTTCTGAGCCTGTCGGGTTTGGCCAAAAGACAACGGTCGCACGCCGCGACGCCAGGCTCGCCGCAATACACGCCGCTCTGATCGATGAGCGTGATCTGCGGACAGATCGCGGTGTAGTCGTGCAGGTGGACATCATAGGAGACGCCGGTCGAATCTTTGAGCCGCCGGAGCTTTTCGAACAGCGAGACGGACCATCCGGCGGTGCTGTGCACCTCGATCCTGGTTACGTTCAACTCGACGAGCAGAGCAGCGAACGCCCCCTCATCGGCATCCAGGTCGAAACTCGGAATGTTAGGCAGGTCGAGGCCCGCTCCGCCCCGGTGCAGCTGAATGCCTTTGCCGCCGTTGTCGGGATACGCCGCCAAGATTGCTTCGCCCGATGGCAAGCGCGCGGACCGGTCGCGAAGAAACTTTTCAACGCCTCCGCCGAGCGCGTGGGTAAACACCAACGTCAGAGCGGCCGGAGCCTGGCGTAGCATGCGGGCCACATCGAGCTTCGTCCGGTAAATGCGGGCCGGATCACGCTCGATAAACTTGCCGACGACCTTTTGATAATCGGGGTATTTCTTCGTCAGTGTACGGATTGCTTTTTGCTTGAGCGTCTTTTCTCTTGTTCCGAAAGACCCCGACCCCGAGTGGAAAACAAAAACATCCAGCGCGTGCTTATTGGAAAATCCTAATTCTTTCACCCTCAGACAGAAATCATTCTCCTCGCCATAACCCACCCCAAACAATTCGAAATCGAAATAACCGGCGCTATCGAGCGCCGCGCGGGTGATATACATGCAGAATCCCACGCCCGTCGGCACTTCAAGAGATCGGCCATTGTTCACGACGGCGGCCAATTGATCCAATTCCGCGAATTCAATTTCCAGAGCCGCGGGATTGGAAGCGCAGAACGTCGGATAGCTGCAAATCTCGCCATTGTTGGTGAAGGGCGTCACCGTCCCGACCTTGGCACCATTCGCATGACCGCGAAGCCGGTCGATCCAGTGATTGAAAACCAACGTATCGCTGTTGAGGATGATGACGTCCCGGCTCGACCGGCTCATCCCGCGATTGACCGTTTTTACGAAACCGAGATTCACCTCGTTCTCGATGAGCGTGATGAGACCCATGGCCCTAAGGCGAGTGAGCGCCTCGCTAAGCCTCTCGTCCGGCGAAGCATCGTTGATGACCACCAGCTCGAACGCCGTTTGGTTCGTGGCTGAGAGCACCGACGCAATGCAAGCCAACGTATCGGAATATCCCTTGAACACGGGGATAACCACATCGACAACGGCAGCACCGCTCGCCTGCTCCGCGCGTCCGCCTGTGGTGCTGAGTATCTCTTCGAAAACGCTCCACGCCGGTTCCTTGGGACAATAGGCCGGTCCCGCAGACGTATTGTTCGCTTGCCTCAGAAAATGCTTCAGGAGCGCGCCGCCCGCAGCACTAACATCAGGATTTGAAAGGCGATAAGCCGCCGGGTCGAACTTTTGCGACGGCCTTCGGTTCTCCTTCTCACCGACGCGGATGTAGTGGAGCAGCGGATTGAGACCGCTGGCATACACGTCAGGATTGGTTTTCAAGTAGTAGACAGTATCGAACGCGCGGTTGGGCTTCCGCCCCTCGAAAGCTCCGCACAAAATGTAGTGGGCCACGGGTTCAATTCGGGAAGCGCGAACGTCGTCGTATTGTTGCAAATACCAATCACGATCAAAGAGACCGGACCGCTCCAAAGTTCTGCATGTCTTCGCGAGTTTGCTCTTGCCGAATGTCCGAGCCAGCGTCCCAAGTGCGCTTCGCCGCCGGACTGCGAGGTTACTCTTCAGCACGTACTGCATCAATGTCGATGCTTTGAAGTCAGATAGGCGAAGCTCCTCGGAGAGGGAACTTCGTTCGATCTGCGAAAGCGCAGACCGGTCTTCGATGTGGGAAAATATCAGTCGAGGATTGCCCTCATCGTCGCCCCTCACAATAGAATTCCACCCTCGGTTTATCGGATTAACCGCGCTGACCTCAATTAGGCGGTGGCCTGCGTGATTGCCTTCAGGTCGTCATCACTGCGAAGGACCTCGAGCACACATCGACGTCCATATGAACTTTGGGAAATCGGTGGGTTTCATAGCCGTCAATCCCGGCTAGGCAGCAAGCGCGCCGTCTCAATTAGCTAATTGAAATTGCCGATGAGCGCCCCCACGGACCGCGCTTACGAGTCCCGGGAAGAGAAGTAAACACACAACCACAAAGCGTCAACGATCAATTCCGTTCCCTCCAAAACGGCGCTATTCAAATCGCATTCGTGTTTGAATTGCATCATTCAACGGTTTATGCGCTGCCGGAATCCAAACGGCTGCATCTCGGAATCTTGCATGGCAGACACATGCGAATTCCGGTGTCGTGCGACCGTGGAACGAATTATTGGGGCGCAACAAATAAACGGGACACCGATTGTCAGGCCGCGGCCCGCGCCTCTTTCAATTTCGAAATGCCTTGCGTGCAACTTTGGAAGGATCAGCTCTTTGGCGATCCGTTCCTTCCGGCAGGCGAACGAAGTTATTGATGTTGGTGGTGAGCCCGGTTGGGATCGAACCAACGACCCTCTGATTAAAAGTCAGATGCTCTACCGCTGAGCTACGGGCCCTTTTTAACACACCAAATCAATAACTTGGACGAAAGCATTTCGTCCGGCGCCATTCCGGCCCATGCCTCGCCGCACCCCTTTGAAGGATGCGCCGCGTCGCGCGCCGAAGCGAGCTTATAGAAACGGTGCTCGGAACCCGCAACCCTCATTCCACCAGCTCTTCTGACGGATGGTCGCAGCCCTGCATAAACGTGGGTGGCTCGCGCTCGGCTTGAGCGGTATATCTCCCCGAAGAAGTCGCCTCGCCTTTTCGGCGCGCGCGACCGGTATCGAGCAGGAATTGCCATGGCTGACCCCGAAGCCCTCGCCGAAATTGAACAGCGCATCGCGATCATCCGCGACAATCTTCGCGAGCTTGTCGAACAGGCCGCCGGCTATTCAGGCGCAGCCGATGACGAACTCAATTCCGATCGGATCGCAACCCAGCAAGCTCAACTCGACGCCCTTCTCAAGGAGCGAGACGCCCTGCTCAAGAAAAAGTAGCCCTCACTCCGGCGCACGACTCATCGAAAGATATAAGCCGCCATCCCTCCCGCTAATCCGCAGCGCGCCGCCGGCCTCCTTCTATGGCCCCGTGCTCGCCCCCCGCTATTGAAGCTTCGCAAACATGCCCGATCGGCTAAAGGCCATTCTCTTGATGTGTATGGCGGTGACGCTGTTCGCCTGCCTCGACACGTCAGCAAAGTATCTCTGCACGACGACGGCAATTCCCGTTTCGCAGATCGTCTGGCTGCGCTTTGCGGGACAGGTCTTGTGTATGGCGCTGGTGCTTGGCCCGACGACGATCCCGAGATTGTTGAAAACGAAAAATCTCACACTTCAGCTGACCCGGTCGACGCTGATGCTCGTGACGACCATCGCCAATTTCATTGCAGTGACCTATCTGCGGCTCGACCAGACACTTTCGATCACGTTCTTGACGCCGCTGATCGTTGCGGCACTTGCCGTCCCTCTGCTCGGCGAACACATCGGCTGGCATCGCGCCGCGGCCATTTTCGTCGGATTCCTCGGTGTTTTGGTCGTTGTGCGGCCGGGCGTCAGCACCGTGCATCCCGCATTCATTGCGGCGTTTCTCTCGACGCTCGCTTATTCGGTAATGATTATCGTCACGCGCCGCCTTTCCGAGTTCGACACCTCGCTCGTGACGCTGTTCTACGGAACCGTTGTCGGAACCATCGCCACTGCCCCGTTCGCCATCAGCGAATGGCTATGGCCGGACAACATTTCGACGTGGGTTCTGCTGTTGGCGCTCGGCGCACTCGGCGGCGGCGGTCACTATCTGATCATCAAGGCATACAAGTTCGCGCCGGTCTCGGCCGTGACGCCGTTTCTCTATTTCGAGCTCATCAGCATGATCACGCTGAGCTACCTCGTGTTCGGCGATCAGCCGGATCGGTGGAGCTTTGCCGGATCGCTGGTCATCGTCACGTCGGGACTTTACCTGATCCATCGCGAACGCATCGCGCACCGGGAGAGCCTTATGGCTCTTGAGCCGGTGGAGCAACGGTGATGCGCGCCTTCGTCTCTGCGGCCCAAGCGTCGAAGCGGCCATCGTCGATCGCCGAGCGCATCGCCGCCATCAGGTCCTGATAGAAGACGGTGTTGACCCACGACAGGATCATCGCGCCGAGATATTCGCCCGACTTGATCAGGTGATGAATGTAGGCGCGTGAATACTCGCGCGCTGCCGGACACGAGCTTGCTTCGTCGAGTGGAGACGGATCCTCGGCATGCTTGGCATTACGCATGTTGACCGGACCGTTCCACGTAAAGGCATAGCCGTGGCGGCCGTTTCTTGTCGGCATCACGCAATCGAACATGTCGACGCCGAGCCGCACGGATTCGATGAGGTCGAGCGGCGTCCCGACGCCCATCAGATAGCGCGGCTTGTTAAGCGGCAAATGCGGCAGCGTCTCGCCGAGCGTCGCGATCATGGCCTCATGCCCCTCGCCGACCGCGAGCCCGCCGACCGCGTAACCGGGAAAATCCATCGCGACCAGCGCTTCCGCCGACCTCCGGCGAAGCTCTACGTCCGTTCCGCCTTGCACGATGGCGAACAGCGCTTGCCCCGGCCCCGCGCCGCCTGACGCGAGTTGCATCTCGAAGGCGCCTTTCGACCGCTCGGCCCAGCGAAGCGACAATTCCATCGCACGCTCGACCTCTTTTCGCTCGGCCGGAAGCTCGATGCATTCGTCGAACTGCATCTGAATGTCGGAACCGAGCAGACACTGAATCTCGATCGAACGTTCCGGCGACAGCATGTGCCGCGAGCCGTCGATATGGGATTGGAAGGCGACGCCCTCTTCCGTGATCTTGCGGATCTTGCCGAGGCTCATCACCTGGAAGCCGCCCGAGTCGGTGAGAATAGGCTTCTCCCAGCGCATGAACTTGTGCAGGCCGCCGAGCTTCGCGACGCGCTCCGCGCCCGGGCGCAGCATCAGATGATAGGTGTTGCCGAGCAGGATATCGGCGCCCGCGTCGCGCACTTGCTCCGGGTAAAGAGCCTTCACAGTCGCGACAGTGCCCACCGGCATGAACGCGGGCGTGCGGATCACACCGCGCGGCGTAACGATCTCGCCGCGGCGCGCGCTGCCGTCTTGTCGCAAAAGGCGATAGCCGAATGCCGGCGAGGGTTTCTCAGTCACGTGTTCGGGTGTCGCGACGTTCATTGATCTCAATTCAAAAAGCAACGGCCGCCGGCAAGGCGATTGATCCCCGGCCGGCGGCAACGCTGAATGTTTCTCTTACTTCTCGATCTTCTCAACGACGCCCTTGCCAGGCTCGACGATGAGCTTGCTGAAGTTCGGCGCCGCATCGCTATGCACCAGATCCATCGTCGGCGCGCCCGTCGTGATGAAGGCGTTGATATCCTTCGCCACGGTCTCGGCCGCCGACCATTGAATATTGTGGCCGATGTCGCTCTCCTGCGCTCCGGATGCCGGCAGCGGGAGCTTGCCATATTCCTTCCAGTAGAACGTTAATCCCGACTTGGCGGCTGCCGCCTTGAGGGCCGCTTTGATCTCGTCCTGATCTTTCGCCAGATAGATGCTGTCCTGCGTCGCCCACATGACGAGGGTCGGGACCGACATGCTCTCTAGTCGCGCGGTATTGTCCTGCGCGAGAAGCCCTTTCGTCGCGCCGATCCATGTGCCGAGCTTCGTCTTTGCCGTCTCCGGCGTGTAAGGCTCCAGGAACGACGCTTCTGCGGCCGGATCGATGGTCCAGTTTGCCGCAATCCATTCGCTCGCCTTCGGGTCGGCATCCAGCGGCGTCAACTCATAGACATCGGCGGGAAACGCCTTGCCCTGCGCCTCCAAGGATTTCTTCCAAGCGCCCTCGATTGTCTGATTGAGAACGAAATCGCCCAGCGCGGCGTTGCCGACGCTCTTGGCGCCCGTGGCGTTCAAGATTGCATGACCGACCATTTCCGGGTGCGTGAGCGCAATCTCTTGCACCACGAACGAACCCATCGAATGTCCGGCGAGATCGGCTTTGTGAATGCCCTTCTCGTCCATGAAGGCAATCACGTCGCCGGCGAGGTCCGATATGCGATAGCAGGCCTCGGGCGCCGGGGCACAAATCTTGGCATCCGGCATGCTGCTCTGGCCATGGCCGCGCAGATCGACCGCAATGATGCGCAGCTTGGGATCGAGCTTGTGCAGCGCGTCCATCGCCAGCATCCAGGACCGCGCACTGTCCGTCAAACCGTGGATGAGAATGACGGGCTTGCCGTCGGCTGGCCCGACCTCGACGTACGCCATGTCGATGCCCGTCGGCAGCTTTTGCACGCAGCGCGGAACATTGACCGAAGTGCAAGCCTCGTCGGCCTTTGCAACGTCCGCTGAGAGAGAAATGAATGGCGCCGCCGCGAGCCAAGCGCATGCCGCGAAGGCCCGTGTAATGCCGGTTCTCGATGTCATGGGAACACCCAGCTGTCTGTTGACGCGACGCAATGAGCGGCTTCGACCGGATCGCGCGGTCTTCCTCGCAGCCGGTTCAGCTATATCAGCCGGGCGTGCGGAATAGAAGCGAAGCGTCGCCGTAGGAATAGAACCGGTAGCCCGAGCGGATCGCATGGCCGTAGGCTGCGCGCATGGTGCCGAGCCCCGCGAACGCCGACACGAGCATGAAGAGCGTCGAGCGCGGCAGATGGAAATTGGTCATCAAAATATCGATGGCCTTGAAGCGATAGCCCGGCGTTATGAAGATCGCAGTTTCACCCGACCAGGGCGCGATTGCGCCATCGTCCTTCGCCGCGCTTTCGAGAAGACGGAGCGACGTCGTGCCGACGGCGACGATCCGCCCGCCGCGTGCCCGCACATCGTTGAGCGCCGCCGCCGTTTCCGCCGATACCTCGCCCCATTCGGAGTGCATCACGTGTGCGTCGGTATCGTCCGCCTTGACGGGAAGAAACGTGCCGGCCCCAACATGCAACGTCACGAAATGGCGCGAGATCCCCCGCGCATCGAGCGCCGCCAGCAGCTCTGGCGTGAAATGCAGGCCGGCCGTCGGCGCCGCAACCGCGCCCTCCTTGCGGGCGTAGATCGTCTGATAGCTCTCACGATCTCGAACGTCGCTCTCCCGCTTCAGCGCGATATAAGGCGGCAACGGCATCAGCCCCACGGCCTTGACCGCGTCGTCGAGCGCCGCGCCAGTGAGATCGAACGCAAGTTCGACCTCTCCCGCTTCGCCCTTCGCTGCGACCGTCGCGTCGAGCGCACCGAGCATGCAGCTATCCTGGTCGTGGCCGAAATGCACGCGATCGCCAGCCTCGAGACGTTTCGCCGGACGCGCGAATGCCCGCCACGAATTTTCGCCCGTCCGCTTCGTCAGATTGAAATCGACCTTCGCCCGCGTCTCGCCGCGAATGCGGACGCCGGAAAGCGCCGCCGGAATAACCTTCGTATCGTTGAAGACGAGAGCATCGCCCGGACGCAGCAGGCTCGGCAAATCGCGAACGCTCTGATCGCCAAGATCCGCGTCGTCACGCGCGCAACTGCCTTGAACCGGATGCACGACGAGGAGACGCGCAGCATCTCGCGGCTCCGCGGGATAAAGCGCGATGGCGCTGTCGGGCAATTCGAAATCGAAAAGATCGGTACGCATCAAAAGACTTTGGATAAGCAGCTCAGCGCTTGGCGAGCGCCTCTGCAATGGCGAGAAGAGCGACGAGCAGCCAGCTGAGGATCATCAAGCTCCCGCCAACGGGCGCCAGCATCTGATACGTCGCGTCGTTCGTGAACGTATGAAACGCGATCTCGCCGGTGAAGAGCGAAGCAGCAAAGAGCATCAGAAGCGCTGTCGCACTCCAGAGCTTCCGCCAGGCCGCACGCAGCGCCACGGCAAAAATGCCCACCGACGCAGCAGCGTGCAGCGTCAGCATATTCGCCGCCGTTCCGAGCGCCGGACTGTCGACTTTATGCGCTGCCGCCGCGGCAAGCCCGACGCCCGCGGCACCCGCCAGACCGGCCCATACAAGAATGAGAAAAGGCGCGCTTGAGAGCGCGCCTTGACCGTTGTTGCCGATGTCGCGCATCAGGCTGCATCCGCCGCGACGCGAACCTTCACCATCTTGTCCGGGTTCTGCGGCGGCTCGCCCTTGGCGATCTTGTCGACGTTGTCCATGCCGTCGATCACCTTGCCCCAGACCGTATACTGCTTGTCCAGGAACGTCGCGTCATCGAAGCAGATGAAGAACTGGCTGTTCGCCGAATTGGGGTTCGCCGATCGCGCCATCGAGCAAACGCCGCGCACGTGCGGCTCGGCGTTGAACTCGGCCGGCAGGTTAGGCAGATCCGAGCTGCCGGTTCCGCGTCCCTGCGGACAGCCGGTCTGCGCCATGAAGCCGGGGATCACGCGGTGAAAAACGATGCCGTCGTAGAAGCCGTTGCGAGCCAGCGTTTTGATGCGCTCGACGTGCTGCGGCGCGAGATCGGGGCGCAGCTCGATCGTGACGGGCCCTTTCGTTGTCTCGATGACGAGCGTGTTTTCCGGATCTTTGATTTCGGCCATGAGACCATCCTTTCTTGTTATTTCCTCTCCCCGTTGGCGGGGAGAGGGCTAGGGTGAGGGGCGGAAAAACCGAGCCGATGGCCGCCCCTCACCCCAACCCTCTCCCCATCGCCAAGTGGCAATGGGAAGAGCGAGTTTCAATTATTGCACGTAGACTTTCTGCATGACGTCCGGGTTGGTTACCGTTCCGGAACCCGGTGCGCCGCGCTTGATCAGATCGACGAACTGCATGCCTTCGACCACCTGGCCGAAAATCGTGTAGCTGCCCTTCAGGCTCGCGCAGCCGATGCTATTGAAGCAGATGAAGAACTGGCTGTTCGCGGAGTTCGGGTCGGACGTGCGCGCCATTGCGACAGTCCCCCGCTTGAACTCTTCATTCGAGAACTCGGCCGGAAGATCGGGAAGCTTCGAGCCGCCAGCGCCCGTTCCCGTCGGATCGCCGGTCTGGGCCATGAAGTCGTCCATGACGCGATGCCATTTGATGCCGTTGTAGAAACCCTGGTTGGCGAGCGTCGTGATCTGCTCGACGGTCTTCGGCGCGAGATCGGGCCTCAGCTGAATGACGACCTTGCCGTTCTTGAGCTCGATGACGAGCTTGTCACCGGCGGCGCGCGCCGGCATGTCGCCGAACGCGGTCATTGCGAGCAACGACGCGAGAATTACCGAAAGAAGTCTGGCCATTGGCGCTCCTCGTGGATTTATGATTTCGCCGGCGTTTCCATTTGCCGATCACGGCCATCCGATGTGGCGGCGGGCAGTGTTGCCGCCCTTATGGCGATTTGACGGCTGACCCGCAAGTGACCGCTTGGCCGGCCTGCACGCTACGGCCGGAGCTTCATGCCCCGCGAGCGGCCCGCAGGCTTGCCGTCCGGTGGCGGAGGCTCCACCCGGGACGCTTTTAATAATGACGCGTCGTCGAGCGTCGCCAGCAGATGCCGGGCAAGATCCTGCACGATGCCCGCCGGAGAAACCATCACCCCTTCGCGAACGAGCCTCGCGAACTGCTGATCGCGATGCGGACCACGGCCAATGCCGCCGCCTTTCGCAACAACCCGGTGCCACGGAACGATGTCGCGTTCATCTTCGGAAAGCTGCGACAGCATCGTGACGGCGAGAGGCGCTGGAATGCCGGTCTCCGCCGCGAGGCACTCCGCCGTCGTAACGCGCCCCACTGGAATTTTGCGAAGAAGCGTCAGCAGCTCGGCTTTTGATCGTAAGGCCATGACGTCGGCCTATCGCGTTTTCGGCCCTTTTGCCTTGAGACGCTTCAGCACGGCTTTCGACACGAAAGGCGACGGATCGCCCCCCATCGACGCGACGGCGCGAACGAGGTTCGCAGCGATATGCCGGACGGACGGCGAAGCCGCCACGTAGACGGTCTGGATCTCCGGCGCCATCTCGCCGTTCATGCCCGCCATCTGCATTTCGTAATCGAAGTCGGTGCCGTCGCGAAGGCCGCGGATAATGATCGACGCCTCGTTGGCACGCGCCGCCTCGACGGCAAGCCCCGAGAATGTAACGATCGCGATCTCCGTCTTCGTCGCCTCGGCGATGGAGCGCACTTCATCTTCGAGCATCGCCACGCGCTCGGCTTCGTCGAACATCGGAGCCTTGCCTGGATTGACGCCGATGCCGATGACGAGCTTGTCCAGAAGGCCCGCCGCGCGTCGGATCACGTCCGTATGCCCGAGCGTCACGGGATCAAAAGAACCGGAATAGAAGCCGATGCGGATCATGGGAGCCTTCGCAATTCAGGAAACTCCTGAATAGCGTCGGCCGTGCGAATTGCCCAGAGGGATCGGTAGGAAACGCGAAGACTTTAACCGGTAGGATGAACGAACGGGCCACCCAGACGCTCGACGCGCCAATTCCCGCGCTGCCGGAATAACGGCCTCAATCCGGATTCGATTTCAGGAAATCCACGATATCCTTGCGCGTCTTGATGTCGGAAATCCCCGTAAACGGCTTCATATTGTTGTTCGGCACGACCCCGTCCGGATTGGCAATGAACTTGTCGAGCGTGCCCTCATCCCAAGTGATTTTGGCTTCCCTCATCGCGGCCGAATAATTGAAGCCTTCGACAGCACCAGCCTTTCGCCCGACGACGCCATGAAGGCTCGGCCCCAGGCGGTTATCGTTTTTCTTCCACGAATGGCATGTCCGGCAGTTGTTATTGAACACTTCGGCGCCCGAAGTGCCCGTGGCATCGTTTGCAATATCGGAATCGGCCGCAAATGCCGCTGGAGCGAAAGCAACGGACAGCGCGCCTAGTCCGATAAGAAGAATACGCACGGGACCTCCTCCCATGGCGATAAGGAATTCGCCGGGTAAATTTCTTTTTGAAGCGGTTCTTGAGCATTTAACGCAAAAAACCCCGGCAGCGTTCCCACCGGGGTTTTCATCAAAGCAATGTTCGAATGTTTTGAGCGCGCGCGCCGTCAGTTGGCCTTCGGCGGGTCCGATGGATGCGTCGCGTCTTTTGCCTTGTCGAGAGCTTCGCGAGCCTCCTCCTTGGCTTTTTCGAGTGCAGGCCCTGCCGCCTCCTTTGCGGATTCGTAGGCTTCCTTCGCGGCTTCCTTGGCCTTTTCGTAAGCCGGGCCCGACTTGTCGCGAATCTCCTCGCTCTTATCGGCTGCGCGTTGCAGCCAGCCGATCGGCGGATGGGCGCGCTTGTAGGCAGGCGCAGCGTTAAGCGAGTCGATCGTCGCCGATGGCATCGTGACGTTGATCTTGCCGCCGGCGGCTTCGATGCCGAGCGACGGCAGGCTGACGGCGACCTTCTTCTCGCCGACGCCAAGCAATCCACCGACGCCGATGATCACGCCGACGATCCTGTTATCGCTATCGACGACGAGGTCTTCGACGTCGCCGATGATCTTGCCGTCCTGGTCGTGAACGTTCGCTCCGAGCAGACGGTCCTTGGCGAGATATTCCGTCGGCTTCTGTTCGGCGAAAAACGTTTCGTCGGCGAGTGCCGGCATCGCGCCGGCGATCAGCGCGCCAAGCGCCAGAGCCATGATCTTGGGAGTCATTTGCATGTCCTTTTGGGGTAACGGGCGGGCTCGATAAGGTGCCGCGCCGCCCGCGCTGGCGAGCGAATCTGTCGCCACCCGCGCGGGGCTCAGCCTGTAGATCCCGAGTATGTCTGCAGCAAGTCGTCCACATGTTCTGATCCGGGCGCCGGGTGCCCATGCAATGCATTGTTTTGACGAGGTTTTTTCGGCCGTTGAGGGGCCGTGGCACGACGCCGCGCGAGTGGCTTTCACAATTCATTTCTGCTAGAGTATAGCTACGATTTTTGCACCGGCCGCCGGCGCATCCAGCCCGCCCGATTTTACCCCAGAAAGAGCTCACTTTGACCGACAGAAGCGACGACGACCAACCGGCTGGCCGCGAGCCGAGCGATATCCGTCCGATCTTGATTTCGGACGAGATGAAACGCTCTTATCTCGACTATGCGATGAGCGTCATCATCAGCCGCGCGCTGCCCGACGTGCGCGATGGTCTGAAGCCTGTGCACCGGCGCATCCTCTTCGCGATGAACGAGCTTGGGCTCGACTGGAACAAGAAGTACGTCAAGTCGGCGCGCATCGTCGGCGAGGTGATGGGCAAATACCATCCCCACGGCAACCTCGCGATCTACGACGCCCTCGTTCGCCTCGCGCAGGACTTTTCCGTCCGCGTTCCGCTCGTCGACGGCCAGGGTAACTTCGGCTCCATCGACGGCGATCCTCCGGCAGCCGAGCGCTACACCGAATCCCGTCTCGCCAAAGTCGCGACATACCTTCTCGACGATCTCGAAAACGATACGATCGATTTCAAGGACAACTACGACGGCCAGCTGAAAGAGCCGTCCGTCCTGCCCGCGAAGTTTCCGAACCTGCTCGTCAACGGTGCAGGCGGCATCGCCGTCGGCATGGCGACGAACATCCCGCCGCACAACTTGGGCGAAGTCATCGACGCCTGTATCGCCGAACTCGAAAATCCCGAGATAACGATCGACGAACTTGCCCAGATCATTCAAGGGCCGGACTTCCCGACGGCCGGCATCATCCTCGGCCGCGGCGGCATTCTCTCCGCCTATCACAAGGGGCGCGGCTCGATCATCATGCGCGCCCGCGTTACCACCGAGAATATCCGCAAGGATCGAGAAGCTCTGATCGTCTCGGAAATTCCCTATCAGGTCAACAAACGGACGCTGATCGAGAAGATCGCCGACCTCGTGCGCGACAAGAAGATCGAGGGCATCTCCGACCTTTGGGACGAATCGAATCGCGAAGGCATCCGCATCGTCATCGAATTGAAGCGCGACGCCGTCGCCGATGTCGTCCTGAACAATCTCTATAAATACTCCGACTTGCAGACGACGTTTGGCGCCAACATGCTGGCGATCAACGGCGGCCGCCCCGAAAGCCTCAATCTCAAGGACTTCATCGTTGCGTTCACCCACTTCCGCCAGGAAGTCGTGACCCGGCGGATCAAACACCTTCTCAACAAAGCGCGCGATCGCGCCCACGTTCTCGTCGGTCTCGCAATCGCCGTCGCCAACATCGACGAAGTCATCAAGCTCATCCGCCACTCGGCATCTCCCGCCGAGGCGAAAGAAGGATTGATGGCCCGGGACTGGCCCGCGAGAGATATGATACCGCTGGTCCAGCTCATCGCCGATCCGCGCCATACCGTTTCTTCCGATGGCACCTACCGCCTCTCCGAGGAGCAAGCGAAAGCGATTCTCGAATTGCGGCTGGCACGCCTCACCGCTCTCGGCCGGGACGAAATCGCCGATGAATTGAACAAGATCGCGACCGAGATCAGGGAATACCTGGAAATCCTCGCCTCGCGCGCCCGCGTCGTCGATATCGTCAAGGGCGAGCTGACTTCGATCAGAGACGAATTCGCGACGCCGCGTAAAACCGAGATCATGGATTTCGACGGCGACGTCGATGACGAAGATCTGATCCAGCGCGAAGATTGCGTCGTCACCGTTAGCCACAAGGGCTACATCAAGCGGGTGCCTCTCGCGGCCTATCGCGCACAGAGACGCGGCGGCAAAGGCCGCTCCGGCATGTCGACGCGTGATGAGGATTTCGTCACCCAGCTTTTCGTAACGTCGACGCATACGCCCGTGCTGTTCTTCTCATCGCGCGGCATGTGCTACCGCATGAAGGTCTGGCGCCTCCCCGCCGCATCTCCACAATCGCCCGGCAAGGCGCTCGTCAACCTCCTGCCGTTGGCAGAAGGCGAAGTCATCACGTCGATCCTGCCGCTGCCGGAGGATTCCGCCACCTGGGGCGAGCTGGAGCTGATCTTCGCGACGCTGTCCGGCAACGTGCGGCGCAACGCGCTCGCCGACTTCGAGAGCATCAACCGCAACGGCAAGATTGCGATGAAGCTCGACGAGGGCGATCGCATCGTGCAGGTCGCCATCGCCAAGCCGGACCAGGACGTCCTGCTCACGAGCGCGGAAGGCCAATGCGTCCGCTTCCTCATCAGCGATGAAATCCGTCTCTTCAAGGGACGCGACTCGACGGGCGTGCGGGGCATCAGGCTGGCCGACGGCGACGAAGTGATTTCGATGGCCATCCTCGACCACTTCGATGCCTCCGCCGAAGAACGCGCCGCGTACCTGAAGCAGGCGAGCGCACTGCGCCGTTCGGAGGAAGCCGAAGACGCCGAGACTGTGCCGGAAGCGGACGCGGAGGAAGTGAGCGCTGACGCCGTGACGCTGAGCCCCGAACGTTTCGCTGCCATGCAAGCGGCCGAGCAGTTCGTGCTGACCGTTTCGATCAGAGGCTTCGGAAAGCGCTCGTCATCGTTCGAGTTCCGTACGTCGGGACGCGGCGGCAAAGGCATCGTCGCGATGGTTGTCAACGATCGCAACGGCCGCCTGCTCGCATCGTTCCCGATCGGCGGCAACGATCAGATCATGCTTGTCACCGACGGCGGTCAGCTGATCCGCTGCCCCGTGCACGACATCCGCATCGCCGGACGCAACACTCAGGGTGTTCGCATCTTCAAGACGGACGCCGATGAAAAGGTCGTTTCCGTCGAGCGGATCCCAGAGGACGAGGAAGAAGCGCAGGAAGCCGTCACGGAGTGAAATTCACCATCACTCTGACGTCATCCCGTAGAGCTCGGCGAAGGCGGAGTTCATCTGTATCAACGTCATCCCGGCGTAGGCCGGGATCTATCCAAGCCTGAAATTTGCGAAGAACTTCTGTTTGGACGGATCCCCGCCTTGGCGGGGATGACGTGGTGTGAGAGTTTTACTGCCTCGGGCATAAGCGTGAGCCGAAACGAAGAATTTGTCCGTCACCGAGTAGTGAGCACCGGCTTTCCCGCTTCGTGCAACTTGATGATCGCTTCGCTGAGCGGACATTTTGCGGCGAGCGCCGACCAGTCGCGCACTGATATTTGGAAGCGGCCTCGACGCTCGATGATCTTCGCTGCGGCGAGCGCCGAGAATGTGCGCGAAACCGTATCGGCATTGAGCGAAAGATAATCGGCGATGCTGTAGCGCGACAGCGGCAGCTCGAATGAGATCGACCGGCCGGACGGAATTCCGAGCCGGGTTCCGCTCTCCACGAGGAATGCCGCTACCCTCTCTTCCGAATTCAGCGCCGCCATCGCCGCCGCGTGCATCTGCTGTCGGGCATTCTGAGCGTTGAGACGCAGAAAGATCGTCTGCCAGAGCCGGTTGTCGCCGATCGATTCTTCGGCAAACGCCGTCGTCGTGATCTTCCAGAATTCGGCTGACCGTTGCGACTTCAGCGCAAGCCCGGGCAGCGGCGCCTGAAGTTCGGGAACGACGACGTCACCGGGATAGAGCAGCGCAGTGATGACGCGAACGCCGGAAACAACCGCGCATTCGATTCCGACCACGCCTTTGGCGACGACGTAGACGAAGCCGCTGCCAAGCGCCGCAAGCGCGCAGCAATTGCCAAGGCGCACGAACTGCGCGCGCCCTTGAAGTCTCATCAATGGCATTAGATCCGCATCGGCTCTGACGCGCTCGCCGGCGCGTTCACCGCTTCTCAAGGCGGAGTTGTAGGCCATCATGGACATGCAGCTATCTACTCCGGGGCGTTCGGCTTCTTGATTGGCCGTTATCGACCGGACGAGCGGAGCGGCATTTGATGTGAATCAATAAATGCCGTGTCGCGCGTGTCACAGACATCGAGATCGCGGCATCGATCTGACGCCGGTCAGAAGACAGCGTCCAAGGCCTCTGTGCGCCCTGCAGCGACGCACCGATAACTCCCAAAGAGACCGTTGAGTCGACAAATGTCTCGGCGGGACAGCAGGAACTCTGAGGGGAGCCGACGGATGCGAAGAGTGGGAATAGTTGTACTTCTGGCGCTAGGGCTATCGCTGAACGTCGCCAAGGCAAACGCCGGCGACTATAGCGGCGACACGCTGGTGCGCGTTCAAGGTACGCTCGTCGCGCCGGACTCGAGTGCGAAGGTCAATATAGATCCGGGTGCAGATGCCCACGTCAGCACCGAGTGGATACCGACCCTGACGCTCACCCACTTCTTCACGAAAAACGTCGCTGCCGAACTCTTTTGCTGCTTTGGGCGCTTCGACGCTAAGGGCGAAGGCAATCTCAAAGGTGCAGACCTCGGCAGCTTCTGGGTCTTCCCGCCGATCCTGACGCTCCAATATCATTTCGATCCCATCGGCGGCCTCAAGCCCTACGTCGGCGCGGGCGTTCAGTACATCCACTACTTCGACGGCGGCCGAAGTGATCTTGGCGGCGCCAAAATCAGCCTCGACGATTCCTGGGGTTTTGCCCTGCAAGGCGGCATCGACGTCGAAATCGGCCGGGGCTGGTACCTCAACGCCGACATCAAGAAAGTCTGGCTCGATACGGATGCGTCGTGGAAAGACACCGCCGTCAAGGCCGACGTCACCGTCGACCCGCTCATCGTATCCGTCGGCGTCGGCTACCGCTTCAACTTGGCGGACCTCCTCGGCTCTCGGGCAGCCCCTGCCCCGCTCAAATAGCGCTCGCGCGCCGACCGCGCGATCGCTCGCCTTGAGGCCTGGAGAAATCCGGGCCTCTTTTTTGTGCGTGCACGACGCATGCGTTTGAACGGCCTGGACGCTCCAGCCGCCTTTCAGCTAGGGATGGGATAGGGCTCAAAAACGAGGAGACCGAAAAGAGTGGAAGCAGGCGGATCGAAAGGCGTTATTTTCGTCGCGTTCGCGTGCAATCTCGGCATTGCGATCGCGAAGTTCCTGGCAGCTGCCTGGACGCAGTCCTCGGCGATGCTCTCGGAAGCGATCCACTCCGTCGTCGATACCTCGAACCAGCTCCTCCTGCTTCTCGGCATCAACCGCGCAAAGCTGCCGCCGGATGCGCAGCATCCCTTCGGCCACGGCAAGGAAATCTACTTCTGGAGCTTCATCGTCGCGATGGTGCTCTTCTCTCTTGGCGCCGGGGTCGCGATCTACGAAGGCGTCGATAAAGTCCTCCACCCGCATCCGCTCCAGAACGTTTTCATCCTTTACGCCGTGCTCGTCGTTGCGATGCTGCTCGAAGGCTATTCGACCGTGAAGGCTGTCGGTGAATTCAATAAGAGACGCCGGTCATCCGGACAGGGCTTCGTTGTGGCGCTGCGAGCCTCGAAAGACCCGACGCTCTTCGCGATCGTGCTCGAAGACCTGGCAGCGATGATCGGCTTGACGATTGCGCTTCTCGGAACAATGGCGGCGCATCTCGGCGGCTACGATTGGGCCGATGGCGTCGCCTCGATCTTGATCGGTTGCGTGCTCGCCTGCGTCGCGATCTTCATGTCGAGCGAAATCCGCTCGCTCATCGTCGGCGAAGCGGCATCCCGCCCCGTTCAAACCGGCATACGCGAAATCATCGAAACGGAAACGGGACCCGGCAAACCGATCCGTAAGATCAACGAGATTCGGACGATGCACCTCGCACCCCAGGACATCCTGGTGACGGCGAGCGTCGATTTCGATGATTGGGTAAGCGCGAGGACGGTCGAGGACGTGACGGCGCGACTGCGGACGGCGATCAAATCAAGCTACCCGGACGTGCATAATCTCTACATCGAGGTGCAGTCGGAGCAGACTTTCGCAGCGAGCAAGAACGCGTCTCATGTCCAAGTCGTTGGCAGCGCCGCCCACTAATACGCAGAACGCTGCGATTCCGCCAACGACTGTCCCTCTGTCCGAAACCTTCGCCCATCGCGGCGGCGCCGCAGGGAATTGAATACGGCGGCGACTAAACACCCGCGCAGGCGCCAATTCAAAACACACCCGCGTGACAAACAAACCCGCGTGATGATCGGCTCATCCACGCCGCGCCAAGCCGCGCGCGTGGCGGCAGGGCTCCCTTCAGGGAGTCGCCACGCGCAAACTCAAACTTCCGCACTTGGCGGCCGGCTCCCCGGAGGGGAGTCGCCAAGTGCAAACTTAAAACGGAATCTCGTCGTCGATTGCCTTGTCGAAGCCGCCCTTCGGAGCGCCGGTCTTGGCGACGCGACGTGTCTCGCCACCGCCTGAGCTCGACGAGCCGAAGCCGCCGTCGTTACCGTAATCAGCGCCGCTCTCCTGCATCCCGACCGATGCGCCACGGCCACCACCGGCGCCATCAAGCATCGTCAGCGCGCCGTTGAAGCCCTGAATGACGACTTCCGTCGAATACTTCTCGGCGCCGCTTTGATCGGTCCACTTGCGCGTCTGCAGCGCGCCCTCGATGTAGAGCTTCGCGCCCTTCTTGACGTACTGCTCGATGACCTTGCAAAGCGGCTCGCTGAAAACGACGACGCGATGCCACTCGGTCTTTTCCTTGCGTTCGCCGGTTGCCTTGTCGCGCCACGTATCGCTCGTCGCGATGCTCAAGTTGGCGATCGGGCGGCCGTCTTGCGTGCGGCGGATCTCAGGGTCCTTGCCGACATTGCCAACCAGAATGACCTTATTGACCGACCCTGCCATTCGTTCGTCTCCTTAAATAAAATGCGACGACCGCCAGACCGCAAACGCGATGGCCGCCAGACCGCAGCGCCGACGGAGTTTCTACACGCCAGCACCAATTGAGTTGCATCGACACGCCGCTCAAGGAAGCGGAATCTCTCCGCCGACATTAAAGGCTCGTCGACCGGCGTTCTTCCAATCATTTACCGTTGTCCACGGCCTTAGCGTCTGAAGTCTGGACGCCCATCAAACAGCGGCTCGTTCTCCAATTGTTCTATATAGGAAACCGCCCCATCCCCGCAAGTGGGGTCGTGCAGAGCCTCACAGTGACACTGCGAATCCTCACCCCGCGCCCCCGCTGCCAAATTGTGTTGCGGTGCCCGGAATGTCTTCTTGACTGACATGCAGCATCGTCTAGGCCGTTGTAGATAATAGCGCGAGCGCGCGCCCTCGGAGCACCACGCCGCAAATGGCTCACTACAATTGCCTCAACTGTCCGGGATATTGCTGTTCGTATCCGGTTATCGCGCTGAACAAGCGCGACGTCGAACGCCTCGCCAAGCATTTCACGCTGAAATACGAAACAGCGAAACGGCGCTTCACGCGCGAAGGCCACGGCCACAAATATCTGATGCGTCGCAAGGGCGATAAAATCTACGGCCGCATCTGCCAGTTCTTCGACACCAAGGAACGCCGCTGCACGATCTATAAGGCGCGACCAGCCGCTTGCCGCGATTATCCGGGCCACGGCCGCTGCGGATATTACGATTTCCTGATGCACGAGCGCCGCTGCCAGAACGACCCGACGTTCGCCGCGATCACCAATCATAAAGACTAATTTGTTTGCGCGTGGCGACTCGCGAAAACATCCCGCGCATGGCGGCCGGCTCCCCGGAGGGGAGTCGCCATGCGCAAACAAACAAGCTCACCACGCGCGATCAACAAAAATAAAACCCCGCCGGATCCTCGGATCACGCGCGGGGTTCTAACCTTCGATGGATGGCCCAGATTATAACCGGACCTTGATTGAGGATGCGGTTTCGCCGCCCTCACGAATAATCCAAATTGTTGTGGAAACAGCCCAGCCAAGCGCGGCCAAGTTCTCGAGAGCGCTCACCTTAGCTGCTGACCTCGCGAACGTCCTCGAGGTCTCGTCTGATAACCCGGTGGAGTCATCTCCTCTCCTCGCAAGATTGCGCCGTCACGCCTGCTACCTACCGTGTCAGTTCGGGGCCCTTACGCGCTCACGAACAGACACGGCTCGCCTTCCAAACCGCAGCTCATCGGCCCATCGGCCGAGACGCATTTACCGGAACGGTCAGCGAAAGCAGCACCGTCACACTACAAATGTGTGCCTCAAAGCTCTTGTCGTCAACCCGTCACAAAGCGGAAATCGATCACAATATCGCCCCCGCATATTTCCTCTGTTATGCAGTCGCATTGGCGTCAGGACTGAAATCAACAACGAAAGACGACAACGATGACAACAAAGAAAAGCGGCGGTTGCCTCTGTAAAAGCGTGCGTTTTGAAGTCAACGGTACGCTCAGTCCCATTCTGGCATGCCACTGCTCGCAATGCGCCAAAACGAGCGGTAACTTTGCGGCAATGACGAGCACCGCGGCCGGCAACGTTGCGATGTTGTCCGACGAAGGCCTGCGCTGGTTTCAATCGTCCGAGACGGGCAACAGGGGCTTCTGCGCACTCTGCGGCAGCAATCTGTTCTGGAAGCAAACGGATGCCCCCGACATCTACATCACAGCCGGAACACTCGACCAACCGACGGACCTCAAGATCGGCGGGCACATCTTCGTCGCGTCGAAATCCGACTACTACGACATCACCGACGGCTTGCCGCAAAAAGACGAGTGGTGACGATTGGCTGGCGGGCGCGTCACGTCGCGCGCTCCTGGGCCCCAGCGGGATGCGCCTTCACAGGCTTCGTATGGCGCAGCAGGAACACGAGCGGCATCGACAGGATGGCCAGGTACATCATGAGCCGGAAATTATCTTCATAACCGATGTTCTGCGCCTGAGCGTTGACCAGCTCATTGACGATCGCTTTGCCCTTCTCAGTATGCAGATCGATGACCGAACCCAGATCTTGAACGCCGCGGCTGTAAGGAGAGATGTGACCCGCGAGGTCCGAATGCATGATGTCCGAATTTCGGGTCAACAGAAATGACGTCACCGAGATGCCGACACTCGATCCGACATTGCGCATCAGGTTGAAGAAACCGGTCCCTTGCGCGTTGAGCGCATCCGGCAACGTCGCGAAAGCCACCGTACTCAGGGGCACGAAGACGAAGCCGAGACCGAACCCCTGGATGATCCCGGTCTTGACGATCGCCGCTTGCGAGATATCCGCGGTGAACTGGCTCATCTGATAGAGCGAGAGGGCGGTCATGGCCAGGCCGGCGAGCAGCAGATATTTGCTGTCCACGACGGTCATCAGCCGTCCAACCAACACCATCGCCACCATTGTGCCGAGGCCCCGTGGCGCAAGCACCAATCCGGCCGTCAACACCGGATAGTTCAACAGATTTTCGAGGTAGGGCGAGAGCAGCGACAGCGTCGCGAACAGCACCGCGCCGACGATGAAAATCAACACATTCCCCATCACGAAATTGCGGTCGACGAACAATCGGCCGTCGAGGAACGCTTTTCGCGCCGTCGCCGTGTGGACGATGAAGAGATAGAAGCCGAGAATGGCGAGGGCGAATTCGATTTTGATTTCCGTCGACGAAAACCAGTCCAGCTGCTGGCCACGGTCGAGGAAAAGCTGCAGCGCACCGATCCCGAGGCCTAGCGTTCCAAAGCCCATCCAATCGAGCTTTGCGGAGGGCATCTTGTCCCTCTCGGCCAGAAAGAACCAACTCAGCACAAACGTCAGGATTCCGAACGGCACGTTGACGTAAAACACCCAGCGCCAGTTGTAATTCTGGGTCAGCCAGCCACCGAGCGTCGGACCAAGGATCGGCCCGAGCATCACGCCGACGCCGAAAATCGCCATCGCCTGTCCCCGCTGAGAGAGCGGATAGCTGTCGAGCAGAACAGCCTGAGACAGCGGTACGAGCGGCGCACCGAACACGCCTTGCAGCAAACGGTAACTGACCATCTCGCTGATGTTGGTGGCGGTCCCGCACAGCATCGAGAAAATGATGAAGCCTGCGATACAGGTGAGAAACACCGGGCGGCGGCCGAAACGCGCGTCGAGCCAACCCGTCGCCGGGGTCATGATCGCAGCCGCGACGATGTAGGAGGTAAGCACCCATTCGATCTGATATTCGGTCGTCGCAAGACTGCCCTTCATGTACGGCAGCGCAACGTTGGCGATCGTCGAATCCAGCGCCTCCATTAGCGCCGCGATCATCACGCAAACAGTTACGAGGGTACGCATCGAACCCGTCAGCGGTGTGGGTGCTGTCGCGGCGACGCCCGTCATCAGCTGAATCCCACCAACCCAGTCAGGTCACGCCACAGCGTGCGAAGTGTGCGGTGATAGCCGGTATCGATCGAGACCGTCGCGCTGGCGCCGTCGCGCATCACGACGTTCGGGTCGGGCTTCGTGACGACGAGCCGGACCGGCATGCGCTGCACGACCTTGACCCAGTTGCCCGACGCATTCTGAGCTGGGATCAACGCAAACACGGATCCGCTTGCCGGCGTGATGCTTTGAACTTTCGCCTGCAGCGTCTGCCCCGGATAGGAATCGAGAACGATCGTCGCCGGATCTCCAACTTTGATGTGCGTGAGATCCGTTTCCTTGATGTTCGCATCGACCCAGGTATCGGAACCGATCAACGAGAAGGCCGCCGCCCCAACGGTCAGATAACTTCCCGGCTGGATGTTCTCGACCCTCGTTGCCGTACCGGCGAAGGGCGCAAGGATACGGGTCAGACGCACATTGCGCTCAGCCAGAGCGACCTTGGCTTTCGCCGCCAGATAGCTGGCGTGCTGTTCGATGGGTAGTCCGATGTTGCCGCCGAGGTCCGCCAGAGTGGACGCGGCACTGGATTCTGCCGCACGGACCGACTGCTGGGCGACGCGCAGCGCCTTCTGCGCCTGATCGAACTGCGCCTCCGTTGCCACGGCATCCTTCACGAGCGCACTGATGCGCTCGAATTCCTGTTTGGCATAGACGACATCGGCCTTCGACTGGTCCACGTCCGCTAGATTTTGTTTGTACGTCGCGACGCGTCCCCTCAGCGTCTGGCTGACGGTCGCTAGGTTGGCATTGGCCTCATCCAGCGTGATCTGAAACGGCTCCGGATCGATCACGAACAGCAGCTGACCTTCCTTCACTAGTTCGTTCGGCCCGACGGCCACCCGGCTCACTTGGCCCGCGACCTGCGGATTGATGGTGACATTGGCGGCGTGGACGTAGGAATCTTCCTCGCTCACATACGTCCCGCCGGTCAGATAAAGCCAAAGCCCGATGCCGATGGCGACGAGCGGCCCCAGGATCAGCAATGTACGACGTATCACCGGATGCTTCGGCTTTGTGTCGTCATCCGCGACGCGTTTGGCTTTGAGATCGGTCGAGCTCACAACGGCGCTCCAGCGGTCGCTCCTCCAAGGACGCTTCCCATCCGGCGCGTCGCGATGGCAGTGTCAGCGCCACTGCAGCCTGGCTTCCGCCTCGAGATCGCGGAACACAGCGACGCGCAAATCTTCGTTGCTGCAAAGGAACGCCGGCCCCAGCCATTTCGAAGCGAGCGGGGGAAAAAGCGATGTCCCAACGAACCAGTATCAGCCCGGGACCCTTGCAGGATGACTGCCTGAGTTGCTCGCTATTTGCTAAAACGATCGCCAACTTCGCGGCGCCCCGCCAAGTCCGTCGTCCCGCCGAGCGGAACCACGCCGGCTTCGCTTGTCATCCTGGCCGCGGCGCCGCGCCGGAACCCAGATTCCGCGCCGTCGGAACGGCCGCCGCGACGGGAACCGCGAGCACGAGCAACTTGACGACTCAAACGGTCCGGTTCATCGGGTGCGCAATATTCGGCAGAGACAGAGCTTCGCTCATTGATATGCCATCCCGATAGCGACGCCAGAACTTGGCGGCTCGCATCGACCCAAAGCGAAACTTAGGAGCAACCTGAAAGCAATGCCTCTGTTCCTAATCACTGGCCATAGCGGAACAGGTAAATCGACGCTCGCCGCCGAGTTGTCGCGGCGCGGATTCCTCACGATCGACGCCGACCTCGATCAGACCCTTATGCAGTGGAGATGTCTGAAAACAAAGAAGGCCATCTCAATACCAGAGCGCCCCTTCGATTTCAGCAAACACCAGACTTTCTGGAATGAGGAGATAATGGAACGATGGCTTCGCTCACCGAAGCCGAGATTTATCTGCGGGATTAGCGGCAACATAGAAACGTACCTCCCGCGCTTCGAGAATATTTTCGTGCTTGAAGCGTCCGAAGCCACGGCGCGAGGACGCATCCTTTCCAGGGCCGACAACCTTTTCGGGAAAGACGCGATCGAATGGCAAGCGATTGTCTCAGCGCGGAAGAAATGGAACCCCTGGTACACCCATAGGCACACGGTACTGAACGCCGAAAGTCCCGTTGAGGATCTTGCCGGACAGATCATCGAAACACTTCCGTCGTTGGCGCGTTTCGATGCCTATTTCAGGCGGACGAAGTCCGCGCCGCGGGCATTCGCTTTTTTAGCTGCGCATGTTGCAGCAACAATTGCGGAACCTGCGTTGTGCCTTACCTGATCGGACACGCCTTATCGCAAGGCACAGTCTCGCTCTTCTCGACCGAGCCACGGAAAATGGAAACCGTTTCCTTCACGCATTGTCCGCCCGATTGAACCACGCGGACGATGTTGTCGCCAGCCTTGCCCTGGCAAAGCACGGCGGCATCCTGCGCGACTTCGAACGGCTGAACGCTCGACGGCTGCCCCTCATCGGCGAAGGCGCGCGATATCAGAAGATTGACAAGGCTTCCCGATCTCGACGCCGGCTTCGGCAACTGCTCGAATGCGATCCACTCGTAGTTCACTTGCCCGCCAGGGCTCTTCACCCGGATCGAGATATCGCCGGTCTTTGCACATGAGCCGACATCCACCCGCGCATTGCCTTGCGCCGACAACGAACGGTAGTCGATCTTGCAATCGAAATTCTTCTCCAGCAGCTTGGCTTGCGCCAGCCGGTGATCGACCTGATTGAACGGCACGTCGTTCTTCCACGAGAAATAGAGATTGCGCGCCGTCGGAACGGCAGCTGCAACGGAAACCGCAAGCACGAGCAGCTTGACGACCGAAACGGTCCGGTTCACGGGATGCGCGGGGTGCGCAAAATTCAGCAGAGATGGAGCTTCGCTCATTGATATGCCCTCCCGGTAGCGACGCGCACTTGGTTTCGGCGAGCCTTACAGTGCCGTCAAGGCTGAATGCTGACGGCTTGCTGACAGACCCGTGAACGGACCACCCAGGAGGGGCGTTATCCCGGAGGCCCGGCGAACATTCCCCGCGGCCCACGAAAGCTTCGAAAGCGACCTAAAGCCTTGAAATCCCGATGCCCGCGTATCATCTGTGAGCGCTTGCTCCGGTCGCATTGCCGCCCCAGCCCCCCTCGGGTAGACGTTACCTCATGAAATCACCTGCGAAAAAGCCGCCCGCCCGCGCCGGGTCCGAATTGATGAAGACGATCCACGTGCGTGGCGCACGTGAACACAATTTGAAAAACGTCGATCTCGAGATCCCGCGTGACGCGCTGGTCGTCTTTACGGGGCTCTCGGGGTCGGGAAAGTCGTCCCTGGCGTTCGATACGATCTACGCCGAGGGCCAGCGCCGCTACGTCGAAAGCCTGTCGGCCTACGCCCGCCAGTTCCTCGAGATGATGCAGAAGCCGGACGTCGATCACATCGACGGCCTGTCGCCCGCCATCTCGATCGAGCAGAAGACGACTTCGAAAAATCCCCGCTCGACCGTCGGCACGGTCACCGAGATCTACGACTATCTGCGCCTGCTGTTCGCGCGCGTTGGCGTTCCGTATTCGCCCGCGACCGGGCTCCCCATCGAAAGCCAGACCGTCGCGCAGATGGTCGACCGCGTGCTAGCGCTCCCTGAGGGCACCCGCCTTCTGATCCTCGCGCCGGTCGTGCGCGGCCGCAAAGGCGAATACAAGAAGGAAATCGCCGAGTGGCAGAAGAAGGGCTACCAACGCGTCAAGATCAACGGCACCGTCTACGACATCGGTGACGCGCCGAAGCTCGACAAGAAGTACAAGCACGACATCGACGTCGTCGTCGATCGCATCGTCGTCAAGAAAGACTTAGGCAGCCGCCTCGCCGATTCCTTCGAGCAATCTCTGAAACTCGCCGACGGCCTCGCCATCGCCGAATACGTCGACAAGCCGCTCTCGAAGTCCGAGACCGAAGGCGCGAACAAGTCGAAGAATGACACGCACGAGCGGATCATCTTTTCCTCCCGCTTCGCCTGCCCCGTCTCCGGCTTCACGATCGACGAAATCGAGCCCCGGCTCTTCTCGTTCAACGCCCCCGCGGGCGCCTGCCCGGTCTGCGACGGCCTCGGCTCCGAACTCCGCTTCGAACCCGACCTCGTCGTGCCCGACGGGTCCCTCTCACTCGAAAAGGGTGCGATCTATCCCTGGGCGAAGACCGGCGTCTCGTCTCCCTATTACGAGCAGACGCTCGAGAGTTTGGCGAAGCACTACAAGATTTCGATGAAGACGCCGTGGGAGCGGCTGCCGAAGCACGTGCAGCTCGCAATCCTCTTCGGCTCGGGCGACGAAGACATCGTCTTCACCTACTGGGACGGCACGCGCAATTACTCGACCGAGAAGCCCTTCGAAGGCGTCATCGGCAACATCGCGCGCCGCTTCAAGGAAACGGATAGCGACTGGGTCCGCGAAGAGCTGTCGCGCTATCAGGCGGCGCACCCGTGCGAAGGCTGCGGCGGCTACCGGCTGAAGCCGCAAGCGCTCGCCGTGAAAATCGGCGGCAAGCACATCGGCGAAGTCTGCGATCTCTCGATCAAGACCGCCAACGACTGGTTCGCGGAAATCCCGAAGACCTTCACGAAGCAGCAATCCGAAATCGCGACGCGCATTCAGAAGGAAATCCGCGACCGCCTGAAATTCCTGAACGACGTCGGCCTGACGTATCTCACGATGTCCCGCGCATCCGGCACGCTCTCCGGCGGCGAAAGCCAGCGCATCCGCCTCGCGTCGCAGATCGGCTCGGGCCTGACGGGCGTGCTCTACGTCCTCGACGAGCCGTCGATCGGCCTCCACCAACGCGACAACGACCGCCTTCTGGATACGCTGAAGCACCTCAGAGACATCGGCAACACCGTCATCGTCGTCGAGCACGACGAGGACGCGATCATGCACGCCGATTACGTCGTCGACGTCGGACCGGGAGCGGGCATCCACGGCGGCCGCATCGTCGCGCAAGGCAGCCCGCAGGACGTCATGGACAATCCGGCGAGCCTCACCGGCGAATACCTGTCGGGCGTCCGCTACGTGCCGATCCCGAAGAAGCGCCGCGCCCCCGATAAATCGAAAATGCTGACCGTCACCGGCGCGCGCGAGAACAACCTGAAGGACGTCACGGCCTCGATCCCCGTCGGCCTCTTCACGTGCATCACCGGCGTCTCCGGCGGCGGAAAATCGACGCTGCTGATCGACACGCTCTTCAAGGCCGTCGCGAGGAAGCTCAACAACGCCAAGGAGCACCCGGGCGAGCACGACAAGATCACCGGCATCGAGCACTTCGACAAGATCATCGACATCGACCAGAGCCCGATCGGACGCACGCCGCGCTCGAACCCCGCGACCTACACGGGCGCCTTCACGCCGATACGCGAATGGTTCGCCGGCCTCCCGGAAGCGAAAACGCGCGGCTACGAGCCGGGACGCTTCTCCTTCAACGTCAAGGGCGGACGCTGCGAAGTCTGCCAGGGCGACGGCGTCATCAAGATCGAGATGCACTTCCTGCCCGACGTCTACGTCACGTGCGAGGAATGCAAGGGCAAGCGCTACAATCGCGAGACGCTCGCCGTTACCTTCAAGGAGAAGTCCATCGCCGACGTGCTCGACATGACGGTCGAGGAAGGCGCAGAGTTCTTCAAGGCCGTGCCGTCGATACGCGACAAGCTCGAAACGCTCGCGCGCGTCGGCTTGGGTTACATCCACATTGGCCAGCAGGCGACGACGCTATCGGGCGGCGAGGCGCAGCGCATCAAGCTGTCGAAGGAACTGTCGCGCCGCGCGACGGGACGCACGCTCTACATCCTCGACGAGCCGACGACCGGCCTCCACTTCCACGACGTCGCGAAGCTCCTCGAGGTGCTGCACGAGCTGGCCGACGCGGGCAACACCGTCGTCGTCATCGAGCACAACCTCGAAGTCATCAAGACGGCGGACTGGGTCATCGACCTCGGCCCGGAAGGCGGCGACGGCGGCGGCACCATCGTCGCGGCCGGCACCCCCGAAGACGTCGCCAAGACCAAGGAAAGCTACACGGGGCAATACCTGAAGCCGGTGCTGGCGCGAAAACCCAAGCCCGCAAACAAAAAGCTGGCGGCCGAGTAACTTACCCTCCCCCTTGCGGGGAGGAGAGTGGGAGCACACCACAGCACTTTACGCGCGCACCCTCTAGAACTCCTTTAATGCCCATCCGGAAACAAGCAGTCGGGGCTTCCCGATTGAACTTCGTTCTGACGTGTAGCCTCGGAAAGAAAAAAGCCAGACCTAATCCGCGGCAATACGATCGATAATTTTTTTCATTCCTATGGGTTTTCGACCGAGTTCGCCCATTCGAGTTACTATGAGATTCCGAAACACCTCATATCCGACTGTGATGCCTTCCAGTGCAACGAATTGTTTCAATATCTCTCTGCCCGGCAGCGTCCCTTTCCAAGAACCGTCCGCAAAGCTCTGTTCGAACTGATTTCTGAACTCCTGCTCCTTATTTATCAGCTCTTTCTCCGACAGATTGGCAGAAAGCATCGCTTGAATTCTTGTTACCGATCGTTCCACGGCCGCATGCAAGTCGCGACCGATGGTGAGAGTGTTAGGAGGAAAACCGAGGTCGATGGAAGATAACAACTTGGAATTGGCAAAAGATCTAATTGAATGCTGAAGCATGCCTGGAACTGCGAGACGCGCAGCGTTTTCTAGGCTCGTTGCCACAGCATTGACATCGAAGTGCTTTTTCAGATCCAGAGACTTAAGAACATCACTAATTACGTCTTCTTGCAGCAGATAGTTTTCTATGTGGTATACATCCCACACAAACCTAGTAAGCCCTTTCGAACCTTCCACTTCGCCATCACTGTCTCGATCAACGATAGAATAAAATTTCGTGGGCAAATCACCATTCAAATATGCGCGTTCGAGAACTTCGTGGAGTGCCTTAACGCGGGTCTTGTTTGCCCCAGATATCAAGTTGATGCCACGCAATTCCTCCCGGAATAAGACGCTCGCAAGCGTCTTATCGAAATCAGAATTTCCGCCACCTTCGAATAGAAGGCCTTTGCCGCCTGGCCGGTATGCTGCTAGGTCTCCCACAAGATCTGCGAGAACCAATTCGATATCCTCTTTTATACTCAACGGGCGAAGCTGACCTGACGCATTAGCATCCGAACCGCAGGGCAACATGTGATAGACATTGAACCCGGGCTTTCCAACAGCTTCCCTAATAAGGGCATCTGAGTGAGTAACGAGCCACAACTGGTTCTGAAGTGCCTCTCCGAGATGTTTGCGATAAAATTCAGGCAGCCCTCGTATCAATCTCGGATTTAAATGCAGTTCGGGCTCATCAAGCAGTATGATGGAGTTAAGGGGCGCAGAACTTCTTATTCGCAAATATCCATAGAGAATTTCCTTCTCGCCCGAACTTAATTCGTCCAAATCGTGAACGGCCCCACTTGGCGTAACAACCGGAAAAGAAAGGCTGCCTTCAGGAGTCGGCTGAGGTCCGAGAAATTTCTTTTCCGGAAAGAACGCTTCGAAAAGCTCTTTCAACGTTTGCGAAAGGGATGCAGAATCGCCCGCCCGGGCGATTGCTTTCTCGGCCAGCAGCTCTTTTATAAAGTTGCCAGCCATCTCGCTTTTCACGTTGTTGTACTTGTTGTTATAATTATAAAGCGTATGCTGTCCCTGCTGCTGATTGGATTGTTCCAGACTTAGATTTATTCCCTGAACAATCTCCCGCCCATAATGTCGTTGTGCGCCATGGAAATCGATAACACCGAGGTAACGAGGCCTGTAGTTGGCAAACAGAACCGATAGCAATCGGCAGTTTTGGATAGAAATATTTCCATTTGGGAATATCTCTATTTTTCCTAGCAATTCCGGGAGCATTAGCTCATTTTGAAGCGCTGGAAGCTCAGCTTTCACGCGAGCCGTAACCTCGGGCTGGCGCTCTCTAAATTGGTTTGCAAAAAGCGCTTTTTGATAACCGCCCCACTGGAAGGCCTCAGGCAAAAGCGTCTGCCAAATCGTAGTTTCTAATAGCTCAGCAGCATTCGCATTCACATACGCCTTTTCTGAATCTCGCAGCCGAAAATAGCATTCTATGACGAGCGACTTGCGAATGTCGTTAAATAGTCCACTGAGGTTTCGCGCGCCGCCGTGAAGCTGAATTGCAAACTCACCGAAGAATTGTTGCCATTCGTTTTGCTGGTACCCCCCGTACGAGCTCTTAAGAAGCCGAATAGCGTCGAAAATACACGACTTGCCAGATCCATTTTGGCCCGCGATAATAACAGTGTCGCCTAAATTTCGGGCCTCTAGACGACTAATTCCGCGAAAGTTATTGATTAGAAGAGTATCGATTTTCATTGCTTCCCCATCCGGCCCAATTCCTCGATCGCGCAAAGCTTTCTATCAATCTGCATAGAGGAGCCGTGGAAATTTCAAAGGGCTGAAGCTAACTTGGGACAATCGCCACAAAAAAACTTATCCCCGCTCTCTCGCCTTCCCCGATAATCCCCTCACCCATCCGGCAAGGGCATCGCGCGAGAAGTCTCGATGGCGCTCCAAATAGATGCCCACACGCATCCGCGCGTCGCGCGGCGCTCGGATGGGGCAGCCTCACCCGCAAGCCCTTACTTGTCTGCTTCTCACCCAAATCGGGCACGCATCGATGGCCCTGCGGTGCGCCTCATAAATCGCACTGCGGGAAATATCTGTGCCGGCAACGGTCCTTTGCTTGGCAACCGCCAAGCACTCGACTACCGTTCGAGGTGATTTGTCCGCACGGGGGGTTGCAATGCAGGTTTTCAAGTTAGGCTTCGTGGCCGCAGTCATGGTGGGCGCACTTTCGGCGATGGCTCAGGCAGCCGAATGTACGAAGGTCGGGGCCATTGGCGATAACGTCACCCACGATCTGGCAGTTCTGTTCTCCACAAACGCACTTAAGAATACGATCGCCGGGCGAGGACTTATAGGGAAGGGGCCCGTGAAAACCACCTGCACCGGCTCGGGGATGATTGAGTGTCACTCCTCGCAGATAGCCTGCAAGGGCGGGACGCCCGCATCCTGCTTAGGCGCCTGGCTTTGCTTCTGAACTCGGAGTTAGACGTGGACTCGTGATGCTTTGGGCCACTTTTGGCCCGAAGCAGACCACTTAACCCCGCGCTCTCAATTTGCACCCAGCGCCTTCTACCTCCGCCACAAAAAAACTTATCCCCGCTCTCTCGCCTTCCCCGATAATCCCCTCACCCATCCGGCAAGGGCATCGCGCGAGGCGTCGCGCGGCGCTCGGATGGGGCAGCCTCACCCGCTCGCGGAACGCGCGCGATGCGGACAAGGCGGAAGGCAGGCCCGCACGGCATGAGAGAAACCGTGTGCGGACCATCCCGCTTCCTTAAGTGACCTGCCGGAACCCTGTTCTTTGGCTGTCACGGAGCGGACCGGTTCCGAAACGAACCTTGCGAAGACCCTACGCCGCGGAACCCGTCCGCTTCGTGCTTTTTTGGTTGGCGCAACCGACTCGCGTTCCGCGAGCCGGCCGGTTGCGCACACCTGGGGCTTCGTTCTTCGCGCTTCAGTCATCCTCGAAAGAAGCAACATTCCCGCGCCTTCCGGCCAGCTCGCCGGAGGCGAGTCGGAAGGCGCCAACAAAAGATGTCGGAACCGGCCGGGTGAGACCGTCTTAAGAAAACCAAGCGCTTGCGCAAAGTGAGACGTCGTCAGGGAGGATAAACGCATGACCAAGCCCAAGAACACGATTTGCGTCTGGTACGATAAGGACGCCGAAGCCGCCGCACACTTCTATGCCAAGACCTTCCCCGACAGCGCCGTCGGCGCCATCACTCGCGCGCCGGGCGACTACCCGTCCGGCAAGAAGGGCGACGTTCTTGTGGTCGAATTCACCGTCGCCGGCATCCCGTGCATGGGCCTCAACGGTGGCCCTGAGATAAAGCACAACATAGCTTTCTCGTTTCAGATCGCGACCGACGATCAGGAGGAAACCGACCGCTATTGGAATGCCATCGTCGGCAACGGCGGTAAGGAGAACGCGTGCGGGTGGTGCAGCGATAAATGGGGCGTCAACTGGCAGATCACGCCGCGCGTATTGACCGAGGCACTGGCAGTCGGCGGCGACGAAGCAAAGCGCGCCTTCGAAGCCATGATGACCATGCGGAAAATCGACGTCGCCGCGATTGAAAAGGCCCGCCGCGGCTGACATACCCCCCGCCCACGGCGGCCGGCGCGCGGAACGCGCGTCGCCGTGGGATTCGCGAATTAATACCCGCCGTTCTGAATATGGCGATGCCGGCCGCTCTGAATGTCAGGGCTGCTGCTCGTGCCCCATCTGCGCAGCATCGCGCGTTCGCGCGGCGACAAAGGCGATCCCGTTCGCGCCTTTGCGCGAGCCGCCTCGACACTGGAAATGGTATCCGCATGAACCATTGGAGCGAAGAACGATGCCAAGATCAACGCTGCGCCCGCAGCAGCTGCCCAATTCCGTTTCATCACTGAACTCCTCATCGCATATCCCGCTTGATAGCGTTGCCAACTCGAACGGCTCGCGACCGTTCCAACGAAACGGTCGGGCCGCCGGGCACAAAAAAGAAAAGCGGCGGACCAGAGGCCCGCCGCGCATATCGGTCGAATTCGATGCAATTAGTAACCGTACGGTCCGTAATATCCGCGCGGACCAACGTACACGCTGACGCCCGGACCATCATAGCCGTAGCTGTTGTCGTATCCACGATAGCCGCGCCAGGAATCGTCGTTGCCGCCGTAGCGGCGCAGCTGCTCGCGATCCTGGCGGTTCAAATATCTGCCCTGGCGCTCCTTCGCACGCGCACCTTCGACGCCGGCGATCGAGTCCGCCTGCGCCATAGGGGCAACGACTGCCACCATCAATGCGGCCGCTGCCGCAGCCGTCCAATTCCGTTTCGTCATTGCGCTCACTGTGTCTCTCCGACTGTTCGGTTAAGCAGGCGTTGACATGCCCGCGCATACTGTTGGGAACGCGATGCGCCCGCCCCTGTTCCGATCACCCGGGCGGCGGAAAGACACACCAGCGATGCGGAACGACTATCTCCCCGCATTTGCGCGAGAAATTACCGGCGGAGCAATCGCCATCCGGCTCGGAACCTCGCCGCCATTTCATTGAAAATGAGCGATCATCTGTCGTCGCACTATCTATATCCGCGCTCCGCGGCATGGCGACGGGCCCGGCGATACTCGAAATCACGGTCGCCGCCGCGCCAGGTCTCGTGCTGGCCACTGAACCGCTCCGCGGGGTAAAGGTACCGGTGCTGATACGCCTTAGCACGCGCGGCGCTTGCAGCCGTCTCCGCCTGCGCCGCCGGCGCAACAAACACGACGATTAACAGTGCACCCGCCAAAAGCTGCAAATTCCATCTCATCACTGAACTCCTTGTCGTATCTATCAGCCACGGCTAATCAGGCGGCTGAAATGCCTTCGCCAACCGTTCATGCAAGGCCATTTGGGCACTACTGGCAGAAAAGACAGACCTCAGGGGGAGAACAACGATGTCCGGATTAGCAAGCCGCTTCTTCGCATCCGCGCTGATTTACGCCGTGCTCGGCATGACGCTGGGCCTCGTGATGGGCATGACGGAAGACCATTCTCAAATGCCGACGCACGCGCACATTCTCGTCGTGGGCTGGGTCAGCTTCGCGCTATTCGGATTTTTCTATCATCTCTTCCCCGCCGCAGCTAAGAGCCGCCTCGCAGCCGCCCATTTCTGGCTGGCCGAGGCGAGCCTGCTGGTCATGCTAGCCGGCCTCGTCCAGATCTTCATGGGACGCACCGAAGCGGGTCAGCCTTTCGCTGCGGCAGGCTCCACCGGACTGTTGGCGTCGATGATCCTTTTCGCGATCGTCGCCTGGCCGTCCGTGCGCCGCGCCTAAGGCAAACTCATGAGCGTAACGCGCTATTTGGCGTTCTCTTTCGCCTTCAGGCTGTTGAGGTAAGTCACGATCGCGTTGACCTCATCCGCCTCGAAGGTGAATTCCGGCATGTCCGGATGCCCGGAGACGATCCCCTCGGCGAGCGATTCCTCGAGGTCCTCCACAGGATAGCGCTCGACGACGTCGCGGAACGGCGGCGCCTGCGGATGCGGGCTGGCACCCGTCAGTCCGAGCGCATGGCATCGCGCGCAATTCTTCTCGAGGATAGCCAGACCTTTTGCGGCAGCGTCATCATCATCCGGCGGCGCGGCGAAGCCCGGCGCCGCCGCGGCAAGCGTGCCGAGCGCCATCACGATGATCCGGATACAATTGCGAAGATTTCCCATGCCTGCCCCCTGTTTGCCCCTCTGTCAGGTTGCGTTGCGCTTTGTCGAGGTGACCCTAACCGCGTCGCGCCCGACACATATTGATCTTAGACAATCCAAATAAGACCACGCCGCATATCCAAGGCCGTTTCTGGCATCCCTCGCGTTTAAGATACCGTCGGAAGATGTCGTCTTAACCGGCGCTAAACCAAACCCCGATCGGATCGGCCGTCGACCGGGACAGCGTGCAGCATTCCGAGCTATCGTCACAAAAAACGGGTGTTTCATGCGCGTCATTTTCACCGTCCTCGCCATGCTCATCGCCTTGAATTGCACAGGCCCCGCGCTCGCCGACGAGAACCTCAACACGATCCTCGATCCCATCCGCACCAAATATCAGTTGCCGGCCCTCGCAGCAGCGGTGGTGAAGGATGGAAAGCTCGTCGCGGACGGCGCGGTCGGTGTCCGGGTTTCCGGCAGGGACGCGCCGGTGACGGTCGACGATCGCTTCCACCTCGGTTCCGAAACAAAGGCGATGACGGCGACGCTCGCGGGCATGCTGGTCGATGAAGGCAAGCTCCGCTGGGACTCAACCGTCAGCGAGGTGCTAGGCCCCGTCATCCCCGGTCTACGGCCGAAATTTGGCGCCATCACGCTGCGCGAGCTTCTCTCGCACACAGGCGGCGTGGCGGCTGACAACGAAGAGATCGGCAGGCTCTACTTCGACGCGGACGCGCACGACCACTCGCTCACCGATTGGCGCTTGCGAATGATCAAGGAGTGGGGCTCGAGGCACGATCCCAGCTTCGGAAATTCGGGCAAATTTCAGTACGCGAACCTCGGCTATGTCATCGCCGGCGCGATGATCGAGAAGGCTTCCGGCAAGCCTTGGGAGCGGCTGATGTTCGAGCGCATTTATAAGCCGCTCGACCTCAAGACCGCGGGCCTCGGCGCGCAAGCGACGTTCGGCGAATACGACGCTCCGGTCGGCCACCGCGTCGACGACAGGGGCAAGGTGACCCCATTTCCCTGGGGCCAACCGGCGGATCTTCCAAGTTCCCTCGGCCCCGCCGGGCTCGCGCACATGAGCATCAAGGATTTCGCGACCTGGGCCGGATGGAACGCAGGCGAAGGCAAGCGCGGACCGGCGCTCGTCAAGCCGGAGACACTGAAGCGCATCCATCAGCCGGTCGTTGACATGGAGATCAAGAACCCGAAGCCCGGCACACCGAAGACCGGATCCTACGCACTCGGCTGGGGTCTGTCCAAGTTCGACTGGTCAGATAAACCGCTGCTGACGCACAACGGCTCGAACGGCATGAACTTCGCGTCCGTCATTGTTGATGTCGATCGTGACTTGGCGATTGTTGTGGCGACAAATATCGCCGGTCCCAGAGCCGATCCCGCCACGCTGGAGGTGATGAAGACGCTCTATGCGAAATATACGCGAAGTATGTGAAGGACAGGGCGCGTGCTGAACGAAGATAACAGCCGAATGCGGACAAACGTCCCGATCTAAGATAGAAACGTCCCGCCGTTACGCATCGACGGGTCGCCTCGCAATATTCCTCAGCCATCTCGGACCCACGCCATGTTCCACCTCCCCTTCTGGCAGCGGCTTCTCATCACCGTCATTGCCATGCTGTTCGTGAGTTGGATTGCCGGCCGCGTGTGGCTCGCCATTCTCAACTTCCCGTTGCCGAGCTACATCGGAGGATTCGTCGGCGGCCTGACCGCTCTGCCGGTATGGGAATTCCTGAAGCGGATTAGACCACGCGAGGCCTAGCGGGCAGCCGGCAACAGTCGCGAGACGCGACATGGAACCGGACCGCCGCTTGTTAGCAAAATTTCTAATCCCGAAGCACCGAGCGGATCTGCTCTTCGTATTGCTTCACCGCCTCGAGAGCCCGCGTTTTCATCACAGGATCTGACCCCTCTTTCGAGGTGAAGCCCTCGATTGCCGCGCGCGCGTTGGACACGATCGTGGTGGCGGATGCCTGCGGGTTCATCTCGCGGCTGGCGATTTTCTGCAGGAGCTGCGTGAGGATGACGCCCGTGGCGAGCGACAGCCCCGAGAGCTCGGCGATCTCGCGCTTCAGGTCCGCGATTGCCGCGTTCGTATTGGTGTTGTCCGCCATGGCTATCAAGACTCCTTTTAGTGCCGGTTTCCGGGCGGTTGCTAATACGATTGGCTGCGAACGCGCAAGCGGAGTTGCAAAGCGCCGCAAAAACAATTTGAGGCCAGACGTCACATCGTTCAGTCAGGCCCGAAATTCGCCACCAATCTTTCCAAAAGTACCCATGCGGAAAACGGCATCAGCTATGGGGCGATATCAATGATCGAGCGAAAGCCGGGAAACATCGGCCGCACGCTTTCCATTCCACGCACCGCGACGATTGAAGGCGGCGTAGATTACCCTGGACCCGTCGTCATCGATGGGACCGTCCTCGGCGACGTTAATTGCCTCTCGCTCATTGTCACAGAACGCGGCGTGATCGAAGGAACGATCAAATCCGAGGAAGTGACCGTGATGGGCGAGGTTACGGGCGAGATTTTCGCAAACCTGCTGACGCTCAAGGCCGCCTGCTCGGTCAACGCTGACATCGTGCACAAGCGGCTATTGCTGGAAAACGGCTCGTTCTTTGAAGGCAAATCGCGCCGCCACACCGACCCGCTGCGATTGCTATAGCGCCCGCAGGCAGTCGGCTCGACCAAACCGGTCGGCACTTAAGCTCACTCCGACAAAAAAAGGCACTCACCTCCCGCCGCGAACTGGTGCATACAGTGCTTCGGGGCAGCGGCGCACCGTTCAAGCTTTGCGGGCTGATTCCTCTGCGAACCAAGGGGGATGGCCATGTTTTCACGTCGCCAGTTCTGCCGCAGCGGAGCTATCGCTGCGAGCCTGCTTACACTCGACCGGGCCTTTGCTGCGGGACAGTGCGAGGCGTTTACGAAAGCCCGCCAGGCGGCGATCACGCCCGATGAAGCCTTGGCGGGTCTGAAAGCTGGAAACCAACGCTTCGTCTCCGGGAAGACGCTGAATTGCAATCTCCTGAAGCAAGTACACGCCACGGCAACCGGGCAATACCCGGCGTCCATCGTGATCGGATGCATTGATTCCCGCGTTCCCCCTGAACTCGTGTTCGATCAGCGGATAGGCGACATTTTCAGCGCCCGCGTCGCTGGCAACGTCGTCAACGACGATATCATCGGCAGCTCGGAGTTCGCGACCAAGCTCGCAGGCGCCAAACTGATTGTCGTGCTCGGCCACAGCGAATGCGGCGCCGTTAAAGGCGCGATCGACGGCGCCAAACTTGGCATGTTGACGGAGCTGCTGGCAAAGATCGCCCCCGCCGTTGATGCCAACAAGGATGCGCCGGGAGAACACACGGCGAAGAACGATGATTTCGTCCAGCGCGTGGCCATCTCGAATGCCAAACTCGGCGCCGAGAATCTCACGAAAAAGGGCAGCGTCCTCGCCGATCTCGTCTCCGCAAACGAGCTGAAAATCGTCTCCGCGATGCATGACATCGCAAGCGGCCGCGTCACATTTCTCGACTGAGGCCGGCGACTGAGCCAGCCGTCGCGCCGGGGAGTCGGCCGCTTCACACCCAACCTGTGAGCCGGCGGGTCCACAGCCAGGGCGTTTCGCGACCGACACCGCGACGCGGAAGCCAGTGAGCCGGACTTGAGCACGTGTGCGGCGCGGGAATCTGTTCCCCAGGTAACAGCGCGACCTCGCCCCCGACCCGTTGCTGACGTAATCTCTTGGACGACACGAACCCGCGAGAGGTGTTTCGATCATGCCAACAGTTCTCGTCACCGGAACGTCGTCCGGCTTCGGTCTGGTGACGGTTGTCGAGCTTGCAAAACGCGGTTGGGACGTTGTCGCCACCATGCGCGACCTCGCAAAACGCAACGAGCTCGACCGTGCGTTGGCTGCCGCGGGAGCGGGCTCTAACGTCCGGATCGAACAGCTCGACGTAACCGATCCGCAGTCTATCGACCGCGCGGTCACGAGCCTCGGCCTCCCTGATCACCCTCTCGATGCCGTCGTCCATAACGCCGGCGTCGCTGTCGGCGGCGTGTTCGAGGATCTGGACGAACGACACGTGCGCCATGTGATGGAGGTGAATTTTTTTGGCGTGCTGGCGCTAACGAAGCGCTTGCTACCGGCGTTCCGCGCTCAGCGGCACGGGCGGATCGTCATCATCTCGAGCGAGGCCGCATTCTCTGGCCAGCCAGCCACATCACCATACGCCGCATCCAAATGGGCGATCGAAGGATGGGCGGAGTCCCTCGCCTACGAGGTCGAGCACTTCAATATCGATATTATATTGATCGAGCCTGGAGCGTACAAAACGAGCATCTGGGAAAGTTCGCCGCGCGTCTTCCCAAAGACGAGCCCCTACCTTCCCATGCTGCAGCATCTCGAGGTTGTGGTAGACGCGTATGTTGCAAAATCTGCCCGGGACCCGACAGAGGTCGCCAAAGCCGTCGCCAATGCTCTGGAGACCAAGCGGCCCAGGTTTCGCTATCCGGTCGGGCCGACGGCGAAATTCATGCACTTCGCGCGTGGCAAATTGCCGAGCACGCTCGTGCGTAAAATCTTCAATCGGTTTTTTTCTTTGAATAAGGTCCGCTGGTGATCAGGGCACAGCAATCCGCCGCCCGCTGACAGCAGGCGGCGGTCGTCGGATATATTCGAACCGGCTCACTATTGGTGTTCGCGCTTGTAAAGCTCGATGTCGGCCTGCGTGACCTCGCTCGACTTGCCGAGCGCATGAATGCAACTCTCCGTCAGCATTTTGCGATGTTCGCGCATGCACTGCCTCGCGGCTTCCGAGCCGACCTTGTGCTGGCTGCAATAGGCTGCGTAGTCGGAACTGCACGCATCCTTGACAGCTTGGCTCACCGCGAAAGCACTACCGGACGACAAAACAAGCGTCACCGCCGCAAAAATTGCGAGCCTCTGCATCTTCGATCTTCCTTCAAAACTATTCCCCAGAGGCAACGCAAATGACGTGACGTTGTTCCGCGGTCAATAGCGACAAACAGAAACGCAACATGGCAAGAGAGATGTGAAGAAAATCGCACGCGTCATGCGCATGTCAGAAATCGACTGATGCATGAAGAATGCGCATATGCATGCATTGAAGTTTAGCAAGACGCCGCGAAGGCAGCACAAGCCGGTTAGCTATCTCGCATCGTAGTTAGGCAGTTCCTTCGAATTCAATTCGATGCAAAGGGCGGCCTGGACTTATCGGCGCAAGGAGAATTTCACTTCGAACGAAGTTTGCGATCCGGCATCTCGACGATATCTGCGCTCGGCAGACGTGGCGCAACCTGATTGCGCCCGTTGCGCTTCGCCGCGTATAGCGCGGTGTCCGCAGCGGCAATGATAACGCCCACTCGGATGTCGCGGCTCACAACGGCGGACGCGGCGCCCATGCTGACCGTCACGACTTCGCCCAATGGCAGCGCAGGATGTGGAATTGCGGCGTCTTCGATCGCGCGCCTGATGCGCTCCGAAATTCTGACGGCGGTTGCAAGATCTATCCCGCGCAGAACGAGAATGAATTCTTCCCCGCCGAACCGGAACGCCGCATCGACGTAATCGCGAAGCTCACTCTGAATGATGCCGGCGACGCGCTTCAGGCATACATCGCCAGCCTGATGACCTGCGGTGTCGTTGAATGACTTGAAGCGGTCGATATCGAGCAGCACGATGGCGAGTTCCTGCCCGGCAGCCTTGCTCTGGTTGCAAGCCTCGATCACTTCGTCGAGCGAGCGGCGGTTGAGAAGACCGGTCAACGGATCGCGACGGGTCTCGAGGTCGAGATCGCGGCGCTGCAGACGTCCGCGCAGAGACAGCAGAAAGTTCATCCGCATCTCACGTTCGAGCACGTACGAGGCGAAGATCGACAGAACGACGGCACAGCCGAAAACGGCATTCGACGATATCTGATATTCCAGGGGATAGGCGGGAAGCATCGCCAAGGCGGCGGCGTGGATTGCAAAACACCCGAGACACGCCGCGACCGCGTACCAAAAGCGGACCCTCTCAACCATCGTCACGAAAAGCAGGATCAGGATGATGACTTGGTGCTGGGCATCGTGGTGCTGACCGTGCGTGACTTGCATCAAATAGAAGTTGCTCCCCGCTCCAAGGATGACGGAGCCTCCCACCACGAGCAATTCGCGCACGGCAACGGGGGGATTGAAGTAGAGAGCTGCGATTATGAGCAATGCGATCGGCGTAACGACCCCGAGACGCATCCACACCGCTATTTCAAAAGTATCCGGCGCCGTCAGCCGGTCCGATATCAAAAACAGATTGTAGAGTACGATGCCGAATAAGCCGCCGATCGCGAGTTTCCGGCACCGCTCGGCAGCGCCTTCGCGTTCGAATGCGGCCTCGAGCCGCCGGGGGAACATCAATAACGGGAAGCCAGAGTCGATCGTCCGCTCGACGATCGTCGAGTCGATACCGGCAGGGATAGATTCACCCGTCACTCGGTCCACCACACGCAAAACTCTGCCCGGTTCATCATCATGAGCAAAACCGACGTTAAAACCGGCGCATTAATAGGAGGTACACAGATGAGCTAAGCCTGGAAGCATACGAGCGCCCGGCGCTCTCATTTTAGAAATATCGGAACTTAGCTGAAGCCGGTTCAGAATTGGGCTCGCCGACGGCCCCAAAAACTTATGATGTTTTTCAATATGTTGAGAAAAACCCCAACGTCGCGTTCCGCTCCGACCGCCGCGGCCGCTTCCACTTATAGCTGTTCAGATTACATCGGCGTAACCGCAGGGTATTTTTGGAATAATGCTTGCGCGAAGCTTAAGGCCCTGAGCGAGCCACAGCTTCATCAACCCGGGTGTTGGTGGATTGCTGCCGCCGCCCTGCCGGCTTGACCATCAAAAGTAGAAGACCCGCTACCAGGATCATTCCGCTCGCATACTGAAACGTTGCGCTGAACGGAACCTGCTGCTCCTTCAACCGACCCCCGACATATGTCATGACACCACCCGCTGTCGTCCCGGCGAAATTGAGAAGCCCGTATGCCGTGGCTCGAAAGCGAAAATCGACGACCGTGCACGCGGCCGGCATCAGATTCGCATCGAGAAACCCTTGCGACATGCCCGCGACGACGATGCAGCCGAGAATGACAGGAACATATTCAACGGCTCCCATGAGAAAGAGACACGGCGCCGCAATGATAAATCCGATGGCCGGGACAAGCGCGCGTGCCCGCACGTTCCAGCCCGCCCACCAGTCGGAAAGATTGCTCGCAATCAGCATTCCGAAGAACGCCGCGCCGTTGAACGTCATCGGACCATAAACGCCCGCCCACGCCGGATCGACACCGAGTTCCGCGCGGAAGAATTCTGCAAGCCAATTCCGTACCGGCCAATAGGCGGCGCCATCGAGCACGTTCATCGCGAGGAGCAGCAGAAAACCCGGCGTCGACAGCAGCGTCGAGAACGCGGCGCCGCCCTTCGAAGGAACGTCCACATCCTCAGGCGCCGCCGACTGCATGCCGTCGGACGAAGCCGGGAAAATGATCGTCAGCAAAAGCGCGTACGCGACGCCGATGGCTCCGATAACGAGAAAGACCGCGCGCCAGCCGAACGCTTCCGCCATGAAGCCGCCGAGGCCCCCGAGCACCGATCCAGCGTAAACCCCGCTGAGATGCAAACCCGTTGCCCGGCTACGTGTCGGTCCGCGGTGATATTCGACGATCAACGCCACGGCGGCAGGCATGTAGAAGGCTTCGCTGACCCCAAGCGTCGCGCGCGCAAGAAGCATGCCTTCGAATGAACTGACGAGCCCGCTCGCAACCGTGGCGACCGACCAGACAACGAGACTGGTCAAAATGACGGGCTTCTTACCGACACGGTCGGCAACGTAGCCCGCGACGGGAGAAAAGATTCCGTAGACCCAAAGAAAGACGGAGGACAACAGGCCGAATTTCTCGTCACCCAGGCGAAGATCGGCCTTGATCGGACCGGGCATCGTCACAACGAGCTGCCGGTCGAGATAATTGAGCAGCGCGACAGCCCACAGCATGCCGACAATCGCCCACGCTACGCGGCTTGCTTTTGCTGTCATTCCCCACGCCCAAGACCCCTGAGCGACTTACGCCGAAGCCGCCCTTACCGCAACCGGTAGCAGTTATGAAACACGCGGGGGGATCGCGTGACGTCGTAGCCGGCGAGGCATTGGACGAGATAATTTTCGTTGGGCTTCTTGAACAGAATGAAGGTCGACCGGTTGTCGAAATTGCTGGCGTAGCCCGCGATCTCCCAGCCCGACTTCAGGAGCTCTTCAATTGATCCGGCGGATTCTTCCGAGATGGCATCGGCGTAGGCCGCAGTAGCAGACACGACCGGCGCGATCAGAATTCCCGCAATCAATGCGGCGCACGTCATCCGAGCAAACATTGAACATCCTCCCGGCCAAGTCAGCCGTCGGAAGCAAATACCGGGGGGAGCCCCGGGCTCCGGCCACCCAAGGGTAGCATATTGAGGCCAAGCAATCCCGCGACCGCGATTTGCCATGGGATCAATAAGACCGCGCCGCTGTCATATGTATTCGTCATCGGCAACAACAAGCCGAGAACAGCACCAGCAGCGACAACGCTGACGCAAGCGAGCTTGGTTCTTAGCGAAGGCACGTGAAAAGCCGCTCCGGTCCAAGTTATCCCGGCGCCGACAGCACCAGCGACGAAGCCCGCAACGTAGGACTTCAGCGCACTGGGCCCTGTTGCCTCGAACAACGGCCCATCGATCTGGATCGCGACGTTGACCGCCGCTTCCCACGCAATCCACGTTGTCAGGACGGCAGTGAGCGCGCCGGCGACGGATGCCACGCTGCTGGAAATCTGGCCAAAGCCCCAGACGCCAAAACCCACGACCAGGCCGAACCACAGTCCGGTGAGAACGAGGTAGATGGCCGGGTGCGGAGCCGCGCCGTAATTGCCGCCGATCAGCGTGCTGCCGGCCAGCCCGGACAACAATCCGAGAACAGATAGAATGAAGGCGGGATGGCGAAGACGCGCTGACATGCAGAGCACTCGCGACGATGAGAACGGATCGGATTAAACCGGGCCACAATGGCTGGAGCATGGTCGAGAGAAGGCGGACGCCGTTTATTCAGCGCACTTGGTAACCTGGGAACAACCTTAATCGACTAGACGTTAGTCGACTGCACTCATTCATCTTACCCACCGCAGTCAGCACACCGGGAGAAGACCAATGAAAGTCGCCGCTCTTGGAATATGCATTGCCGCGTTGATGCTTGGAGCCTGCCGTCGCGAGGCGCCGGAATACACACCGATGAAGCTCGGTGGACCAGCATCGGTTTCTCAAGACGCTCCGCAGCGCTAATCGCATTTTGAAATCGCATAATGCAGCGCCGGCGCCACGCGTTCAGCGTATCGTCGACGCTGCTTCACTTTGACTATTGAGACCAAGCCTGAGTCGAACTTACCCTTGTCTCAACGTCTGAAGAAACTTTTCGAGGTCACGCACAAGTTGGATCGACGGCGGATCATTCGCTGCATCGATGAACGATTTGGAGCGATCATGACGGAAAAGACCGACGCTATCTTCCTCCTTGCTCTCCTCATCTTGACGATTGTCGGCTTGGCCGTTTCGTCGGCCACGCACGCAGCGGACACAAGCTTCCCGACCGAATATCCTCGCTGATCAAATCTTATTGCATCGCATGACTGGACGCACGAGCGGTGCTCCGCGCTTCGGCGTCAAACCGCACGACGAATGAACGATCTCAGTCGTAAATATAGGTGACCATGAACGTGCGGTCGGCGAGATTGGAACCGGCAGGCGGTATCGGATAGCTCGTCTGCTTGGCGGCAAACACAACGTCCTGACTGAGCGACGGATCCTTCGCGCCGGACAGCAGCTTCACCTCAACTACGTTCCCGCTTTCCGAAAGCAAAATCCGGACCGTCACGCGGCCGAGCGCCCCCGTGAGCTGCGGCATCGTCTGTTGCAACGCGCGGATAACCGCCCGGGCAAACGCATCATTGAGGCCCGATCGCGTGATGCCGGGCGGCCGCTGGAATGCGGCTCCGCCCCCGCCGCCGAATGACGGCGCCATCGGTGTCGAAAGATCGAGAGCCGCCAGGTTCTTCTTTTGCGGCTTCGCGGGCGGCTTGGACGCCGACTTGCTGGGTGTCGGCTTTTTGGCTTCTGGCTTGGTTTCGGGCTTAGCCTCCGGCTTCGGCGTCGGCTTATCGCTGCTCTGCATCTTCGAAGGATCTTCCGTCTCCAGCGAGAAGAGCTCCGGAGGGATGCTTTCCGGACTGACTTCTTCCGGCTTGGCCGCGGCCTCCTGAGTGGGCTTCACCGGATCAGGCTCCGCTACTTCCTCCGGCATATCCGGAGGCGTTTCCGGCTGCGGCTTCTCCTGCTGTTGCGGCGGAGGGGGAGGCTGCTCAGGCTGGGGCTGTTGCTTGGCTTCTTCCGGCTTCGGAGTTGGAACCGGCTGCGGCGGCGGCTGAGCTTCCTGCGTGGGCGCCTGCGGACCGGGAGGCGGCGTCACCGGCTCGTCAGCCATCGCGCGGCTCTTGAGATCGGCTTCCGTAACCAGCGAAACGCTGATCGCATCGTCGGCGCCTTTTTCGCTGCCCAGACGCTTGGCGTGGCCATTGTTGGCGGCGCTTATGAAAAACGAAGCGTGTAAGAGCGCAGCGCATGCGAGCGCGATGTAGAAATTTCTCTCGCGATTCGACGCGCCCGTGCCCCAGCGCGCGAAGCCCGCAACAGAAAGACCAGCCGTTTGCGCCACATCCTCGGCAGTCATGTTTCTAAGTTTGATCCCAACGGTAGCAAATTACTCTTCTTGCCCCGGCCCGAACCAGGAATGATAATTGATCGGCGGAAAAACGCCGAGATGGCATATCCGCGAATATCTTTGATGCGCCCCGAGGTCGCGGGAAAAACCGTTCCATCCAAACTAGGCGATTCGCTGGACCCGATGATCGACGTTCCTTACATCGAGAAAACGGCACGGGCCTCGCACGATGCCCCGTAAAAGCGCAACCGCCAGTACCCGCGCCAGTATCCGCGCCGGTATCGGCGGATGGACGTTCGAACCGTGGCGCGGCGTATTCTACCCCGATGGCCTTCCCCATTCAAAAGAGCTGCCATACGCCAGCCACCATCTCGCCACGATTGAGGTCAACGGCACCTACTACCGCACACAAAAACCGGCGACGTTCGCAAGCTGGGCCAAGGAAAGTCCCGATAATTTTGTCTTTTCCTTGAAAGGGCCCCGCTACACGACGAACCGCCGCGTCTTGGCGGAGGCGGGGGATTCGATCTTGCGTTTCATCGATTCCGGCATAACCGAACTTGGAACGAAGCTCGGGCCCCTGCTCTGGCAATTCGCACCGACAAAAAAGTTCGACGAAGCAGACTTCGGTGCCTTCCTCGATCTCTTGCCCGCGAAGATCGGCGGGCTCAATTTGAGACATGCCGTGGAACCGCGCCATCCCTCATTCTGCACGCCCGAATTCATAGAACTCGCGCGGAAGAAATCAGTCGCCATCGTCTTCGCCGATCACGCGACTTACCCCGCGATCGCCGACGTCACGGCCGATTTTGTTTACGCGCGGCTGCAGAAAGGCAATGACACGATCCCGACGGCATACAAGCCGAAGGCGCTCGCCGAGTGGGCCGAACGCGCGAAGGTGTGGGCATCCGGCAGCGTACCGCAAGATATTCCGGTGATCGATCCGAAGAACAAGCCCCCGCAGAAACCGCGCGACGTCTTCGTCTACTTCATTCACGAAGGCAAAGTCCGCGCCCCGGCCGCCGCCATGGCCTTTCAAGAGCTGGTCTCGCCCGCAGGCAAAGTAGGAAAGCCTCGGGCCTGATCCTGATGGTCGCTTACTTGGCTCTCTGGATCCGCGCGACAAGGAAAGTTCGCCGGCACGAACACGAGGACACGCACACGTAAGCGGGAAGAAATGCCCCCGGGCTTTACTTCTTACCCGTCGCTTCGGTTCCACCGGCGCTGCCGTCGCCAGCCTCGTCGAGATTGAGGCACACGGAGTTGATGCAATAACGCTTGCCGCTCTCGGTCGGGCCATCGTCAAAAACGTGGCCGAGATGCGAGCCGCAACGCGCACATGTAATCTCGGTGCGAACCATGCCGTGCGTGGTGTCGGTATGATATTCGACCGCGCCGGGAATCGCCTCGTCGAACGACGGCCAACCCGTGCCTGAGTCGAATTTCGCGTCCGACGAGAACAGCGGGTTGCCGCACGCCGCGCACGTAAACGTGCCGTCGCTGTCGACTTCCAGATACTCGCCTGTGAATGGCGGCTCGGTACCCTTTTCACGCAGCACCCGATACTGCTCGGGCGACAATCGCTTCCGCCACTCAGACTCGTCCATCGGCATCGTTTTCTTGTCCATGCGTCCTATATCGTCCAACCACTGTTGACCTTCAAGTGCATACGCTTGGACGTTGGCCGCCGTTACCGGCGGGCTCGCCAATCCGGGCGGCGAACGTAGAAAGGTCTGTCCGGAGGCGGTGTCGCGAAACAGGGGCGCGAATAACAGCCGCTCGGCCAACCCCACCGGTCCATGAGATCCGCATTTTCAGGCGTCAGTCGACCGGAGCGGTACTCCGCACGTGCGTGCTCGACGTCAAATATCGAATCCCCGCTGGCGGCGGCATTCGAAAGCAGCACCGGAAGCACCAACGCGGTCGCGATACGAACAGCGGTCCTCATAGCTCACCCATTCACCTTGTTGTTTATCAGCGCGAATGCCCCCTCGTTGCGAGCATCGCAATGAATCTAGCGCGACCGCCGCAAGCCCCGCTGCCGCAAGCCGAAACATGGTGAGCATTTCGTTTCGCCGCGAGGTTACAGGCGATGAAAACATCAGAATTGGCATAAGCCCGCCGCCGGCGAACATCGGCAAACGCCTCGCCTATGCCACGTTGAGGGAGCGAATCTGGTAAATAGGGAGAATAAATCCGGGGCTCCGTGGCGATCGCCGTGCCCCCTTCGCCGAAACTCAAGAGGAGCACATAATGTCGGACCGGACCCAACTCGCCATTGGACGCAATTCGATATCCGTACCTCGAATGACGAAAAGGCTCGTTGAAGCCGTCATCGCAACAGGACTGACATCGCTGGTCGCGTTCGCCATTTTGGTATTGAACAACGTGCTGACGAACCGCGGCGGATGGCTCGAAGGGTTCGATGTCTGGCGCGCGTTCATGCGTCAGCCGGCAATCCTGGGAACGATGTTCCTGACAGCGCTCGTCACCGTGATGTTCCTCACTTGGCAGCGCGACCGCCTCACGAAGCGCTGAGACCGGCCGCACAATCGTCAGAAAACAAAAACGGCGAGATAAAATCTCGCCGTTACCGTTTCAGGAGAATTGTTCGTCAAGAGAAGCTGCGGCGTTGATTACTTCTTCAACGACGCGTTGCACTGGCTGTAATAGCCACCGCCCTTCTGGATCCACTTGAGCCCACCATTGCCGTTGTTCGCCTTGTTGGCCCTGTATTGATCGAGGCAGGTGTGCATCCGGGCCTTGCCCGCCGTCTCCTTGGAATATTTTGTGTCGATTGCCTTGGGGAAGACAGCAGAGCCGCCTGAGGCCGGAGCTGTCGTCTCGGTTTTGGCTGCGGGCTTCTCCTCGGTCGTTGCCGGAGCAGCCGCCTCGCCACCCGCGCATTCCTTCTTCCGGAATTCGTTCCAGGTCTCGCCGTTCAAAGTGCCGGCAGACTTCGCTGCCTGGTACTTCACGCTGCATTCTTTGGTCGAAAGTGCAAAGCTCGGGCTCGCGCCCACGGCAACGAATGTCGCGAACACTGCTGCCGAAACCAGAAAGCGTGACGTCATCTGAATTCTCCTTGGACGGCGCTATAAAGAAGCCGGCCCGCAAAAAACTATATCCCTGCCCGGCAGCAAAGATAAAGACGGGTGTTGCGCATTCGCATGCCCGGCGACGATATAAGCGTTCGGCGATACTGCGGAAATGCGGATTCGGGTCTACTTACTAAAAAGTATAGGCGTAGCCCTCATTTTCGGACGAAGGGAAACTGGTCGAGCCTGAGCTGAGCTGAGCTGAGGCGTTCCCTTACCGGCATGGGGATCAGGTGCGGAACACCATAAACTTGCCGATACAATCGGCGTGGAGGAAGCGATGTCCCTTGGGCGTCAAAAGGGCCTGGGATCTCTAATCGGTGCGATAGCGGCGAGCATGGCCTTTGGGAGCATGGTCTGGGGGAGCACGTCCTGGGAAGCGGCTGCCGCCGAGCCTCCCGAGGACATCGTGGGCACCACCCGCGCAGCCGTTGCGACCGCCCGCTTGACGCCGCGAGACACGGGGTCCCGCTACGGTCAGGCGTTGGGCGCCTCTGAACTCTGCACGGGTGCGAAGGTAACCGACAAAGCGTCAGCGCTCCCCGCCCTCTACGCGGACGCCGAGCTCGAGGAATTCAAGGCGCAGCAAAAGAAGATTTACGACGCCTGGATCAGGGTCAAACATTGCGTTCGGGAGGAAGATCCGAACCAGTGCAAGGTCATCATCGATGAAAGCTGCGCGGCAGCCTTGACGGAAATCGGCCCCAAGGGCACGGCCTTCCCGGGATTGTTGGAATTTTCCCGGCCTTGATAGGCTATCGCCGGAACAAAACGCATGCGCTCTCGACAACGGCCCAAAACATTAGAACAGCGGCTAAAGCCGGAAGCGTGATATTGCCGAGCGCCCCAGTCATCGACAGGCTGGACAACCACGGGCCAAGGTCAACGCCGAACGCAAAGCAAGCGTTTCTCGCAGCGTCATTGATCTCGCATCCGGCGACCAGCGCGAGGAGAGCGGCCCCGGCAATGCCGGCGAATGGCGCGAGAGCCAGCACCATCGAAAATGCGATCACGAACCAGCGAAAGCGGTGAAGCACGCGTCTCCCCTGAGGTCAGACAGAACCCTTCTAATCACCGCCGCATCTTGAGCGCGCGACGGAGCGTTGTGCATCGCATCGGCCAAACGAGGTTAACGTCGCATATAGCCTATCATTCATCCTCCCTATTGATCTGGCAGATTTCGCACCTTATGGCCTGCAGGGTGAATAGGAGCGGGCTGAAATGGCTGATTTATCATCGTTGAAGGTGGGCCTTGAAGGATCGGCGAGCGCCCTTGTCACTGAAGAGCGCCTCGCGACGAAGGTCGGCAGCGGTGACGTCCCCGTCTTCGCAAGTCCGATGCTCATAGCCTTGATGGAGGCAGCAGCCGTCGACTGTCTAGACGGGCATCTGCCGGATGATCACCAGAGCCTGGGCGTCCATCTCAACGTAGCGCATACTGCTCCGACCCCGATCGGCTTCACCGTTACAGCGAAAGCAACCTTAAAAGCGGTCGACGGACGCAAGCTGACCTTCGATGTCTCTGCCAGCGACGGGGCCGAACAGATTGGATCCGGCGTGCACACGCGAATTGTCGTCGACACTCCTCGGTTCATGGCGCGTCTCGCCGCCAAATCTCTGCCACGACGTTAGAGGAAGCCTGCAGCCCCCGTTCCGCTCGCGCTAGTCGTTTTGAGTGCGCCGCACGGCAACACCACCGGAGTTTCTGACTTATGCGATTGTTGCCAGCTCTCTTTGCTCTTGCCGCCTCGCTGGCTGTCGCCGGACAGGCCGCGGCTGCTGAGCCCTGCACCACGAAAGATTTCGCGGCCGCAATCGACCAATCGGGAGCGAGCCTCAGAACGCTGACGCTTGAGGCGCAGCCCAAACTTCAGGAACGGATGCAACGCTATCGGGCCGCTCTCAACCTCAGCGACACCGATTACGAAAACGTGGCCCTGGACGCGATCCAGGACGCGACGCTCGATGACCTCGACCAGAAGAGCAGCGCGCTGTTGCTGCGCGTGGATTCGCTCGGCCGCGTGCCAGAGGGCGTACAGCCCGATTGCGCGAAGCTGCAGGAATTGCACGCCGCCGCCGACGAGCTGAATACGGTCATCAAGAGCAAGTCCGACTACATGCTGAAGCGCCTCGATGAGAAGATCGCCGAGGCCCAGCGTAACGCCCAGCCCCAAAAGCCCGTCGCCTCGGCCGCGCCCGCCGCGCCTTCGAAGCCGGTTCAGAATACGCCGCAAAGTCCGGCACCGAGCGCTGCGCCAAAAGCCAAAAAGAGCCCGCCGCCCGAAGTCGCAGCGAAAGCGGCTCCAGCGCCGTCGGAAGGCTGGACCGCGAGCACGAAGCCCAATAATGCGAGCGGGCCGCCGGTCGTCGCCATGACGCAGCCGAATGAAGGACTGCCGTTCCCGCCCCCGGCTCCCCTACCTCCGGCGGAAGGCGGCTATACGATCGATGAAATCCGCGACGCGACGCGAGGCTTCTTCGGCACGGTGTCGACGAGCCTTGCGGGCGTCATCGAACATGCCTTCAAGCAGTACGGACGCCCGACAGCTTACGTGCTCGGAATAGAGGGCGGCGGAGCATTCCTGGCCGGCCTCCGCTTTGGTCAGGGCAACCTTTTCATGCGCTCGCAGCCCGTCGTCAAAAAAGTCTATTGGCACGGGCCCTCGCTCGGCACCGACTTTGGCGCCTCCGGGTCGAGGACGCTTTTCCTCATTTACAATATGGACGATCCGGCTGCGCTGTATCGCAACTTCACTGGGATCGACGGCTCGGCATATTTCGTCGGAGGCGTCGGACTGACTGTTCTCAAGGGCGGACCGGTCATCATGGCGCCGATCCGCTCCGGCGTGGGCATGCGCCTCGGCGCAAACGTCGGATATCTGGGCTTCACCGAAAAGCCGACTTGGAACCCGTTCTGAAGTCCACAAAAGAAAAGGCCCGGAAACACCGGGCCTTTTCTTTTTGAGAAGTCGCATCGCCTCTCAATTGGCGTAACCGTACGTGTTGTAATATTTTTTCGGCCGGGCCGGGACTTTGTAGACGTACTCGCCATTGTTCTTCCGGTAGACCTTCGTCGGCACGCCATCGATGTAGACGTAGGCGTATCCCTTATGATCTTTCTTTTTCACGGGCGGCGCGTCGTAGGATGAATCGGCGCTGCCCCAGCTGTTGCCCCAGAACCAACCGCCCTGATTGCTATTTGCAACGTCGACCTCCCGGCGCTCCCGTTCCCGGCGGCTCGCCACGGCGCCATCACGCCAGTTCGGGCGTCCGTGAACGCTGACGCGCGTCAGCTGCAGCCCGTGGCGCTGGACAAGATTGTAAAAGGTCTTCGCATTCCCAGGCGCAAGCCGGATGCAGCCGTGTGAAGCCGGCGCGCCGAGCGAGCCGACGTGAGACGTGCCATGAACGGCCACGCCGCCATTTATAAAAACGGCATGAGGCATCGGCGCATTATCGTATTTGCGCGAATACCACATTTTGGAGGTCCATTCCGGGCGGAAGTTTCCGGTCGGAGTAGGAAATTGCGCGGTGCCTGACGAGATCGCCCAGGTGTAGAGATGGTCTCCGTTGACCGAAACGCTCATCGTCTGTCGATTAAGATCGACCGACGCGGTCAGCGTCGGCGGCGGCAACGGCTGCGGCTTTGCAGCGACAGGCGCCGGCTGCTTTGCGGCTTCCGGAGCGGCGGCTTTGCTCGCGTCCCCGAAGAACATCGTCGTGCCAGACTGGGTTTCGGTGGTCTTCGCTGCAGGAGCGTCGGTTCCCGACGGCTCAGCGAGCACCCCAACCGAAGGAACGGCAGCGAAAACAACCGCCGCCAACACAAATGCCCGCAACATCACAACTCCCTACGCAAACGCGACAAGCTTCTTCACACCACGATAATATCCCGAAAGATGCTGAACCGTTAAGAAAATCGCGAATAGATCGCGTCTCATCAAGCCCGGAAATTCAAATAGATTACGAATGTGTTTCTTATATCGCGCTGAGCATTTCACGTCTTATCGCCGCCTTTAACCGATAACGGCTTGAAACCACTCCAATACTCAGTCGAGATTTTCTTTTTTCGAAGTGGACTTTATTTGCTCATAGGCTTGCAAAGCGCGAACGCGTGCATGGGCATGGTCGACGAGCGGCCGAGGATATGACTTTCCGAGCACAACTCCAGCCTGCGCCAGGGTCTCTGCACTCACCGTCCAAGGCTTATGAATTGCATCTGCGGCTAAATCTGCGAGTTCTGGCACCCAGCGCCGCACATATTCGCCATTCTGATCGAACTTCTCGCCCTGCAATACGGGATTAAAAATTCGGAAATACGGCGCTGCATCAGCCCCGCAACCAGCAACCCACTGCCAGCTCGCGGAATTGTTCGCGAGATCCGCATCGACGAGCGTATCCCAGAACCACGCTTCTCCCGCCGTCCACGGAATAAGCAGATGCTTGACGAGAAATGACGCAACGATCATCCGTGCGCGATTGTGCATGTAGCCCGTGGCCCATAACTCACGCATTCCCGCATCGACGATGGGATAGCCGGTATTTCCGCGCTGCCACGCCTTCAATTGCCCGGCATCTCCGAGCCAGGGAAATTTCGCGAATTCCTCGCGAAGCGGCTCCTCGGGCAATTTCGGAAAATGAAAAAGCAGCGAATAAGAAAACTCGCGCCATACGAGTTCTCGCATAAAGGTCTCGATCGATTGATCGTTCGCGCTCTTTCCGCGTGCCGCGTCGGCTGCCGCCCGCCAGCAGGCAGCAGGTGAGATCTCTCCGAAAGCCAAATGCGGCGAGAGGCGCGACGTGCCGTCCTTATCGAGGTGATTGCGATCTATCGCGTAGGTTGCGAGGCCCGTCTTCGTAAATTCCGCCAGACGCGCGCGCGCTCCGCTCTCTCCCGGCTGCCAGGTCTTTTCGAGCCCACCCGACCAATCGGGTTTCGTCGGGAAAAGTTGCCAGTCGCGAAGATCGTCTGATCTCGGCGCTCGCGAAGGCGCCTTGATCCGATCCGGCGCGGCCAACGCTCTCGGCAGCGTCAGATCCTTCGTGAATGCCCGCCAGAATGGCGTGAAAACCTGATAGGCGCCGCCGGTCTTCGTGCGCACCTCTTCAGGCTGCCTCAGCAGGCGCCCGCCGTACCGCTTGAACGCGACGCCCGCATCATCGAAAGCCAGCTTCAACTGATCTTCCAGCGCAACCGCTGACGGCTCATAGCTTCGCGTGAAATAGACAGCCGTCGCTCCGGTCTCTTCAACGACGCGCTTCAGTTCGCGTGCGACCGCGCCACGACGCAGGATCAGCTTTCCGCCGCAAGCAGCGATATCACGGCCGAATGCCTCGATTGTTTTGCCGAGCCACCACCGCGACGCTCCGCCAAGCGCCCACCGGCCAGGTGTTTCATCGTCGAGAATGTAAAGCGGAATAACCGGAGAACCTGTCGCAACAGCGGCATTCAACGCCGGATGATCGCGCAGCCGAAAGTCATTGCGAAGCCAGACGATGACGGGCGCGCTATTCATCTATCGCAATCTCGGTGTCCGTGACGGATCCAACATCAGTTCCCGAACAACAGATCGAATATGGTTTTCGGCTTCGATCGCCGTTGCGAACCGGCATCGCCCGCTTGCCCGGTGCCATAAGGGCGCCGCTGACCGGCGACCGCGACGTTGACGGGACGAAGCTGATATTGGTCCGTTGCGCCATCGACGCTCGCGACCTGCAGGGTATCGCCATCCCACGTCCAGTTGGCCACCCGGTTGCCCAGCCGGTCCGGTTCGATCGCGATGACCTTTGCCGAAGTGATGTCGATGATCGCCGCAAGCTCGGCATCCTCGAAGCCGCCTTTGACCGCCACCCGGCCACCGGAAAACCGGAGTATCCCGTAGCTGGCGTAGGGCGCCGGCTTGACCTCCCAAGCGAGCAGTTTCGGAAGTCCTGTCCCGGTCATCTCGAGCGGAACGCGTATCTGCGGATACTCTTCGCTCGTCGCGACGTAATCCTTTCCGCTCAGGACAACGTGCCATTTTCCGAGATCGAGCGAAGGCTCAGGCTTGTCGTCCGCATCGTCGGCGGGCGCGCCCAGCCGCTTCAGCGCGTCTGCCGCGAAACGCCAGCTCGGGCGTAATTGCAGCACGCGGCGGAGATCCGTAATCGCGGTGTCGGCGGCCCCGTTTGCTTCCTCGATCTCACCGCGCGCCCAAAGCGCTTCCGGCGAGTTGGCATCGAGCTTGATCGCCGTTTGCACGTCCTTGGCGCCAATGTCCGCCTGGCTGTTTTGCTTGTAGACGAAAGCGCGGAACGCGAATGCAACCGGCGAACGCGGATCGAGTTCAATCGCGCGGTTGAGGTCGGCATAAGCGTCATCCGACGCCTCTGCTAAGCCGTTGGCGAGACCGCGCCCCTCGTAGGCCGCGCTGGATTTTCCGTCGAGCTCGATGGCGCGCGAAAAATCCTTGATCGCCGACGCGGTATTGCCGTCGAGCAGATACGCATAGCCGCGAACGACATAGAGCTCGCTGTTTCCGACGTCGAAAGCGACGGCGCGCGAGAGATCTTCGATCGCCTCTTCCCGCTGCGCCACCGACATGCGTGCCTCGGCACGGTTTCGATAGGCAGAGGCAAAACGAGCGTCCGAATTTACCGCGCGTGAAAAATCGCGGATCGCTGCGTGCGGCTTTCCGGCTGCGAGGTAAGCGAGGCCCCGGCCCGACAGCGGCGGCGCACTCGCCGGCATCAGCTCAATGGCCTTGGTGAAATCGAGAATGGCATCACCGGTTTTACCGGCCTTCATTTTCGCATTGCCGCGGTTCGAATAGGCGGCCGCGTATCCCGGCGCCAGAACGATCGCGCGATCGAAATCCTTCAGCGCTTCGCCGTACTGCCCGAGCGCCAACAAGAGATTGCCGCGATTGTTGTAAGCCACGGGGTATTCAGGAAAGAGCTCGACCGCGCGATTGTAGTCTTCGAGCGCCAGCTTGGTTTCGCCGAGCCGCACGTTGGCAACGCCACGGTCATTGAGGATCGTAGCGCGCCGATCGTTGGCAAGGCCCGTATCTTTCAGCGCTTCCGTATAGGTTGTAACGGCTTTCGCGACATCGCCACGAACGAGCTGAGCCGCGCCCTCTTCGACCTGCGACGGCCCCGAAACACCATCGGCCGCATGCGCCGGCCCCATCGCCAGCGGCGAAGCCAATGCAACGAATACCGACGCCGCGCGAAAGCCCCTTTTCATTATCTGAGCCAAATTCCTTTTGGGTGCCTTGGACCGCGATTCACATCTTACACAACGTAGGGTGCCATTGTGACCCTCGGCCGGGCAATGGCGAATTCCGCTCGCGGCTTCCCGTCCTGTTGACGCATACGTAAAAGCTGCCGTAGGAGGCCCTGGTGCGAGTTGCTCCGGAGACCCGCCGATGAACCTTTGGTTCAGACTGATATGGGTTCTGCTGACGGCGCGCAGCCGCGGCCACCTCGACATACCGCGTCAGACATCCGTGCTTCAATTTCGGGTCTGGCTGCACGACCTCGACATCTCCGCCCATATGAATAACGGCCGCTATCTCACGATGATGGATCTCGGCCGTCTCGACGTCATGGTGCGTTCCGGCCTCTGGCGTCAGGTGCTGAACCACCGCTGGACGCCAATCGCCAGCGCCATCACGATCCGCTTTCAGCGTGAACTGAGACCGTTTCAGAAGTTCCGGCTCGAAACGCGCCTGCTCTGCTGGGACGCGGCGCTTGTCGTGATGGAGCAGACGTTCGTCATCGACGGTGGCAAGCGCGACGGCCAGGCCGCCGCTCGCGCTCTCTTCAAAGGCGGCCTCTACGATCGGAAGGAACGAAAGTTCGTAGAGATCGCCCGGCTGATGGCGCTCCTCGGCGTCTCGGAAGTGAGCCCTCCCTCAACGCCCGAGGTCGAAGCCTTCCTGCACGCTGACGACCAGCTCAAACAAGCCGGCCGGGTGACCGGCTAACGTCGCCCCCTCGGCTTCTCCGCATGAAGTTTCTGCAGAACCTTGGGCAAAAGGTCCGGAAGATCTTCGGCAATGAGGCCGATCCCGAAAGCGCTGGCTGCCTCACCGTGCAGCCAGACGGCCGCCGACGCCGCTTCGAACGCCGGCATGCGCTGCGCCAATAGCCCCGTAACGAAACCGGCAAGCACGTCGCCCGAGCCCGCCGTCGCCAGCCACGGCGGAGCATTCGAATTGATGATGGCGCGGCCGTCGGGCGCGGCGATGACCGTATCCGTGCCCTTGAGAATGACGACGGCCCCTGACAGCGCAGCCGCCGTCCGCGCGCGATCAACTTTGGAACCAGGAAGCCCACCGAAGAGCCGTTTGAACTCACCTTCATGCGGCGTCATCACGACGGGCGCGTCTCGCCCTTTGATCGCGTCGAACAGCGTGGACGGCTGAGCCGGGCCACGATCACCGTTGCGCGCAAGAAATCCCATGCTCGCCTCGGCACGATCTCCGCTGTCCTCCGGATCCGCGAACGACGTGAGCGCATCGGCATCGAGCACCACCGACGCCGATGACTTCAGGATTGCTAAAACATCGGCCGCTGTCTCCGGTCCAACGGACGCCCCCGGACCGATCAGAACGGCATTGCGTCGCTGGTCGCGCAGGAAGTCCGAAAGCGCCACGGCGCCCGACACCGAGCGAACCATGATCGATGTGACCTGCGTCGCAATGATCGCGGTTGCAGTCGAATTGCCGACAAGCGTGACAACGCCCGCACCGGCTCTCAGCGCGCCCCGCGCACCAAGTCGCGCAGCGCCTGTTTGCAGCGCCGGCCCCGACACGATGACCGCATGACCTCGGTCGAACTTATGACCTCCGTCCGTCGGCCAATTGAAATCTGAGATCCAGAGCCGAGGCGCATTCTCATGCAAGCGGGGCTTCAGGGTTTCGAGCACGGTTTCGGGGATGCCGATGTCCGCAACGGTGACTTCGCCGCAAAGGTCGCGTCCCGGCATCAAAAGATGCCCCGGCTTCTTACGGAAGAACGTGACCGTCCGTCGCGCCTTGATGGCGACGCCCCTCACCTCGCCGCTGGCCCCGTCGACGCCGCTCGGCACATCGACGGCAAGCACCGGCAACCCGCTGGCGTTGACCGCCTCGATCAATTCAGCCGCATCGCCCTCGATCGGGCGCGAAAGACCGGCTCCAAAAAGCGCATCGATAACGAGATACATGCTCTGCAGAGCATCGGGCGTTGCGGGCCGAATGGGCAATGGCCAGCGCCGGGCCATCTCGGCGGCGTCGCCTTTCAAAGCGGACTTCTCGCCGAGCAGGAACACACGAACATCGAAGCCGTGATCGCGCAAAAGCTTGGCAGCCACGAACCCGTCGCCGCCATTGTTCCCCGGCCCGCAAAGGACCGCGATGCGCGTGTCAGGCCCGCGCGTCATCAGCGCTGCTACGTCCGCGACCGCTTTACCGGCCCGCGCCATAAGGTCTAGGCTCGCCGTGCCCCCCGCCTCCGTTAAGCGATCGGCTTCCCCCGTTTCCGCGGGCGTCAACAATTCATTCATGTCATGTTCCTGGTGCGAGCCTGAAAGGCGAGACGGGGAGCGCCGCGACCTGCCTTTAAATTCAGCGTTTGTTGGTTTGAGACAGAAATGGGCAACGAACTCGCCGGAAAATTATACATCCGGCATCAAATTTAGGCGTATTAAGCGCTCGGCGACGAACTCCGAAGCCGAAACTACACGCTAAGCTGCTGACATATGTGACGTTTTTCAAAAACACCACAGGTGGCACGGCCTCTGCTAGCCTTGGGGCCACTGGGCAAGCGTGAGTTTCCACCGACATGCTGTCCACGATTCAAGGGGCGAAAATGAAAAAGATCGAAGCGATTATAAAGCCCTTCAAGCTCGATGAAGTAAAAGAAGCGCTACAAGAAATCGGCTTGCAAGGCATCACCGTCATCGAGGCAAAAGGGTTCGGCCGCCAGAAGGGCCACACTGAACTTTACCGGGGTGCCGAATATGTCGTCGACTTCCTGCCGAAGGTGAAGATTGAGGTGGTTTTGAGCGACGACATGCTGGACAAGGCTGTCGAGTCCATCCAAAAGGCCGCGAAGACAGGCCGGATCGGCGACGGTAAGATCTTTATCTCGTCCATCGAAGACGCTATTCGCATCCGCACCGGTGAATCCGGGCGAGATGCCATCTAAACCGAACTTTGAAAAAGCTGACCACGCCTAAACTGGCCTTTGTCGGCCCAACAAACGGCCATGCGTGAGTTGTAACGAAACGCCTAGACAGGGGAGTGTCTATGAAAAACGCGAGTGACGTCCTGAAGTTCATCAAGGACAAGGAAGCCAAGTTCGTGGACTTTCGATTCACGGACACCAAAGGCAAGATGCAGCACGTCACCGCCGACGTCAGTTGCGTCGACGATAGTATCTTCACCGACGGTTACGCCTTCGACGGCTCCTCGATCGCCGGATGGAAGTCGATCGAAGCCTCCGACATGACGTTGATGCCGGATCCGGCAACGGCACATATCGACCCCTTCTTTGCTCAGACGACCGTCGCGATATTCTGCGACGTGCTCGAGCCCTCGACCGGCCAGCCCTATGAGCGCGATCCGCGCTCGGTCGCCAAGAAGGCCGAAGCCTACATGATGTCGCTCGGGATCGGCGACAAAGTCTACTTCGGCCCGGAAGCCGAATTCTTCATCTTTGACGACGTGCGGTTCTCGACCGACATGTACTCGGTCGGCTTCGAGATCGACTCGAGCGAACTGCCGACGAATACCAGCGCAGACATCGAGACCGGCAACCTCGGCCATCGCCCCCGCGTAAAGGGCGGCTACTTCCCCGTCCCCCCGATCGACAGCGCCCAGGACATCCGTTCCGAGATGCTTTCGGTCCTCTCGGAGATGGGCGTCGCCGTCGAAAAGCATCACCACGAAGTTGCGGCCGCCCAGCACGAGCTCGGCGTCAAGTTCGGCCCGATGATCACGATGGCCGATCACATGCAGATCTATAAGTACGTCGTGCACAACGTCGCTCAGGCCTACGGCAAGACGGCGACGTTCATGCCGAAGCCTGTCTATGGCGACAACGGCTCGGGCATGCACGTCCACCAGTCGATCTGGAAGGGCAGCACGCCGATGTTCGCGGGCGACAAGTACGCAGACCTCTCGCAGATGTGCCTCTACTACATCGGCGGCATCCTGAAGCACGCGAAGGCCATCAACGCCTTCACCAACCCGCTGACCAACTCCTACAAGCGTTTGGTCCCGGGCTTCGAAGCCCCCGTGCTGCTCGCCTATTCGGCGCGTAACCGCTCGGCATCGTGCCGCATTCCGCACGTCACGAGCCCGAAGGCGAAGCGCATCGAAATCCGCTTCCCGGATCCCGGCGCGAACCCCTACCTCGCCTTCACGGCGATGCTGATGGCCGGCCTCGACGGCATTCAGAACAAGATCGATCCGGGCCCCGCCATGGACAAGAACCTCTACGACTTGCCCCCGGCCGAGCTTGCCAAGATCCCGACCGTCGCGGCCTCGCTTCGCGAAGCCCTCGACAGCCTCGACAAGGATCGGGACTTCCTGAAAGCCGGCGGCGTCATGAACGACGACATGATCGACGCCTACATCGCGCTGCGCATGGAAGAGAACATGCGCTACGAGATGACGCCGCACCCGGTCGAGTACGACATGTACTATTCGGTCTAAGGACTGCTCGGCAGTTTGGAATACAAAGAGGCGGCTCGAAAGGGCCGCCTCTTTTCTATTGTGCGCTCAATAGAAAATCAGGACCCCGCCGCACACGGCGATCAGCGCGTAATAGAAAAACCTCTGCTCGCGAACGAGGAACCACGTCACGACACGGCGTGGAATGTCGGACCAGTTACAGCGGCCAACCGCGCCCAGCGTCAGCCCGAGCACCAGTCCGATAATAAGGGAATTGAACTCAAGCCCCTCGGTCAGGGAGCGCACGCTCTCGGGAACATGCCCCGAAAACCAAGGCAGAAGCGCAAAGAAAGCGGCGACCGTCATCGCGCCGAATGCAAGTACGGAAAAAAACGACAGGATGGACCGCACGATCATGGTCGAACTCGGAGAAAATCAGCAACGCTGAACCTTGCACGAGGCTAGCGTGGAGACGCGAATAAACCGTTAACCATGATCCAGCGCCTCGACCGCCCATCGGCGTTCCATACGATTGAAGACGAGCAGGGCGATACCGGTAATGACCATCGTCACGATAACGATGGTGACAAAGCCCTGGACGGCATCGTCCATCATCGCCATGCCGGCGCCAATCGGACCGACGAGAGCTCCGAGCTGGTACATGATGATGAATGCTGCGTTCACGGCCGCGAGGCCACTCGCCGATACCCGTTCGCCAATAAGCGCGAGGCCGAGCGCATAGAAGCCGAGAATAACGCCGCCCATGAGAAAGGCGATCACGTACCCGGCCAGCGGATTGGTGAGTGCAAGCGGCAGCGCGAGAGCCAGCGCAATGAAAAGAACCACCGATACGACCATCATGGCGAAGCGGGAGACGCGGTCCGACAACCAGCCGACCGGATACTGCAGCACGATGCCGCCGACCGTCGTAACGGTAAGCAAAGCCAGCGCCGGATACTGAGACCAGCCTGCGGCGAGCGCCACGTTCGGGATCAACGAAAGAACGGTGATCTCGGAAAAGCCGCCGACGAACGCAGCAACCATCGCCACCGGAGCCCAGCGAAAAGCAGCAGCGACGTTGAGGTTGGTATCGTGCTCGACCATCGGGGCGAGCTTCCGCCCGATCATGACCGGGAACCCGGAAAGACCCGTCACGACCGCTGCGGCGAGAAATGGCCATGGCCCATGGAGACCAAGTGCCTGCAACAAAACGGGTCCGATCGCATAGCCCGTGAAAAAGACCATTGCATAAACTGCGATAATCCGTCCGCGCGTCTCCTCGCGCGTAACCGCATTGATCCACGTCTCGCCAACGAGCCACGGCATTGCAAAGCCGGCACTCATGAGAACACGGATCGCAATCCAGGCCCAGGGCGATTGAAAGAGAGCGAGCGCCAAGAAGCCGAGAGCACCGATCAGGCATCCGCCGACGATTGAGCCAACCGGTCCGAACTTGGCGATCAAGCGGGGCGCGAATGGAAGCGCCAAGAGGATTGCAAAAGGCGGAGCCGCCCCTGCAAGTCCGATCATCCAGCTCGGCTGACCCCACACCTCGAAGGTCAGCGAGGTAAGCGGAAAGCCTATGCCGAATGAAATACCGGTACCGAACGAAGTCGAGCACACGGCTGCGATGCTCAGCAGCCTTTGACGCTCGGTAATTCCGTCATCGATCGCAGACGTCATGTCCCTCGTTGCCCGTTAATTTCAACAACGTTGGAATAATGCTTGACTTGCCGGTCCGCAAGGGCAAATTTCAACAGTGATGAAACCAAAGCACACCCGTGGCAAAAGAGGGCTTCTCGAAGCTGACCTCGTTCGCGCCTCGCTCATGGAAGTTGAGCGCGGTGGCCTGGAGGGATTCGGCCTTCGATGTGCCGCGCGGGCAATTGGCTGCGACGTTGCGACATTGAGTTACCGCTTCGGCTCTAAGGAGGGCCTGGAACGCGCCATTGCTCATCGGTTGCACGAAGAGGTCGCCGCCCCTAAATCGCAATTGAGATGGCAGGCTCGCCTCACCGGGCTGGCGAATGCATATCGGCAGGTTGCCAAGCGTTATCCAAACGCCTTCCCGTTGTTGCTCCGCTTCTGGACGACCGGACCGCGCGACATGCAAATAAGCGAAGAATGGCATCAGGCTCTTTATGACGCAGGCCTGCGCGAGGCCGATATTCCACCGGTCGCATGTGCGACGTACGCAGCCGTACTCGGCGTCTGCTCAGGAGAGATCGGCGGTTTGCTCGACAAACCCAGCGTCGCAACTCTGAGAGAAATTGAAGGGCAGAGCGATCTGCCGCTTACAAAGAAGCTGTTGCCGATTTTTGCCGACCTCAGCGACGACGAGGTTTTTGATACCATGATCGGCATCCTCATATCGGGCATCGAAACTCGGGCAGCAAAACAAGGCGTGCGGAAGCAGAAGCCGCGAGTTCGGAAACCCAAGGATTCCTGATGACGTCAGGCGTGCACTGAAGCCAGCACGTCCGTTAAAGCATCGGCGAAAATTTCGAGATCTTCATCCTGACCGCACGAAATGCGGATGAAGTGTTCCAATCCCTTCGCGACCGGCTTCCTGACGAAGACGTCCCTATCCAATAGGCCGGCAAGCACGCGCGCCGCGAACGCGCCGTCCGCTCCGCAGTCGACGGCGACAAAGCTCGCGGCCGAGGGAAGCGCCGAAAGTCCGTTCGCCTCCGCGATTGTCCTGATCCGCCCTCGCGACGCTGCAATCTGCGCGACGGCGACTTTAAGATAATCCTGATCGCGGAACGCGGCATGAGCGCCAAGCTGCCCCACGCGATTGATCCCGTAGTGATTGCGAACCTTGTCGAAGGCTTCAATGGTGCTCCGCTCCCCAACCGCATAGCCGATCCGAGCGCCCGCAAGCCCGTAAGCCTTCGAGAACGTCCGATACCGGATGACCTGAGGATTTGAAACGTCGATCGCCGGAGACGTTGGCTCGGGTGCGGTATCGCAATAGGCTTCATCGAGAACGAGCAGCGTTTCGGGAGGAAGCTCCGCAATGAACGCCGCAATGTCGCCGGCCGTCCACCATGTCCCCATCGGACTATTCGGATTGGACACATAAATCAGCGGCGCGCAAACGGTCTTGGCCGTTTCGATGAGCCGGGGAACGTCCTCGCGAAACGCGCGCATGGGCACGGCATGCACCTTTCCCCCATGCGCCAGAACGTGAAAATTGAAAGTCGGATAGGCGCCGTCGGTCGTGACGACAGGACTGCCCGGCGTCAGAAACAAAGCGCATGTGAGACCGAGAAGCCCGTCGATTCCCTCGCCGACCACGACGCACTCGACCGGCACACCGTGGTAAGCGGCGATTGCCGAGCGCAGTTCATAACTCTCGGGATCGGAGTACTTCCAATTTTCGCCCGCCGCCTCACGCATGGCCGCGACGGCGAGCGGCGACGGTCCGAATACGCTTTCGTTGGCGCCAAGCCTGGCGCGAAAAGGACGCCCTCGCGCGCGCTCCATCGCTTCGGGACCGACAAACGGTACGAGTTTCGGCAGTGCTGCAACTGTCGGCGTGAAAGGGGGACGGTACATGGACGGCTCGAATTATGGTTCGATGTTCAGATCAGGCACAAGTCGGCGAGCTTCTTACGCATATCTGCAGGCATCGATGCAATCTGATCGCTTTTGCCCGGTGTGAGATCAGGAGGAGCGTCGTCCGCGCTGAGATACCGCCAGCCTTGGAAAGCGCGACGGGGGGTGGGGCGGACGGGAATGAGCGGCGGCGCGAAGAGCAGAAGACAGCACGGCGTGCCGTCGTCCTTGGTGCCATCTTCAAAGCCGACGAGCTGCTGCCGCACGAGAATGACGCCCTTCATGACCCAGTAGATCGAACCGCCGTCGAGCAATTCGGTCGTTCGTTTCGGCGATTGGAACGTTCGATGATAAACGCAGCGCTTGCCGTCGTGGGTCTTATAGGGACGATGTTCGGTCTGCCAGGCGACCAGATCCTCGATCGTGCTGGCGCCGACGCAGAGCTTGACGAGGTGCAATGTCATGGGAACCGTTTTTGCACCAGGACAGGGTGAACGGCAACGGGACGATCCGCATCCGCTCAGGGCTTAGGAACGCAACTTCCGGCGTACTGGGCGAAAACCGGCTGGCCGAAAAGGCCAAAGTGCCGCGAATGCACGGCCGGAAATTTCCCGGTCGCAGGGTCGCGGTCATAAATGGTCGTAAGATTGAGAAAGCCCTCGTTCACGACCTCTAGGAAATGATTGGCGTTTATCGCCCGTACAATTTTGAGACTGGCGGCTGTGCGCCCATCGAGAATAAGCGACGCCGACTGATGCTCGAGATCGATGCTTCCGATTTCGAACGTCAAGTCTTTTGGCGGAGCGGCTTGATACTTACCGGCATCGTAGGTCCAGGCGTAACCGTTGTCGAAATCGCACGTGACATGCCCCGGTATGTTCTCCTGAGCGAAAGCCGCCGCCGGGCTCGCCAAAAGCGACACGATCAAAGTTCCAATCCGGCAATTCAGCATTGCAATATTCCGTTTCGCAAGAAGTCCCCCAACCGGCATTCGGAAAACGCCGGGAATCGTAGCAACCTGAACGCGGCCGTCGTCGATGCCGCAGTCGGGTGTCGTCTGCACTCGCGGTTTGCCTTCAGACCGCCGCGGATATGGTATGGGCTGCGATCCTAACCTTTATGGCGTGAGGCGATGCGACCCAAAGCTTTATTTATCCTGCTTTCATTGGCGATGGCGTTGCCGTCTGCCGCCCATGCCAAGAAGCAGAAACCGGATACGCCGGACGACAAGCTCAATTGCAAACAGATTTCAGGCCGGATGCAAGTGCGCATTCTGCAACTCCGCGGTTTCGCCGATCGGAAGCAGGCCTCGGGCTTGGCGCGCGGCATACAGGCGGGCATGGCGGCGACGTTCGGTAATCTCTCGCACGGCACCGACCCGCAAGGCGCTTACGCCGAGGATATCAAGTCCCTCCAGGCGTACAATCAGCGCCTCGTCGCGATGGGTTGCAAGAGCTACGACCTCGACTCGGAACTCAACAAGACAGACCTGCTCGCAACTCCGTCGCCGACCATTCCCGCGCCGAAAAAGAAGAAGACCCCCGCTGCCGCTCACCCCGCAGCCGCACCGGCGCCCGCGGCAACGAACTGAGGTCCATTACGTCCGGCTGACCAAGGCGGCATTTGGCGATAAGCTAGCCGCATGACTGACCGTGACTCTGCTTCCTCCCCTGTGGGAACCGTCATCCCTTGGCCTCCGCTGCTTCTGGCCGGCGCAATCGCGCTCGGCTGGACGCTGACGATTGTGGCGCCGTTGCCATGGCCTGGGATCGATGACGCACCCGCGCACTGGCTTGGCCTCACCTTCGGAATTCTCGGAATTTTATTGATCGTCTTTGCATTCAGGGCGCTCGCGGCAAATCGAACGACGATGCTGCCGCACAAAGCCCCGACGGTGCTCGTGACGACGGGCCCCTACGTCCGGTTCCGCAATCCGATCTACCTTGGCGAAGTCTTGCTCCTCCTTTATGGAGCCGAGATCACCAAATCGATCTGGTTCGTCGTGGCCGCGGCGCTGTTCGCCGTTCTGGTGACGGCGCTGCAAATCATTCCGGAGGAGCGCCACCTGGAAACGATCTTTGGCGACGCGTATACCGACTATAAATCCCGCACGCGGCGCTGGATTTGATATCTGACCCGCCATGAGCACCGATCTCGCCGAAAAGGAACGTGAGTTCATAGCCGCGCTCGCCGAGGACACGGGCCGCGACCTTCCCGGCTGGATGGCGGCGATCGGCGAAACCGGCCTGACCCAACGCAACGACATCATCGATTGGCTTCGTCACCAGGGCTTTCAGTTCCAGTGGGCCTCGTGGCTCGAGCGCATTCACCACAACGATGGTCAGCTCATTTATGCTGACACTGGCGGCCAGATGCGAACGACGAACCGCCAACCGTCGCCCAGGAACGCGGTGAGAGATGCGGCGAGAGACGCAAGGAGCGATGCAACCGAAGAACCACCTGCCCGCGCACGGCCATTCCGCGATTGGAAGCCTCAACCACCGCCGCCTCCTGTGGCGCCAACACCGCCGCCAGTGATCGGCGACCCGATCCAGAACCTCCTGAGCGACGCCAAAGGCTTGCGGCCACTTGCCGAGCATGTTCTCCGCGAAGTCGGCCGCGCCGTCCCGGCGACCGAATTTGCAGCGACAGCCACATTTGTCATGATGTCCGCCCCCACCCCCTTCGCCGCGTTGCATGCCGGGCCAAAAAAACTGCGTCTTTACGCAAATTTTGGACCTGCGGGCGTCAATCGCAGCATACCCGCGGAACCGGCGAACAAAAGCGCCCCGCCGTTCCGGGAGATGCTGGTGCTGGACGATGTCCGCAACGTCGACGAGGACTTCCAGCGCCTGATCCGCGCGGCGGCGGCTCGATAACATTGGCGAGCCCCCCGTTCGATTGCATCTACCGTGTACGTCGGGCACCATTGATTTGCCGGAATTTTCGCGCCATTGCGGCTGTGGAGGCGTCGATGTCGGCAAAGCAGGGACCCGCAAGGGCTCGATATCTCGCGATTATTTTGATGCTTGGGCTGTCGAGCGGCGTTAACGCCCAGACCGCGAAGCGCGACGCCATTGCCGATTGGCTGAAGACGGTCGAAGGCAAGACCGCGGCGGAAGCTCCCGAAAACGCACTCGATCCCACTAAAAAATCGACGAAGCCCGCGATGCCCACGCCGCCCGCAGCGATCGCCGATCCGCGCGATGGCGATCCCCAGTACGAGCAGGCCAAGGCGCTGATGACCGCGATTGACGCGATCCTGAGGGATGCTGCAACGACGCGGGTGGGCGCGAGTAAACTGCCGAGCCGCGACGAATTCATCATTCCTCCCTTCTGGAAGGAGACGCGCGAAGATCGCAACGCCAAGGTTCGCGATCTCCTCGATGCCGCCCTTGCGATCGTCACCAACGCGCCAGTCGTCGAAGTGCAAAAGCGGGTGGAAGTCCTACGTCACAACATCCGGGAACTCGAGGACGCGAACGTCAAGCTGAAGGAGAAGCAGCTCGTTGCGCCCAAAGACGCGACGCTCCCCGGCATCCTGAATGACACGGTCGCCTCGATCGAAGACCAGATCACGGAGAACAAAAAAAGGATCGAAGCAAACCACGCCGAGATCAAAAGCCAAAAATCCGAGATCGCTTCGGCTCTGAAGAACTCCGGCATCGATCTCGCTCCGGATCAAGTCGATCTGTTGCTCGACAGCGTGCTCTCGGGCGATCTCGTTCGCCTCGTTGCCGTATTCAACGCGGCGAAAATGATCGACGGGCAACTGGCAAAGCTGATCGGCACGACGGGTGATAACATGGAGGCGGCCCGGCGCTATTTCGCCATGCACGCCGCCCTCTTTGCGATGCTGGTCCAGGCGCAAGACGCGACCATCACGAAAATCGACACGCAGTATCTGCCGAAACTCGACGCCATCATCGCCGATATCGCAGCCGCGCGTACCCGGACAGGCGAATTGATGAAAGCCGAAAATCGGCCCGACCAGCAGCGCGCACTCGAGTCCAACCGCGCGAGCCAGCAGGTCGCCGATGAAGCGGCAAAAGCATACAAGCGCTATCTGCAGCAGCAGCGCGAACAGATTGCCGGAGCGCGCCTCAAGGCGACGCACGACCTGAAGATCGCGGACAACACCTATGAGACGGTGGAAGCGAGCGTGCAGCTTCGAAATTTGATTCGCGAAAGCTCGACATCGTTCGAAGCAATTCAGAAACTCGAAGCCCCAAGCTTCGAGCAAATCTTCAAAAGCGATGAGTTGCGTAGGGAATTCGAAGATTTGACGCGCAAACTCGACGTCCCCGCAAGCTGAAAAGCCTGTGTAACCGGGCGCCGAGGCTTCTGTTTCCGTGCCGCATCGACTATGTTCCCGCTCGGACTATTACGTTGTCCCATGATCAGGCATGCGATGGTGTTTTCGGGACAGATTAGAGAGAGCGCGGCGGCAACGAAGACGTTCGCGTCGCTGCGTGTCGACCACCGCGTGCTGTCGACGCCGACGCGAACGATCGCGATCTCCAACATTTCGACGATCAGCGTTGGAACGCACGTCACCGCGCGGCCGACGGCGCTCTTCTGGCTGCTCGCGGCATTGTTCCTCCTGATGACTTTGGGTTCGATGCGGCCGGATGTCTCATGGGGTCCGCTGACGCCCACCGGCGCAACGGTGGTACTTGGTTTCATTGCACTAGCATTCGCGGGCCTCGCGGTTCGCCCCGAAGATAAAACGCACTATCTGCTGATCTCTTCGAACGATGGGATCCTCTCGCGATTTTCCGCGCCCGACCGCTCTATTCTCGAAGAAGTCCGCAGCATCCTCACCGAGAAGATCAACCGCAACGACGAGTCGATGACGTTCAGCGTCAACTTCGAGCGAGGCCAGATCGAAAATCTCGGGCCCGCTCACTCCGGCGGCCACGCACCGGGCCAACAACACGTGACGACCGGCGGCCGCCCCGCCCAGCCAGGCAATAGCGGCGCCGCTCCGGACCGAAATTCACAGCCTGCCGCTCAGAGACCGCGCCCGGGTCCCGCCCAAGGTCCCGCAGAAATTTCCGGCCCCGCGCCTCGCCCGCAACAGCAGCCGCAGGCGCAGCCCCAGCGCGGCCAACCGGCACTGTCGCCGGCGTTGAACGGAGCGGCGGCGCCCAGCCAATCGGCCGACGCGTTCATCGATTACACCGGCGTCCTTCCAGCAATCGTCGAAATGCACCGCTTCTATGCGCGTCAGGCGGGCACCCAGCATCTCGAGCAACGCCTGTCCGAACTCGAGTTGCTCATGCGTGCCGGAACGCCGACCTCGGCACAAAAAGTCAGGTTGCGCGAGCTTTCCGGCGAGATGTCCCAAATTCTCGGAGCCTATCCGCAAGCCGTCGAACTCTTCGACCACATCGACGGCCTCGTCTGACGAACGGCCTATCGCCGGTACTGGACGAACTCCGTCAGCTGACCGACGCGGTCGTAAAGCTTGCGAGCCGTCGCATTGTCGTCCTGGGTCGCCCAATACGTCCGGTCCGCACCGCGGCGATCCGCTTCCGCGTACGTCGCCGCGATCAGCGCCTGGCCGACACCCTGCCCGCGCACGTCTGACGCGACGAAGAGATCTTCAAGATAGCAATACCAGGTGGGCGACCAAGTCGACCGATGGAAGACGATAGCCGCAAGGCCGACCGCGCGCCCCTCGGCGTCGCGAGCAATCAGCGCCATCATGTTATCCTCTCGGGCGAGAAGACGGCGCCACGTCAGCGCGATGACATCCTTGGGCACGCTCGCCTTGTAGAAAGCGATGTAATCCCGAAAGAGCATTAGCCACTCTTGCTCGTCGCTCGCCACCACCGGCATGACGCTGACCGCCATCTGCTGCACCTTCCAATTTAACGTTTCTGTGACGCGGATTGCCTCTATGCAGCACGCGGCACGCGATGTCAGCCGCCCTGCACAACCGCAGTCCTGCCTGCCATTTAAACGGCCCGCCCGTTATCGCGGCTATTCAGTAACAGAAGAAAAGCGATCGATGGCCCGTAATGCCCATTCCTTGAACATTGATGTGCTCGCCCGTACAAGTGCAGCTTCGTTCTGGGCACGAAGCGAGAAAGATGCGGCAACCTTCGATTTACATTGCGGCCTTGGCGTCGCTTTTGGCGTTTGCAGCGTACAATCCGCTTTCGGCCGAGTTCGAAGCCGGCGACTCCGTTAAGTTGGACGCCTGCGCCGGTGATACGACGCGCTTGGGTGTCTCGCGCGTCGTCGAAATCGACCCGGCAGCGGGCGGCGATATCGGCGGCGACTACCGGGGCGCTCAACAGCTGCTCAACGATGGCGAAGTCGTCCTCACGTTCGACGACGGTCCGGCGCGATCGGTGACGAAGCCCATTCTCAAAGCGCTCGCCGACCAATGCACCAAAGCGACCTTCTTCATGGTCGGCCAGATGGCCCTCTCCGATCCCGCGATGGTTCGGGAAGTAGCGGCTGCAGGCCACACCGTCGGCACGCATACGTGGTCGCATAAGAATCTCCGCGCCGTCTCGCTGGCCAAAGCCCAGCAGGAAATCGAAGCTTCGATTTCGACGGTATCGTTGGCCAAGGGAGCACCCGTCGCGCCGCTTTTCCGCTTTCCCTATCTGAACGGAACCAAGCAGACCTCGGGTTATCTCAAGGACCGGGATATCGGAGCGATCTGGGTCGACGTCGACTCCAAGGACTACCTGACGCGCAGCCCGAAAGTTGTCGAGCAACGCATCCTTGCCCAGCTTGCGAAGACCAAGAAGGGCATCATTTTGATGCACGATATTCACGCGTGGACGGCCGCCATGCTCCCCGATTTATTGAAGGAACTTCAGCAGCGCGGCTTCAAGGTCGTCCACTTCGTACCCAAGGGGCAGATCGAGACGATCGCGTCCTATGACGACGCGGCCCTTAAGGCCATCGCTGCAAAGTCCGCAAAAAAGGCCGCAAATCCGATCGCGGCGCGCTCGATTGTATGGCCGATGTCGCCTGCGCCTACGCCGTCGGAGGAAACAGACGTCGCCGCAATGGCACCGCCTGGATCGAAGCACAAAGCGTCCCGCTACAAGAAAATCTCGACCAAGCCGTCGATTTCGGACGGTCTATCGGGCGAAACTTCGGAAGCTCCGGCGTCTGCTGCCAAAACCAAAAAGGGCAGCAAGCCGAAGGAACCGGATTTGCCCTGGTCGTTCTTCAATTGACCCTACGCTAGCCGCAGCACCATCGCTCACGCGGATCTGCCCGATGCGCGGGACGGTCCCATGGTGCGCGACGCGCTTCAAGTGCAACCCGACAAGCGGCTGCCATGGAAATTAGGACGTCGGATTTGGATTCGGCGGCTGGGCGCCCTCCATGGGCATTGTTGGCGACCCTTCCGAAGGCGGCGGCAAGTGAGCGGAAATTGCCTCTCGCAGAGCTTGCTCCTTCGTATGATCGAGCGACGTCTGCAGCAGCTCGCCGCCCGTGCCTCTGATCGCCTCCAACACCTTGTCTTCCGTCATCTTCCGGATTTCGACAAACAGGGCGGCACTTCCAGGCTTAAGCTTGGACGCGAGCTGCTTCATGAAGTCGTCGTTGATGCCATAGTCGGCCAGTGCCCCGCCCAGCGCTCCGGAGGCGACGCCGACCGCCGCGCCCAATAGCGGCATCAGAAAGATCAGGCCGACCAGGGTGCCCCAAAAGCCGCCGGTTACAGCGCCCGCCGCCGTCGTGTTCAAGAGCTGATTGAGCTTCACCTTGCCGTCTTCACGCCTCACCGCGATGACTGCATCGCCGATCGACAGCAGATACTGATTTTGAAGATCGAGAAGCTTCGCGCGCATTTCCTCGGCTTTCGCCTCGGTCGGATAAACGATAACGATCAGATCGGACATGGCGTTCTCTCCAGCGTTGATGGGCGTGCTGATCTTGCGCCGAACGATCCAACTTCATTGCCAAGGAAATAGATCAAATTGGACGATGTCGGCTTGCCCGGTTCAGGCGGCAACCATCGCAGGTCAGTAACCATCGCATCTGCATGAACGTTCCGGCCGTCCCGGTGTTCGCGAAGCGCGCCGCCGCATCACCATTGCTTTCTGAATTTTAAGGCGTTGGACGGCTTCCGGAAAGATTGGCGCAGGCAAATTCAGGGTTCCCCCCGATGCGCCTGAACGCGCACGTCCCTCATTGCATCAGGCCTCATTTATTTAGGAACGACCAAGATGAATGACACGGCAAGCACCCCCAAAGTGAAGGGCATAATCGCTTCCCACAAACGAACGCTGGCAGCCTGCGCCGCAATTATCGCCGCGCTCGGCACGACCGCGGTCTTTGCCAATAATAGCAACCTGCCAGGCTCTTCAATGCTGACGCCGGTCGCGAACCTCAGCGCATCCACGTCCACTGACCAAGGCGAGCCGGGCTTCGCTAACCTCGTCGAGCGCGTGAAGCCCGCGGTCGTTTCCGTGTTCGTCAAATCGGAACGGATCGATGACGTCGCAGATGCGGCGGGACAGGACGACGGAGACAATCCGCTTCAGGGTCTGCCCTTCGACTTCCGTCAACCCGATCCGCAGTCGGAACAGGGCAATACCGAGCCACGCAAGCATCTGATGCAAGCGCAGGGCTCCGGCTTCTTCATTTCCGCAGACGGCTATATGATTACAAACAATCATGTCGTGGATCACGCCAAGACCGTCGAGATCGCGATGGAGGACGGAAAGCGCTACCAGGCGAAGGTTGCCGGCACCGACCCGAAAACGGATATCGCCCTTCTGAAAGTTGAGGGATCATCCGACTTCCCGTACGTGCGGTTTGCCTCGCAGGCGCCGCGCATCGGTGACTGGGTTGTGGCGATGGGCAATCCGTTTGGCCTCGGCGGCACCGTCACCGCCGGCATCGTGTCCGCCAATGGACGCGACATCGGCGCCGGTCCCTACGATGATTTCATTCAGATCGACGCCCCGATCAATAACGGCAATTCGGGCGGCCCGACCTTCAACCAGAAGGGCGAAGTCGTCGGCGTGAACACCGCCATATTTTCACCCTCCGGAGGCTCAGTCGGCATCGCCTTCGACATCCCCGCCGAAACCGCAAAACGCGTTTCCGAACAGCTCAAATCATCGGGTCAGGTCGTACGCGGTTGGATTGGCGTATCGATCCAGCCGGTGACGGCCGATATCGCCGACAGCCTCGGCCTGAAGGAGGCGAGAGGCGCCTTGGTTGACGAGCCGCAAGACGGTGGCCCGGCGCTTTCGGCCGGCCTCAAGTCTCGGGACGTGATCGTTTCCGTAGATGGAAGGCCGATCAAGGATGGACGCGACCTAGCCCGCACGATCGCCGCCATCCCGCCCGGAAAAACTGTCAGCATAGCCCTCATTCGCGACGGGCACGATAAAACTATCGACCTGACTGTCGCGGCCTATCCGAGCGGCAAGACGGCGGAGCTAGCGCCGCCCGCGGGCAGCGATACGAAGCTTGGCATGACGCTCGCGCCAGCCAATCAGGTGGAAGGCGCAGGCCCCGACGGAGCCGTCGTGGTGACCATCGATCCCGACGGCAAAGCTGCCGATAAGGGCATCCAGAAAGGCGACATCATCCTCTCGGTCGGAGGTAAGGCCGTATCGGGCCCGCATGATGTGACGAAGGCGCTACAGGACGCCAGGAAGCAGAGCAAGCGCGCTGTTCTGATGCAGTTGAAGACGGCTCAGGGCAATCGCTACGTCGCCATGCCGACCGCTTAAAGACCCAGCGCGTTAACGTTGGAGGCGGAAAGCGATTCACCACTCCACCGGAGGAGCATCGGCACAAAAAAAAACGGAGCCCGCCCGCCAATAGTTGGCGGACGGCTCCGTATTGAAGCCTTGCTCAAGTACGTAAGCACTTGAAAATTAATGGTGCGGTTGAAAGGACTCGAACCTTCACGCCGTTTCCAGCGCTACCACCTCAAGGTAGTGCGTCTACCAATTCCGCCACAACCGCAGTTCAGACCCGTAAGATCTGGAATTCGCGAAGGGCTTTGGCGCTGCCCCGTCCCGCGAAGACGCCGACGTAACAGAGCCCTACCACAAACGCAAGCGGCAGTTTGACAGGATCGTGTCGAACTCATCGGATCGGACTCACTCTATATAATGAGCAGGTCACGATAGGCTCCGCGTCGAGCCATCGAAACAGCGGTCGTTTCGCCCATTTTCGCGGGTCCCCGTCGTCAATGAAGCATCCAGATTGACGCCGATGCCATCCAAAATATCGATTGCAAACTCGTCTGCCGCCGTCGATTGGACCGTTAGCAATGGCTACGTCGAATATGATCGTGCCCTCGACATCATGGCGCGACGGACGGCAGCGATCCGGGAGGGCCGAGCGAAGGAACTGGTCTGGCTCTTGGAACATCCGCCGCTCTACACGGCCGGCACGGGTGCGAAGGAAAAAGACCTTCTGAATTCCGGCTCGCTCCCTGTTTATCAAACGAACCGCGGCGGTCAGTTCACCTATCACGGCCCGGGTCAGCGCGTGGCCTATGTCATGCTTGACCTCGAAACGCGCGGCCGCGACATCCGCGAGTTTATCACCCATCTGGAAACATGGCTGATCAACACGCTCGCCGAGTTCAACGTGACGGGTGAAACCCGGCGTGACCGCGTCGGCATCTGGGTGAGACGGCCGTCAAAGGGCGAAATGATCGAGGACAAGATCGCCGCGATCGGCCTGCGCGTCAGTCGCTGGGTATCGAGCCACGGCATTGCCCTCAACGTCGACCCGGATCTCTCCCAGTTTAGCGGGATCGTCCCGTGCGGCATCCGCGATCATGGCGTGACAAGCTTGGCGGACCTCGGCTTACCCGTGACGCTTTATGATGTCGACGTCGCACTACGCGGAAGTTTTCAACAGATTTTCGGACCGACGAAGCTCGTTGAGCCGGGCAAAGCGCTGAAAATCTAGTCTGAAAGCGGGCGATCGGCCCTCGATCGCGGCTCCACAAAAGAAAAAGGCGCCTGCATCCGATGGGGACACAAGCGCCAAACAGGCGATGCCGCAACCTTTTCTCTACCTTATCTTCCTCTCTCCCGCTTTCGAGGCGCTGCCAGCGGGCGGCGCGAGCCCCTTTTCGGGAGAATCGTAGTAGAGAAATCCCTCTTCGACCGAGACGCTTTCCGAACCTTCGAGTTCGTACTCGGCATTCACACTATCGTTAAGGCGGATGATGCAGCTCTTCTGACAGACCCCGTCGATCACCTTACCTACTGGCAGAATCTCATCTTGGTGAGATGAGCCCTGGGTGATGGTGAGCTTGACCTCGTTATCACCTCGGTTGGTAATCGTGGCTGCTGCAGAAGCAGCCGAGGTCATAAGAAGAACTGCGATCGCGCTAGCCGTAAGAGCCAGAAGGTCAAAACGGCCGCTCCTGCGATCGCGGCAGAAATTCATTACTTCTTCTTCTTAGCTGCCTTCTTGGCAGGGGCCTTCTTGGCGGCTTTCTTTGCAGCTTTAGCCATTTTGAATCGTCCTTCCGTTTGATCGTTGACAGACGCACGTCTGTCGACCCGACTCGAGTCAGGTCGACTTGACATTGATAAGATTCAAGACAATGCACAAACGAAATTTGACGTTTGGTGATATCGGAAATTTCGATAGATGAGTTTTCCACGCCTCGATGAGGATCACACGCGATGGACGTCAATCTCGCTCGCACTTTTCTCGTCGTCGCTGAGACTGGAAGCTTCGTCGACACCGCACGCAAACTGAACATTACCCAATCAACCGTCTCCGCACGCATCAAAGGCCTCGAAGACCTGTTGGGACGGCCACTTTTCACACGTTCCAAGTCCGGCGCGGAACTCACCGGCGCCGGCGAACTCTTCCAGAAGCATGCGCTCGCGATGGTCCGCGTTTGGCAGCAGGCTCAACTGCAGGTCTCGCTCGCCGATCAGCATCCCGAGCACGTCTCAGTTGGCGCACCGATGAGCCTTTGGGGTGGATTCCTGTTGAAATGGGTCACGGGACTGAGGGTTCAGATCCCCGGCATCGCCGTTTCCGCGACTGCCGGCTCGTCGCCGATATTGAGCCAACGCTTGATAGAAGGGACGCTCGATCTCGCGATCATGTATCGGCCGTCGCCTCCCCCGGGCCTGACCATCGAACACCTGTTTGACGAAGAGTTTGTTTTGGTTTCCTCAGCGAAACCGTCAGCGCGGCGGGGAGTTAACGACTATCTGCTCGTCGATTGGGGCGCCGATTTCTTGCAGGATCACGCGGCCGCATTTCCGGAGCACGCCAACCCCGCGATCAGCCTCGATCTCGGACCGATGGGCCTAGATTATCTTCTGGCGAACGAGTGCTCGGGGTATTTTCCGGCGCGCATGGTGCGCAAACTGATCGCGCGCGGCCGGGTGAGAGAACCCAAACGCTCGAGAAAATTCGTTTACCCGGTCTATATGGTCTATCCCGAAACGCGGAACGAAGAGGCTTACGAGCCTATTCTGCGGGGATTGAGGCGAGCGGCCGCGAAGCTCGGCTGATCGTTATCTCTCTTTTTGCCTAGCGGCCGGCTCCCAACAGGGGAGTCTCTTCCTGGCGGCCGGCATCGCCAACGCGAAATGCCGCTAGGCACAGTGTGATCTCTTCTCAGGCGGCAGGCCCCGCAGACGCGGGCCCGCCGGCCCCATATTGAAAAACTCAGGCGAACTCGAGGATGACCGCGTCGACGGCGAGGCTGTCGCCGGGCTTCGCCGCAACCTTTTTCACTTTGCCGTCGCGCTCGGCCTTCAAGATGTTCTCCATCTTCATGGCCTCTACGATCGCCAGATTGTCTCCTGCCTTGACCTCTTGGCCCTCGGAAACATTCACGGCCTTCACCAAACCCGGCATCGGACACAGCAGGAACTTCGACATGTCGGCCGCAACCTTGACCGGCATCAGCGCGGCAAGCTCGGCCTCGCGCTGCGTGTAAACGTACGTCGGCGCCTGAATGCCACGATAGGAAAGCGTCAGGCCGTTGGAAATTGGACGTACCTGAACGGCGACATCCGCCCCGTCGACCGTACCAAACCAGACGGGTTCGCCCGGCCACCACTCCGACGTGATCTCCATCGTCTTCGTCGGTTGGCCGTCGCCGTCGAGGATCGACACGTAGTAAGGACCAGGAATCGCGCCCAGAACTTCGAGCTCGACCTCCGCCGATCCGATCCTGACGATACGGCGCTTGGCAAAGTTGACCGAGTGTCCCGACATCTGATCCGTGATATCGCGGCGGCGCGTATTGCCGAGATGATCGATCGTCCCCGCGACCGCGGCGAGCGTGACCAGATCATTGCCTTCGGGCGCACGAGGCACAAACCCTTCCGGGTATTCTTCCTTGATGAAGCCCGTTGAAATCTTGCCGGAGCGCCAGCGCGGATGCTGCATCATCGCCGAGACGAACGGCACGTTATGCTGAATGCCGTCAATATAGAACGCATCGAGAGCGGCCGCTTGCGCGTCGATCGCCTCTTCGCGGGTCGGCGCATGCGTGACAAGTTTCGCGATCATCGGGTCATAGTACATCGAGATCTCGCCGCCCTCGAAGACGCCGGTGTCGTTCCGAACCGTGACGCCGTCCTTGCTGCCTTCAGCCGGAGGACGGTACTTAACCAAACGGCCGATCGAAGGCAGGAAATTCCGGAATGGATCTTCAGCGTAGACCCGGCTTTCGACGGCCCAGCCCTTGAGCTTGATGTCCGCCTGCTTGAACGGAAGCGTCTCGCCTGCCGCCACCCGGATCATCTGCTCGACGAGGTCGACGCCGGTCACGAGCTCCGTCACCGGATGTTCGACCTGGAGACGCGTGTTCATTTCAAGAAAATAGAACGAGCGGTCCTGGCCGGCGACGAATTCGACGGTGCCGGCGCTGTCGTAACCGACGGCCTTCGAGAGGGCGACGGCCTGCTCGCCCATCGCCTTCCGGGTCTTCTCGTCAAGCAACGGCGACGGCGCTTCCTCGAGGACCTTCTGGTTACGGCGCTGAATGGAGCATTCGCGCTCGCCGAGATAAACGACATTGCCGTGCTTATCGCCCAGCACCTGAATTTCGATGTGACGAGGGTTCTCGATGAACTTCTCGACGAAGCAACGGTCGTCTCCGAACGACGACTTGGCCTCGGAACGGGCAAGCTCGAAACCTTCCGCCGCTTCTTTTGCGTCGTAGGCGATGCGCATACCCTTGCCACCGCCACCCGCGGAGGCCTTGATCATGACCGGATAGCCGATCTGGTTCGCGATCTCGACCGCGTGCTTGGCATCCTTGATTTCGCCCATGTAGCCGGGGACGGTCGAGACCTTGGCGGCGGCGGCCGCCTTCTTGCTCTCGATCTTGTCGCCCATCGCAGCGATGGCTCTGGGATTGGGCCCGATGAAGACGATGCCGTTTTTTTGAAGCTCGACCGGAAACGCCTCGCGCTCCGAGAGAAATCCGTAGCCCGGATGAACCGCCTCGGCGCCCGTCGCTTTGCAGGCCGCGATGATCTTATCCATCAGCAAGTAGGACTGATTGGCGGGCGCGGGACCGATATGGACGGCCTCGTCCGCCATTTCGACGTGAAGGGCGTCTCGATCGGCATCCGAATAGACCGCGACCGTCTTGATGCCCATTTTGCGCGCCGACTTGATAACGCGGCAGGCGATTTCACCGCGATTGGCAATCAGAATTTTCTTGAACATCGGCGGGTCCCGGTCCTTCCCGTAAGCACTTTCAAGTGCCTCAGCTTGTCGCAAGGCAACACGCCCTTCTAGAGGGTGTGGAAGGCGTCGTAAACACGCCACGAGTAGGCCGATGCCACTAGCTGTGCGATCCGCTGCCGCACGCCTAAAGATCGTGGGCGGCGGCCGTTCACCTGGGCGGTGGGGCCGTCGCTGAAGAGAGGCGGGTTAACGCCTCAGGCCGCGTCGCCGAGTCGGCAGACGGCCTCGGTGAGAACAGGGTGAATCCGCGGGCTTTCGTGATTCAAATAAGAGACCAGCGCCTTCTCGCTCGGGCTCAAGCGGCCGTCGCGGCCGAGACGGCTGACGAGCCAAGTCGCCTCCGCTTCGGTGATTTCCTCATGCGTGATGATCTCGATGCGCTGATGCTCGAGCCGGGCCAGCGCCCGCTCCTCTACCGTCTGATCGTGATAGGCGTCCTGCACCGAAGCCAAGTTCGACTGCACCATCGAAAGGAGTGCGGCGAGAACGGACGTCTGCTCTTCCGGCTCCTCGAGGGTCGCTTCCTGCCGAAGCGCCTCCTCGCGCGAGGGAACGGCATAGCCGGATGCCGCCATCATGACGTTCGCGATGGCCTTCACGAAGAGATCGGTCCATGCGGGATTGGGCGCGGACGCCGAAATCGCTTCGTCGATATCGAATAGAACGTCGGCCTCGGCGCGCGTCACCGCGACGTTCCCATCACCCGCGAAGGCGTAAAGGATGCGGCGGAGAAGATCGACCTCGCCTTCGCTGATGGTGCGGGCCTCGATAGCTTTGCCATCGCGCAGCGGACCCGCCCCGTCGACGACAGCATGCTTCACCTGCTCCAACGCGAACTTGACGAGACTGACCGGCGCCCAGCGCGCCTTGTCGAGGACATTGACGATAAGTTCGAGTTCCGTCTTCGTATCGATCTTCCCGTCTCTGGAAACGCGATCGATCAGCCAACGACCGTTGTCGGCCGTGATATAGCCGCGCGGCGCTTCCTGATAGACGATATAATCGGTGATGGCCTCGATGAAGAATTCGGGCCATTCGGGGTGATACGCATGGCAAGCGTTGTTCAGCGCAAAGATAATTTCCGCTTCATCCGCCGAGATGATGCCATCATCATAAAAGACGCGCCGCAAATGCAAAATATCGGTCAACCCGATCGTTTGACGCTTTAACATCTCGTTTATCGGCAACGACCGCAGCCCACTCATCGAATGCCCCCACACCCAGGCCAACTACATGGTGAGAAGCGTAGGTCGTGATACTTAATTGCGACTTAAGAGCCGCACGAAATTGAACATCCAAAAGGGCCGTCGATGGCACTGTGGCGCGGTCATCACAGAAAGCTAAAGACGTTCGGGGGCCGCAGCTCCCCGCTGCGACCCCCGTAACCTCCCGTCATGCTCCCGCGTGCGCGACGGGTAAGTTTCGAAAAGAATTATCTACACCTCAGAATGAATGGTTGCTGAAGGCTCTCTCGGCTCCTCTCGGACTCTCGCGTCCGGCGGCCGGCTCCCCGCAGGGGGAGTTGCCGGACGCAACCAAAAAATCATCGAAATAATAAAGCCCGTCCGGAAGGGGGGATTTCCGAACGGGCTCATCCGGCTGAGTGCGGTTCTGGGCGCACGTGGCCAGTGGAATTGCTCCTGCCGGCAGTAGGCAAAATCCTCCGCGGCGCGGTCGCTTGCCGCAAAGCCGCGTGATCCCGCAATCACTTCGCTTCGCAGTTGTTAGAAGAACGAATGCGTCCCGGACATCCGTCGCCGCGGCGATTGAATAAGCGTCGGTGACCGCGAAAAAATTCCCACGACCGAACTTCAGGCCGCAAGCTGTGACACGAGCCGCGCGCGCGATTGCGGGAGCGTTTCTCCCCGCGGGAGCAGAAGATGCTTTTCGATGAAATGCCCGGTGAGCGCGAACCCGAGACTGACGTCCTGCGTCGTCACCGCGCCGGATCGCTGTTTCGTCAGGAACTGAGGAAGCGCCAGAAGCTTATCGCGATAGGGTTCGCCCGCCGATGCCGAGACGGCGCGACCGGACTTCGGCGAAACGTAGATAAGCTGATCGTTGCTCCCCGTTGCCGCGCACTGACTGAGATCGAGGCCGAAGCCCAGCTCATCGAGGAGCGCCATCTCCCATCTGACGAGCAGCGCCGGCCACACGGTCGCATCATTGAGAAAGCCGAGAACGAAAAGCGTGATCTCGTAGAGATTGGGATGCGGATCGCGCTCAGGCAGAAGCCGCGTGAGGGTCGTGATGGAAGAAAGCGCCATCAATGCCTGCGCGTCGTCCATAGCCTCGGCGGCGAAGGCGCGGCGCATCTCGACGCTCATGGTGCCGAGCTGGTCCACGAGACGCGCCTTCCACTCCGCATCGATGTGGTTGCCCGGCTGAAGAACGGGACGCAGCCGTCGCGAGCGGCCGCCGTGCACGAGCCCCATGTGCCGACCATGAGCTCTCGTCCATAAATCGACGATCGCGGCTGTCTCGCCGTGGGGCTTTACCGAAAGAACAATGCCTTCATCGGACCATTGCATATGGACTCAGGTACCGGCGCCTTACGATTTGGGGAAAGGCAGACCCATTTCCCGATAACGCTCAGGGTCGCTTTCCCAGTTCTCACGCACTTTGACGAATAGGAACAGATGCACCCGGTGGCCAGCCATCTCCTCGATCGCATGCCGCGCCGTGCTCGATATTTTCTTGATCGTATCGCCGCCCTTGCCGAGCACGATCTTCTTCTGGCTGTCGCGTTCGACGTAAATCGTCTGTTCGACGCGCGCCGAGCCGTCCTTCAGGCTCTTCCAGTCCGTAGTCTCGACCGTTGTCGTATACGGCAGCTCCTGATGCAGGAAGCGATAGACGCTTTCACGCGTCATCTCAGCCGCTTGCGTCCGCATTGGCACGTCGGTGACATCGTCTTCCGAATAGTGCCACGGACCCGGAGGTACGAGATTTGCGAGATAAGTCCGCAGATCCTTGATGCCCTGACCTTCCGTCGCCGAGATCATGAAAATACGGTCGGGAGCAAGCTGCTCATCGACCATTTTCGCCAGCGACAAGAGCCTAGGTTTGTCATCCACGCGGTCAATCTTGTTCAAGATGACGATCTTCGGCATCCGAGCCGATTTGAGCCGTTCGATAATGCCCTTCACATCGTCGTCCATGCCGGCTGCCGCATCGATGACGAGCAGCACCGCATCGGCATCTTCGAGCCCGCCCCACGCCGCGTCCACCATCGCGCGATCCAATCGGCGCTTCGGATTGAAGATACCGGCCGTATCTATGAAGATGATCTGGCTGTTCCCTTCCATCGCGATACCGCGAATGGGAGCCCGGGTCGTTTGAACTTTATGCGAGACGATCGCGACCTTGGCGCCGACGAGCGCGTTGACGAGCGTCGACTTGCCGGCATTCGTCGGCCCAATGACGGCAACGAATCCGCATCGCCGGTCACCGGCGTCGAGCGGCGCTGAACCTGTAGTATTTTTAGACATCGCCTATGCGCGCTCCTACGCCTTCTCGGGTTAGCAGTGCAGTTGCTGCGGCCTGCTCAGCAATGCGCTTCGATGCCCCCTCGCCCTGTGCGGGCGCCTTACCGGCGATCAAGACTTCGGCCGTAAATCGAGGCGCGTGATCCGGCCCATTGCGCGCGACAACCGTATATCGAGGGAGTGCCAGCCCCTGGCCCTGCGCCCATTCCTGCAAAGCCGATTTAGCATCGACCGACACTTCCGGAACGAGTTCGGATTGCTCCCGCCAGAGCCGGTGGACGACGCCGCGCGCCTTCTCGAACCCGCCGTCGATGAACACCGCGCCGAGGAGGGCTTCCGCGGCATCGGCAAGGATGGTTGTTTTGTTTCGGCCGCCACTGTCGGCTTCGCTTTCCGAAAGAATGAGATGGTCGCCGAGCCCGATGTTGCGAGCGACCTTGGCACAGGCCTCCCCGCGGACGAGGCGATTGTAACGGCGGGCGAGTTCGCCCTCGCTCGCGTCGGGATACTGCCCGTTGAGCGCCTCCGCGATCGCAAGACCCAGAACGCGATCGCCGATGAATTCCAAGCGTTCGTTGTCGAACCGGGCAACTTTTCCGCCGCGAACGCTCGCGTGCGTCAGCGCACGCTCCAGGAGCGCGGGATCCTTGAACTTATATCCCAGTTTGGTTTCGAGTTCTTTGAACTTCCGAGGTCTTAGCATGGCGCAAATGCCGCGTGGCGGTCACCGCACGAGAGTGAAGAACCTGTCCCAGCGGATGTCAAACGGCCAGGTCCAAGGCGCGTACCACCGGAAGGCATCGGGCTCATCGACTTTGGCGGAGAAGAAGATGATCTCGGCACGACCGATAAAATTCTCATAAGGGACGAACCCGACTGCGCTTCGAACACGACTGTCGGTGGAATTGTCGCGATTGTCACCCATCATGAAGAAGTGACCCTCAGGAACCTTGTAGACTCCCGTGTTGTCATAGGGTCCATTCGGGTCGCTATCGAGGACTTTGTACTTCACGCCATTCGGAAGTGTCTCCTCAAACACCGGAATGGTCCGCTCCCGGCCCTCCTCGAACGTCGTGAATTCGCCCGCGGGCTCCTTCGGAATGGCGGCACCGTTAATGAAGAGCTGGCCGTTCTTCATCTGAATTTCGTCACCCGGCAGCCCGATGACCCGCTTGATGTAGTCGGTCGAATTATCCCGCGGCAGCTTGAAGACGGCAACATCGCCCCGCTTCGGTTCGGCGCCGAAAATCCGTCCTTCGAAGATGTTGGGACTGAACGGGAACGAAAACTTGCTGTACCCGTAGGATAGCTTCGAAACAAAAAGATAATCGCCGATCAGCAGCGTTTCTTTCATCGAGCCCGAGGGGATATTGAACGGCTGATAAAAGAAGATGCGGACGAACATCGCAATGGCGAGTGCTTCGACGACGATGACGAGTGTTTCAAACCAACTCGATCTCGACGTCTTAATACCAACGCTCATCCGCAGGCTCCTCTGGGCCGCCAGGCGGCATTGGCCGGGGCTCGCTTAATGTTAGGCGGTCCGCTATAGCGAGTTTGCCCCTGAGCCGCAACGACGGCTACAAACCTGACAAAAACGTAAGGAATAACAGCAACTCGACGCTGCCGGACCACCCATGTAGCTTAGCGCGTCCAAGACGTTTATAGCCGCGGCGAAATGGTCAGTCGCGTTGATTTTCCTGATCTCTTACCGCGGAAATAATCACGATGGCTTGGGCCATCGGATATTCGTCGGTCAAAGTGACATCAATGCGGGCCGTGAAGCCCGTCGGTATCAATCGCGCGAGCTGATCGGCCGCGCCCCCCGTGAGCGCCAATGTCGGACGCCCGGACAAGGTATTCACAACGCCGATGTCCTTGAGATGCACACCGTAGCGAAATCCGGTCCCGAGAGCCTTCGAAGCGGCCTCCTTTGCCGCGAACCGCTTTGCGAAAGTTCGAGCCGAATGCGCCCGTGAGAATGCCTTCCGGCGCTCTTCCGCCGTGAATACACGGTTGAGGAAACGATCGCCAAAGCGCGCGATCGTTCGCTCGATCCGCCGGATATCACAAAGATCGTTGCCGATCCCTATGATCATCCCGCTCCCCGCAGGGAGAGCGCTTCTCGCGCCTCATCCATCAGGACGCGCATGCGCCGAACGGCCATGGAAAGGCCGCCGAAGATCGCCTCCCCGATCAGGAAATGCCCGATATTCAGCTCGACGATTTCCGGGATGCGCGCAATCGGCTGCACCGTGTTGTAGGTGAGGCCATGCCCGGCGTGGACCTCGAGCCCGGCCGAGGCTGCTGCTTGCGCCGCTTTCTTATGCCGCTCGAGTTCGCGAGCGACGCCAGCCGCATCGTGGTCGAGAGCGAGATGGCAATATTTGCCGGTATGAAGCTCGACAATGTCGGCGCCGACTGCCGACGCTGCCTCGATCGTCTTGAGATCGGGCTCGATGAACAACGATACCCGAATGCCGGCATCCTTGAGTTTGGCAATCAATGGCTCGAGAGATTTCGCCGATCCTTTGACGTCGAGGCCGCCCTCCGTCGTTCGCTCCTCGCGCCTTTCCGGCACAAGACAGCACGCGTTCGGCACATGCCGCAACGCGATCTCCAGCATCTCGTCCGTCGCGGCCATTTCCAGATTGAGCGGCCGCGTCAGCTCGTTCTTGAGCCGCGTAATGTCGCTATCTGAAATGTGCCGGCGATCTTCGCGCAGATGCGCGGTAATGCCGTCGGCGCTTCCTTCGATCGCGAGGTGAGCCGCACGCAGCGGATCAGGATGAACACCCCCGCGCGCATTTCTGAGCGTCGCGACATGATCGATATTCACGCCGAGCCGCAACGCGCGAGCGGGCGTCGTCTTCGATTGACCTGTTTCCGGGAGCTTACGGTTAGCCGCCACGTGCTTTTGCCACCAATGTTGAGGAAAGAACTGCCCTGCCGCCGATAGGTCAGTGGAGCCTGCGGTGCCGTTGGAAAACGCGCACCGCTCGCCGTGTAGGATAGTAGCTAAACACCGCCGCTATCAAGCCGACGAGAAGACCACCGACGATCATCGGCTCGACGATCGGAGACAGATAATCGACGGCCGTATTAAGCGTCTCCGGCGAAGGAGCGCTCAACGTCGCGCCGAGCGCGTTGGCCGTATCGGTAAAATGATCGGCCGCGTAGGCTGGATCCTGACCGAGAAGAAGCGCCCCCGCGAAATACGACCCGCTCCAGATAGCCGGCCAACTCAGGGGATTGCCGACAAAGGTCCCAAGTATCGCGGCGGGCATACTGACACGGAGGACGAAGGCGAGCGCAAAGGCGAGAATGGTCTGGATGCCGAGAAACGGAGTAAAGGCGCTGAAAACGCCGATTGCGAAGCCGAGCGCCACCTGATGCGGCGTCGCGCGAAGAAGAAGTACTCGCCGCCAGAAGAACCGGATTTTCGCGCGCACGGCAGCTGTATTGATCAGCCTGGGACCGTCGCGCTCTCCCGATGCTGTAAGTTTCTCGCTCAACCCACAACGATCCTATCGACTCTACCGAAATCAAGTATCCAAACGCATAGAATAGCTCACTCGAACAGCCGTTCCACCTTCGCAACTGCGGATTTCGCCCTGAGTCCGGCGACGATGTGGTTCAAATGCACCAAATCGAAAACCTCGAGCTCGATATGCATCACCGTGAAGTCTGCAGCACGGCGCGCCATCTTGATATTGTCGATATTGCCACCCGTCTCGCCGATCACCTTGGCGATTTCCGCCAGTGAACCGGGCGCGTTGACCGCGGTGACGCTAATTCGGGCCGGAAAGCGCTGCGGACGCTCGGGATCGACGTCCCAGGTCACGTCGATCCAATGCTCTTCTTCGTATTCCTTCAGACGTGGTGAATGGATCTGAAAGACGCGAATCCCCTCGCCGGGAGCCATGACGCCGACGATCCGGTCGCCCGGAACCGCGCCTCCGGGCTCGAACGCAACCGGCAACTCCTGGCTCGGACCGCCGATCGAAACCGCGGTGGTATTGTCGATCTCGGCCGTGCGGAACTTGAGGCTGTTGACCTTTTCGATATTGAACCAGCCTTCCTGGTCCCGGGCGCGGCCAAAGCGCCGTGTCGGCTTATAGCCTTCGTCTCCCGGTGCATGCCCTTGCGGCAGGATGGCTGCAACCACGTCTTGAAGCGGAATATCGTTCCGGCCGACCGCCGCCAGTAGATCGTCGGCAGTCTTGAAGCCGATCTTCGGCGCCGCGGCCTTAACCTTCTCTTCCGAGTAATCGACCTCGAGTCCGGCAAGCGTGGAATTGACAAGCTGCCGCCCGAGTTCGACGAAACGCCGCCGTTCAGCTTCGCGCGCCGCTCTTCGTATCGCCGCCCGCGCACGCCCGGTAACGGCGAAGGCCTCCCACGCGGCCGGCCGGATGTGCCCCTTCGATGTTTCGATGACGACTTCGTCGCCGTTCCGCAGATGCGTATCGATGGGAACATGCCGGCCGTTGATGTAGGCGGCGATCGCCTCGTTGCCGATGTCCGTGTGCACCGCATATGCGAAGTCGAGTGGCGTCGCCCCGCGCGGCAGCGCGATGAGCCGCCCCTTCGGGGTGAAGCAAAAAACCTGATCGTGAAAAAGCTCGAGCTTCGTATGCTCGAGGAATTCTTCCGGGTTCGCAGCTTCGAGCAGCGAAGAAATCATCACGCGGAGGCGGCCATAGGGGCTGTCGTCTCCGTCTATGCCGCCCTCGAACTCATGACCGTTCACGAGGCCGTGCTGCTGATCCTTGTAGAGCGCGTGAGCCGCGACGCCGAACTCGGCAATATGCTGCATGTCGGACGTGCGGATTTGCAGCTCGACTCGCTGATGACGGGGACCATAAACGGTCGTGTGAATCGACTGATAATTGTTGCGCTTCGGAGCCGATATATAATCCTTGAAGCGGCCGGGCACTGTGCTCCATGTCGTGTGCACGATGCCGAGCACCCGGTAACAGTCTTCGATCGAACTCACGAGTACCCGGAAGCCATAGATGTCCGAGAGTTGCTCGAGGCTGATCTGCTTATGCTTCATCTTGCTCCAGATGGCATAAGGCTTCTTTTCTCTCCCGAACGTCTCGGCCTTGATGCCGGCGTCGAGGCACTTCCGCGCGATAGCTTGACGGATCTCTTCGACGAGCCCGCGATTGCGCTCGCGCATCTCCGCGAGCTTTTCGGTGAGCGCGTCATAGGCTTCGGGATGCAGCCAGCGAAAAGCGTGATCCTCGAGTTCCTCACGGAGCGTCTGCATACCCATCATGCCGGCGAGCGGCGCGTAGATATCGAGCGTCTCCTCCGAATTGCGCCGGCGGCTCTCGGGCTTCATGTGCTCGAGCGTTCGCATGTTGTGCAAACGGTCGGCGAGCTTGACGAGAAGCACACGGATGTCGCTTGAGATCGCGATGAGGAGCTTGCGGAAGTTTTCCGCCTGTTCCGCTTTTTTGGAAACGAGATCGAGGCGCTTGATCTTCGTCAGGCCGTCGACGAGGCTGCCGATCTCCGGCCCGAACATCTGATCGATTTCGGTTCGCGTCGCATCCGTATCCTCGATCACATCATGAAGCAGCGCCGTCGCAATGGTTGCGTCGTCGAGCTTCAGATCGGTGAGAATGGCCGCCACTTCCAGCGGATGCGAAAAATAGGGCGCGCCCGACGCACGCTTCTGATGGCCGTGCGCCTTCATGGCATAGACGTAGGCGCGATTGAGAAGCGCCTCGTCCGCCTTTGGATCGTACTTGAGAACCCGCTCGACGAGTTCGTATTGCCGCATCATGACCCGCCGCACTCCTTCAGTGCGCAAGCGTAACCGAAGACGCAGCACACATTAAAGTGGATCAGTGCGAGCGTGATGTCGCGACGCTGGTGAAAAGAGTATTAGCGGGAACGATCGCGCGGATCGCGGTCCCGTTCGCGCGAACCCGAACCCGAACCTGATCCCGATCCGATATTGGCCGAAGGCTCCAAGGGCGTCATGCTCTCCAAGCCGCGAAGAAGCTGCTCTTCCGTCATGACGTCGACCTGCGTATCGGACGAAAGATCGTCACGGCCCAGCATCGGCGCGCGGCGCTCCGGCGGCAGCAACGGTGCTGCGACGGCTTCCGGCTCGTCGACTTCGGTATTTTTCTGAATCGACGAAATCAGCGTTTCGCGCATGTCGTCGGGCGACAGCGTTCGCTCTGCGATTTCGCGCAATGCGATAACCGGATTCTTGTCGTCATCGGGGGCGATCGTGATCGCGCTGCCGTTGGTGATTGCCCGCGCGCGGTGCGCTGCGAGGAGGACCAATTCAAATCTATTCGGAATCTTGTCGACGCAATCTTCGACGGTGACGCGAGCCATGGGCAGAACCTTCCCTTGGTAAAACTGGCACGTTGTAGGGCATTATAGGGCGCAAACAGCCGATCGGACCGCCTTCCAGCGCCACGCTGATGCCTCTTTGCCACGAAATTGTGGATTAAGCAAGTAGTACACGGGAGAAGCAAAAGCAAAATTGCTCACCCGGTAGTATTCCAACTCGATCGGGTTTAAATAGACTAATTGTCACAATTGTTGACTGGCATTCACATCTGGTAACCGTTAGGAAAGCAGAGTTCTACACCGTAGATGCCTGAACCTGCCGTAATTGCCTAAGTCCTTGTAGCCGATTAGAGAATCGGGCTGTTGAAGCCCCTTCCAGCGAGATTACTGGACACTGTTTAGTTCGCACCGTTCCGCTTTTAGGAAACAAGAAATGCATTTTTATCCGACCGAACGAGTTGCCCTCTTCATCGACGGCGCGAACCTCTATGCGACCGCCAAGTCTTTAGGCTTCGACATTGACTACAAGCGCCTCCTCGGACTTTTCCGGCAGAAGGGCCAGCTCGTACGGGCCCTCTATTATACGGCCCTCGCCGAAGAGCAGGAATATTCATCGATCCGTCCGCTGATCGATTGGTTGGACTACAACGGCTTTTCGATGGTGACAAAGCCGACGAAGGAATTCACCGACGCCACCGGCCGTCGGAAGATCAAAGGCAACATGGATATCGAGCTGGCTGTCGATGCCATGCGTCTGTCCGATAACCTTGATCACATCGTTATTTTCTCGGGCGACGGCGATTTCCGCAGCCTCGTCGCAGCGCTGCAGCAAAAGGGCAAGCGCGTAAGCGTCGTCTCGACCCTTCAAACGCAGCCGCCGATGGTTGCCGATGAGTTGCGCCGTCAAGCTGACCAGTTCGTCGACTTGGCCGATCTTGAAGACCAGGTTGGGCGCTCCCAGAGCGGCGGACCCGCCGGTCGTTCGCCACGCCAATATACGGCTCGCGCTCCGCTTTCTCCTGCGCGCGACTCCAACTACCTCGGAGACGATGACCTCGCGGAAGAAGAAGTCTAAGAACTTTTTCTTCCACACGAGCATCGACGCATGGCGGCCGGGGCAATGGGCAAGATAGTCTTTGGGCCCGAGCCTCCTCCAAAGTGCACGCGCTGCCCGCGGCTCGTCGCCTACCGCAAAGAAAACGAGATCCAGGAACCTAAGTGGTTCAACGGAGCGGTGCCGTCCTTTGGCACTCCCCATGCCCGTTTGCTGATCGTCGGCCTGGCGCCCGGACGAAACGGCGCCAACCGCACGGGACGACCATTCACCGGCGATTACGCCGGCGATCTCCTCTATCAAACGCTGCTCGAATTCGGCTTCGCCAAGGGCAAGTACGATGCTCGCCCCGACGACGGGCTGAAGCTGATCGACTGCATGATAACGAATGCGGTGCGCTGCGTGCCGCCACAGAACAAGCCGGAGCCGAGTGAAATCACCAATTGCCGCCCCTTCTTCGAGGCTCGCTTGGCAAATTTACCGAAATTGAAAGTGATCCTGGCTCTCGGTCGTATAGCCCACGATCAAACGCTGACAACGCTTGCGAAACGAAAGACGCTCCACCCGTTTGCCCACGGAGCGCGCCACGAGCTGAGCCCCGATTGCGTCCTCTACGACAGCTTCCATTGCTCGCGCTACAATACGAACACGCGCCGTCTGACGACCGAGATGTTCCGATCGGTTTTTGCGGAGATCAGGCGCGAGCTGGCCTGAGTGATGCCAGCAATTCCTGCGCGTGCGTTGCGGGCGCTTGCACCGGATAGATGACGCGATAGATCACTCCGTTGCGAATGATCATCGTCAGACGTTTGAGATACGTCGCTCCGCCCGTCTCGAAGCGCGGCAGCTTCAGCGCATCGGCGAACGCCAACGTCTCGTCGCTGAGCAGAAGATACGGGATACCGGCCCGCATCGCAAAAGCCTGCTGGCCCTCAGGCGATTGACTGCTGAGCCCAAAGATCTCGTAGCCGAGAAGTTCGAACTCCTCATGAGCATCGCGAAAACCTTCGGCCTCCGGCGTCGATCCGTGCGCTCCCGGAATGATGTCCCAATCCGGCGGGTTGGCGACACCCGGCGTCCCCGTCATCGGATAAACGAAAACGACGGCTCGCTCCTGATATCGGGCGAGATTGACGCTCGCCCCTCGCGTCGCCGTGAGCGCGACATCGGGAAGTCGCGTCCCCGCGATCAGGTGCTTTGCGGCCCCGTCGTCCTCAGGAAACGGAAAATTCGGAGTTTCAACTGGCGGCACGCTGTTGATCCATCGACTTCAGCCCTTTTCTCGCATCAGGCGTGCCTTCTGACGATTCCAATCGCGCTTGGCCGCATCCTGACGCTTGTCCGCGTGGTTCTTGCCTTCCGCCAAACCGATCTTGACCTTCGCCCGGCCCTTCTCGTTGAAATAAAGTTCGAGCGGAACGAGCGTCATTCCTTTTCGTTCGATCGCAATGCCGATTTTGTGAATCTCGGTCGCATGCATGAGAAGACGCCGTTTGCGGCGCGGCTCATGCGGGAAAAGCGCGGCTCCCGGATATTCGGCAATGTAGCTGTTGATCAGCCATACTCCGCCATCCTCAACCGACGCGTAGCTCTCCGCGATATTCGACTGACCACGGCGAAGAGATTTCACTTCCGACCCTAGAAGCTGGATGCCCGCTTCCCAGCTATCGGTAATGAAATACTCGTGCCGCGCCTTGCGGTTCTCGGCGACCAGCGTGGTGCCGTCGTCGCGTTTCGAAGCCATCGATCAATTCTTTCCGGCAGCCGTCACTCGGCGGCTTTTGCGTCGAGGAGATCGAGGCGCAGCAGGACTGCGTCTATCGCCCGGCGGCTCGCCTCGGAGACAGGAACCATGGGGAGGCGCATATCCGGCGTCCCGAATCCCAGCCGCGAAACGGCATACTTTACGGGCGCCGGGTTCGTCTCGATGAAGAGAACTTCATGCAGCGGCATCAACCGGTCCTGCAGCGCCAGCGCTTTCTTGAAGTCTCCGGCCATGCACGCATTTTGAAACTCGGCGCAGAGCCGCGGCGCAACGTTCGAGGCAACCGAAATGCAGCCATGACCGCCATGCGCCATGAAGGCGAGCGCCGTCGCGTCTTCGCCCGAGAGCTGGCAAAACTCGGTTCCCAGTGCAGCACGCGTCTGCGACGGGCGGGCGAGGTTCGCCGTCGCATCCTTGACGCCGACGACATTCTTCAACTCGAAACAACGCGCCATGGTTGCGACCGACATGTCGACGACCGACCGGCTCGGAATGTTGTAGATGACGATCGGTATATTGATAGCGTCGTTGATCGCCTTGAAGTGCTGATAGAGGCCTTCCTGGCTCGGCTTGTTGTAGTAAGGCGTAACGATGAGCACGCCGTCCGCTCCAACTTCCTCGGCATATTGCGAAAGCTCGACAGCCTCATCGGTCGAGTTGGAACCCGTACCGGCAATTACGGGAACGCGCTTCTTCGCGGCTTCGACGGCGAGCTCTATGACGCGCTTATGTTCATCGTGATCGAGCGTTGGGCTTTCACCTGTCGTTCCGACAGGCACGAGACCGTGCGTACCCTCGCTGATCTGCCAATCGATGAACCGCGTAAACGCAGCTTCGTCCACCTTCCCGTTACGAAAAGGCGTAATGAGTGCCGTAATTGAACCTTTGAACATGCCGTCGCCTTAACTTGAAAAGACCGTGACGAACACCGCTCGATGCTGCGCCTTGGCCTTGCTCGGGAAAATCTACGTGGAAAGACTCATGCCGTTATGGCCATGGGTCACTCTCTCGCCGCACGCGCGTGCCACCTCGTACGGATTGAACCGCTTGCTTCAATCGCCATGTCTCCGCTTAATACGGTCTAACGTTGCTGATGAGGCAAGCGGCGCGACATTAGGCGCTCGGAAAGCCCGCCGCAAGATCGGCCGGGTGGGGCGTTCCATCCTAAAGGAAGCGATGCACCTAACCCCCAATCATACAATACTAATCGGCTCGCTTTCGCGCGCTCTGCCGAAATTCGCGACGGCCTTCGCGATCCTTGGGTTTGCCCTCGCGAGCGCGTCCGCCGGAGCCGAATCGGCGCTGAAACCCGTGCCTCCCCCGCAGCTCCTGCCGGCCGAAAAGGACCAGCTCCGGAAATTCGACGCGGCCCTCGCGCCACTTTTATCGATCTCCCCTGATTCGGGAGACGTCGAAGCCCTCCGCCAGGCGCTAGCCGCGGTGCGCGCTAACGACGGCGGCCGCTTTGCAGAAGCGAAAGAAAAAATTAACGACCCTGTAGTCCGCAAGCTCGCTGATTGGATGCGCTTGCGGTCCGGCCTCGGCGAACCCCAGGACTATCGGAAGTTCTTAAAGGACAATCCGGATTGGCCAGACCGGCCAACACTGACCCAGCGCTTCGAAGAAGCGCTGTTCAAGCACGGCGGCAGCGCGGCGAACATCAAGAGCTACTACCAAAATGGCATGCCCCAGACCGGCGCGGGATATGCGGCCTTAGCCTCGGCCAATCTCGCCGACGGTAAAACGGAAGAAGCCCGAAAACTAGCCGCGCAGGCATGGCGCGATATGAGCATTCCTCCGTCATTGGAAAACGGCTTTCTCGATCGCTTCGGCAGTTTGCTGTCGCCCGCCGATCACAAATGGCGTTTCGACCGGCTGGTGACGGACGACGTCCGCTACGCGGGAAATCGCGCCGACCGCGTCGCTCTCGCCCACCGCCTCATTCCGCTTCTGCCAGAGAGCGAGCGCAAAAGAGCCACAGCGCGCCTTGCCGTATTCAATCGGTCGTCGAATGCGCAGGCACTGATGAATGCTCTTCCCCCCGGCAGTCGCGACGACACGGGTCTCGCCTTTCATAAAGCGCAACTTTTGCGGAAAGCCGGAAAAACCGAGGAAGCTGCGGCAATCATCCTCGCCATTCCACCCAACCCGGACAAAATAGCAGCGCTTGACGAATGGTGGTCCGAACGGCGCGAGCTTGCCTATGGCGCGCTAAAGCTCGGCAATGCCAAACTCGCCTATAATCTCGTCAAGGAGGCGGGCCCCCTATCGGTCAATCCGCGCAAAGATCAGACGTTCTTGGCCGGGTGGATCGCGTTCCGATATCTCAATAAGCCCGATGTTGCTCAGCGGCACTTCAAGGATATGGCGGCGGCAGCCGACGGTCCTTTGAGCCGCGCCAAGGCAGCCTATTGGCTCGGCCGTGTTGCCGACGCTCGCGGCGATAAGCCGGAGGCAGTGAAGCAGTACCGAGTGGCCGCGAAGAACCCGGATACCTTCCACGGCTTGCTCTCAATGCAGATGCTCGAGCCGAACCGTTCGAGCCTCGAGGTGTCGCCGCCCGCCTACCCGGCGGCCGATCAAATTCAAAAGCTCTTGTCGTCCGACGCAGCAAGAGCCTTGGTCATCGCGCGCAAGGCCAATCTCCAGCGGGAAGTTACCCGCACGCTGCTGGCCGGCCTTCGCAACTCGGCGAACACCGAAGCCGAAGTCGCAATGGTGGCCTATCTCGCGGATGCTCTGGGCGATCCGCAGATGTCGCTGCGCATTTCCAAGGTTGCTATTGGCAAGGGTCAAAACCTGCTGACCTACGGGTATCCGCTGAAACCCTTCCCGGGTTACGCGCCGTTGCGGGCACCGCCCGAGCTTCCGCTACTGCTCGGCATCGCGCGCCAGGAAACCGAATTCGATTTTCAAACTGTTTCGGGCGCAGGCGCCAAGGGGCTCTTGCAGGTGATGACGCCGACGGCGCATCACGTATGCCGCGACTACAAGATCAAATGTGCGATCCCTCGCCTCCTTTCGGACCCCCCGTACAATGTGATGATCGCCTCCGCCTATATCGCCGATCGCATGGATGACTTTGGCGGCTCATATGTGCTGGGCCTTGCAGGCTACAACGCCGGACCCGGACGAGCCCGGCAGTGGATCCGGGAAAACGGCGACCCGCGCGATCCCAACGTCGATACCATCGACTGGATCGAACGCATCCCGATCACCGAGACGCGGGAATACGTCACGAAGGTTTTGGCGAACATCCAGATCTACCGGGCCCGGCTCGGCATGAAAAATCCGCTTCGGTTGAAGCAGGATCTCCTGCGCGATCGCGGCGACACGAAAATGCCGGGCGACACCCAAGGCGTCGCTGAAAACAACGACGGTTGAAACATTCAGGACAAAGGCGACGGCACACGAATGGCGACCGGACAAGAATTCGAGGAAATCTACTTCACCTGCCGCGACGGGCTGCGCCTCTATGGCCGGCATTACCGGCCGCAAACTCTATCGCGCGCGCGTCCCGTGCTTTGCCTCGCTGGCTTGACGCGCAACAGCCGCGATTTTCATGACGTTGCCATCGCCTTGAGCCGAGTCGCCATACCTCGCGACGTCTTCACGCTCGACACGCGCGGACGCGGCCTTTCCGACCACGACGCCAATTGGAAGAACTACGCCGTGCCGATCGAGACGCAGGACGTCATCGATTTCCTGACGATGCTCGGTCTGCATAACGTCGGCGTCATCGGCACCTCGCGAGGCGGCCTCGTCAGCATGGTGTTGGCGGCCGTCCAGCCGTCGTTGATCGGAGCGGTCGTGTTGAACGACATCGGCCCCGTCATCGATGCGGAAGGCTTGGCCCGCATAGCGGGCTACGTCGGCCGCGTTCCGCTCGCGAAGAATTGGGAAGACGCAACGCGCATCGTCGGCGATCTCTTTCGCCACGACTTTCCCAAGATGACGGATAAGGATTTCGAAGCCGTCGCCCGCCAGCTCTTCAATGAACGGAAGGGCAAGCCCGCGCGAGGATACGATCCAAAATTGGCGAATTGTTTATCCGTTCTCGACGGCCCGATACCGGAGCTATGGCCGCAGTTCGAAGCAATGAAGCGCGTCCCGGTGCTCGTCATCCGTGGTGCGAATACCGACCTTCTCTCGGAAAAGACGGTCGAAGAAATGCGCCAGCGCCATCCCCGGCTCAAATCCCTCACCGTTCCCGATGAAGGCCACGCGCCGCTATTGCGGGATGCGCCGACAATATCGGCAATCGCATCGTTTTTCGCCGAGACGGACGAACCGCGTGACGGAGCGCGTTATGGAACGCTATCGCGCAGCGATTTTGGTCACGTCTCGCGGCTGGTATCGACCTCGCCCCTGTCGACGCGCCGCGAAAATTCGGTCTGACCGCCGCTCGCCAGGATGCGCGCCTGCTCGACCCAGTTCTCGCGTTCGATCCGGCCCTTGAATTCGAGGCTTCGGCTGATGCGATCGATGTCGCCGCTCGTCCAGTTGGCGATCTGGTCGTAAGTGCCGACGCCTAAGGCGTTCAGCCGCTTCTCGATCAAGACGCCGATGCCACGGATGCGCTTGAGATCATCGTGCGATCCATCGGCGTCGCTCTGTGGCTGTGCGCTTTCTTCAGCCTCGGCGTCGGCGTCGGCGTCAGCTTCGGCTTTGGGCTCTGTTTTGACGACCGGAGCCGGCGCTGCGGCGCCGTTCCTCTCCCTGATCGCATCCGTGATCCTCGCCGGGATCGAGATCTTCGGATCGACCTTGGAGAGCGGCGAAATCGGCTCGATGGGCTTCAAGCCGCGCGTCACGCTGGCGGACGCAGCGGCGATTGCGGCAGCAGCAGCAGCGGCCATTTCCGCGACCGACCGCCCCTGGCTCGCAGCAGCCACACCTGACAAATCCGTCCGCTCTTGCCGGCTCGGCGGCGACGCCGGGTTGCCGCCATCCGCCTCGGCCTTTTGCCCGCGATCGTTATCCGAGGTGGACTTGGGTGCGGTAGCCGCAGCACTCGACTTGAGCGCCGCCAAACGGTTGCGCGAATAATACGTCTCCCCGCCCTTGGCGAGAATTTGCGCCTGCTCGACCCATTGCTCGCGATCGATCCGGCCGGGAATTTGCAGGTCTTGCCCATACCGTTTGACGTCGGCCTGAGTCCACGCCGCCATGTCTTCGAAATAGTTGACGCCTGCTGCCTTCAGCCTCTGTTCGATGTCGCTGTCGATCGCGCGAATACGCTGAAAGTCGTCCCCACCCTCGACGGCCTTCGAGACCGGCGGAGCGACGATTTTAGGCGCGGGTGCGGGTGCCGGCTCTGGCACTCGTTCCGGCTCCGGTTCCGGCTCCGGTTGCAACTCGGGCTTGATCGCGGCTGGCGTCTCCGCTTTCGACACCGGCGCATCGGAATATCCGAGAATCGGCGATTCGAGCGGCACATCGTCCATTGCCACTTCCGCAGGCTCGGCCGCGGCCTCTGCCGGCGCTTCCGTCTTCTCCTGCTCGACGTTCTTTCGAGAGAACGCGCCCGGCATCATGACGGAAGCAGCCGCTGCAGCCTTCGCGGCGGCCACAGCGCCGGCAGCAGCAGCAGTCGTCGCGTCACGCAATCTCGCGGCAAGACCGCCGGGCCGTTCCGTTTTCGTGACAGGCTCAGGTTCCGGTTCAGGCAGCGAAGGCGGCGCTGCGTCCGCGATCACCTCCGGAACTTCCGGCTCGAGTTCAGGCGGCGCCACAGGCTCCGGCGGCTTCGGCTGATAAATCCCCGTTACGGGCTTCAACACCGAGGGACGCAATTCGACGATTGCGCGCCGGGGAACACCTTCGTTGGCATCCGGCCCGATCAGCGCCCGCAAGAAACGCGAAGGGTCGAGCACCTTCGGAGCGGGCCGCGGCTCCGGCCGCCGCAAGACGTCGATCTTAGGCTGCACGGGATCGATCGCCCGCGGCGCGACCACAGGCTGCGGCATCCGAGGCGCCACGCGGCCACGAACGGGCGGCGGCGATGGCGACATCACCGGCGGACGAACAGGCACCTCGAGCTGCACCGGCGCCAAGACACCTTCGGGCAGATCTGCAGACGAGCCGAGGGCCACCCTCTTCACAAGGCAAGCAACGAACGCCCCCGCAAAATACGACGCGAGCAAAAGCAGGAATGTCTGCAACAGGAGGTACGTCATTTCCTACCTAATCGGATGCCCAACAATTCGCCCTGTACTTTCTTCAGCACGTCCAAGTTCGGCCCCTCAGGACTTCTTGGCGCCGCACGATATCCACCCGGCGACGAGCCCCAGCGCAAATGCTGCTGCCATCCACCAGATCAATTTCAGGAAGAGATAATCCATGATTGCTTTCCCGGCGTTCGTCTCAGTTGACCCGGACGGTGAATTCGATACGGCGATTTTTGGCACGGCCTGCGTCCGTAGAATTGTCGCCGATCGGCCGCGTTGCGCCGTAGCCGATCGTCGTCAGGCGGCGCCCATCGACGCCGTTTAGTGAAAGAAAATCCGCGACCGCGCGCGCCCGGCGATCGGCGAGCCGCGAATTGCGCTCATCCGTCCCCTCGGCGTCCGTGTGCCCTTCGATCTGAATGCTGAAGTTCGGACACTCATTCGCGATCTGAGCGAGATCCTTCAGCGTCTGCGTGCTGTCGGGCGTCAAGTCCGCCTTCGCTCGCTCGAAGTTGATCGTGCCCTTGGCTGTCGTCTGGCGCATCAGCGTCTGGCAACTGTCGGCTGCCTTCTCGTCGACCGACATGATCGTGATTTCATCGCGGCTTTTGAAGCCCGGCGGCAAATCCGTCGACAGAACGCTGCGGATATCATTAGCGACTTGCTCGCTCTCCGCCGCTCCCTTGATAACGAGTTCCTTGCCTGAAATCGTAACTTCGCCATTGCGCAACCGCGCCATCTCTTCGAGGCCGAGATGCGCCGCCGACGACCAAGGCTCAGATGCGGCGCCGACGATCTTCATGTTGTCGGTGACGTTCGACCCCGCATAGAGCTGCTGTGCGATCTCGACGAGACGCAAGCGCGACGCATCATCCGGAGCCTCGCCGCCGATCGTCACCATGCCGTTGGCTTCGCGGGTCGCCTTCCACGTGAGGTCAGTCTTCAGCTGGCCCGTGAATGCGATATTCGTCGTCGTTTCGCACGTCTGGCCCGCGGCGGCCTTGACATCGCCCGGAACCGATTGCGAGGCCGCATAATCGTCGGTCTCACCCGAAACCACGAGCCGGCGATCGGTGAGGATGGATTTGCCTTTCTTGAGACGCGGCAACGACGCAAGGCCCGCGACGACGCACTGCTGCCACCCGTCGGGCGCGCCAGGAGCCACCTGCGATTTGTCGTTCAGCTGCCGCCCGGGAAACCGCGCCTTCACCGCATCGATGAGCGCCGCCCGCGCCGCTTCGCTCGGCATCATGCCGACGAGATCGAGGCTAGCACCTTCGTTCACGATGCCCATCACATAGCCGCCGCCCGGCACGACGATATCCGGCTTCGCAAAGCGGACTTGGTCGATGATCCGGAAGTTTTGCGGCACCTGGAGCTTCAACGTCTTTTTGACGGCCGAAGCGATCTGCTCGTCGGCTGCCTCGCCCGAGAAGGTCAGCTCGCGATCGGCGATCGAAGCCTCGCCCAGCCGAAGTTGCGCCAGCTGTTCAAGCGCAATCGAAGCCGCCTTGCCCCATCCATCGGGAGCACCGGCAGCAATATCCGTGCGGTCGGAGATCGACATTGTAGAAAACAGCGATTTCGTGCGCGCGCCGAGCTTCTCCCGCTCTTCATCGGAAGGCGCAAAACCTGAGACCGCGATCCCCGAGCCGCTCTTCTTTATCGACCATACGAAGGGCCGGGCGATGGGCAGCGCGATATCTTCATGCGCAAGGCCGACACCGGCCGGTCGCCGTGTTGCGAGCGCCGCCTTGATCTCCCGATAAGCGGCCGATGACTTCGCCTCGCCCTTGATCGACAAATTGAGATTGGCGAGTTCCGCCTCGCCGCGCTTCAACCCGGAAAGGCTGCGCACGCTGAAGACAGCTCCCGTAAGCCACTGGCGCCGGTCGATCGAGCCACGCGCCAAGCGCATCTCGTCGGCAACTTCGCTACCCGGAAAGGCGCTGCGGGCAGCGTCGATAAGCTCCCGTCTCGCGTCCTCCGACGGAACGTTTCCCGCGAGCCGCACGGGGCCGCTGCCTGGCGAAATAACCGACCAGCGGTAGTCCGCAACGCTGTCGATGAGTTCGGATCTGTCGCTGGCGACACGGACGCCCCAGACGTTCTCCAATGAGGCAAGTGCCTTGTCCGGATCGCGCTCTTCCGGTGCCTTCCCCATCAGCACGACATCGCGGCCGACGAAGCGAAGGCTGGCCCAATCGAAACCCGCGCGGTTCAGCGCTTCGCCCGAGCGATGGGCGAGATCGGACTCGATACCATCATGTTCGAGTTGGACGGCAACCCAAGTCAACATTGCAATCGGGACGAGTCCCAAAAGCCAATATGATGGATTGCAGCGCATGCGCAGGCGACTCCGAATATTTACAGACGACGAAAGGGAGCGGACGAGCAAAACCCATTGGTGGGAAGCGATGCGCTAACCCGCCAACGTGGCCTACTCTGATCCGAACGGATCCCCTCGGCCCAAGTATAGACAAGTGGGAACGCCATTCCAAGCCGCGCCGAGCTCATGCAGCGTCCGCTAACCATCTGAGAGAAAAAGAAATCTTTCGCCCCCTGCGGAAGCGATCACAGCCTGTGGCTCAAGTACCGCTTAATACTTTTTACTGGCACCCCTTCGCGGCAACGGCGTGGCGACAGGGCCGGACTTACAAAACTGCCAGTGGATGGCGGGAGGCCCCTTGAGACCTGACACACGCTAAGGAGCGTAGCCCGGAGGAAGGACAACCACCGAAAGGCCTGCAGCTCGCAATGCCCCGGCCCCGTCCGCCTCCCCGCGCGCCTCAACCGCCATGCGCATTCTGATCCGCACGACGCGGCCGCCTTGGGCACTCGCCGCCACCATGTTGTCGATAACGGCCTGAGCATCTTGTGCCCGTGCGTCGACCGGATATCTCCGGGCTTCGCGGCGGGCGAACTCCATCACGGCAGCCGGAACGTTGTCGTCGAAGAATATATGATCGGCGCCGCGCAGCGTTCTGACGGCTCCAAGTGTCAGGCCTTCCGCTCCGCCCGAGCCGATTTCGATGATGACGACCGGGTGGCGGCGGTCTTCAGCCGCAACATCGCCCATCAATTGATCGAGATCGGCCGGCGTCGGTCCGCGATCGGCATTGAGTATCGCGAAGTCCGTGAACCGCTGCCAGAAGCGCCGCTTCTTCTCCATGGTGTCGCCGGGGCGATCGCTATCGCGCCGTAAAGCGCGCGCAGCCTCGGCCCAGCTTTTGAAGCTTTCCGGCAGCAGCCCTTCGATGAGCGAGCGGATCGCCTGGCCGAAGATGGGCGCGGCGCCATCCGTCGAGATCCCGACGACCAGGGGTGAACGATTGACGATCGCGCCAAACTGAAAATCACAGAATGCCGGACGATCGACGATGTTGACAGGCACGCCGGCTGCGCGGGCGGCAGACGCAAATTCGGCGGCCTCCGCATCGTCGCCCAATGCGCCGACAGCGAGCGCCGCGGATCTCAGATCCTCCGGCGTCCATCGGCGATCCTTCAAGACAAGCCGGCCGTTGGGTGGCGACGCTGCCAGTTCCCGAAAACCTTCGGCAAAGCGCTCCGCGAAAACTTCGACGTTTGCGCCCGTCGCCGACAGAAGCTCGGCCTTCCAGAGCGACGGCTCACCTCCGCCCGCCAGAACGACACGCTTGCCGTCAAGCTTGAAGAAAACGGGGAGCACCGCCAGCGCCGCGATGCGGTGGGCAACAGGATCGGACACGCTCTGTCTTTCGTCTTGCATTGAGGATCACACGCGCCACAACCCGGCGCCGAAGAGATGCCGGAAGGCTCCCGTGTTCCTATCGGCCGGACGCGGAACGAACAAGACTCTACGAGCGTAACCAGCGCGGACGCCCGGAAAGCGGCCTACTGCGACGCCTGCTGGCCGATTTTGACCACGTCTTGCGCCGTAATATTGGACTTCGCGGCACCGAAACGCGCGGTGACGTAGTTGACGACCGCGGCAATCTCCTCCGGCGAATACGCCTTGCCGAATGCCGGCATCGTAACCTCGCCGTCGGGCGAGTGGCGGGTCACGCCCCAGATCACGGCTTGCGCGACATTCCTCGCGCTCGGATCGTTGATCGCGCGGCCACCCACGAAATTCGCGTACGATCGAACGGGGCTCTCACCCGACCATCCGTGACAGGACGCGCAGGCACCCGCGAAAATCATTGCCCCGCGCTCGTTTTCGGAAATCTCATGCGCTTTCGGAAACGCCGAGGCCAGCGTCGTTTTGGGGACCGGAAGCTCCGGGTCGGAAATCGGCGGAATTGTTTTCAAATACGTCACGAGCGCTTTGATGTCTTCCGGCTCCAAATGCATCAGGCTCATGTCGATGGCCTCGCCCATAGGTCCGGAAGCTGTCCCGAAGCCTTCCACGTGGCCATGCGCGAGAAACTTCGCAGTCGTGTCCGCGTCCCAGCTGCCGATGCCGGTCTCATTGTCTTGCGTTATGTTGTAGGCCTTCCACCCGGCCGTCACCGCGCCCGCGAATTTTTTGCGGTTATTGAGCGCCTGCAAGAGATTGCGCGGCGTATGGCACTCACCGCAATGACCCAGCGCTTCGGCGAGATAGGCGCCGCGATTCCATTCTGCGCTTTGTTTCGGATCGGGCCGGAACCTCTCGTCGCTATTGTAGAGGAGCGACCAGAACACCATCCCCCAACGTTGATTGAATGGGAAAGCAAGTGTGTTCGGCGGGGCCTCGCGACGGACCGGGGCAAGGCTGAACAGATAGGCCTTGATCGCCAGCACATCGTCATCGGTCAGCATCGTATAAGATGTGTAGGGAAATGCCGGATAAAGGCGCGACCCGTCGGGTGCGATCCCCTTATGCACGGCCTTCAGGAAATCGGCATCGGTCCAATTGCCGATGCCCGTTTCCTTATCGGGTGTGATGTTCGGCGAGTAGAGCGTGCCGAACGGAAGATTGAAAGCGAGGCCGCCCGAATAAGGTTCGCCGCCCTTGGCCGTATGACACGCCTCGCAATCGGCCGCGCGCGTCAGATACTTTCCGCGCGAAACGAGATCGTCTTTTGCCAGCTTCGCCGGAACGCCCGTCGGATCGCCGTCCTTGTAATCGGAAAGGGCGACCGAGCCACCCTTTGCAAAAGCCATCGGCCCCGGCACGTAGATTATCCAGACCGCGGCGATGAGTATGATAACGGCGAGAAGCGCCAACCAATACGATCGCTTCATGCCGGCTTTCTCCCCGCGAGCGCGTCGCGGTCGATGGGCAACCTTCGCAATCGAACCCCTGTCGCCGCGAAAAGCGCATTCGTAAGCGCTGGCGGTGCGGCGGTCGTTCCCGTTTCGCCGATTCCCCCGGGATACTCCGTGCTGGAGATCAGATGCACCTCGATTTTCGGTGCCTCATTGATCCGCAACATCCGGTAGTCATGGAAGTTGCTCTGCTCGACGCGTCCCTTCGCGATCGTTATCTCGCCGAACAACGCCGCTGTCAGACCGAAAATGAGTCCGCCTTCGAGCTGAGCGACGATGGTGTCGGGATTGACAGGGAGACCGGTATCGACAGCCGAAACGAACCGGCGCACGCGAACTTCGCCGTTCTCATCGACTTCCGCCTCGCAAACGGTCGCAATGAAGCTACCGAACGCCGTTTGAGCGGAGATGCCTCTCGCGGTGCGCGCAGGAAGTGCACCACCCCAGCCGGACTTCGACGCAGCCAGCTGAACGGCAGCCTTGAGGCGCGGCGTAGCGTCGAGCATGTTGAGCCGATACGCGACGGGGTCCGCGCCGGCCCGGTGGGCGAGTTCATCGATGAAACTTTCGCTCGCGAAGAAATTGTTGTTCGGCCCGACTCCGCGCCAGAACCCCGTCGGAACCGCCGGCGCCTCCGCCCGAACGTACTCCACTCGTACGTTGGGAACGCCGTACGGGTTATCGGTCGCGCCGTCGACGGCGTCGATATCGATGCCTTTCTGAAAGGCCGGAGGCAGCCAGCGGGCAATGATCGCCGCGCCTGTGATCCGCTGTGTCCAGCCGGTGACCTTGCCGTCCTTCACGCTCGCAGCGAGCGCGTCGTGGTAGACTGGCCGGTAGACATCGTGCTGCATGTCCTCTTCACGCCGCCAAATGACCTTCACTGGCCCCTCGACGTGCTGAGCAATCAGCGCGGCTTTGACCGCCATATCGGGCTCGAGCCGTCGACCGAACCCGCCACCGATCAGGAAATTGTGCACCGTCACTTTTTCGGTCGGCAATCCGAGCGCTTTGGCGACCTCCGACTGAACGCGTGCGATAACCTGCGTTCCGGTCCAGACCTCACAGGCGTCTTTCGTGAAGTGGACGGTGCAGTTGAGCGGCTCCATGGTCGCGTGGGCGAGAAACGGCAGTTCGTAGACCGCTTCGTATCGATCGCCGGCGGCGAAAGCGGCTTTGACATCGCCCTGCTCTTTGGCGACGACGCCCCCGCCCTTGCTGGCATTCCGCAAAGCATCCCAGACTTCGGCAGACCCAATCGCAACGTTCGGTCCCTCGTCCCACGTGATGTCCAGCGCATCGAGGCCCTGCATCGCAGTCCACGTCGAGTCGCCGACCACGGCGATAAGATCATCGAGCACGACGACCTGACGAACGCCCTTTATGGCCTTGGCCTTGGTGTCGTCGACGCGCCCGACTTTGCCGCCGAATACCGGACATTCCGCGATCGTTGCAAACTGAACGCCAGCCGGCATCACGTCGATGCCATACTGGGCTGTACCGTTGGCCTTCTCCGGCGTGTCCTTGCGCTTGATCGGCTTGCCGATCAGCGTGAAGTCTTTGAGCGGCTTGAGCGGCGGATCGCTGGGCGGCTTCTGCGTTGCCGCTTGCGCGGCGAGTGCTCCAAAGCCGAACTTACGCCCGCTTGCATCGTGGATCACCTCGCTATTCGAAGCCCGGCAACTCGAGGGGTCAACCTTCCATTGCTGCGCGGCCGCACCAATGAGCATTGCTCGCGCGGCAGCGCCCGCCTTGCGAAGAGGCATCCAAAAAGCGCGCACCGACGTCGAACCGCCGGTCGCTTGAATATGAAAGACCGGATTGGCGTAAAGCTTCTCGTCCGGCGGCGCGTGCTCCAGAACGACTTTATTGAAATCGGCGTCGAGTTCGTCCGCCAGGATCATCCCGAGGCTCGTATAAATCCCTTGCCCCATCTCGACTTGCGGCATGACGAGCGTCACGACATCGTCGTTGCCGACGCGAATGAACCCATTGGGCGCAAACCTCTCATCTGCCGCGCGCGCAATCGGCAGCCGAAAACTGAGGAGCAAAACGCCTGCAGCTCCCGCCTTGAGAAGATCGCGGCGAGAAAGGGGGTTTGGCTCGGAGGCTAGGTTTGTCCGCATAGGAACCTCCGTCATGCAGCTGCAGCTTTTTTGATCGCCGCGCGAATGCGGACGTAGGTGCCGCAGCGGCAGATATTCCCAGCCATCGCCGCGTCTATGTCGTCATCACTGGGATTGGCCGTATGGGCAAGCAGTGCGGCCGCCGACATGATCTGCCCGGACTGGCAATATCCGCACTGGATGACCTCGAGATCCAGCCATGCCTTCTGAACCTTGGCACCGGCACCCGTCGCGCCGATGCCTTCGATTGTCGTAATCGCGCGTCCGCCGACGGAACCGATCGGCAGCTGACACGAGCGCACCGGCTCGCCGTCGACATGAACGGTGCAGGCTCCGCACTGGGCGATGCCGCATCCGAACTTCGTGCCTGTCATTCCAAGCAAATCGCGGAGCGCCCACAGAAGAGGCGTGTCGGGGGAAGTATCAACGTCTCTGGACTGACCGTTGATTTTCAGAGAGATCATCACGTGCTCCCTGCCTTTGAATGATCAAGGCATTTCTTGCCGGCGGAAATCGCACGATGCCGCGCGACATCCCTCAAGTTTACACTTTTATATTACAGATGTAATCCAAACGATCAAAGCGATGAAAAAGCCGGAATAATTGGGGTTCTCCTACCACCGATATAGTCAGGCGGCATGATCGCTACGCATTCTTTGATGCGCGCTACTCTCTGCCTTCGACAAATACGAAACGATCGTTCGAGCGACTGGCGGCGCAAAGAGGATATTGCGATGCCCGAAGCCCGCATACGGCAGCAATTCCGCACCATCAGTTTCCGAAACGATCTCTTCGGCACATCGAAACGAAACCTCGTGATCCTCGCGGTCATGCACGACAAGGGCTTCGCACCCCGTCGACCGCAAAAGCTTGACGACGGTGAAGCTGTTGAGCGAGCGCCCTGATATGCGCTCCAGCCGCGCCTCGAACGCGCGCCGCCCCGCGCCATCGAGACCCCACCGCTCCGCAAACTCACCCGTAACTTCCGGAAGCCTATTCGGACTGGCAACGAGAACGATACGCGGCGTCGCAAGGGCATGAGGCATCGGCCGTTGCCCCTCGACCGCAACAAGCGAGATCATGCCGCCGAACGAATGCGCAACGATTGCGCTGAGCGGGCCGAACTGGCGGCCAATGATTGCGGTCGCTCGCGCACATTCGATGAGATTGGTCGAACGTTCGCTGCTGAGCCCATGCGCCGGCAGATCGAACAGGACGACGCGATATCCCGCCCGCCTTATCGGCTCGGCAAGAGCCGTCATAAATGAAGCTTCGCCGGTCCACCCGTGCACGACGAGCACGGTGCCCAACGCAACTCTGCGGTCCGGCTCGAAGATATAGGTTTGAATATCGGCGACCGGGGTCACAATCCGGCGCCAGTGGGCATTGCGCAAATGAAACCGGGCACGCTGCGCGAGCTGCAAATGGTTGGCAGCGCGGTAATACGACAATTCCGGCGTGCAAAAGAGCCGAAAAGCCGCGTCGCCGGCGATGCCAGCAGGAAGACGCGACATCGACCGTCCGGCCCATGCTTTTTTAGGCACCCAGATCATTCTTTATTTCTGAAATCGGAGTTCCAAATGCGCAAGACCGCCGCCCGATCAATTTACCGCAATGGTTGACAGCATGTTGCACCGCTTCTTTGATCGGCCAAACAGGTCCATATGACTTGTTAATACGGCGATAACCTTCAATAGGTTCCACCGTCAGCTTCGATGCGAGGCGACGCACACTGAAATAAAGTACGCTGTTCATGTTCGGCAAATTGGTTGAAGGCGAAGGCGGGGGCGTTCCTGAGGTAGCCGGTCGTGCGCCCGCGTCACGGCCTGTGCGGTATTCCGCCGATGCAGCGCTCGTCCGCGGTCCCCCAGTCTTGATTATCGGCACAATGATCCTCCATTAGCTGACCACTCACCTCGACGGCCTTTTGCCCAGCCCCCCAAAAAGGAACGGCCATTGATATCGCCAGCAGAGTTGCATCATCTTTTTGAAACGTACGGCATCTGGACCGTCGCCATCATCGTCGGTCTCGAAAGCTTGGGCATTCCGTTGCCGGGCGAGGCGGTGCTGATCATCGCCTCTATCTATGCGGCAACTCACGATGGCAATATTGCCATGGTCATAGCGGCGGCAACCATCGGCGCGATCGTCGGCGACAACATCGGCTATCTCATCGGCCGAGAATTCGGTTATCCGCTGGTTTTGAAATTCGGCTCCTATCTCGGCTTGACCGAAGGCCGCATAAAGCTCGGTCAATTCCTTTTCCAGAAACACGGCGGCAAGGTCGTATTCTTCGGACGTTTTTTTGCCGTTCTTCGGTTCCTCGCAGCCTTATTGGCCGGCATCAATCGCTTGGCGTGGCCGAGGTTTCTTGTGGCCAACGCGCTCGGAGGCCTCGTTTGGGCGAGCATCGTCGGTTTGTCCGCCTACACCTTAGGACGCAGCATTCACGAGGTTCAGGGGCCACTCGGGGTCGTCGCGATCGTGATCGCAATTGGAATAATGCTCGCAATCTTCATTTACCTGAAGCGCCATGAAGCGGAACTTCAGGCCGAGGCGGAGGCTTCTCTACCCGGCCCACTCCCTGGTTTTCGCACGGGAGGACCGCCGACCGCCGGCTGAGCGCCTAAAAAACGATCTCAAAATCAACAGAACCCGACCCAAACAGATCGGAGTAATATCCTTGAATAATCAGGATGGAGCAGACATTTCGATTTACCGGCCATTAGCGCCTGACAAACAATGTTGCCCGCTTTTCGCCCGGGTTAGACGCGTATCAATGATCTCTGGAACCATCTCGAAGGCATATCTCATATGAGAGGATTTCTCGCCGCCGCTTACGATCAACTGAAGCTGGCGCTTGCTATCCGTTCTCTCCTGCCCCCGCGTCCGGGCGACCTCGCTGCCCGCGCAAAGGCCAAGGAAGAGCGGTTCCGTCACTTGTTGCAATACGCCTATGACAATTCCCCGTATTATCGAAAGAAGTTCCAGGGGATCGATCTGAGAACCTGCGCCATTACTGATCTTCCAACCCTCACGAAGGTCGAGATGATGGCGAACCTCGACGACATCTTCACCGATCGCGATCTTCGCCGCGCCGACCTTGAACGCTTCATGTTGGACCCGGCCAATATCGGCGCCTACTTCAAAGACAAATTCGCCGTCTGTCATACCTCGGGAAGCCAGGGCCAACCGGCGATCATCGTTCAAGACAAGCCCGCGATTTTGACGACCTTTGCCGCCCAGTTCGCACGCGGCAAGAAATTGAGCCGGCGGTTTCTGCCCCACCTCCAGCGCCTGTTCAATCCGGCGCGCTTCTCGATCATCACGCAAAAGCCGGGGTTCTATCCAAGCAGTACGTTCTTCAATTATTTCCCCGAGCGCGCCCGCCGCTTCCTCAAGGTGCAGCGTCTCTCGGTATTCGATCCGGCCGACGTGCTTGTCGCGAAGTTGAATGAATTTCAGCCGAACTTCATCACCGGCTACACGAGCTCGCTCGAGACGATCACGCGCGAGCTCCAAGCGGGCCGCCTGAAGGGTCCCCGCGATCTCGAGCAAATGATGAACATCAGCGAGCCGCTCCCCGAACCCATCGCGCAACGCGTGGAAAAAGCCTTCGGAGTACACATTACGAACGTGTACAGCATGGCCGAATGCATGGCCCTCACCTGCGGATGCCAAACGACCCACGGAAGCCACCTCAACGACGAACTCGCGTTCCTCGAAGTCATCGACGCAAACGGCAAGCCCGTTCCGAACGGCACGCAGGGAAGCAAGGTGCTTCTCACGAACCTGTACAATTTGGCCCAGCCCATCATCCGCTATGAGATCGACGATCTCGTCACAATCAGCGCGACACCGTGCGATTGCGGAAGTCTCCTGCCGCTCGTCAAGGCCGTCCAAGGACGATCGAAGGATCAATTCTGGGTTAACATCAACGGCGAGATCCGCGATCTTCCGTATTACGTTTTTCTTCTCGCCCTCCATAACGAGACGAGGTTGGCCGAGCATCAATTTCTCCAGACCGGCGTTAACCGGTTCGTTCTGCGCGCCGCACCCTTGCCCGGCGAAACGCTATCCGCCGAGAAGCTCCGACAATACATCCAACAGTCGGTGACGGCGGAGGGTCTTGCGAATGTCATCCACTTCGACATTGAACTGGTGGATCGCATTCTACCCGAGGAATCCGGAAAGGTCCGTCGCGCAAAGAACATGTTCGGTCCCCCGCCGGCATCGCCTGAGCTTGAAGGACGGCCAGCTGCCGAAGTCCGCTGAGAGAAGCGCGGCCCCGTCGCACCGCTCTCTTGCGAGGAACCGCAGCTGACAAATCCAGTTGAACAGGTGCGGCTTTCTTTGCGGAGTATCAGTCATGACCAGAAAAATGCTGAAGATCGTCGACGGTCCCGATAAGCCTGCGTTGCGGTGTGCATTGGCATATCCAGATAGCGAGCAGGTTCACTTCATTCTTGAGGGTGACGCGACAGACGCAACGATTGCGCGCATCGAAGATCAGGCGGAGGGTTTTACTTTCGAGATCAACGGCTGGCTAACGACAGGCGTTCACAAAGGCGAAACGTTCCTGGGGATTTACAGTGTGGAGACGCGATCCGGGCAGATCGCTCTTGGCATCGGCGCTTAATCTCGTGGGGGGCCGCCTAAACCGCGCGGCCCTTTTCAATCCCCTGCTTAGTCTGCCGATTTCGTGAAAAATTCGATTTGTGGCGGGCTCACTGAATAACCTGCGCGATAACCTGCGCGCGGGGGCCATCCTCGGCTGACAGTTCGCTTTTTAATCCATTGCATCCGGCCGCCCCGCCGGAAAACGCATCCCGAACCTAAAGCCGTATTCTCCGAGCGCTCGACAACTTGACACAATACGATAAGAGATCGACGCGCCTGCGCGATCGCGAGCGGACGGCTTATGAGAAGACAGGACATGTGAAATGAAAGCGATCAAAATCACCGGCCCCGGCGGACTGAACGACCTTGCCCTCGTCGATCTTCCGGATCCGGGGAAAGCCGGGCCTGGCGAAATCCGCGTACGCATTCATGCCAATTCACTCAACTATCACGACTACCTCGTCGTTTCCGGAAAATGGAAGGCGGCCGACGGACGAATTCCGATGTCCGACGGCGCAGGCGTCGTCGAGGACGTTGGCGAAGGCGTAACGGAATTCAAAGTCGGCGACCAGGTCGTGTCATGCTTTTTCCCTCTTTGGCAGGATGGCCCACCTCCGGTCGACAATTTCGCCTCGACCCCGGGTGACGGCATCGATGGCTATGCGCGGGAAGCCGTCGTTCGACCGGCGAACTGGTTCACCCACGTGCCGAAAGGCTACAGCCACGCCGAAGCGGCGACACTCACAACCGCCGGGCTGTCGGCATGGCGCGCGCTCGTGGTCGACTACCATCTGAAAGCCGGAGACACCGTTCTCGTTCAGGGCACCGGCGGCGTCTCGGTTTTCGCGCTGCAGATCGCCAAGGCGATGGGCGCAGAGGTGATCGTCACGTCGTCTTCCGACGAGAAGCTTCAGCGCGCGCGCGCGCTCGGCGCCGATCACCTGATCAACTACAAGTCCGTGCCGCAATGGAGCGAGCGCGTTCGTGAACTTACGGGAGGGCGCGGCGTCGATCACATCGTCGAAGTCGGCGGCCCGGGCACGCTACCGCAATCCATCGCATCGGTCGCAATCGGCGGACACATCGCGTTGATCGGTGTGCTCACCGGCCTCACCGGCGACGTGCCGACTGCCCTGCTTATGGCGAGGCAGGCGCGCCTCCAGGGCCTTATCGTCGGCAGCAGGCGAGAGCAAATTGAATTCATACGCGCACTTGACGCAACAGGCATACACCCTGTGATCGACCGCAGCTTTAGCCTCGCGGAAATTGCCGATGCGTTCCGGCTTCAAGAAGAGGCCCGTCACTTCGGTAAGATCTGCCTGGAATTCTAACGGCTGACCGCACACAGCACACTGGCGAAATGCTGCGGAAAGTAGACGATGGCGACACCGGCTGACATGAGCGTACCACCAGCCAAAAGATTGAGCTTCGTGCCCCCTGCACGCCGGTTGAGCCATGAGATCCCGTAAGCTGATGCGATTACCGCCGGCACGGTGCCGGCGCCGAAACCGAGCATGAAAGTCGCGCCTTGCGCGCCCGTGCGCGTCAGAGTTGCCAGCAACGCCGCGCCGTAAACCATCGGACAGGCATTGAGCCCCCAAACGACGCCGAGCATGACGGGGGCTAAGTATCGGCTCTGACCGGCAGGACGCAGCAGCGAGTTTACCCCGGATGCAAGAACCTCCATGCCATGATCGATGAAGGCCAGCCTCGGCATCAGCCCGGCGAGCACCAGCCCCATCCATAACAGCGACGCGCCCGCCGCCCATTGCAGCACGATCGGGCCCTGCATCGGCATACGAGACAGGACATCACCGCCGAAAGCTCCGGCCGCGGCACCGATTGCCGTGTAAGTCAAAATGCGCCCGGCCTGCATCAGTACGAGATTGAGATTTCTATCTCCGGAAGTTTTCGCGCCGAGCAGCAGGTTCGCTCCGCAGGCAATGCCACCACACATCGCGCCGCAATGGAACGCGCTGGCAAGCCCGACGGCAATACCGCTGACGAAGCTCTCGCTAAACATCGTCGGCTCGGCTCCGATCCGATTCCGTCGCCATGCGATCGTTATCATCGCTGATCGCGCGCCACTTGGCGCCTTCGAGATCGTCGAATTGACCGCTGCGAAGCGCCCAGAGGAAGGCGGCGAGCCCCATCATGCCGAGCGTCAGCGCCGCGGGAATGAGCCAGGCAAGCGACGTCATGCCGATGCTCCGACGTTTGGAAGGCGCAAGGCCTTCGTGCGAAGACGAAGCGCGTTTGCCGTGACCATGATCGACGATCCCGACATGGCGAGCGCGGCAATCAAAGGCGTCACGTAGCCCGCCATCGCGAGCGGCACGAAAATCGAATTGTAGAGAATTGCGATCGCAAAGTTCTGCAACGCTAAGCGGCGTGCAGCCTTGGCGACCGACAGCGTCTCTATGACCGGCCGAAGAACCTCGCCTTGAAAAACGGCGTCCGCCGTTGTCTGCGCGATGTCGATGGCGGATGCCGGTGACAACGAGGCATGTCCGGCAGCAAGCGCCGGCGCATCGTTGAGACCGTCGCCGACCATCAGCGTCTTGTATCCTCGCGCCTTCAAGATTTCGATCGCCTCCAGCTTCTGGTCTGGACGAACCTCGGCAGTCCAATCCTTGATCCCGCAAGCCGTAGCCGTTTGCGCGACGGCGGCGCGCCGGTCTCCGGATAACAACCTAACGAGATATCCTGCGCGCCGGAGTTCAGAAACGCACGCGGCCGCGTCCGTCCGTAGTTCATCCACGAAGTTGAAGCCGACAGCGGGTTTGCATTCGGCCGCGTACCAGATCGACGCGTTGCGATCCTCGACACCGGCCCAGGCGGCCGACCCGACCTTCTCCTCGAAGCCCATTGACGTCGTGACGAGCCCCGAACCCGGAACTTCTTCGACGCCCTCAACGGCGCGCGTTTGAATGCCCTCCGCACGTGCAGCCTTGGCCAACGCTTGCGCGAAGGGATGCATGCTCATCCCTGCAATAGACCCTGCCCGGCCCAGTGAAGTCACATCGACACCATCGCTCGTCTCGAGCCGCAACTCTCCCGTCGTCAGAGTTCCCGTCTTGTCGAAAACGACGCAATCGATTTCGGCGAGACGTTCGAGCCCGTCAGGAGCTTTGACAATTACGCCTTTGCTGAACAGACGGCTCATCGCAGCGACCTGCACGGCGGGCACGGCGAGAGCCAAGGCGCACGGGCACGTAATGATGAGAACGGCGATCGCGTGCGTGAGAGATTGATCCCACGGTGCGCCGACCATCATCCATGCGGCGAACGTGAGCAGTCCGAGCACATGGACTGCGGGCGCGTAAATCTGCGAGGCGCGATCGGCAAGCCGGACATAACGACCGCGGCTTTGCTCGGCGTTGAGCATCAAGCGGCCGATTTCGCTCAGGAGAGTGCTGTCTTCCGCGGCAGTAATGCGCACGCGCAGGGTGCCGGCACAATTGATCGTCCCCGCATAAACGTTATCGCCGATGGAAACGGCACGCGGCCGCGTTTCGCCGCTGATCAGACTCTCGTCGATATCGCTCTGGCCGGAGATCACCTGCCCGTCACCAGCAACGCGCTCGCCCGCGGCGACGGCGATGATCATGCCCGGCTTGAGCGTGCTCGCAAGCACGAGCTTGGTTGATTGATCCGGGGCGACGAGTGTCGCGTTCGTCGCCCTGAGCCCCATCAGGTTCTCGGCCGCTCCGCGCGCCTTGATCCGCATGCGTTCATCAAGCACTCTGCCGATCAGCAAAAAGAACAAGAGTGTCGTCGCCGCATCGAAGTAGATCTGCTCCGAACCGCGCATTGTCTGAAACAGACTCATGCCCGTCGCCAGCAGCACGCCGAGCGAAATAGGCACATCCATGTTGAGGCGCCGGGATCTCAGTGCCGCAAATGCCGACTTGAAGAAGGGTTGACCCGCGTAAGCGACGGCCGGCAGCGCGATGAGCGCCGATACCCAATGGAACAGATCCATGAGGGAACTGTCCATGTCGCTGACCTCTCCGGACCAGACCGCCACGGAAAGCATCATGATGTTCCCGGCCGCAAAACCGGCAACACCGAGACGAGGGAGAAGCTCGCTCACACGCGCGGCCTGCTCAGTCTCTGCATTCGCGATCAGGGCCGAAGCCCGAAATCCAGCTTGCTCGAGAGCCGCCGTCAGGTCGATCGTAGAGCTGAGAGACGGGTCGACCACGACGGTTACGCGCTTGGTCGTCAGGTTCGCGCGGGCCGCCTCGACGCCACGCAGCGCGCGCAGCGTATTTTCAACCGAACGGATGCAGTTCCCACAAACGATGCCCGGGACCGAAAGCACGATGGTCTGCCGCGCCTCTACGCCCGGCGCCTGCGCGGCGAGCCCGGCGTCTAGGGCTGCTTCCATATCCGTTCCCTCGATCTGTAAACGACCTTGTCCTTCTCCGCAGCGGTGACGGAAAGCGTCCACGTGCCTTCCGAAAGTCCTGGAATGTCGGCGGCGTAAGTCCCGTTCCCCGTGGGCACCAAGTCAAAACGGCGATCGAATATGTCCGTTGTCGCGCGACCGATTTCCGCCTTCACGAGCAACCCGTCGATGGGTTGCCGGTTCTCATCCGTCAAAGCAATTGCAAGGCGGCCGGTCTTGGAATCGAGCGTCCGGCTCTCATGCCACCCGAGCCGGTTCTGATCCGCTTCTTCCTGGAGCGTGCGATTGTAGGCCACGCCTTTGCGATAGGCGTCGGCGGTGTCGCCGCTGAACGTGAAGACGGCTTTGGTGATCAAAACCGCATCCACGGCCGCCACGGTCAAAAAGAACCCGGCCAGCATAGCGAAGACATGCCACCCGCGAAGCGAACCTTTCGATACTGCAACGCTCATGACGGACTCCTGAATGTCGTGGCGCGTGATGCCGTCTCGCCGCTCTCCAAATCCTGGAGTTCGATCGTCACGGGCTCGGCATCAGACCTCAGTTCTTTCCTTTGGGCGCCCGAGACCATGAGGAAGACTTTGACGGCTCTGACTTCCGATGGGCCGACTTCAATCATCGGGTCCGTGCCGTCGAACTCCACGAACTTCGGCTGAAGCTCGACCGGCCCAATGAAGCGCAATTTGAAGTGCCGTGCCCGCTCGACCTTGTTCGCGATCTTGATCATGTAGCCGTTGCGCAGTCCGCCGTCGCTTAACACGACGAAAAACGGATTGCGATCCTGGATGACAGTGAACTCGAAGTCGGCACGATTGAGCAGCGACCATCCCATAAGAGACGTCACAAGCGTGATCATCGCCGAATAAAGGATCGTACGCGGACGTATGATCCGCCAGCCCTCGCGCGGCGAGCTCGTGGCGTTGGAAAGGTTGCCGATAGTCGTATAGGCGATGAGTTCGCGCGGCCGGCCGACGCGATCCATGATCTCGTTGCACGCATCGATGCAGAGCGCACACTGGATACATTCGAGCTGCGATCCGTCGCGAATGTCGATGCCCATCGGACAGACCGCAACGCAGGCCTTGCAGTCGATGCAATCGCCGCGGCCATCCCACGTCGTGCCCGTCTTGTGGGCGCCGCGCGGCTCGCCCCGAAGCTCGCGATAGGAAATGAGAAGCGAATCGCGATCGACCATCGCGCCCTGAATGCGTGGCCAAGGACACATGTAAATGCAGACCTGCTCACGGGCGAGCCCACCAAGCAGATAAGTCGTCAGCGTGAACAGTCCAAGGAAGAAATAGGCGACGGTCGGTGCCGTACCGTGCATCAGTTCAATGGCAAGTGTCGGCGCATCACCGAAATAGAAGACGAGCGCACCGCCCGTTGCGACAGCAATCGCCAGCCACGACAGATGAGTTATCGATTTCTTCCAGATCTTTTCGAATGTCCACGGCTGGGCATCGAGGCGCAACTGCGCATTGCGATCGCCTTGCCAGAAACGCTCGACGGCAATCATCAGGTCCGTCCAGACCGTTTGCGGGCAAGCGTATCCGCACCACATCCGGCCGGCGATCGAGGTGACGAGAAAGAGGGCCAGCGCTCCGAGAACAAGGAGCCCGGTGACGTAGTAGAATTCTTGCGCCCAGATTTCGATGGGACCGAACAACAGGCGCTGATTGGCGAAGTCGAACAGGATGGCCTGATCCGGCAAGCCCTCCCCGCGATTCCACCGCAACCACGGCACGACGTAGTAGATGGCGAGCGTAACCGCCATCACGATCCACTTGATGCCGCGAAAGGGTCCGTGCGCACGCTTTGGATAGATTTTCTTTCGCGGCACGTAGTCCGACTGCCGCGGAGGCGGCGGCGTTGGCCGCCCCTCGTCTCCTCCGGTCAGAAACTTATTCGGTCGGTCCATCGTGTTCATTTCGGCTTGTCCGCGCCTGCCGCGGGAGCGGAGGCACTCGCAGCATCAGCTTGCCCTCCACCGAGGGAATAGACAAAGAGCGTCAGCATTTTTACCGCGACCGGATCGAGACGCTCGGACCACGCCGGCATCGCGCCACCACGGCCGGTTCGGATGCTCTGCATCACAGCCTCTTGCGAGCTTCCGTAAAGCCAAATGGCGTCCGTCAGGTTGGGCGCGCCCATATCCTGATTGCCTTTGCCGTGATCGCCGTGGCACGCGGCACAGTTGTCGGCAAAAATCTGCGCGCCTCTCTTTGCCGCTTCTTGATCGACGTCGAGATGCGAGAACGAGCGGACGAAATTTGCGGCGTCTCGGATCTGCGCCTCATCGAGAATCTTGTCGGTTCCGAAGTGGGGCATCGAGCTGTCGTGTGCGTTCGGATTGCCGTTTCTTATGCCGAAGGAGATGGTCGTATGGATTTTTTCGAGATCGCCGCCCCAAAGCCAATCGTCATCGTTGAGGTTGGGATAGCCGATGCCGCCCTGCGCCCCGCGCCCGTGGCAACCGGCGCAATTCTCGCCGAACAGCGCCGCACCGCCCGCAATCGAGAACTGAAACAGCTCGTCGTTCTTGCGAATATCGGCGAGCGGCATCTCGGCGATCTGCGTGCGATATTTCGCATGGCCTGATTTCCACGCCTCGATATCTCGCTGCACCTGATCGCGCTGGCTGTAGTTCAGTACGCCTTTCGTGTAGCCGTTGATCGTCGGCCACGCGGGATACACGATCCAATACCCGATGGCCCACACGATCGAGACATAGAAGGTATAGAGCCACCATCTGGGCAGCGGCTTATTGAGCTCGTAGATGTCGCCATCCCAAACATGTCCGGTCGTCTCGACACCTGTCACTTCGTCGATTTTTTTGTGATGGCTCATCGTTTATCCTCATCGGCCGGGAGCATATCGGCGCGAAACGGGATTTCCGAAGCCGCCACGAACTTGGCTTTGTTGCTTCTGCGAAAGGCGTAGATGTATGCCGCGACCATGATGCTGGCAAAAATAGCGAGCGACACAATCTGCGTGACCATTTGAATGTCTTCGTAGGCCAAGGCCGAACTCCCCTTATCGAAGGTTTGGACCACTCGCGTCGAACTTCGTGAAGTCGACGAGCGTGCCGAGCATTTGCAGATAGGCGATGACGGCATCGAGTTCCGTGGGCTCGACGTTCTCCCCCGGCGACTGACCATCGAACTTACGCACCTGCGCCTTCGGGTAGCGCGCGACGAGCGCCTTTGCTTCTTTGGTGTCGGGCGATATCTGCGCGACGACATCCTTACCCGCATCCGCAATCATTTCGTCGCTATAAGGAACGCCAAGGTCCTTCAACGCCTTCATGCGCTTCGAAATGTTCGAGTAATCGAGAAGCGTGCGGTCGAGAAACCCATAGCCCGGCATGATGGAAGCAGGCACGACCGACCGCGGATCGCGCATATGCTCGACATGCCAGGCGTCCGAATACTTGCCGCCGACGCGCGCAAGATCCGGCCCCGTTCGCTTCGAACCCCACTGGAACGGATGGTCGTACATGCTTTCCGCAGCCAGAGAGTAGTGGCCGTAGCGCTCGACCTCGTCACGCAGCGAGCGGATCATTTGGCTGTGACAGTTGTAGCAGCCCTCGCGCACGTAGATGTCGCGGCCGGCAAGCTCGAGCGGCGAATAGGGCCGCATGCCCTGCACCTTCTCGATCGTCGACTGCACGTAGAACAGCGGCGCGATCTCGACGATGCCGCCGATCGAAACGACAATCAGCGCACCGATCAGAAGTATAATCGAGTTTCGCTCAAAAATGGCGTGATTCACGACTGTCGCTCCTGTTATTCGGCTGGCATTGCGACGACGCCGGGACGCAGCTCAGGCGCTGCCGCGACCGTCGGCTGATCACGGACGTCGACCGGTTGATCGCCCCGGATCGTGCGCCAGACGTTGTAGGCCATGATCAACCCGCCGAGCAGGAACAGCGCACCACCGGCCGCGCGAATGACATACGGCCAGTGCATCGCCTCGACGGTTTCGATGAACGAGTATTTGAGGAAGCCGAGGCGGTCGTAGGCACGCCACATGAGCCCCTGCGTAATCCCCGCAACCCACATCGACGAGATGTAGAGAACGATGCCGATCATCGCGAGCCAGAAGTGCCACTCGACGAGCTTCATCGAGTACAGGCCTTGCCGCTTCCACAGCCATGGCACCAGACAGTAGACGGCGCCGAACGAGATCATGCCAACCCAGCCGAGCGCGCCGGAATGGACGTGTCCGATCGTCCAATCTGTGTAATGCGAAAGCGAGTTGACTTCCTTGATGGACATCAGCGGCCCTTCGAACGTCGACATTCCGTAGAACGCCACGCTGACGACGAGCAGACGAATGACTGGATCAGTTCTGAGCTTGTCCCACGCACCGGAAAGCGTCATGAGGCCGTTGATCATTCCTCCCCACGACGGCATCCAAAGCATGATCGAGAACGTCATACCGAGCGTCTGCGCCCATTCGGGAAGCGCGGTGTAGTGGAGGTGGTGCGGTCCCGCCCAGATGTAGAGGAAGATCAGCGACCAGAAGTGCACGATCGACAAGCGATAGGAATAGACCGGCCGTTCGGCGCGCTTCGGAATGAAGTAGTACATAATGCCGAGAAACCCGGCAGTCAGAAAGAAGCCAACGGCGTTGTGCCCGTACCACCATTGCGTCATGGCGCCCTGAACACCGGGAAAGAGCGGATAGCTCAGCGTTCCGAGAAACGACACGGGCAGCGCCAGGTTATTGACGATGTGCAGCATCGCGACGGTGACAATGAAGCCCAGGAAGAACCAGTTCGCGACGTAGATGTGCGGCTCTTGGCGACCCTTCAGCGTACCGAGAAATACGAGGAGATAGGCGACCCATACGACCGTCAGCAATATGTCGGTGTACCATTCGGGCTCCGCATACTCCTTCCCTTGCGTCACACCCATCAAGTAGCCGGTCGCCGCGATGACGATGAAAAGCTGATACCCCCAGACGACGAACCACGGCGCCCATTTGCCTGGGAGCCGTGCTTGGCTCGTCCGCTGAACGACATAAAGTGAGGTCGCGATGAGAGCATTGCCGCCGAACGCGAAAATAACGGCCGAGGTGTGAACGGGCCGCAGGCGCCCGAAATTGGTCCACGGCAAATCAAGGTTCAGCGCCGGAAACGAAAGTTGCCAAGCGAGGATGTCGCCAACGAGAAATCCGACGACACCCCAGAAAACGCACGCGACCGTCGCAACGCGAATCGGACCGTCGAAGTAGCCGGAACGCTTCTCCTGTCGGAGGTTCGTCGGATGCGTTGCAACGTAGAAGCCGGCCGCTACCGCCGAAGCCAACACCATGAGCCCATGGAGCCGAAGGATCTCCTCCTCTCCAGCAAGCGCGAACACAAGACCGACCGCGCCGATGATGACCGCGCTTATCAGCGCCAGCGTATCGCTGAGCCCAGAGCGCTCGTCCAATACGTCCTGCAAAGCTGCCTCCCCATCCCAATACGGGACGCACAATCGGATAACGGGCAGCCGACAACCTTGATCTAAGTCATGTTCGAAACGGAGGGCGGCGCTAGAAATACCGCATCGCTGAAATGCGGCCTCACGTTTTTCGAGGGGGTTCACTCATGACGGATGCCAGACCCGCAAATCGACTCGATGATTCTGGCGTCTGCCGGACGCCACATCCCCTGGAGATTATTGAGGAAGAGCACGCCCTGCAGTTGGAGTTGTGCGCTCTTCTGGAAAGTATCGCCGATAGCCTGCCGGCCAAGCTCGAGCCAGCGTTGGCAGTGATCGCGATCTCTATTCTGAAGGGAAGCGTGAAAGCGCACACGAAATTCGAGGAAGACGCGCTTTTCCCGATTCTCAAAGGGCGGCTGTCGCCGAACGACACTGTCGTTCAGGCACTGGCGTCCCTCAGCCAGCAACACGACTGCAACCAAGACATCGCAGACGAACTTGTCGAGGCGCTAACGAACGCGATGCAAAGCAGCGCTCCACAGAATCCGGAGACGCTCGGCGACATTCTTCGCGGTTATTTGGAAAACCAGCGCGACCATATCGCATGGGAAGAAAGCGTCGTTTTGCCAGCCGCCCGCAAAGCGCTGACCGTTGAAGACCTCGCACGCCTTCAGGAATGGATCATGACGAGCGACCATCCCCGTTGCATCAGAATTCCGCTGCTGACGCTCAGAGCCGGCACATCGTCATCGTCAATCTGCATCAAATGCCCCTCCTCGCTCGGACAGGAGAAATAGCGGGATGTCTCCAGATTTCGTGCGCCGCATGAGCACTCCCGTTCCACGATATACGAGCTATCCGACCGCCGCTCAGTTTCGCAATACGGTCGGCGCTCAGGACTTCGCAGCAGCTCTGACCAAATTGGCGGACGACACGCCGTTTTCGCTCTACGTGCATGTGCCGTTCTGCAAGAAGCTGTGCTGGTACTGCGGCTGCAATATGAAGGTTGCGCGCACCAAGGAGCCGGTCGTCCGCTATTTGAAAGCGCTCGAAGCCGAATTGCTGGCCCTCGCACGGCTTGGGCTCGCCAAGCACAAGATTTCATATATGCATTGGGGCGGCGGCTCGCCCAACATCCTGACCGGCGATCAGATTTTGGCATTGGCTACGCGCATTCGTGACTCTTTCGAGATTGAGGCCAACGCCGAATTCGCCGTCGAGATCGACCCGCGCGAGTCAAGCGATTCTCTTGCGCGGGCGCTGAAGCGCGCAGGCGTCAATCGTGTATCGATTGGGGTCCAGGATTTCGACCCTGCTGTTCAGGCCGCCATCAATCGGCTGCAGTCGTTCGAAGTGACGTCGGCCTGCATAGAGAGTTTGCGGGATGCAGGGATCGACAAGATCAACGTCGATCTCGTCTATGGATTGCCGCTGCAGACCCGATCTGGAATAGAGTCGACCGTCGAGCAGGTTATTTCGCTGCGGCCAAATCGGGTCGCGCTATTTGGATATGCACACCTGCCAACGCGCTTCGCACACCAATCGATTATTGATTCCAAGACGCTCCCCGACAGCGTCGAACGCTTTGCCCAGTCCCAAAGAGCCGCGCGCATCCTCAACGCCGCCGGATACGTCCAGGTCGGCATCGATCATTACGCCATGAAGGACGATCCCTTGGCGCGCGGACCCGTTCGCCGCAACTTTCAAGGATATACGACAGATACGTCGGAAACCCTTGTCGGCATCGGGGCGTCGGCCATCTCCAGCCTCGGCAGCGCCTATTTTCAGAACGTGTCGTCTCCGGCCGAATATGAAGAGCGTATTGCCGCGACGGGGTTCGCCACGACAAGAGGCGTCAAGCTGACGGACGAAGATTGCGTTCGACGCTACGTCATCGCGAAATTGATGTGCGACTTCCGCTTTTCCGAATCCGACATCCGCGAGCGCTTCGGAGCGGTAGCATCGCGCGTCATTCTGGAAGGCCGAGAGATGGTCGAGGCAGACACCGCAGGTCTTCTAGTGAAGGACGACAGCGGTTTCGTAGTGACACCCCGCGGCCAGCCATTTGTGAGAAGCATTGCGGCGTGCTTCGATACTTATCTCGACTCTGAAACGCGCTATTCGTCCGCGGTCTAGACGCTGCTCAGAGGCGCCCTCTTTGCAAGGTCGCCTGCAGACAGCTCACGACCCTGAGCTGCTGCAAACTCGAAGATGCGATCACAAATCTTAAGGCGTCGCAGTTTTGTAAACCGAGTAATCCGAATTTCGGAAAACTTCCGTGACGCTCTTATCTTCTCTCAGCAGCCCGTCCAGGGGAACGTCGACGTAGCCTTGCCGCAAAATCAGCACTGCGAAGGTGGCGTTTCTTTTTCGCATCCATGGCTCGAATGGCTTGGGAAGCTCAGTCAAAGCCGAGTCCAGAGCGCACCCCGGATGACCGGTAAAATACACAACGGCGCGCGGCTTGGACGAGCAGATAACGTCTCCTGTCGTGGTGTGCGTCTTCAGCCAGTCGAATAATTCTACCGTCTTTGAATCGCTTGTGTCGTCAGCATTTACGCCATGAGCGATGGCCGTCCCTGCGCGCATGTCCTTAACAACCGACAAAAGCAAGCAAGAATAAACAACGAGCCCCAAAACGGATACCCGCCGGTAGTCGTTGTGACCCGTCGTCGATGCCCTGAAAAGGAGCACCAAAGGGCTAAGAATGAAAACACATAGCGCCGGCAAGAGCGGCAAGAGGTATCGCGATCCTCCCGTCCAAGGGGTCACGACAAGCATACCCAAGTAGCAAGCAGTAAACGCCGCAAGTACGAAGTCCTTCTTCGTGTACACCAGCCATCCGCAACCGAATGCGGCCATGATCAAAACCGGCCAAACGGGGACACCGGTGTACCAGAAGAAAAGAATCCATAGATTTTTGTATTCATCGATCAGCCGCGAGTAGATCAACGAAATGATGGTTTCAACAAAACCCAGCTTGGACAATTGGAAGTAAGAAATAACGAGCGATAAATTCGAGGGACTATCGGAATGGAACGCGACGATGCTTGCCACGAATGCCAGAAGAGCAGTCGCTGCGAGTATCGCATAACCACGCATGTGGCTCCGGTCCACGAATGCGCCTGCTGCCGCTGCCAAAACGACCGCGGGAATCAAGGGTAGGCCAGCGGGCCGAAGCAGGAGCGCGAACCAGATGGCGCAACCTAGGAAGAATGCGTGTGTGGCGAATGCCGTGCCGGATTTAATCCGGCGCGCCGCTTCAATGTAGAAATAGAGCGCCGTCGCGGTCGCGGCCGCGAAAGGCACATCCGACAATATCGATTGTTGAGCGTAGTAATAGAATGGAACAAGAAAAAGGATTACGGGAACAAGCAGTGCCGCGACGCCACCAAGAACACGTTCGCATATTTTTGTCGTACTCAGAACGACAATTCCATAGGCCAAAATATTGATCGTCTTTAGCTTCAGGAAATTTGCACCAAAAAGCCAGATGCCCGCAGCAAGAATAAGCGGAAATCCTGGCGGAACGATTATGCCGGTCACGAGGGTCTCGTATCCTCGCCCCTTTAGAATATTTTCCGCCAACAACAGGTAGAGAGCATAATCGTCTCCCCAGCTGTGGCCAGACTGTAGCCCCGCGAACGCGTAAGCAAAAAAAGCCGCAAAGCAACAGATAAAGAAAATTCCACGGAGCCGATCGTTGCTCAGTCGAGACTTGATTGAATTCCAGCGGGCATCGAGCGGAAGAACAAGGGCTTCTTTTTTCACGTCACCACAACTTCATTTGAGTTTTCAGGGACAAACTTGCGCGAGGACAACTTGCAGCGCGAACAAACTAGAAGGCAACCAACACCATACATGGCGCGATTGGGAGCCAGCTCTCCCAGCGTCGCTCGAATGCCGACAGCGAAATCATTTAATCGTCACCACGACGATCCCGCCGATAATCATCAAGGCACCGATGAAAAAGAATTTCGGGAGCGGCTCGCCAAAGAATACGACGCCGGCAAGCGGTACAATTAGAAATGCCATGGCGTTGAAGATGTAAGCAACTGAGAGCGGGGTTGTCCGCAGAGCCTGGATCCAGGCGATCGTCGAGAGGACATAGAGGCCTAGCGCCAACGCCACCAAGATGATCGGGAAGAGGTTATCGAGAGCGATCCGGACGAGAGTTCGCCCTTCGTCAATATGCAGTTGCTGCGCAGCATACTTGAAGATTATTTGGCCAACGGCGATCACAAGCACTGCGCCGGAAATCAATATGTAATCGCGGTTAAACATAGAAATTGCCAGCATAGATAAGGTTGATGTCGGCCAAGGGCACGCGCATCGGCCACCACGTGACCTCTCTCTTCGGGAAATGATACTTCAGGACATGATGCAGATTGAAGATCGAGTTTATGTGCTCGCGCGCCATGTAGTAGTCATACGGCAAGCCCGCTTTTTCCGCCTGTCTGCGGGGCCCCAGATAACGCCCCATCCGCCATGCCCAGCCAGGATCGCACGGCAGAATCAATGACAGCACGCCGCCGGGCTTGAGAACACGTACCCATTCTTGAATGACGCGATGAGGAAAGGGCACGTGCTCCAGGACGTGTGTCGCGATCAGCCGGTCGAAGCTGCAATCTTCAAAAGGAAGCGAGCTTCCATCGAGTTTAAGTAGCCCGACATTCGGGCGAAGGGACCGCGATTTGGCCGCCGAATTGAGCACCGTTTGATCGAAATCTGAAGCAATGTATTGTTCGAAGCGGTGTCTGACAAACGGCAGGTGCGCCAGCGTGCCTGCGCCTACTTCCAGCACTCGTGGAAAGCACTTTTCAGGACCGAACGACTTTTCAAGCAGAGCATGAGAGTTTTTGAGGACTGAAGCGGAAAGGCCACGCTCGTAGTTTGATCGCTCGTAATTTTCGAGCCACTTTGCCACGAGATCATCGTAATCCGGTAATGCGCGGAAATTCTTCGCCATCATTCTCGTTCTGCCAGTGTCGAAGAGGCTTCAGGGTTTTTGCCGACGCTTTAAGCCTGAGATGAAGCGTCGTCCGCGGCACTGATTGGATGTCGAAGTTCAAAAAGGCAAGAAGTAACTGCGCACCGATAATAATCGGAAGTCCTGCCACCATGACGGTACCGGCGGATGCGGGCTCGCTGATGCCCCAGTGTAACAGACCGAAAATCAGACCGAACTTCATTAGCACGATGCCCAACACCAGTTCGAGTGAGGCCACACTGAAATTGCGTATGAAATAGTTATAGAAAATCCGCTTGGCGAAGTTCTTTAGATGGGCATAAGCGAAGCGCGGAATTTCGCGGTGAGGCTTCATTTGGCTCACTTCGTCCGCATAATAAGAATGCATCGGAATGTCGACTACACGGCCACCGAGGATGTTTAGACGGAACAATAAATCGGACTCGAAAAAGTACCGCTTCGCGATTTTCTCCAGCGGCAGAAGGTCGATAAGGCTCGCATGTATTGCCACGTAGCCGTTTGTCGGATCCAAGACATGCCAATAGCCTGTCGATATTTTTGCCATGAACGACAGGCCGGCGTTACCGATAAGCCTGCCGAGCGGCATGGAGGAGAGCCCCTCTGGCTCGAAGAACCGGTTTCCCTTCGAATAATCAGCCTCGCCCTTTTTGATAATGTCGACGAAGCTAGGTATGAGCGCTGGATCCATCTGGCCGTCGCCATCTATTTTGACAATGATGTCTGCGCCGTCCTCCGCGGCCTGCCGCATGCCCGTCAACGTGGATCCGCCGACGCCAATATTGATTTTGTTGAAGATGAATTTCACGCGAGGATCCCGACATCTCTCTTGCACGAAACGTCCCGTTCCGTCGGGGCAATGGTCATCAACGAGATAAATACTTGATACTTCTGGACCGATCCGCTCGATTACTTTGAGAATGTGGGCGGTGACACAATAACTCGGAATGACGACCGCGACTTTTTCCGGGATACAAGAGTTCTGCATCTATGATGGCCGATCTTCAAATATCTGAGTAGTCCACTAAGCTTCAGAAAGGTACCGCACACCACCCGAGAATGCTTTGCATTATCGCTGTCGGTAGTTAGCAGGTCTCTTTTTGCTCGGAAAGATGTCGGCGAAGCGATCCCGGCCATCATCAATCGGCCCGCATCAGGGCTGCCCGGACATAGGATCCGGCGGCCACCCGCAAAGCTGAAGCATTCGGCGCGAAAGTTTGCGTCTCCAATCAGGTGCCGCTGTCCAGAACGACAACCTCTTTGACGCGGTGCTTTGGACTGCGAACAGCAGCTGACACGTACGGACAGCAACGCATCGCAAAATACAGAATTAAGACGTGGGTCAAGGATGGGCCAATGCTATGGCGGAGACGCAGGGATTCGAACCCTGGATACGCTTTAGGGCGTATGACGATTTAGCAAACCGTTGCCTTCAGCCACTCGGCCACGTCTCCCCAAATCAATGGGCAAGTGCCCCTATAGAGGCCACGGCAGCGCAATGCAAGACGCGACCCGAGAATGCACAGGCGTGATGTGGAGCATCGCTGGCCGTCGCCGCAAAGTCGTCCTAGTGTCCTGAAAGCAATACTTCTCCATTGGTAACGGGCTGAGCCGTGCACTCTTGCTTCAAAATACAGTTGAGTATCTGGGTTTCGGCGCTTCTGGGGTCGGCTGCAGCTAACGCGACCGAACTCTGCGTCAAATGCTCAGCCCCCGAGGCGAGCTATGCCTGCGTCGTCAACGGCATGTCGAATGCCACGATAGACACGGTGGCCAAGCTCTACTGCATCACGGCGCTCGCGAAGGCAGGGGCTCACGAGAGCTGCTCGGTAGACCGGACAGTGACCGCACCGTGCCCTGGCGAACGGAGGGAGCTTCCCGTTCCGGCGGCTCTGGACAGTCAAGGGACCGAAGACCAGCCGCAAACCGATACGCCTCCCGGCTTGGCGAAGCCAAACGAAGGTGCAGCCGCGACAACGCCCGAAGAGTCCCATGCGCCGGGGACGCTGGCAAATCCGGCCGAAGCGCCGCACGATCAGCCCAATGGCGCGCCAGCGAACGCGCAGCCGCCTAAAACCGTGCAGGAAATGGTCGAGAAAAGCACCGGACTGAGCGATACCCAGAAGTCCGCTAACGAAGCCGCAAAATCGGCAAGCACCGCACTCGGAAAAGCAGGAGCAGCAGTCGGCGGCGCCGCCAAGAGTTCTTGGAAGTGCCTCTCATCGTTCTTCACGAACTGCTGACACCGCACAAAAGCGATGCCGCACCCGATGCGTCACATGGTCGACGTCAATGGACGGAGACCAGCCACTCACGGGCCAGCTTCTGTGCTTTGATGATGTCGGCCTTGCTCATGTCGGTTGCGACTTCCGACCGATAGCGCTTCGCCTCGTCGTTGCCTTTGCTCGCCGCGATATTGAACCACTTATGAGCTTGAACGAGATCGACGGCTCCGTCGCGTCCCGTGCAGCAACTGAGACCGAGCTCGAAAAAGGCATCCGACTGGTCGCCCTGAGCCGAGTAATCCATTTGACGCGACAACACGTCCATACGTGCCATGTGAAAACACTCCAACAGCCGCCATCGCGCTCTTCATGTCGTAAGGCGGCTAAGCCATGCGCTCGCAATAGATGAACGCACCCGAACCATGGCAGCCGTTGGATGAAAACTCGTAAAAGGCCGAACAAATTTGCTTTAACAACAGGCTAAAATTGCCTTACGCAGCGCTAATTTTCGACCCGGTCCGGAACACTTTGTCCGAAGTGCGACGACTGGTGATTAGACAGTAAGAAGGGTTGCCACCCTTTCCTAACCATGCTTCAAAAAGGTGGCCGCGGCGCGTCAATCGAACGACGGGGTTTGAATGTTCAGCCGGGGTTCAGCCGCGTGCTGGTAACCTTAAATTCTGGGCCGGAAATCGGCTTTGAGGAGGGTTCGGGCTGCTCGCAGTCTGAGTGAGGGATTATGGATCAATCGGTAGTCTGCCGCTCGTTGGCGGCTGCAGGGTTTCTATTGCTTGCAGGTTGCGCACAGCAAGGATCACACCCCGCCTACATCGGATTGTCGGATCTGTCCGGCGACGACTTCTTGGGAAATTCCATGACCGCCCATTCCGGCGAGACATCCGAAGCACTTCGGCACGTCCAGTCGAACAAGGTGCTAAGTGCGATGGCGTTCCAAAAAGTAACCGGACGAACAGTCGATCCTGAAAGCCTCGTCGGTCGCAGCGAATAATTGCCGATCCATCCACCGCTCATACTTTCTTCACAGCCAAACCCTTGATGACTGCCGGTCGCTGACCGATGTCTCCGAGCCACCGCTCGACATTCGGGTATTTGCCGATGTCCTGCCCCAGCTTCTCCCAGATCCGCACCCACGTGAAACTCGTGATGTCCGCGATAGAATATTTCCCCGCGATATAGGGCCGATCGCTCAGCCGCTTGTCCAACACGCCGAATAGCCGTTCGACCTCTTTCGTATAGCGATCGATCGCGAAGGGAATTTTCTCCGGCGCAAAGGTGCGGAAGTAATTGCACTGCCCAGCCATTGGACCGAGGCCTGTCGCACTCCAGAATAGCCATTGATCGACTTCGGCCTTCGCTCGCTCGCTGGACGGATAGAACGCACCGAACTTCCGGCCGAGGTATTGGAGAATGGCCCCCGATTCAAAAAGCGCGAGTGGCTGACCATCAGGACCATCGGGATCGACGATGGCTGGAATCTTATTGTTGGGCGAGATTGCCAGGAATTCGGGCGCTAACTGCTCGCCCTTGCCGATATCGACGAACGTCACCTCGTAAGGCACGCCAAGTTCCTCGAGCATGATCGAAATCTTCAAGCCATTGGGCGTCGGCCAAAAATGGAGCGCGATCGGCTCTTCGTCTCCGTCGTCCAGCATATCACTCCTTAGGGCATGAGAATGATCGAACCCGTCGTGCGCCGGGCCTCGAGATCGCGATGCGCATCGGCGGCGCGGCTCAACGGGTATCGATGATTGATGGCGATCCGAATCTGTTTGCTGAGCACCATCTCGAACAGTTCTGAAGCGTTGTCCTCAAGATCCCTAGAAGTTGCCGTATAAGCCAAAAGCGTCGGGCGCGTGGCGAAAAGAGACCCTTTCAGCGCCGTCAGCGGGAAAGGCGGCACGGCCCCTGACGAGTTGCCGAACGACACCCAAAGCCCCCTGGGCTTCAGGCAATCGAGCGACTGCGGAAAGGTGTCCTTGCCGATGGAGTCGTACACGACATCGCAGCCATTCCCGTTGGTGTACTCGCGCACCCCGCTGACGAAATCATCCCGCGTTGTATTGATCGTATACGTGCAGCCGTTCTCCATCGCGAGCGCGGCTTTCTCGTCCGAGCTGACGGTTCCGATGATCGTGGCGCCGAGAGCATGCGCCCACTGGCATGCGATGAGACCGACGCCGCCCGCAGCGGCATGCAGCAGCATCGTCGTCTCGGGTCCGACGCGGTACGTTTCACGCAGCAGGTAGCGAACGGTCATGCCTCGCAGCAGCATTGCTGCGGCGGTGTCGTAGTCGATGCCGTCTGGCAACTTCACGAGCCGTTCGGCCCGCACGGCGCGAACCTCGGCGTAGCCTCCGATGGAGCCGGCGTAAGCAGCTCTGTCGCCGACCTTGAACCGGCTGACGCCGGGACCGACGCCAATCACATCGCCCGCTCCTTCCGAACCGATGATGGCTGGCAAGCTCGGAAGCTTGTAGAGACCGTTCCGATGATAGACATCGATGAAGTTGACGCCGATAGCGCGTTGCCGAAGCAGCACTTCGCCCGGCGACGGATCAGCAACGGGCACCTCCTCGTAGACGAGCGCTTCCGGCCCCCCGTTGGCGTGCACCCGAACCGCAAATGGCATGTCGAAGGCTCCTCTCGGATGATCTCTGGTCTAGAGATGCCGTTCCGCGGCGAATCCCGCTAGTGGCTTGACACGGGCCACATCTTAGACCCCCGTTCGCCACGAGCCTGCCACGCTGGCTTTCTACCGCCAGAGGGAAACGAAAACGGAAATTACCTTGAATCATTTCGAACATGCGCTGCACACCAGAAGATCGAATGCCGCCTTGGCGCTTCTGCTCGCGACTTTCGCGGCGGCTGGCTGTGCCGGCAATGAAGCCGCATTGGGCGATCCGGCACGTGGATTGAAATGCGTCGACGACAGTAACGTCTGCATCAGTCAGCGCAAAATGGTCTACGATTCATACATGACCGACCCTTCCCGCGCTTGGGTGAAACAACCCGCTGGCCCTCACGAATATGCCTCCGGCGTGCGTCTCATGGCGTTCAGCAGAAAGCGCAAGGAACTGAATTGCAACGAGTTGGCGCACGGCAAGGCGGAGGCCGACCGGGGCCCATCCGCCCTCAGTGGAGGTGCTTACGTCGGATTGACCACAGGACAAGTTGCACGCGCCGCGATGCTCTCGCGCGAAGTTTCGCGTGAACTTGCACAAGAAATCGCCCGCCGGTGCCGCTAGACTTGAACCTGCGATTTGGCTTCTTATTTGGCCGTCACAGGGCACACGACCGCCAGCCGCTCCGGCTCGCACGCTGACAAGAACCTCCAAAATGAAAGTCGCGACGAAATGAGCGTGCAGGACTTTGTCAATGCGATCGTAGAGTTCGTGAAGGCCAACGACGACTGGGCAGTGCCCATCGCATTTGCGGTCGCATTTCTCGAAAGCTTCTGTTTTCTATCGATCATCTGGCCGGGCACCGCGATTTTGATCGGGATTTCCGCCCTGCTGGCTAAAAGCGGCGTAGGGCTCGACATTCTTTGGCCAGCGATCGTCGCTGCCAGTATCGGCGGCACCCTCGGTTACGCGGTTTCCTATTGGATCGGCCGCTACTACAAAGACAACATCCACCAGATCTGGCCCTTTAATCGCAAACCGGATTTGGTGGAGCGCGGCGAGGCTTTTTTTGCGAAATGGGGTGCGCTTGGCGTGTTTTTTGGGCACTTCTTCGGCCCCGTCCGCGCGGTCATCCCGGTCGTTGCAGGCATGTACTCAATGCCGCAATGGCAATTTCAGCTGGTCAACGTTCTATCGGCCGCAATCTGGGCGGCCGGCGTCATCGCACCCACCTATTTTGGCTTGAGCTACTTCCTGGAATAACCGCGAATGCAAGCATTCGGCCCGTAAAATGACGGCCGTACTTGCACGAACTGACGCGATCCCGTAGAGGATCGCCCAACTGTTGCGCCAGGGCGCAGCGTCGAATCCCTACATTCCACCTCTCGAGGCCTGTTTCATGTCTAAGACGTCGCTCAAGAATATTCAAAAGCAGAAGAAAAAGGCCAAGCGCACCATTCCGCGTGCGCCGCAGACCCGTATTCAGGGCAACACGGCCGGCGTCCGCACCCGCCTGAAGAAGCTTGCAGGCCAGGCCCGCGCGAAGAAGGCAGCATCGGCCTAGATAGAGGCGCAGTCGCTCACTACGTTCTCTGTCTGCCGGCGTGAATGGTGACGTGAGTAACGACATGACGACGACTGCGTTCTACCCGCCGACGGTCACGCCGTCCGCGCGCGCGCTGCCCCTACTTCCCTTCCTGGGCCGCTTTGTCCGCAATCCTTTGCGGGCAATTCCGCGCGCCGTCTACCATCAGCCCATCGTAACCTACGGCAGCAAGCGCCCGCTGATAGCTTGGGTTACGGGTCCGGCGCTCGTCGAAAATATCCTTCTCAAAAACGCCGAGCAGTTTCCGAAAACGCGGCTCGATCGTCGCGTCCTGAAGCCGATCATCGGGAACGGGCTCTTGACCGCGCAGGGCGAGAGCTGGCGCTGGCAGCGTAAAGTCGCAAGCCCGCCTTTCAGACATGCCGAGCTTCTTGGCTATGTGCCGACAATGGTCGACGCCGCCGTCGATTGCGTGATGCACTGGCGGTCGCGCGGTTCGAGCCCCTTCGTCACCAACGTCGAAGAAGACCTGACGGATACGACGTTCGCCATCATTGCCCGAACGATCTTGGCAGGCGTCAGCACGCGCGAGGGCGACGCCATAAAGCGTGCGGGCCGCGCCTATCTCGATCCGATCTCCTGGGAAGTCGCGGCGTCGCTTCTGCAGCTACCCGAGACCCTTTGGCATCCAGGCAAGCGCCGCATGCGGCGAGCCGCTGTGGAATTGCGGGCAATCGTCGGAAATCTCGTCGCCCAGCGCCGCGCGGACGGCTCGACCGGTTCCGACCTCGTCGCGCGCATGCTGGCAGCGAAGGATCCCGATACCGGCGAACCGATGTCGGACGAAATGATCGCCGATAACCTCGCGACGTTTCTGTTCGCCGGCCACGAAACAACGGCGAAGGCCTTGACCTGGACGCTCTACGTTTTGGCACGCGCGCCGGAATGGCAAACCCGTGTACGCGAAGAACTAGATGCCGTGATCGGCTCGGGCCCCGTCGATGCCGCGGCGATCGCCAAGCTGCCCGTCACGTCGCGCGTTTTGAAAGAGGTCATGCGCCTCTATCCGTCGGCACCCGTCATGACCCGCGTCAACGCCGAAGACGTAGACATCGGAGGGATTTTCCTTCCCAAACCCACGCTGATCGTCATCCCCATCTTTGCAATTCATCGCCACAGATCGCTCTGGCAAGATCCCGATCGCTTCGACCCGGACCGGTTTCTGCCCGAGAACGAAGCGCGCTACCCCCGCACCCAATTCATGCCCTTCGGATACGGACAGCGCGTCTGCATAGGCTCTTCCTTCGCCATGCTCGAAGCGACCGCAATTCTCGCGACGCTGCTGCGGAACGTCCGCTTTGAATGGGACGGACGGCACCTGCCGGAGCCCGTGAGCCGCGTCACACTTCGCCCGAAAGGCGGCATGCCGTTGATCGTTCGGCCCCTGTAGCGGACTAGATCCGAGGGCCATGCCGGGCAAACGCCGTTAACTCCGCGTTTACCACGAGTTACCGGATCGCAAATATCGTCGTGCCATTTGTCGGGAAAGCATGAGCGGAGCTTCAAACTCTTCTTGCTATGTTTTGCCGCATCGGAACACCAGCCTCCAAGGAGAGGCAAATGACAACGACAAAAATCGCTTACGGGTTTGCAGCCGTCGTGCCGTTCGGCTTCGTCCTCTTGGCATGCATCGGCATCACGCACGTCGTCCTCGTCGGCCTGCGCGAACGAAAGGCGAGACGCCTCGCCCTTCAGAAAGCGTTCTGACGACCTGCCCAGCGCTGCAAAAGGCCGTCAGATTCCGAGCTTGGCTTTCAGGATGTCGTTGACGGCCGCAGGGTTTGCCTTGCCGCCGGTCGACTTCATCACCTGACCGACAAACCAGCCCAGCATCGATGGCTTGGCCTTCGCTTGTTCGACCTTTTCCGGATTGGCCGCGATGATGGCGTCGACGGCCTGCTCGATGGCGCCGGTGTCGGTCACCTGCTTCATGCCACGCTTGTCGACGATCTCGGCCGGATCGCCGCCTTCGGTCCAAACGATCTCGAAAAGATCCTTGGCGATCTTCCCCGAGATGGCGTTCGAGCCGATGAGATCAACGATGGCGCCGAGCTGAGCTGCCGAAACTGGCGAATCCTCGATTGCCTTGCCTTCTTTGTTCAAGCGCCCGAACAGCTCGTTGATCACCCAGTTCGCGGCAACCTTGCCATCGCGACCTTCCGCGACCTTCTCGAAATAATCGGCGGATGCCCGCTCCGCGACGAGCACGTCAGCGTCATAGGCAGAAAGTCCGAAGCTCTCGATGAAGCGCGCGCGCTTCTCGTCGGGGAGTTCCGGCAGCTTCGATTTCAGCTCTTCGACATACTCGTTCGAGAACTCGAGCGGCAGAAGGTCGGGATCGGGGAAGTAGCGATAGTCGTGCGCTTCCTCTTTCGACCGCATCGAACGGGTCTCGCCCTTCGCGGCATCAAAGAGACGCGTTTCCTGATCGATCTTCCCGCCGTCTTCGATGATGTCGATCTGGCGCCGCGCCTCGTATTCGATCGCCTGACCGATGAAGCGGATGGAATTGACGTTCTTGATCTCGCAGCGCGTGCCGAGCTTGTCGCCAGGCTTCCTCACCGAAACGTTGACGTCGGCGCGCAAGTTGCCCTTGTCCATATCGCCGTCGGACGTGCCGAGATAACGCAAGATACTGCGCATCTTCGTAACGTAGGCCTGCGCCTGCTTCGACGACCTGAGATCGGGCTTCGAGACGATTTCCATCAACGCGACGCCCGAACGGTTGAGGTCGACGTAGGAGTAATCGGGATGCTGATCGTGGAGCGACTTGCCCGCATCCTGCTCGAGATGCAGCCGCTCGACACCGATGGTCAGCGTCTCGCCATCGACCGAGATCTCGACTTCGCCTTCGCCGACGATCGGCTGCTTGTACTGCGAGATCTGGTAGCCCTGCGGAAGGTCCGGATAGAAATAGTTCTTACGGTCGAAAACGCTCTTCGTATTGATCTGAGCCTTGAGACCGAGACCGGTGCGAATGGCCTGCGCCACGCACTCGCGATTGATCACGGGCAGCATGCCGGGCATGGCGGCGTCGACCAGCGAGACGTGGCTGTTCGGCGGCGCGCCGAACCCCGTCGAAGATCCTGAAAAGAGCTTCGAATTCGACGCGACCTGAGCATGCACTTCGAGGCCGATGATGACTTCCCAGTCACCTGTCGCGCCCTCGATGTAGTTTTTGGACTTCGGCTTTTCAGCGATTTTCTGAGAGTTCATTTCTGGCCTCCAGTCGATCCCTTGGTGGCATAACCGACGCCGGCGTAAACGAGGCCTGCAATGAGCGACGTTGTGAAAACGCCGGCGATTGCGCGGCCGAGCGTCGGCGCGTCCCAAAGGCGCAAGAATGTTACCACGTAGAGCAACGCCGCTCCGGCGGCCGCGCCTGCAAAAGCCGCGAGCATGATTTTGGCTTTCTCATCCGCGCGACGCCCAAGCATGAAGGCGACGATGATCGTTGCGGGATTGAGCACGCCGTAAAGAAAAACTTCAATCAGCGGCACGTCGGGCTGGAAATCAGGCACCGTCTACTCCCGACTTTTGGGTATCGTTTTGGACTTGTCTCAACTTTTCTTCTTCGAACTGGACAAACCAGCCGATCATGTTCCGCCACTGTGCGCCGACCATCTCGACCATCTCGGGTGGCAAACCCTTCTCCGCGGCTTGGGCCTTGACGCGATCGATCACCTGCTGAATGCGCCAGGGAACGACGGCGCCTTCGCGCGACGACATTTTGAGCTGCCATGCGCGGTCGACGTAGCCGAAGCGCTCTGCGATGAGATCGACCAGAGCCGCATCGATGCGATCGATTTCAGTGCGCACCTGGGACATGTCTGCGCATTCCCACGGCCGTTTCGGATCCATGATGTCAGCCCTTCATCCACCAAGCGTCCGGCACGGATAGGCGGCCGGCTGCATCCTCGATAACCTGAGCAGTTCGAAACAGCGTCTCCTCGTCGAACGGCTTGCCGATCAGCTGCAGCCCGAGCGGCGTTCCTTCCGATGAGAGACCGCCCGGAACCGACATGCCCGGCAGCCCTGCCATGTTCACGGTGACCGTGAAGATGTCTTCAAGATACATGGCGAGCGGATCGCCGGTCTTCTCGCCGAATGCGAATGCCGGCGACGGTGTCGTCGGCGTCAGGACAACGTCAACCTTGTTCCAAGCGTCGTCGAAATCGCGCTTGATCAGCGTCCGAACCTTCTGTGCCTTGAGATAATAAGCGTCGTAGTAGCCCGCCGAAAGAACGTACGTGCCGATCAGTATCCGGCGGCGCACTTCCTTGCCGAAGCCCTGGTGTCGGGTATTCTCGTAGGTATCGATCAGATTGTCGCCGTTGACGCGTAGGCCGTAACGCACGCCGTCGTAACGCGCGAGGTTCGATGAACACTCGGCCGGAGCCACGATGTAATAGGCCGGCAACGCATATTTCGTGTGCGGCAGCGAGATGTCGTGGATCGTCGCGCCCGCCGACTTGAGCCAGGCGATCCCGTCGTCCCAGAGCTTCTGGATCTCGGGCGACATGCCCTCGACGCGATACTCCCTCGGGATGCCGACCCTGAGACCTTTGACGCCTTTGCCAAGCACCGCTTCGTAATCGGGAACAGGCGCGTCGACCGATGTCGTATCCTTAGGATCGTGGCTCGCCATGGCCTTGAGCATGATCGCAGCATCGCGCACGGTCTTGCCGATGGGACCGGCCTGATCGAGAGACGAAGCAAACGCGACGATGCCCCAGCGCGAGCAGCGGCCGTAGGTCGGCTTTATGCCGACCGTGCCGGTAAGCGCGGCAGGCTGCCGGATCGAGCCGCCCGTGTCCGTTGCCGTCGCAGCTAAACAGAGGCCTGCGGCAACAGCCGCCGAAGAACCGCCCGATGAGCCGCCCGGAACGAGCTTGTCGGTCGACAGCTTGCCGTCCTTGCCCTTGCGCCGCCAGGGACTGACGACGTTACCGAAAGCGCTCGTCTCGTTCGACGAACCCATCGCGAACTCATCGTTATTGAGCTTGCCGAGCATGACCGCACCGGCATCCCACAAATTCTGTCCGACGGTCGATTCGTAGGTCGGACTGAACTCGCCGAGGATATTCGAGCACGCCGTCGTGCGGATGCCGCGCGTACAGAAAAGATCCTTGTTGCCGATCGGCAGGCCTTCGAGCGGACGAGCGTTGCCGGCCGCAAGCCGCTTGTCGCTATCCTTGGCCTGCACGCGTGCGTGCTCCGGCGTCTGCAGAACGTAAGCATTCAGCGCAGGGTTGGCTTTCTCGATCGCTGAAATGAACGCGTCGGTCAGCTCGAGCGCCGAGAACGTCTTTTTCGCCAAGCCGTCGCGGGCCTCGGCCATAGTCAATTTTGTAAGATCCGTCACCAGCTACTCCACGACCTTCGGCACCACGAAGAAATTGTCCTCGGCGAGCGGCGCGTTCGCCACGATCTGCTCTGCGATCTCGCCGTCGGTGACGACATCGTCCCGCATCTTGAGCTTCTGCGCGACGACACGCGTCATGGGCTCGACGTTGCTCGTATCGACCTCGTCGAGTTGCGCCACCCAGTCGAGGATGCCCGAGAGTTCTTTCTCGAGTCCCTTGGCTTCAGTATCGCTGATTTTGATCCGGGCGAGGCGCGCGATACGGCGAACGGTCGCTTCGTCGACCTGCATGGAAAGTTCCCTTCAAGGAAATCGGGGGATGTTGCGAAGCTCTCTTACCCGCCCTCCCCGCTTCAATGCAACCGGCGGTACTATCTGACGGACCCTCAGTGGGTTAAACCGACGGGCAAGGGCGGCGAATGATGCCAATTTGCCGCCGAAGCTGATAGAGGCAGCTTTGCAATCCTCCCCTTACACATATTCAGGTATCCCCTAATGAACCAATCGGTCGCCCCAGCGATACCGGGCCGCACCACGGAAGATCAGCACGAATTCCGCGCTATCGAGGCTGGACGCCTCATCGGCATCGATGCGGGCACCAAAACGCTGGGCCTCGCCCTGTCGGACGTGCGGCGCACGATCGCCTCTCCCCTCGAAACGATCCGCAGGACCAAGTTTACGGCCGACGCGGTCCGCCTATTCGCCCTGATCGCGGAGCACGGCGTCGCTGGGCTGGTACTGGGTCTCCCCCGCAATATGGACGGGACGGAGGGTCCGCGCGCACAGGCGACGCGGGCGCTTGCTCGCAATCTCAATAAAATGTCGCCGCTGCCCATACTGCTCTGGGACGAACGGCTGACGACCGCAGAAGCTCAACGAATGTTGATCGACGCCGATCAGACGCGCAAACGCCGCGCCGAGGTGATCGACAAGCTGGCCGCCACCATCATCCTCCAAAGCGCGCTCGATCGCCTGAATAACAAGGACTAATCGGCCACGGGAGAACGACCCGGCGCGACGCCCTGCCTCGCCTCGCGACGATCCGCACCTGGATCGCACTTCACGCGCTGTTAAGCCCCTTTGGGATTGATGTCGTTCCCCTGCTTGCGGCCCCGCAAGACTCCCCCTATAGAAACGCCTTTAATGACATCCAAATCGAATACCAATGCGCTGAAAGTTTTTCCGCGCCGCCACCTGCTGACCTGCGAGGGTCTGTCGGCTAACGAAATCAATTTCTTGCTCGACCTCGCGGACAAGAATGCGGATCACATCCGCAATAACGGCCGCAAGCGCGACGTCCTCGCCGGCCGAACGATCATCAACCTCTTCTTCGAATCGTCGACGCGAACCCAAGCCTCGTTCGAAATGGCGGGGAAGCGGTTGAGCGCCGACGTGATGAACATGAACGTCGCGACGTCGTCGGTCACGAAGGGCGAGACGCTCATCGATACCGCCGTGACGCTGAACGCGATGCGCCCGGACATCATCGTCGTCCGCCATCATGCAGCGGGTGCGGTCGAGCTTCTGTCTCAGAAGGTCGATTGCTCTGTCATCAACGCCGGCGACGGCGCGCACCAGCATCCGACGCAGGCCCTTCTCGACGCACTGACCATCCGCCGGGCCAAAGGCCGTATCGCCGGTCTGACGGTCGCGATCTGCGGCGACATCGTCCACTCGCGGGTCGCCAGATCCAATATCAACGTCTTGAATGCGCTCGGCGCCCGCGTGCGGCTCATCGCGCCGACGACCTTGCTGCCGTCATCTCCGGAGCGCCTCGGCTGCGAAGTCTTCACCGACATGTGGAAAGGGATCGAAGGCGTCGACATCGTCATGATGCTCCGCCTCCAACGCGAACGGATGGACGCTTCATACGTCCCCTCGACCCGCGAATTCTTCCATTTCTTCGGGCTCGATCACGAGAAGCTGGCCCGCGCCAAACCCGACGCCCTCGTCATGCATCCCGGTCCGATGAACCGCGGCGTAGAAATCGCCTCGACCGTCGCCGACCATTCCAAAAGTGTTATCCGCGAACAGGTTGAAATGGGCGTTGCCGTCAGAATGGCCGTACTCGAAGCGCTATCGGCGCACCTTCCGGGCTTCGCGGAGGACGCCCGATGAGAAAGCCGATCGAAAAGCCGAAGAGCCTCGGCACCGCCACTGTCTTCATCAACGCCCGCCTCGTCGATCCGGCTTCGAACCGCGATGAGCCTGGCGGACTTCTCGTCAAAGACGGCATGATCGTCGACCTCGGCGCACATCTGAGGCGCAACGCTCCAGAAGGGGCGAACGTGATCGATTGCAAAGGCAATGTCTTGGCGCCCGGCCTGATCGACACGCAGGTCTTCACGGGCGAACCCGGCTACGAGCACCGCGAGACGCTCAAGACGGCAAGTCATGCCGCCGCGGCCGGTGGCGTCACCACGATCGTCGTCATGCCCGACACGAACCCGGTGATCGACCAGGTCGCGCTCGTCGATTTCATCCAGCGCCGCGCCCGCGACAACGCCCTGGTGCACGTCCAGACAATGGCTGCAATGACGAAGGGCCTGCAGGGCGAGGAAATGACCGAGATCGGTCTTCTGAAGCGCGCGGGAGCGATCGGGTTTTCGAACGGCAAATCGAGTGTCATCAATACCCGCGTCATGCGCAATATCCTGAGCTACGCCAAGGACTTCAACGCACTCGTCGTCCACCACACGGAGGACCCTTACCTCTCCAGCGGCTCTATGAACTCAGGCGAAGTCGCCTCCCGCCTCGGACTGCCCGGCATATCCAAAATCGCCGAGACGATCATGCTGGAACGGGACGTTCGCCTCGTCGAAATGACAGGCGGCCGCTACCACGCCGCAACGATCAGCTGTCAGGAAAGCCTCGATGTCGTCAAAAGCGCCAAGGCGAAAAAGCTGCCCGTCAGTTGCGGTGTCTCGATCAATCACCTGACACTCAATGAAAACGATATCGGGCCGTATCGCACATTCTTCAAAATGCGTCCTCCGTTGCGCAAGGAAGAAGATCGCGTCGCGATGGTGCAGGGGGTCGCCAACGGCGATATCGACGTCATCGTATCGAGCCATGACCCGCAGGACGCCGACACCAAGCGCCGTCCATTCGCCGAAGCCGCAGATGGCGCCGTCGGACTCGAAACGCTGCTTTCCGCAGCGCTTCGCCTCGTCCATTCCGGAGACATCACGCTCTCGGCAATGCTGAAAGCGATGACCATCAATCCTGCACGGCTCTTGGGGTTGCACTCGGGGCGCCTCGCTAAGGGCTCCATCGCCGATCTGGTGTTGTTCGATCCGGGCGAACCTTGGGTCGTCGACAAGGACCGCCTGCGGTCCCGTTCGAAGAACACACCCTTCGACGAAGCCAAAATGCAGGGACGCGTGCTGAGGACGATGGTTGCCGGGCAAACGGTCTACGAATACGCTGGCGTCGAACGCACGTAGACCTTCCTCTCCCCTGCCACCCCAGCGGACCTTGCGAAAAAGATTTAGGCCATGAGCTCCTTGTTACCTTTGGCAGTGCTGACGGACAGCGGCTCGCCGCTTGCAATCGCGCTCGCACTGCTCATCGGATACGTGCTGGGATCGATCCCGTTCGGCCTGCTCCTCACCCGTGCTGCGGGGCTTGGTGACATCCGCAGCATCGGCTCCGGCAATATCGGCGCGACCAATGTTCTGCGAACCGGCAACAAAGGTCTCGCCGCGGCGACACTTCTTCTCGACGCCGCGAAGGGTGCCGTCGCCGTGCTCATTGCGAGACATTTTCTGGGCGAGACGCCCGCGATGCTCGCAGGTCTAGCAGCCTTCATCGGCCACATCTTTCCCGTCTGGCTCGGATTTAAAGGTGGCAAGGGCGTCGCGACATACCTCGGCGTCTTGATTGCGCTCGCATGGCAATGCGCCGCCGTCTTTGCCGTGCTTTGGTTGTCTGTCGCTGCACTGACGCGAATATCTTCTCTCGCGGCAATCGTCGCCACGGTCGCCGCGCCCGTCGCCGCGTGGATATCGGGAGACTCCGTTCTGGCGACGGTTGTCACACTTATGAGCCTCATCGTTCTCGTCAAGCATCGCGCCAACATCGAACGCCTGATCGCGGGAGAGGAGCCGAGCATTGGCTCCAAGCCCTGACGAGCCGCACCTTTTCCGTCCAGCGCCGTTGCCGACGGCAGAGCTTTCCGATGAGGAGAGACTGGCCTGTCTGAGGTTGATCAGATCTGAGAACGTCGGACCGGTAACCTTCCGTGATCTCATCAATCACTACGGCGGCGCCACGAAAGCGCTCGAAGCCCTGCCCGCACTTTCCCGGCGAGGCGGCTCCGGCCGGACGATCCGGATCTGCCCGCAAGCCGACGCGGAGCGCGAACTCGAAGCAGCCCGGCGGATAAGCGCGACGCCCCTCTTCACGATTGAGCCGAACTATCCGGCTCTTCTCGCCCGTATCGAAGCCCCGCCGCCGATGCTCTACATCAAAGGCAATCATGAGCTTCTGAACGTTCCGGCAGTCGCGATCGTCGGATCGCGGCAATGCTCGGCGGCCGGCGTACAGCTGACCCGCCTCTTCGCGGGCCAGCTCGCAGAAGCTGGCTTCGTCATTGTCTCCGGCCTCGCGCGCGGCATCGATCGGGCCGCGCATGAGACGACGTTGAAAAGCGGCACCGTCGCCGTTGTCGCCGGCGGCATAGATTGGATCTATCCGCCCGAACATGCCGAATTGCAGGCTCGCATCGGAAATGAAGGCTGCCTGGTCACCGAGCGCCCGCCGGGCCTACAGCCAAGGGACAAGGACTTTCCGCGCCGAAACCGGATCATCGCAGGGCTGGTCAATGGCGTCGTCATCGTGGAGGCCGCGGCGCGTTCCGGTACCCTCGTAACGGCCCGCTACGCCAATGACCTCGGCCGTGAGGTCTTCGCCATCCCCGGGCATCCTCTGGATCCCCGCGCCGAAGGCACAAACCGCCTGATCAAGCAGGGTGCAACGCTCGTCACCGAAGCCGCGGAGGTGGTAGAAATTCTTCGCCCCATCCTGGGCCTCGAAGAACGCCGTTACGATTATGCGCTGCCCGTGGAGCCGCCGGCAGCCGAACCAGCCTCAGCGAAACCGTCGGCGCCGGAGCTGGCCCCGGAAGACGTCTCGAAAGCCGTCCTCTCGGCACTCGGACCAGCCCCCGTCACCGTCGACGCCATCGCGCGCAACGCCGGTTTGACAATCCAAGCGGTTCAAATTGCCCTCCTTGAGCTCGATCTCGGAGGCCGGATCGAGCGGCAGGGACATAGCCTCGTCGCACTGAAAGCCGTCTAGCCTTGATGGCGATCCGTCTCGCGCCGCGCCTCGGCATGCGAAATCGCCAGCATGCGGGATAATTTTCGGCACCCCTCACGCTCGGCCATGAGCTGTAATTCGCCTAACAAATCAGCAAGATATTCTAGGTGCTCTCGCCTCTCGCCGCCTTGCCGGCCGAAATGTCCGCTATCCTGCAACGCTTCCATCGCCCTTGAGAAATGATCTGCAGATTCCATATCCTTAATGTATAGCATTCTAATTATGGTAGCAACAATAATAAATATACAATCTATAGTCGTAACAACCTGGGATTTGACAGCGCTGCGGCGATCAACCATGTTCCGGCCCCGCCGCGAGGCGGCGAATGAAGGCCGCTTACCCGTCGACCCGGCGGACAGAGCGCGGCCTAGGAGCGAAACCGCCAGATGAACGTCGTCATCGTCGAATCCGCCGCTAAGGCCAAGACGATCAATAAATATTTGGGCTCAGGCTACAAGGTCATCGCGTCCTACGGGCACGTGCGCGACCTGCCTGCGAAGGACGGCTCTGTCGAGCCCGACCAAGATTTCGCGATGCACTGGGAAGTGGATCCGAAGTCCCAGAAGATCATGCGCGAGATCGCCGACGCGCTCAAAAAAGCCGACAAACTGATCCTCGCGACCGACCCTGATCGCGAAGGCGAAGCCATTTCCTGGCACATCCTCCAAATTCTCAATCAGAAAAAGGCTCTGAATAAGAATACCGAGGTTGAGCGGGTCGCCTTCAACGCCATCACCAAGCAATCGATCCTCGCCGCGCTCAAGGAGCCGCGCAAGATCGACGAACCCCTGGTTGACGCCTATTTGGCGCGCCGCGCCCTCGATTATCTCGTCGGCTTTACGCTCTCCCCCGTGCTCTGGCGGAAGCTGCCCGGCTCCCGGTCGGCCGGCCGCGTGCAGTCCGTCGCCCTACGTCTCGTCTGCGACCGCGAGGCCGAGATCGAGGCCTTCAAAACCGACGAATACTGGACGATCGAGGCGCTCCTCTCGACTGCCAAGGGCGAAGACGTCAGATCCCGCCTTGTCGCCATCGATGGAACGACGCTCAAGAAGCTCGACATCAAGGACGAAGCGACGGCGACTGCCATCAGGAAAGCGCTGATCGGCCAGAATTTCCGCGTCGCGTCGGTCGAGAAGAAAGCCACGAAGCGCAATCCCTTCCCGCCGTTTACGACGTCGACATTGCAGATGGACGCGTCTCGTAAGCTTGGCTTCTCAGCGAAGCAGACGATGCAGATTGCCCAGCGCCTCTATGAAGGTGTCGATATCGGCGGCGAGACCGTCGGCCTCATCACCTATATGCGAACGGACGGCGTCCAGATCGTGCCGGAAGCGGTCGGCCATATCCGCGACGTGATTTCTGCCGAGTACGGCAAGAACTACACGCCCTTCGCACGCGAATACAAAACCAAGGCCAAGAACGCCCAGGAAGCGCACGAGGCCATCCGCCCGACCGACCCGCGCCGCAAGCCCGATCAGGTTCGCAAATACCTCGAAAAGGATCAGGCCGCTCTTTATGATCTGATCTGGAAGCGCGCCATCTCGAGCCAGATGGCCCCTGCCGATATCGAGCAGACGGCTGCCGAGATCGAGGTCAAGGGTGCCGACGGCAAGGCCTATGGCATGCGGGCGAACGGCTCCGTCCTCATGTTCGACGGCTTCCTCAAGGTCTACGAGGAAGGCCGCGACGACCGCGTTCTTACGATCCCAAAGGGCAAGGATGATCCGGCCGACGACGATAGCGAGAATCGCCGTCTTCCGGCGCTCGCCGTTGGCGATCAGCTAAAAGATAAAGAAGTCAGCGCCGACCAGCACTTCACGCAGCCCCCGCCCCGCTTCTCGGAAGCGACGCTGGTGAAGCGGATGGAAGAGCTCGGCATCGGCCGGCCGTCGACCTATGCGTCGACGATGGCCGTGCTCGTCGACCGTGATTACGTCCGCATTGAAAAGAAGCGTCTCGTCCCCGAGGACAAAGGACGCCTCGTCATCGCGTTCCTCGAAAGTTTCTTCAAGAAATACGTCGAATTCGACTTCACAGCCGAGCTCGAGGAAAAACTCGATCTCATCTCCAACAACGAACTTGCCTACAAGGACGTGCTGCGTGACTTCTGGCGCGACTTCATGGCGGCCGTCGGAGAGATCAAGGATCTTCGCGTCGGCGACGTTCTCGAAGCGTTGAACGAAATGCTTGGGCCGCACGTCTTCCCCGACAAAGGAGACGGCAGCGATCCGCGCCTTTGCCCGAAGTGCGGATCAGGACGCCTGAGCCTCAAGATTTCCGGCAAGTACGGCGCCTTCATCGGCTGCGGAAACTATCCGGAGTGCAACTATACGCGGCAGCTGACCCAGTCCGCCGACGGCGACGCGAACGCGCTCGACGGCAAGGTCCTCGGATATAATGACGAAGGCGTTGCGGTCACGCTGCGTACCGGCCGGTTCGGACCCTATATCCAGCTCGGCGAGGCGGCAGGCGACGAGAAGCCGAAGCGATCGAGCATCCCGAAGGGCATCGACGCAGCGACCCTTGATTTCGAAAAGGCTCTGCAGCTCCTGTCGCTTCCGCGCGAAGTAGGTCAGCATCCCGACGAAGGCGGCGCGATCACCGCAGGTCTCGGCCGGTTCGGGCCGTTCATTGTCCACGAGAACGACGGAGCCAAAACCTACGTCAATCTCGAAAGCATCGAGGACGTATTGACCATCGGCCTCAACCGGGCCGTCACGCTGATTGCTGAAAAGCGCGCAGGCGGCGGCAAGAGCCGCTTCCAGCGGAACGCACCGAAGGTTCTGAAAGATCTCGGCGCGCATCCGAGCGAAGGCGGCGCTGTGCAAGTGCTCGAGGGCCGTTACGGGCCCTACGTCACGCACAACAAAGTCAACGCCACGGTGCCGCGCGCGAAGGACCCGGCATCCCTCACGATGGATGAGGCGGTGTCGCTTCTGGCCGAGCGCGTCGCCAACGGCGGCGGCAAGAAGTCGAAGCCGGCACGCGCCGCGAAGCCGAAGGCGACGAAAGCGGCAAAGCCGGATAAAGCAGAATCGGCGGCGCCCGTTGAACGCAAGGCTGCCAAGCCTGCGGCTGCAAAGAAACCCGCAGCTGCAAAAAAACCGGCGAAAGCCGCCGCTCCCGCAAAGAAACTCGCTAGGGCTAAGGCCTGATCGCAAACACGAGGCGCCAGGTGGCCCGCAAATCTAAAGTGACGCGAGCTCCTGCAAATGGCGGACTTCCGAGCAAAGAGCAGATCCTCGACTTTCTGAATTCCGCTCAGGGGAAGGCCGGAAAGCGCGAGATCGCGCGCGCCTTCGGCGTCGGTGGCGGCGCCCGCATCGCATTGAAGCGTCTGCTCGCCGAAATGTCGGAAGAAGGCACGCTCGCGGGCGACAAAAAGCACATGCGTGAGAAGGGCAAACTGCCGCCCACCACGACGCTTGAAGTCACCGGCCGCGACAAGGACGGCGATCTCATCGCCAAGCCGCTGCACTGGGAAGAAGACGACGGCAAGCGGCCGATCGTTCGCATGCTGACCGGTCACGGCCGCGACGTCGAGATCGGCATCGGCGATCACGTCCTGGCGCGCCTCGAAAAGCTCCCGCGCGGCAGCGGAGCCGCATCCTACGAAGCAACCCCGATCAAGAAGCTGCCGCGCGAGAAGCGCCGTCTTCTCGGAATCTACCGCGCATCGAACCGCGGTGGCGGCACCATCGAGCCGATCGATCGGAAAGAATTGAAGAGCTGGCAAATTCTGCCCGACGATACCGGCGGCGCCAGCGACGGCGATCTCGTTCGCTTCCAATTGAACCGCCGCGGACGGTTCGCAACGCCCCGCGCCGAGATCGTCGAAAGCCTTGGCAACCCCGACGATCAGCGAAAGATCTCGCTGATCGCCATTCATGCTCACGGCATCCCGGAAGATTTCCCCGAGTCGGTCATTCAGGAATGCGAGACGCTTCTGGCGCCGACCATGAAAGGCCGCACCGATCTTCGCGACATTCAACTCCTCACCATCGATCCGATGGATGCCCGCGATCATGACGACGCCGTGCACGCGGCGCCGGATACGGACGGAAAAAACTCAGGTGGCTTCGTCGTAACGGTCGCCATTGCCGACGTCGCTCATTACATCCGCCCCGGCTCGAAGCTCGACCGCGAAGCGCAACTCCGTGGCAACTCCGTCTATTTCCCTGACCGCGTCGTGCCGATGCTGCCGGAGAAAATATCGAACGATCTTTGTTCGCTACGTGAACTCGAAGAGCGCCCGACGCTCGCCGTCCGCATGGTGTTCGACAAGCACGGCGAGAAGCGCAGCCATACCTTCCTGCGCGCCATGATGAAATCGGCCGCCAAACTTTCGTATCAGGAAGCGCAGGCCGCCATCGACGGCGACCCGTCGGAAAAATGCCAGCCTCTCATGGAGACCGCGCTGAAGCCGCTGTGGGCGGCTTACGAAGCCGTCGCCAAGGCGCGCGACAAGCGTGGGCCTCTCGACCTCGATTTGCCAGAGCGCAAAATCCTTCTCAATGCCGAAGGCAAAGTCGATCGGGTCGTGACGCCTCAGCGATTAGAGGCGCATCGCCTGATCGAAGAGTTCATGATCCAGGCGAACGTTGCAGCCGCCGAGACGCTCGAGGAAAAACGCCTCCCGCTCGTCTATCGCGTCCATGACGCGCCGAGCCCCGAGAAACTGAAGGGCCTCAGGGACTTTCTCGAAACGCTCGACATGAAAGTCCCGCACGCCGGTGCGCTGAAGCCGGAAGCTTTCAATCGCGTCCTCGAGCAGGCGAAGGATCTGCCCGTTCCCGATCTCATCAACGAAGTGATCCTCCGCTCGCAATCGCAGGCCGAATACAATCCGAAGAACATCGGGCATTTCGGTCTGAACCTCGTCCGCTACGCGCACTTCACATCTCCGATCCGCCGCTATGCCGATTTGATCGTGCATCGCGCACTGATCCGCGCGCTCGGTCTCGGTTCCGATGGACTGAGCGACGACGAAATCCCGCGCCTCGCGAGCATCGCGAAGGCAATCTCGGATACCGAGCGTCGCGCCATGTCCGCCGAGCGTGAAACGACCGATCGTCTGATCGCCGCTCACCTTGCCGACAAGGTCGGCGCGACGTTCCATGGCCGCATCGCCGGCGTCACGCGGTCCGGTCTCTTCGTGAAACTCAAGGATACCGGAGCCGACGGCTACATTCCGATTTCCAGTCTCGGCAACGATTACTACCACCACGTCGAGGCGGCTCACGCTTTGGTCGGCGCCCGTTCCGGTACAGGCTATCGGCTCGGCGATACGGTCGAGGTTCGACTGCTGGAGGCAATCCCCTCCGCCGGTGCGCTACGATTTGAAATGCTGACCGAGCCGACCAAGGGAAATTTCGCCTCGAAGACGATCGGCAATCGCAACGCTCGACCGCGAAAGTCGCACAAATTCCGGGGCCGGGGTCGATAACGCCGCAGAAAGACGCCCGCGCCCTTGACCATCGCATCGCGACGCCCCATCAAATGCTCATGCTCGATACCGCAGGCAACATCCCCGTCGCAAACGATGGCACAGATCGAAATGTCTGGCGGGCATTGGGCCGCGGCTGGAATCAGAAGTGCCCGAGCTGCGGCGAGGGAAAGCTTTACGGCAAATATCTGAAGGTCAATGACCTCTGCCCGGCTTGCGGAACTGAACTTTTCCATCAGCGCGCTGACGACGCTCCGCCCTATTTCGTCATGACGATCACTGCGCACGTCATCGTCGCGGGCATCATCATTGTCGAGCGTCTCTATTCACCGCCGACGTGGGTCCAGCTTGCGATCTGGATGCCCGCGCTCGTGCTGCTGAGCTTATGGCTGTTGCCGCGCGTGAAGGGATCACTCGTCGGATATCAGTGGGCCCTTCGCATGCATGGCTTCGGAGGCCCGAATTCGGACGAGCCCGAAGAATGGCCGCCGTCACCGCCCGCCGCCTCCTGACAGCCCGGTCGAGATGTCTGAAACATCGAGCGACCAACTGACTGAGACGCCGATCCGCGACGCAGCGTGCCTCGTCGTCGTCGACACGTCGGGGCCTGAACCCACACTTCTGATGGGACGCCGCCACGCCAGCCAAATCTTTCTCCCCGACAAATGGGTTTTTCCCGGCGGTCGCGTGGAGGAAGACGATCGGGCACTCGCCGATCGGTTCGCGGGCGCTTTCATGCCGGCGAACCTGGCACACGCAATCAAGCCCTTCGCGCTGGCAGCCGTTCGCGAACTCTGTGAGGAAACCGGTCTTGTTATTGGCACGAAGAGCCTATTCGTGCATCAGAGCGCGGCCTGGGAGGCTTTTGCAGCCTCAGGGCATAGCCCATCCCCCGCCGAGCTGCTGCCGTTTGCGCGCGCCATTACGCCGCCCGGACGCGTCCGCCGCTACGACACTTGGTTTTTCGTGGCGAAGGCGAATGCCGTCTCTGGGAATTTTACGCCGCCCGACGGCGAGCTGCTCGATCTGGGTTGGTTTACCATTTCGAAGGCCGCCGATCTTGACCTGCCGCGAATCACCAAACATGTGCTCGACGACGTCGCAGCGCTTCTTCGGGACGATCCGGAATTGATCGGCACACGCGAATTCCTGCCGTTCTATTATTCGGCCGGATCCGCCTATCGTCGCGATCTAATATCCTGTAAAGTCGCACCTCCGCCGCCTTGACACGGCATAGTTCGCGCGTATGTTGCGCGCTTCCTCGCCAAGGTTCATTGGCGCTTTCACTTAGGGCCAAGATCGATGGCGAAACCCGTTACACAAAAAATCAAATTGCTCTCGTCTGCCGGCACCGGCTTCTTCTACGTCACGAAGAAGAACCCGCGCACGTCGACCGAAAAGCTCGTATTCAAGAAGTACGATCCGGTCGTGCGCAAGCACGTGGAATTCAAGGAAACCAAGATCAAGTAGGCGCGTTAAACGCCGGCCTACTCTGGTTTGTTTTTGAAAAAATCGATGTACTGAAGGGACCCTGGCTGAAAGCGGCCAGGGCCTAAAGCAAACTCGGCAGCGGGGTAAATCGTTCCGAGACAGCTTCGCGACCCTGGCCACAACCGGGCGAGGTTCAAAGAGGGCGTTGTTCCTCACCCAGCTTCGCGATCGACCCTCTGCAACCGTTCGAGGAGGCCACTCGTGTGGTCGCTCGGTTCGATCATACCCACTCTATCAGGCTATGCGGCGGGCCCAATAGCGCGGGATTTCTCGGTCGCCATCCAAACAGCATGCTGCAGGCTTCGCGACCAATAAATCTGACGTAATGTTCGTGTTATCCCCACGTCGTTATCGAAATTGGTGCCAGAATACAGTGCAGAAAGCAACAACTGCTTTACTGTGTCACCAGCGCAACGATTCGACGGAAACGGCAGCATTTCGTCGGCTGACTAAACGCTCGTAAATAAAGCGAAAATTGGCCTGGGATCGGCAACGCTCACAACGTTGCATCGGCACAATTGCGCAACAGCAACGACCCCGTTGTCCCGAAAGTCTCTGTTACGCCGCATCGGCGACGACCCGGTTTCGTCCGCGCCTTTTGGCGATGTAGAGCGCGCAATCCGCACGCTTGAACATTGTCTCGGGTGTGTCGTCAGACGTTTCCAGCGTGCCGATCCCGACGCTCGCCGTCACGCGGATGCTTCTGCCGTCGCCGATCGCAAATTCATCGGATGCCACGCATGCGCGCAATCGCTCGCCGACCTGGTAGGCGTGCGTGAGATCAGTGTCCGGCATGATGATAACGAACTCTTCGCCGCCGAGCCGGCACGCAAGATCGATCCCGCGCGTGTTCCGCCGAAGGCGTACAGAAAACTCTCTGAGCACGGCATCGCCGACGTCGTGACCGTACGTGTCGTTGACGTTCTTGAAATGGTCGATGTCGGCAACGAGCATCGACAGGTTGCGGCCGGTGCGGACCGCTTCCGAGACCAATGTTCGAAGATGCCCTTCCATGTAGCGGCGATTATGAAGCCCCGTCAGCGAGTCGGTGATGGCCTGCTCGACGCTCTCAGCGAGGCGATGCCGTAGGAAATCCGAATGCCGCTTCCGCTTGATCTGGGTCTTCACGCGCGCGAGCAGCTCGTGCCGGTCGATCGGACGCATCAGATAGTCGTTAACGCCCATATCGAGCCCGCGGAGCAAGCGCGCCTCGTCCCCCGGCTCGACCAGCATGATGACCGGCAGATGCCGTGTACGCTCGAGCGAACGCACTTGCGAGCAAAGCCTCAAGCCGTCGGCGTCCTGCAACGACAAACTCACGATCAGAAGATCGAAATTGCCCCCCGCGAGGCGCACCAGCGCGGTCTGCGCATCGCGCTCCGCGCAGGCGTCGTTGGCTTTGGATAGAACTTCGAGAAGGCGTGCCGCCGAACGGGGATGGTCGTCGACCAGCATGACCCGGCCCGATCTCGCGGAAAGCGCCCGTGCGAGCGAGCCATCGTCCGGAATGCCCATGTCCTTGCCGGTCGAGGCACGCATGATCATTTCGTCGTTCAGCATCTTGAGACGCGCGAGATTTTTCACGCGCGTAACGAGTGCGATGTCATCGACGGGCTTGGTGAGGAAATCGTCGGCGCCGCTTTCGAGGCCAAGGACCTTATCGGACGGCTGATCGAGTGCCGTGACCATGACGACGGGAATGTGATGGGTCGCGTGACTGCCCTTGATGCGCCGGCACACCTCGAACCCGTCCATGCCGGGCATCATGACGTCGAGCAGCACGACATCGATGCTTTCGCGCGCCAAAATATCGAGAGCCTGCTGCCCGCTGTTGGCGGTGAGAACTTCGAAATACTCCGCCTGCAGCCTCGCCTCGAGAAGCTTCACATTGGCAAGAATATCATCGACGACGAGTACGCGGGCTGTCATGGATCACAAAATCTGGATACGAACTACGGCTTCGACGGGCCGATGAACTTTCGAACGGTTTCGAGAAACGCCATCACCGAAATCGGCTTCGAAATGTAAGCTTCGCAACCACCTGACCGGATCCTTTCCTCGTCCCCCTTCATCGCGAAAGCCGTTACTGCGACGATCGGAATTTCGCGGAGACTGTCATCGTCCTTCAGCCATCTCGTCACCTCGAGGCCGGAAACTTCAGGCAACTGGATGTCCATCAAGATCAGATCGGGACGGTGCTTGCGCGCGAGTTCGAGCGCGTCGAAGCCATTTCGCGTCTGGATCGTCTTGTAGCCGTGCGCAACGAGGAGATCGTTGAAGAGCTTCATATTGAGCTCATTGTCTTCGACGATCAGGACAGATCGCACCGTTGGCCGCGGCTCAGGCACGCGACGCTCGACGTTCGTTCCGGATTCCTGATACGTCATTAAACCGCCCACTCTCCATCGCGGTCATTTTGCAGCGATTCTCACCCAAACCCTGGGGCATCTTTGCCTCGAAAGCCGTAACCAACAGTTAACATCAGCCTACGCATAGGAAACGCAATGCTTCGGTCCAGATCAAAACCTATGACTAAGGATGATGCGGAGGCCGTAGCGTTGCAGGTGCTGGCATTCCTGCTCGCCGACCCAAATCAAACTTCGCGTTTTCTTTCATTGACTGGGCTTTCACCTGACGATCTTCGAGGCGTTGCCAGTTCGCGCGAGCTGCAAGCAGCAATGTTCGACTACATTCTTTCAGACGAAGGACTGTTGCTGTCGTTCTGCCAGGAAGCCGGCATCGATCCAGCGATCATGGGCCCGGCCCATCAACTCCTCACAGGACCAATCGATTTCTCATAATCGCATCGGCCGCGAAGCCGCGATTGGATTACGAACTGGCTAATGCGCGTCCTTCGTTTCCGGGCACTTACCGGGCGTCAGCGCCGTCAGCTCCTTGAGTTCACCCTTGATGGAGAACTCACCGTAATCAATCTTCAGATTGCTCGTGACGCCATTCTCGAAATAGCGAAACGATAACTCATAGGACGGCGTTTGATCGCTCTTGTCCTTGCCGGCCTCAAAATAACTGATCGTCATTGGCCAAGAATCGACGCTCGCCAGAATGTCCGCACCTTTGAAGGAAGCTGGGACAGTCTTAGTGCTTCTGTCGAACTTTTTGCCAATGACAGTATTCGTCAAATAATATTTCTCGCCTTGCTCCGACCCGTCGTAGAGATTGGCCGCAAACATCTTCAAACCGCTTTTAGCCGCCTGGACGAGCGTCGAAGCGTGCTGCATCGGAAAATAAATATCGGTCGGCAACGACACGCGTTTTTTCGCGGGCTTTACGAGATCGACGCCGACGACCGGCATCGCACCTTTCGAACGCGCTGCATCCCCTTGGCTCGCGTCTGCGAGCTTATCGTTCTGATATTGCGTCGAAGAAAACCTGAGCTTCTTCGCGTCTGCCTCTTCCCAGCTCGAGTTCCTGAGATCGCTGAGCGTCTCGGTCCCTTCCTGGTTCGTCATCACCGTCACGAAACGCATGTTCTGCGTATAGCCGTCACACTGCGAGCCGCTGAGTTCATAAACCATCCGGCCGGCAACGCCCGTCACGCCCGAGCCCGCCGTTGAGTCTCCCATCGAAAGCTCGTAGACCGCTCGATGTGGGGCAAATGGGATAAGATCGGCTGCAGCCGCCGGCGCAACCGGCATCTGACCGGCAAGAACAAGAAGCGCGATCGTGACATAGCCTTCACGCACTATCATTGGGCTTACTCGCTCTCCAGGCCGGTTTACTTAAAACTGCTGCAGTCTAGTTCGCAGATAAAGCGTTGCAAAGAGGCGCTAGCACGGCACAAGCTGCACCGAAATCTAACTATGGGTAATATGCCAATGACAACAGTCGAGCAAAGGCTTTCCGAATTGGGCCTTAAACTCCCCGAAGCGCCTCAACCCGTCGCCAATTACGTGCCTTTTCTCATTTCCGGTGACCAGCTCTTCATTTCGGGACAGGTCGCCAAGGATGCGGCCTGCCGCGTGCTGGCAGGTAAGCTTGGAGCCGGCGTATCCATCGAGGACGGGCAGGAAGCCGCCCGGCAATCCGCGCTCAGCTTGCTGGCACAAGCGAAAGCCGCTCTCGGCGATCTCGAACGCGTTGTGCAGGTCTTGAGGCTGACGGGCTTTGTCGCCGCGACGCCAGAATTCGTCGATCATCCGAAGATCATCAATGGCGCATCCGACCTTCTCGTCGCCGTGCTCGGCGACGCCGGACGGCACACGAGATCCGCTGTCGGCGTCTCGAGCCTGCCGCTCGGCACGTGCGTCGAAATCGATGCGATCCTGAAAATCCGTTGACGCCATGCTCGACCGCGCAGCGTTTCTTCGACCGATCGCTCACCGCGGCCTGCATGACGCGAAGCGCGGGATCATCGAGAATACCGGCCCCGCTTTTGACGCCGCAATTGCAGCTGGCTACGGCATCGAATGCGATCTGCGGCCCATCAGAGGCGGCGTCCCGGTCGTCTTTCACGATGAGACGTTGAACCGGCTCGTAGACGGACGGGGCCCCCTCTCGGCCGTCAAGGAACGTGATCTCGGATCGCATCGCTATCGTGTCGGAGGCGAGACGATCCTGACGCTCGCCGGCTTGCTGGACCTGGTCGGTGGGCGTGTCCCGTTGCTGATCGAGATCAAAAGCGAATGGGACCCGCCGGACCGCGAGTTCATCGCCAGCATCGCGAGGCTCGTCTCCGAGTATCGCGGCCCCGTTGCCCTGATGTCGTTCGATCCGGACGTGATGATTGCAGTGCGGAGCTTGGCTCCAGACGTCCCGCGCGGGATCGTTTCGGGTAGTTACGCGGGCGCCGGTTGGTGGTCGCGCAAGATCAAAAGAAAGCGAGCGACTGCCCTTCGGGGCCTGCTCGAGTCGGGCCCAGTCGCGCCGGACTTTTATGCCTACCAGGTCGATGCCCTGCCGACACCGGTAACGGAATACGTGCGCCGCGTCTTGGGCCTGCCGCTCTTCACGTGGACAGTGCGCACGCCGAAACAGCGGCGCATCGCCGAAGCACACGCCGACGCCATGATATTTGAGGGCTTTCATCCCTAACGATTGGACGGCCGTTCTAGATCACCGCAACCAGCGCGCATCTGCCCTGCCCTTTGTCGCTTTGCGACAGCAAAGGAGTTGCATAGACTTGGGACATACTCAGCAGCGGTAAAGATGCCGACATTTCCCGACACGGCCGTGAAACTCGCCCCGTCGATCGCAGCGATCGACGCAGCGCAATGGGATGCCTGCGCCAATCCTGATCCGGCGAACTTCAATCCTTTCGTTTCTCACGCCTTCCTTAACGCGCTTGAGGAATCGCACGCAGTCGGAATCAAGAGCGGTTGGCTGCCGCGCCATCTCGTCATCGAAGACGAGACCGGATCGATTACAGCAGCCGCGCCCGCCTATCTGAAATCGCACAGCCAGGGTGAGTACGTATTCGATCACGGCTGGGCCGATGCCTACGCCCAGGCAGGTGGACGCTATTATCCGAAGCTCCAGATGTCGGTGCCGTTTACGCCCGTCCCTGGCCCGCGCCTGCTCGTGAAGCCAGGTGCAAAGTCCTTCTCCGACGAGCAGATGCTAGCCGCTGCAGCGATTGAGGTTGCTCGCCTCGGCGGCCTATCGTCAGTGCACCTGACATTTCTCGACCGAGAGGTCGCCGCGCGCCTGCGCGCCCTCGGCTTCCTGACGCGAATTGGCCAGCAGTTCCATTGGCAGAACCAGGACTACGGCTCCTTCGACGATTTTCTTGGCACCCTGGCATCGCGCAAGCGCAAGGCGATGAGAAAAGAGCGCCAGGCGGCATTGGCGCACGGCATAGAGATCGAGCATGTCGCCGGCAGAGCCATCGGCGAAGCTCACTGGGACGCGATGTTCAAGTTCTACATGGACACCGGAAACCGTAAGTGGGGCCGGCCCTATCTCAATCGCACCTTCTTCTCGCTCCTCGGTCAAGCGATGCCCGAGCGGTGCCTGCTGGTCTTCGCGAAGCGGCATGGAAGCTACATCGCAGGCGCCTTGAACCTCATCGGCGGCGATTGCCTTTACGGCCGCTACTGGGGCGCCATCGAGCACCACCCGGCGCTCCACTTCGAGGTCTGCTACTATCAGGCGATCGATTATGCCATCGAGCACCGGCTCCCGCGCGTCGAAGCCGGCGCCCAAGGCGAGCATAAGCTCGCACGCGGCTATCTACCGGTCGAAACGTACTCCGCGCACTGGCTCGCCGACCCCGCGCTCGAACGCGCCGTGGAGCGCTTCCTCAACCAGGAGCGCCAAGCCGTGACCCGGTTCAATGCCGACTTGACCGAGATGGGCCCCTATCGCAAAGACGAAGCCTGAAGCGGCGCCCAGTCGAAGGCCGCCGCATAGTCATATTAAGCCGAGCGGAACACCATGTCGTACGACGCAAACAACATCTTCGCGAAGATCCTGCGCGGCGAAATTCCGTGCCACAAAGTCTACGAGGATGCCGATGCGATCGTCTTCATGGACGTGATGCCCCAGTCGCCGGGTCACACGTTGATCCTCCCGAAGGCTCAGTCCCGCAATCTTCTCGATGCCGACCCGGCGGTGCTGGCGAAGATCATTCCACTCGTTCAGAAGGTCGCCGTCGCCGCGAAATCCGCCTTCAATGCCGACGGAGTCAGCATCGCACAATTCAATGAAACGGCGGGCGGCCAGACGGTCTTTCACCTGCATTTCCACGTCATACCCCGCTACGAAGGTAAGCCGCTGCACATCCACGCGCGGAGCATGGAAGAAGGTTCCGTGCTGGCCGCTAACGCCGAAAAACTGAAGGCTGCGCTCGCCTGAAAATTCCGCGCCGAGATTGCCGGTTTGTCGTCGAGCAGTTTCCGCCCCTTATTCAAGCGCAGCGGCGGCCCTCAATCGCGCCCGCTGCCGTCCAGCCTCGTCAAAGTTTTCCGGCGCCAGCCAATCCTCGTAGGCCGCTTTAATGGCCGGCCATTCCTTGTCCAGCATTGAAAACCAGGCGGTGTCCCGGTTGGCTCCTTTGGCCACCATGTGCTGACGGAATAGGCCCTCGTAGGTGAAACCGAAGCGGCGCGCGGCGCGCTTGGATGGCTCGTTATCGTTGTGGCATTTCCATTCGAAACGGCGATAGCCAAGAACCTCGAAAATATGCGCCGCGAAGAGGTAGAGCGCTTCAGTAGCAACGCGCGTGCGCGCAATCGCCGGCCCCCAAAGGATCGATCCGATCTCGATAACGCCGTGGGCCGGTTCGATGCGCATCAAGGCCTGCCGCCCGGCAGCGCGGCCGCTCGTCTTATCAACCACCGCCCAGAACATTGGGTCTTGGCTTTGCGACATCGTATCGAGCCATGGCCGCAAATCGGCGCTTGTCGCTGGCGGCGGTTCGAAGAGATAGCGAAAACGCTCTTCAGCCCCGCGAGCAGCCGATTGTCCGAACAACGCATCTCCGTGCCGTGCCGGATCTAGCGGTTCGAGCCGCGTGTAGCGACCGTCCATGACAACGCGCGTCGGACGCGGGCGGCGCGTCCAGCAGGAAAGATCATGGCCCATGCTCCCGTGCTTTCTTTCGATTTTTCATAGATGGATGGATCACTATCTCTTGGCGCATACACCAAACCACAGCCGCCCGGAAGGCCAGCATGGCGGCACGCCATCCGCACCAAACATCGAGCATGAGGACATAAGAAAACGCGCCGGACGATCTGCCGTCGCGTTTCAATCGTGCGAGGACGGCTAACCGGCAGTCAAACGCCGCAAGGCGCGGCTGCCACCCCACACCACCAAAACCGCAGCGATGATCATCGCAAGCGTCGCGGCCGTGCTTGCCGTAAATTCGTTCGCAGCGATGCTATCGACTGCAATCATCGACCCGGCAACGACGCAGATCAGGATGGGCGCCACCCAGCGGGTTCCGAGCCAGCCGAAAATTCCCGCGAGAAGCAAAGCGGTAAGCCAGATCATGCGACCACGCTGGCCTTCAGGCCATCATAACGGCTTCGGCACATAAAGAAACGGCACGACCCGAAGGTCGTGCCGCTGAACTTTACTCTTCTCGTTTCTTGCGCGGCACGCTTGGCACCGCACCGGACCCGTTGGGCTTCTCACCCTTCTCCTTCGGCCCGGGCAACGCCTTCTTCGGCGTCGCATCCGCAAGAACCGGCTGCGGAAGATCCTCGTCGTCATCCGTCTCTTCGTCTTCCGGCGTCTTGGCCTTCTTCGAAGGATCGAGCGGCAGGAAGTCGAAGGCCAAAGTCCGGTCGGGGCCTTTGCCGGAGACCAGAACCTTCACCGTTCCGCCGTTCTCGAGCTTGCCGAACAGCAGCTCTTCAGCCAGCGGCTTCTTGATGTATTCCTGGATGACGCGAGACAACGGCCGCGCGCCGAACTTCTCGTCGTAACCCTTCTCGGCGAGCCACCGTGTCGCCTCATCCGACAGTTCGATCGAAACGCTGCGATCTGCGAGCTGTGCTTCGAGCTGGAAGATGAACTTCTCGACGACCTGCGCGATGATCTCGGGCGACAGACCCGCGAACGGAACAATGGCGTCGAGACGGTTGCGGAACTCCGGAGTGAACAGCTTCGTCACTGCTTCCGCATCCTCGCCTTCCCGCTTCTGACGGTTGAAGCCCATCGGCGGCTTGGCCATGTCGGACGCGCCCGCGTTCGTCGTCATGATGAGAACGACGTTGCGGAAATCGACCGACTTGCCGTTGTGGTCCGTGAGCTTGCCGTGGTCCATCACCTGCAGGAGGATGTTGAACAGATCCGGATGCGCCTTCTCGATTTCGTCGAGCAGCAGCACCGAGTGCGGATGCTGATCGATGCCATCGGTCAGCAGGCCACCCTGATCGAACCCGACGTACCCCGGAGGCGCGCCGATCAAACGCGAAACCGTGTGCTTCTCCATGTATTCCGACATGTCGAAGCGCAGCAGCTCGACGCCCATCAGGTTGGCGAGCTGCTTGGCGACTTCCGTTTTGCCGACGCCCGTGGGACCGGAGAACAGATAGCAACCGATCGGCTTCTCGGGCTCGCGCAGGCCGGCACGCGCCAGCTTGATCGCGCTCGAAAGAGCTTCGATCGCCTTGTCCTGACCGAACACCAACCGCTTCAGATCGCGTCCGATATGAGCGATGACTTCGGCATCGCTCTTCGTGACGGTTTTCGGCGGAATCCGCGCCATGACGGCAACGGTGGCCTCGATCTCCTTCGTGGTGATCTTCTTCTTCCGCTTGTTTTCCGGAACAAGCATCTGCGAAGCGCCGGTCTCGTCGATCACGTCGATCGCCTTGTCCGGCAGCTTCCTGTCGTGGATGTACCGGGCCGACAGCTCGACCGCGGCCTTGATGGCTTCGTTCGTGTACTTGATCTTGTGATAATCCTCGAAGACCGACTTCAGGCCTTTGAGAATCTCGATCGCATCCTCGACAGTCGGCTCCTTCACATCGATCTTCTGGAACCGGCGCACGAGTGCCCGATCCTTCTCGAAGTGCTGCCGGTACTCTTTGTACGTCGTCGAACCGATGCAGCGGAGCGTACCGGACTGCAGTGCAGGCTTCAGCAGATTCGAAGCGTCCATAGCTCCGCCCGAAGTCGCACCCGCGCCGATCACGGTGTGGATTTCGTCGATGAAGAGAACCGCGCCGGGGAACGCTTCGACTTCCTTCATAACGGCCTTCAACCGCTCCTCGAAATCACCGCGATAGCGGGTTCCAGCGAGGAGCGCGCCCATGTCGAGCGCAAAGATCGTTGCGCCCTTCAGAACGTCGGGCACCTGACCGCCGACGATCTTGCGAGCCAACCCTTCGGCAATTGCCGTTTTACCGACGCCCGGGTCGCCGACGAAGAGCGGATTGTTCTTCTGGCGGCGGCAGAGCACCTGCACGGTGCGCATAACCTCCTGCTCGCGGCCGATCAACGGATCGATCTTGCCGTCGCGGGCTTTCTTGTTGAGGTTCACGCAATACGTGTTGAGCGCATCGCCTGGCTTCTTCTCTTCACCCTCGGTTGCGTTCACGTCGTCATCGACTCCACGAACGGTCCGCGGCTCAAACATGCCGGGCCGCTTTGCAATCCCATGAGCAATGTATTGAACAGCATCGAAGCGTGTCATTTCCTGCTCTTGCAGGAAATACGCCGCGTGGCTTTCGCGTTCCGAGAAAATGCCGACGAGCACGTTGGCGCCCGTAACCTCCTCCCGGCCCGACGTCTGGACGTGGACGATCGCCCTCTGAACGACCCGTTGGAACGAATTCGTCGGGTGAGCGTCGCGCGCTGATTTCGACACGATCGGCTTCAGCTCGGTGTCGAGATATTCGATCAATCGGGCACGCAATTGCTCGATGTCGACGGAACAGGCCCGCATAACGGCAGCAGCGTCACGATCGTCGACGAGCGCGAGCAATAAATGCTCAAGCGTCGCAAACTCGTGGTGGCGGACGTTTGCATACTGCACAGCGCGGTGCAGCGAGGCTTCAAGATTTTTGGAGAGCGATGTCAATCGAGTCCTACTCTTTCTCCATGGTGCACTGTAGAGGGTGGCCATGCTGCCGTGAAAAGTCCATCACCTGCGTCACCTTTGTTTCGGCGACCTCGTAAGTATACACCCCGCAAATCCCGACTCCTTTGTGGTGAACATGGAGCATGATGCGGGTCGCATCCTCCTGTCCCTTGTTGAAGAAGCGTTGCAGCACCAGAACCACGAACTCCATCGGCGTGAAGTCGTCGTTCAACAGGAGAACCTTATATAGGTTCGGCTTCTTCGTTTTTGGACGGGTCTTGGTGACGATACCTGTTTTCGACTCGCCATCGCCGTCATCGCGACGCGGCCCATCGGGCGGGTCGTCCTTGTTCGCGGCCATGCGGTGGGCCGCCAACGAGGGAATAAGTTGCACCGTCTTCATCGCGTGCCTCGGGGAAAACCCGAATCCGTCGGATGTTCCAAAGCTATCCCGCATCGGGTGCATGTTGGAGGCAGAATAGTAACGCCCGCTTCCCCAAATGCGTGCCCAGCGGGGCACTCGTCTTTCTCGCCAAATGTTCAAGCTAACACCCGTCTCCATCAAGCACGTAATATAGGCACGCTGACGAACAAAAAATAGAACGAGCCGAGTGACGCATCTGGCATTTCCAACAATTGAATGACGAAACTCCCTTCAAGTTCCGGTTTGCCTGAACGGCGACCGATGTCAGGCCCGGCGCTCCGCCCGGAGTGCAGGGCTTTCCCCAGCATCACGCCGAACCTCAGGTTGAACTCCCGCCTTGCCCCCGGCCTTGAAGTCTGCCGAGTCCACGAACAGGCTCCTAAGCTTGCCCTCCGAACGCGGGCTTGGCGAGCGAAATTGAGACAGCGCGATAGGGAATTTTTACCGCGTTCTTTAACCCTGCTGCAGTCCTCGGACCATACACTTCCCCGAGCATCTCTGCGGGCGCCGAAAAATTCGGGGGCGCCCAAAAGGTGCCCAAAAACAGTGCTCTGCTTTCATCGTTGACTGCGGGGCCTTCCACGGGAGCCTTTAACGCCAACCCGTGGATTAGGGTTGTCAAAACAACCGCTCAGCACGAGCGGCAGAGGGAATTAGCGTCTTGTTGCGACGAGCGTTGGCCTATGCGCCGGCTTTTGCAGTTGTGTTTGGTGTGTTCCTGGGAAGCGCAAGCGCCGCCGGGGGGAATCGCCACGCAGCTTTGATTCTTGATGCCAATACGGGCACCGTCCTGCACGACGCGGACGGCGATGCGCTCCGGCATCCGGCATCTCTCACGAAGATGATGACCCTTTATATGACCTTCGAGACGCTCCAGTCTGGGCGCCTGAAGATGTCCGACCGGCTGACGATCTCCACGGCAGCCGCCAGTGTCGCACCCTCGAAGCTCGACCTCGCCCCAGGCGAGCAAATCACGGTCTCTGACGCCATCAGGGCCGTCATCACAAAATCCGCCAACGACATCGCCGTAGCGCTCGCCGAGAAGGTCGGCGGCTCGGAGGCCAATTTCGTTCGCCTGATGAATGCCCGTGCCCGTGAGATCGGCATGTCTAAGACGCATTTCGAGAATGCCTCGGGCCTCCCAAACAACGCTCAGGTAACGACCGCTCGAGATATGGCGACGCTTGCCCTGCGTCTGCAGGACGATTTTCCGTCCTATTACCCGCTCTTCGCCACCCGCACATTCGCGTATGGAGGCAAAAACTTCCGCAATCACAATACGATGCTGAACAATTTCGCAGGCATCGACGGGATCAAAACCGGCTACACGCGCGCCTCGGGCTTCAATCTCGTGACCTCGTGGCGCCGGGGCGACCACCATCTCATCGGTGTCGTCTTCGGCGGTGACACCGCCGCCGAGCGAAATGCCGAAATGCGGGTTCTTCTGACGCGGATGGCCTCGCGGGCCTCAGCTCAGAAGACCCGAAAGCCCACGCAATTCGCACGCCTGAAGAACGAGCCCAAGGCAGCGCAACGCCCTGTCGACCGCAAGCCGCGGCCGACCGAGGTTGCAGAAGCAGCGCCCCCTGCCCCCCGGCAGCAGCCGAGCGCCGAGCCTTCTTCGGCTGCAGAGCCTGAAACGCCAGTCCAAATCTTCAAGGTTCGCGCCGTGCCCATGGTGCCGAAAGCACGCCCCGCCCCGTCATCCCCGGAAGAAACAACCGACATGGAAGCGTCGGATCGCAGACCCGACCGCAACACGCCGCCACCGCGTGGCACCTCCACGAGGTCCGACCTCGTTCGTGTGGCTGACGACACCGCCAGCCACAATCCGGCAGGTCAGGATACTCCAGCTGAGGACATAGTCCTTCGTCCCTTCGCACCCGCCAACCTCGCGGGGTCCGACCGCGGAGCAGGCATGCCGGCTCCGAACGAAATGCCCTCGACGGCGAGCCGTCAGACCGGCGGCACTCAGCTCGCAATGCTGAACGCTTCGGACGCTGAGCCCTACCGTGCGACAGCTGCAATCGCAGAAGCCCCAGCAGCGTCTCCAGCAGCTTCACCAGCAGCCGACGCGAAGCCCATCACCCGGACGAAGCAGAAGAGTGCGAGCACCGGGTCGCATGCCGCACCCGTGATCCGTGGACTGCCGCCGTCCACGCTTGGCGCACAGGCAAGCGCGATCCACCTGGCTTCCACCCAAGGAAGCTACGAGCCAAGGAACGCCGGCAAGAAAGCCGCCGGTGGCCGGTACACTGTGCAAATCGGCGCCTATGGCTCGATTGACGATGCGCAGCGTGCCCTCACGAACGTTCAAGGCCGTGCAGGCAAACTTCTCGCCGGCATCCCCACGGTCACGCATCCCGCCCAGAAAGACGGCCGCCAAGTCTTTCGTGCGCGCTTCACCGGCTTTGACGCAGACCGGGCGACAACCACCTGCAACGCCCTTCGCCGGCAATCCGTCGATTGCTTCGTGATGGCGGGCGACTGACGACGCTTAGCCATCACAGGCTTGCCCACCGAAGCGGGCGCGTCGTACCGTTGCGGACAATCCGTCAACGAAGGTTCATCCGTGTCCGCCAATCCAGAATTTCCGAAGCTGATCCTCTTTCAGGGCAATCTGCCCGCTCCCGAAGTTTACCGCCCGGCGGCCGAGCGCATCACGGCCGGCGATCCGGTTCAAAGCGCGCAGAACTTGTTTCAAAGCGCGGACGGCCGCTTCAACAGCGGCATCTGGAGCAGCGAGCCGGGAACCTGGCGCGTCGTTTTCTCAGAAAGTGAATTCTGCCACCTTCTCGAAGGCGTCATCGTCGTCCGAGGCGACGACGGCTCCGAGGCGACTTTCCGCGCAGGCGACGCATTCCTGACACCCGCAGGCTTCACGGGCACGTGGGAAATCGTTGAACCCGCCAAGAAATTTTATGCGTTTTACGAATAGCGACCGCGCTGGCGGCAGGCCCGCAAATGTGGGCCGCCGACCCCAAAGTCGAACTACCCCTTCCCGCTGAGCAACGTGTAGTTGCCGCCGGTCGCGGTAATGTCCGTCGCCCGCACGCGCTCGGTCGCAAACCGCGCCAGATAGTTGGGACCGCCCGCTTTGGGACCGGTGCCCGAAAGCCCCTCACCCCCGAAAGGCTGAACGCCGACGACGGCGCCGATCTGATTGCGGTTGACGTAAAGATTGCCGACCCGGGCATTCTCCGCGACGTAATCTGCAACGCTCTCGATACGGCTATGCAGGCCGAGCGTCAGCCCGTGCCCGGTCGTATTCAGCGCCGCAACGACCTTATCCAAATGCCCGCGCTCGTACCGGATCATATGGAGGATCGGCCCGAACACTTCATGGTCGAGTTTGCTCAGGCGATCGATTTCATAGAGCGACGGCGTGACGTAGGTCCCAGCGCGGCACGCTTCCGGCATCGCCAGATCGATGATCTCGCGACCCTCGCGCTGCATGCGGACTTTATGGCTCTCCAGAGCATCCTGCGCCGTTTCATCGATAACGGGACCGATGTCCGTCGCATAATCGAGCGGATCGCCTACATCGAGCGCCTCGATGGCGCCCGCCAGCATTGAGCGGATACGCGGCGCGTTGTCGTCCTGCACGAAAAGAACGCGGGCCGCCGAGCAGCGCTGGCCGGCGCTATCGAAAGCCGACCGCACCGCGTCGCGGACAACCTGCTCGGGAAGAGCCGACGAATCCGCGATCATGGCATTGATGCCGCCCGTCTCCGCAATGAACGGCACGATCGCGCCGCGACGATCGGCGAGCGCCCGCTGAATGGCCCAAGCGGTTTCGTTGGAGCCGGTGAACGCTACACCCTGAATGCGCGCATCTTTGACGATGGCCTCTCCGAGCTTGCCGCCGCCCGTTACGAGATGCAGCACATCGCGAGGCACACCAGCCTCTTGCAGCAGCTTCACCGCAAGAAATCCCGCGATTGGCGTCTGCTCGGCTGGCTTCGCGATGACGGCGTTGCCGGCCGCGAGCGCCGCCGCGACTTGCCCCGTAAAGATCGCGATGGGGAAATTCCACGGCGAAATGCACGCAAACACGCCGCGGCCTCTGAGCGACAGCGTGTTTTCCTCGCCCGTCGGACCTTTGAGCACAACCGGATCGGAAAAGAGCCGCCGCGCCTCGATCGCGTAGTAGCGAAGATAATCGACCGCCTCGCGAACCTCCGACTGCGCGGCCTCGATCGTTTTCCCCGCCTCGCGAACGAGCGCGGCCATCAAAACCGCGCGATCCCTTTCGAAAAGTTCGGCCGCAGCTTCCAGAATGCGTGCGCGCTCCGCCGCATCCGTTTTCTCCCAGCGCGGCGCGCTATTCACCGCCGAGAAAATCGCATCCTCGAGATGCTGCGGCGTTGCGAGCCGCACCGTACCAATACGATCGCGATGATCGTGCGGCGATAAAGAGATCGCGGCCGCATCGCCGCCGGCCGTGACCGTGCCGTTGACGATAGGCCCAGCCAAAAAGGGAGCCTTCAGAATCTTCGCGATGTCCGCTTGAATGCCATCGCGTACGCTCGCCTGCACCAGCGCCAATCCAGCGCTGTTCTTCCGCTCGGGCAGAAAGATATCCCGCGGCCGCGTGATCAGCTTGACGCGCTCGCCCGAGGTGAACTCCCGATCGGCGATCTCGACCGGATCGGCGATGATTTCGGAAATTGACATTTCCTCATCGCCCAGCCGGTTGACGAACGATGTGTTGGCGCCGTTTTCGAGTAAGCGGCGCACGAGATAGCCGAGCAAATCTTCATGCCCGCCGACGGGCGCGTAGATCCGGCATGCTCGGCCGAACTTGCCCTCGCCGATGACCTGTTCGTAGAGCGCTTCACCCATGCCGTGCAGCCGCTGATATTCGAATTCGACCGCGCCGCCCGCAACCGACGCCGCCGCGATCGTGTGCGCGTTGTGGGTCGCAAACTGCGGATAGAATGCTGCGGAATCGGAGATCAGCAGCCGCATTGCCGCTAGATAGGAAACGTCCGTATGCAGCTTTCGCGTGAAAACCGGATAATCCTCGAAGCCGCGCTCCTGCGCCCATTTGATTTCGCTGTCCCAGTAGGCGCCCTTGACGAGGCGCACCGGGATACGCTTGCCGGTCTTCTCGCTGAGACGGCGCAGCCAGCGGAGCATCGGGATGGCCCGCTTGCCGTAAGCCTGCACGGCGATGCCGAGACCGTTCCATCCCTCGAGGTGCGGACTGACGAGCGTTTCGCCGAAGAGATCCGCGGTGATATCGAGCCGGTCCTGCTCTTCCGCGTCGACGGTCAAACCCAAGCCTTTCGCCCGGGCTGCACGCGCGAGCGTCAGGAGCAGCGGCGCAAGCTCGGCCCTGAGACGATGTTCCTTGCCGGGCTCGAAACGCGGATGAAGCGCTGAAAGCTTCACCGAGATGGACGGCCGGTCGAAAATCGCATCCGCATGCGGCGTCGCAAAAGGCCCGGCATCCGCGCCGACCGCATCGATCGCCGCCATGTAACGTTGAAAATAGCGCTCCGCATCCTGCTTGGATCGGGCTGTCTCTCCGAGCATATCGTAGGAGAACCGGTAGCCCTTTTCCGCGAATGCTCGCGACCGCGATAGCGCTGCCTCGATCGTCGAGCCGAGCACGAACTGCTCGCCGAGAAGCCGCACGGCCTGGCGAATGGCGAGCCGGATAGTTCCCTCGCCCGAGCGCGCCACGAGGCGCTTCATCGCCTGCAGAGGGTTTGCGCCCTTGGCTTCCCTGAGCCGCATGATGCGGCCCGTCAGCATCAAGCCCCAAGTCGAAGCGTTGACAAAGAGGCTCTCCGAATGCCCGCGATGCTTCTCCCACGCGCCGCCGGAAATTTTGTCTGCGATGAAAGCGTTGGCCGTCTCGGCGTCCGGAATGCGCAAGAGCGCCTCGGCGAGGCACATCAGGATCACGCCTTCGTCCGTCGCCAAGCCGTATTCGTGCATGAACGCATCGACACCGGCGTGGCTCGCCTTGTCCGCCCGCGCCGCATGCACGAGCCGCCGCGCCACGTCCGCGGTCCGCCGCCGCTCGTCCTCGGTGAAGAGCGCGCGTTCGATCAGAGCACCGACGAGCCGCGGCTCGTCCATGAGATACTGCGCGGCGAACTCGTCCCGTGACGGGAGACCCCGTTGTGTCACGCTATCCTCGCGCCGCAATGTCGCGACCATAATGTTCTCGCTGATAAAAGGCGCTCACAGCGATTCGCCCAGCGCCAATATTAGCAGATTGAGGGGCCTGCGCCTGCGGCTGAAAAAACGGCCATCAGCTTGTCCACTTGACGACTTGCCCGTAATCCCTGCACCACTGCCCTGCAATCTCATCTGGGCCTCAGCTTTGTCCGAAATCATCAAAGTCGTCCGCAATCTGCGCGACCTCCGAAAAGCCGCCTCGAAATGGCGCCAGCGTGGCCAGACGATCGCCCTCGTGCCGACGATGGGCGCGCTACACGCCGGCCATCTTACGCTCGTCAAGCTTGCCAGGAAGAAGGCCGACAAGGTCGTCGTTTCGATCTTTGTCAACCCCACGCAGTTCGGGCCAGCCGAAGATCTCTCGCGTTACCCGCGCGACGAGGCTGGCGACCTGATAAAGCTCGCCGATGCCGACGCCAATCTCGTTTGGGTGCCGACTGTCGAGGAAATGTATCCGGAGGGATTTTCCGCAGGTGTCCGCGCCGGGAGCGCTGCCAAGGATCTCGACGGCGCGTTCCGTCCAAACCACTTCGACGGCGTGGCGACGGTATGCACGAAGCTCTTCAACCAGGTCACGCCCGACATCGCGATTTTCGGCGAAAAAGATTATCAGCAGCTCGCCGTGCTGCGACAGGTCGTCGGCGATCTCAACATCCCCGTGAAGCTGATCGGCGGAGCGACCAAGCGTGACATCGACGGGCTGGCGCTTTCATCCCGCAATGCCTATCTGAGCGATGCCGAACGCAAGATTGCCCCCGCACTATACGCCGTGATTTCCTCGCTCGCCGAAGATGTTGCAAATGGCGAGGACGTGCCGACCGGCATCTCCAACGCCAAGCGCAAGCTGATCGCAGCCGGGTTTGCGAGAATTGACTATATCGAGGTCCGCGACGCAGAAACGCTGGCCGTGCCGCCTGCGGCAGACGGGCGGGCGCTGCGCGTCCTGGCCGCTGTTTGGCTCGGCAAGACGCGATTGATCGATAACGTCGCAGTCTAAGGCATTTGGCGCGTTGCAGTGCCGCCACAAGTCGCAAACGCGATGGTGGCATGACCCCGGCTCAGGCTATAAGAAGCCCTCAAGATTCGCTTCAGCGGCTTCTGCTGTCGGGCGTCCCGCCGCTTCTTTCCGAACGTTTGGGTCACGCCACAGACGATCAAGGGCCGCAGATGAGCCGATCTCAAACCGACCTCTTTCCGGAATTCGATAACGAAATGACTGAAAAATCGTCACGTGCACGCAAGCCTGCCGAAACGGGCGCCTATAGCGAGCACGACATCGAAGTGCTCGAAGGCCTGGAGCCCGTACGTCGCCGCCCTGGCATGTACATCGGCGGCACTGACGAAAAGGCCATGCACCACCTCTTCGCCGAGGTGATCGATAACTCGATGGACGAAGCCGTCGCCGGCCACGCGACGTGGATCGAGGTCGAACTTTCGGCCGACGGCTTCCTGACCGTCACCGACAACGGCCGCGGCATCCCCATCGGCCCGCACCCCAAATACAAGAACAAAAGCGCGCTCGAAGTCGTGCTGACGGTGCTGCACGCTGGCGGCAAGTTCGATTCGAAAGCCTACAACACGTCCGGCGGTTTGCACGGCGTCGGCGTCTCCGTCGTCAACGCACTGTCTGAAACGCTCGAAGTCCAGGTGGCGCGCGACCAGCAGCTCTATCGCATGGTCTTCTCGCGCGGCGAGCCCCAGACCAAGCTCGAGAAGCTTGGCTCGATCATGAATCGGCGCGGCACCAAAGTGCGCTTCAAGCCGGACGAGAAGATCTTCGGCAAAGGCTGTGCGTTCAAGGCCGCCCGCCTGATGAAAATGGCCCGTTCGAAGGCCTACCTTTTCGGCGGCGTCGAAATCCGCTGGAAGTGCGATCCCGAACTCATCAAGGACGAAACCCCAGCCGAAGCGGTGTTCCACTTCCCCGGCGGTCTGAGCGACTACCTGACGTCGTCGATCGAGGGACAGGCGCGCGTCACCAAGGACATCTTTTCGGGCCGGGTCGAGAAGGAAGCCGGTCACGGATCGGTCGAATGGGCTGTGGCCTGGATTGCCGACGAGGATGGCTTCTCATCCTCCTACTGCAACACCATCCCCACGGCCGAAGGCGGCACGCACGAGAACGGCCTGCGTCAGGCGTTGTACAAGGGCCTCCGGGCCTATGGCGAACTCGTCAACGTCAAGAAAGCAATTCAGATCACGTCGGAAGACGTGATGGGCACGGCGGCGTCGATGCTGTCGGTCTTCATTCGCGAACCCGAATTCCAAGGGCAGACGAAGGACAAGCTCGCGTCCGTCGAAGCAACCAAGATCGTCGAAACAGCCGTTCGCGACGCCTTCGATCACTGGCTCGCCGATAGCCCGCAACAGGCGACGAAACTGCTCGAGTGGACCATCGAGCAGTCCGAAGAGCGCTTGAAGCGCCGCCGCGAGAAAGAGGTCGGCCGCCAATCCGCCACGCGAAAATTGCGCCTCCCCGGCAAGCTTGCCGACTGCTCGATCCAGCAGGCCGCAGGCACGGAAATCTTCATCGTTGAAGGTGACTCGGCCGGCGGCAGCGCCAAGAGCGCGCGCGATCGCGAAACCCAGGCGATCCTGCCGCTGCGCGGCAAAATCCTGAACGTCGCCAACGCGTCCTCGGCGAAGCTGTCACAAAACCAGCTGCTCGCTGATCTCATTCAGGCACTCGGCGTCGGCACCGGCACCAAATATCGCGACGAGGATCTGCGCTACGAGCGCGTGATCATCATGACGGACGCCGACGTTGACGGCGCCCACATCGCCTCGCTGCTGATCACCTTCTTCTATCAGGAAACGCCGGAACTCGTTGAAAACGGCCACCTGTTTCTGGCCGTTCCGCCGCTCTACAAAATCTCCGACAAGAGCGACGTTGCCTATGCGCGCAACGAAGCGCATCGCGACGAACTTATCGCCACGCGCTTCAAGGGCCGGAAGCCGAAAGTTACGCGCTTCAAAGGTCTCGGCGAGATGGACTTCAAGGATCTCAAAGAGACGACGATGGACAAGAAGCGGCGGACGCTTCTGCGCGTCGGCATCAGCGAAGACGCGCGTGGCGGATTGGGCGACGTCGTCAACGCGCTGATGGGCTCGAAGCCCGAAGCGCGCTACCGCTTCATCCAGGAACACGCCGCTTTCGCGAAGGACCTGGACATCTAAGACGAAACGATAGGCTGGCAGCTTGAACGAGGGGAGCGCAAACGCTCCTCTCGTTTTTTATGTACCGTCGCGCAGAGACGCTTCACTCTCGCGCGAAATGGCAGCAGCGCCGCTCACCTTTGCGTATTCGAGCGTATCGGTATCGACGTAGACGTTACCGCCCGCCTCCGGCGCGTACTTTTCACCCAGAACCTCGATGACTGTCGGATTGCGATCGTCGGCGTTGCCATGCGGCGAGTTGAAGTAGCCCTCAACGACGATCCCCTTGTCTCGGTATTCGGGATCCTGAAGCAGCAGCTCGTGCAAGCCCTTGAGCTTGTAGTGGGGCACCGAGGCGAAGACGTGGTGCGGGAGGTGATAATCCATGCCGAACGGAAACACCGCGTAACGAATGAACGGGTTGACCAGGAACACCCGAGTATTCGTGTAACGTCCGCGATCGGCATTTCCGTGCTGCACCCACTGGCGCATGATCATGAAGAGCGGGAACGCCGTGAACAAAGGCAGGATCCAAAGCAGACCGAAATACGCCCACGCGGGGCCCCAGCCCGCGACTTCGATCCCCGTGAGCGCGGAGTATAGGATCGCCATGAAGAGGATGCGGCTGATGTTCGTCGTCCGATGGGAGATCACCGTCTCGACGTGCGCATGCGGCAGCTTCTCCTCATCGAGAAAATAGAAGTACGCAACAGCCGCGGCCGTCATCACGCCAAGCGCAGGGAAAGCCCACGCGCCATGACCCAACTTGATGAGCGTGACCGCAGCGGCAGGCGCCGACACGGCGTAAATGACGCCCATCAGCGTCGGCAGCCGTTCGCCCTTGTGCTCGCGGTCCATATACGGGTTGTTGTCGGTGCCGAGCGCGCTGTAGCGGGCACGCACGATCATGTAGCGGAAGAGGTTCGGCAGCCAAAGCTGCTTCCCGAGTTCCTTCAGCATCTCGAAATGAGTGATCGGGAAGTCGAGATCATGACCGCTTTCATTGAGCTGGGCCCAATCGGGATCGCGGAGCGGGTCGTTAATGAATTGGTGATGCGCGAGATGGTGCAGCCGGTATTGGAACGTCGACGTGTAGATCGGAAACCCGCCGAGCCAATCGGATACCAGTTCATTCAGCGTCTTATTTTCGAAGAGGATGAAGTGGGTACCCTCGTGGATGACGCCACCGAACTGGTGTTGCGATGCACCGATCACAGCGATGCACAGCAGCGTCATGGGGATATTCCACCACCACCCGAGACCTGCCTCCGCGACCGCGCCGTAGCTCCAAATGGTCAAGCCGATCGATAGAGCGATGACGAGGTAGACAAACGCGATATGGCGGAAGTTCGTGTAGTTGTCCCGCTTCTTCAGATCTCGGATGGCATCACCGCGGCGGACGCCTTTCGGACGTGCTTCACCACTCGTCGCGGCTCCGCGAATCGTCAGACTGGCGTCACTCACCGAAGAATTAGCACTTCCAGCCATCGATCGAGATCCTCGCGAATTTCAGCGGCGCTCGCGTATCTCTAACCTGAGAATCACGTCGCACTAGGCGACGCCATCGACTTTTAGCGAACCTGCGTGTCGGACCGGTATCTGCGCCCCCGACAAATATCTACGGCACTGATTATTGATCCAAAAGTCATTTTCGCTGATACGACAAATAAGCCCTTCTCTGCCCAATACAATTTGTGACCGCTTTTCGCGGCTGACCGATTGCTCACGCCTCGCTACCAATCAAAACTGGCTGCAGCGATTCGTCCGTGGCTCATCCTCGTCCACGATCGCCGTACAGGTCGCGGCTCACATCAGGCGCCGCGATAAGAAAATCGAGGGAAGACAAGGAGCTTTTGGAATGAAGATACGGGCGCTCGCCGCCGAAACATTCGGCACATTTATGCTAATGTCGGCCATCCTCGGCTCGGCATTTTACTCCTTCGGAGCCCCAGCGGGGGCCGCAGGCATTATCGGCGTAGCCTTCTGCATCGGCATAACCGTCATGGTGACCGCTTTCGCTATCGGTCATGTGTCAGGCGGACATTACAATCCGGCCGTAACGCTTGGTCTCGTTGCAGGCGGGCGTTTCAACATTGGAACAGCAGTCTTCTACATTCTGGCGCAGCTCATCGGAGCATGCGCCGCGTGCGGAATCTTCTCGCTCGTCGGGCACACCAGCCCAACCTTCGCGGCCAACGGCTACGGCGAACTCTCGATGCTCAAGGCGACCCTGTCCGAGGTCTTCATTCTTGAGACTGTGCTGACCGCATTTTTCCTCGTTGTCATCATGGGCGTAACCAGGCCGAATGGACCTGCCCTTCTTGCCCCCGCGGCCATCGGTCTGGCCCTGACCGCGATCCACATCATGTCGATCCCAATCTCCAATACGTCGGTCAACCCTGCCCGAAGCTTCGGACCGGCGGTCTATGCCGGTGGGGAGCCCCTGTCGCAGGTCTGGGTGTTCTTTGCCGCCCCCATCCTCGGTGGCATTATTGGTGGCCTATTCGGAAGGTGGCTGCTAAAGGCCGACGCGTAATGCCGATATCCTGGGCAAGCGGCCGAATTCGCTCATCCTTTCCTCGCCTGTGACACAACCCCGCGGGTTCAGAGGCCTAAACCGGCGAGTTTCCCTTGCGCCAGGCCGAGATGTATGCGAGCACGCGAATGTGCCGGAGCGCAGGGGATCGATTTGCGCATTTTTTAAATGCTTTTTGATCCGCACTCCTATTTCGGCTTAGGTCCTTTCGGCACCCGTTCCCCCTGCGCTCTTGAAAGACTGTCTGACGCTGCGTTGCGCCGGACCATCCGAGCTGTGCAGATGGAGATACTGACTTTTGGAAACCAAGACGTTCGCTGACCTAGGGCTTTCGCCCAAGGTTCAAGCGGCCATAACGGCTGCGGGTTACGCAAACCCCACCCCGATTCAAGCCGCCGCCATCCCGGTTGCCGTAACCGGTCGAGACGTGCTCGGCATCGCCCAGACGGGCACAGGAAAAACGGCTTCGTTCGTTCTCCCGATGATCACGCGCCTCGAAACCGGCCGCGCGCGGGCTCGGATGCCCCGTTCGCTGATCCTCGCTCCGACCCGAGAGCTTGCTGCCCAGGTCGCGCAGAGTTTCGAAAAATACGGTGTAAATCACAAGCTGCAGGTCGCGCTCCTCATCGGCGGCGTTTCGATGGACGACCAGGTCAAGAAGCTTGATCGTGGCGTCGACGTTCTGATCGCGACCCCGGGCCGGCTTCTCGACCATTTCGGGCGTGGCCGCGTCATGCTGATGGGCGTCGAGATCCTCGTCATCGACGAAGCCGACCGCATGCTCGACATGGGCTTCATTCCGGACATCGAGAAAATCTGCAAGCTTCTGCCGCCACGGCGCCAGACGCTCTTCTTCTCGGCAACGATGCCGCCGGAGATCACGCGGCTCGTCAATCAGTTCCTGAACGATCCCGAGCGGATCGAAGTCGCAAAGCCCGCGACGACCGCGAAGACCATCACGCAGCGCTTCGTCTATTGCTCGAACGGCGAAGACTGGGCGAAGCGCGACGTCCTGCGCAATTTGATCCGCGACGGCAACGTCAAGAACGCCATCATCTTCTGCAACCGCAAGCGTGACGTCGCCGTCCTCTTCAAATCGCTGACAAAGCACGGATTCAACGCCGGCGCGCTTCACGGCGATATGGATCAGGCGAGCCGCATGGAAACCCTCGACAAATTTCGTTCGGGCGACATCATGCTGCTCGCTGCGTCCGATGTTGCGGCGCGCGGCCTCGACATCCCGGAAGTGTCCCACGTCTTCAACTTCGACCTCCCCTGGGCCGCAGACGATTACGTGCATCGCATCGGCAGAACCGGACGCGCCGGTCACGAAGGCCATTCGATTTCGCTCGTAAGCCCGGACGACCTGAAGTTCGTAAAGGACATCGAAAAGGTCACCGCCGAAACCGCTGTCTGGCTCGGCGATCCGCCGACCGAAGAGGATATCGCAGGCGCCGGCAAACGCCGCCGCGGTCGCGGTGGACGCGGCCAAAGCTCGGGCCCCGATAAATCACGGAGACCTCCGCAGGCAGCCCAACGAGCTAGCCGCCCGCCGGAACACCGGGAACATAAAGACCGCGGACCCGAGCGTCGGGAACCACCCGAGCACATCGCTCACCAGCCGGAGTACGAGCACGCTCAGCCGGGGCATGCGGAGCCGATGGAGCAACCGCACCGCCCGGAGCGCCAGGAGCGCAAACGCACGCCTCGCCCGGAGAGAGCGCCACAACCGCAATCCGACCAGCCACGGCCCCAACACGCAAGATCCGAGCGCTCGAGATCATCGGAGCATTCACGATCCGAGCAACCGAGGCCTGAGAACCAGAGATCTGAGAACCGGAGATCGGAAAACTCGAGATCTGATCAGCCAAGCGTTGATCACCCAAGATCCGAGCACGTACGGGCCGAACATCCTCGCCGGTCCACAGAACCGGGACGCCGGCCTCAGCGTCCGAAACCCGCTCCCGATGCGTGGACGGACGAACCCGCACCCGCGCGACAGGCACGCCATGCCCATGAGCGGCCGGAGAAGCGGGAAGCGGCGAGAGAAGCGCCCCGTAAGCAGCAGCCCTCTCACAAGGGTGATGAGCGCTTGGGCTTTGCCGAGAACGTGCCCGCGTTCATGCGTAAGCCACCGCGTCCGATGAAAGTCCCGGGACGCGGCTGAAGCTAACGTTCAGCGTTTATTCTTCGGCTTCGCAATTCGTTTCGCCGGCCTCGCCTTCACGGCGCGTGCCGGCGTAACTTTGCGCTTTGGCTGCGAAGCCGCATGCTTCGCCGCCGCGACCGACCCGGATGCCCAGTCTCGTAACTCCTCCGCATCGTCGAGGAGTCGATCGGGAAGTAGCCAATAGGAATGCAGTTCCGCGCGGCCGTTCTTCGTCATGTACGAGAACGCGCGCGAGCCTTCGGCCGCGAACCTCGGCCGTGTCTCGTCCGACGTCTTGAGATAGATCGCACCGTCGTCGATGATCGCGAAGAAGATGCCGTCCAGATAAACGCCGACGCCGCCAAACATGCACCGCCCGCGAACCGAGCCCGCACGGCTCAGCGCATCCTTCAGAATTTCGAGAATTTCGTCATTGGCGGACATGATCGACCGTCATGCCCGCACCCGCGTTCTCATTAAGCTGCGGGGGGAGCAAATCCAGCGGGCGTTGCAGGTTCAAGATTGACGCTCTCGCCGCAACCGCACGCGCTCTTCTGGTTCGGGTTATTGAACACGAACTGCGAAGAAAGCTTATCGGTCTTGTAGTCCATCTCGGTGCCGAGCAGATACATCATCGCCGCCGGATCGATCAAGACGACAGCGCCCTTTTCCTCGATGATCTCATCGAACTTCCCGATCTCTTCAGCCCACGTCATGGTGTATTCCATGCCCGCACAGCCGCCCTTCTTCACCCCGATCTTGAGGGCTTTGACGCCGGGCTTCTGCGCAATGAGCGCGGAAACGCGCGCCGCGGCGGCGTCGGTCAGGGTCATAACTTTTGGCATCATTCTAAGCGAGGGCACGCGGGCCTCCGTATGTGCGAGTCGTGGCTACAGCCACATGATATAGGAATTCGGCGCTCAAATGCGAGGTCGTCCTCAAAACATGCCGACAGCGAGTCGCGCTTCATCCGACATCCGGCTCTGATCCCAAGGCGGATCGAACACGATGGCGACTTTCGTCTGCGCGACGCCCGGGACCGCGTTGACGGCATTTTCAACCCAAATCGGCATTTCGCCGGCAACCGGGCATCCGGGAGCCGTTAAGGTCATGTTGATCGCAACATTGCGATCGTCGTCGATCTCGACCTTGTAGATCAACCCCAGCTCGTAGATGTCGGCAGGAATCTCGGGATCGTAAACGGTCTTCAGTGCGGCGACGATGTCGTTCGTCAGCCGCTCGACCTCTTCCGGCGGCAGCGCGGTCGCCGCAGCCGTCGCCTCTTGATCGGTCGTCTTTTGCTCATCCGACGTCGCAATTTCCGGCACGGGGTCCAGAGCGCCGCCACCATCCGGAGGCGACGTCGGCGGCGCGTCGAGCGCTTCAACCGCATGCTTCACGGCTGCCCGGTCTTCAATCTGCTTCCCGTCCATGCGGAAGCTCCTCAGGTAAAAAGGTCATGGGCTTTGGTAAGCGCTACGATCAGCGCATCCGCCTCGGCCTTTGTGTTGTACAACGCGAAAGACGCGCGGCAGGTTGCGGTAACCCCAAGCCGCTCCATCAGAGGCTGCGCGCAGTGATGGCCGGCGCGAATAGCCACGCCCGACCGGTCGATGATCGTCGAAACGTCGTGCGGATGTAGGCCATCCACTGTGAATGAAAAGATCGAACCTTTTCCCGGCGCAGTCCCGTAAAGCTTCAGCCACGGCAATTCCGCCAGGCGTTCCGCCGCGTAAACGCCAAGCTCCGCTTCGTAGAGCGAAATCTTTTCGCGGCCGATCTGCATCATGTAGTTGAGCGCAGCGCCGAGCCCGATGGCTTCGACGATAGCGGGAGTACCCGCTTCGAACCGGTGCGGTGCCTGGTTGTACGTCACGTTGTCGAGCGTTACGGACTCGATCATATCGCCGCCGCCCTCGTAAGGCGGCATGGCTGCGAGGTGTTGGCGCTTTGCATAAAGCACACCGATACCCGTCGGCCCGTACGTCTTGTGCCCTGTGAAAACATAAAAATCGGCATCGAGATCGCGAACGTCGACGCCCATGTGCACGGCCGCCTGACTGCCGTCGACGAGAACCGGCACGCCCTTCGCGTGCGCAATCCGAATGATCTCCTTCACCGGATTGATCGTGCCGAGCACGTTCGACATATGCGTAACGGCGACAAGCTTGGTGCGCTTCGTGATCAGGGCGTCGAGCTTTTCGAGGATCAGCTCGCCGCTATCCGTCATCGGCGCCCATTTCAGAACGGCGCCCTTCCGCTCGCGCAGAAAGTGCCAGGGCACGATGTTGGCGTGATGCTCCATGATCGTGATGAGGATCTCGTCGCCCTCGCCGATCCGGGGTTCGCCGAACGAACGCGCAACGAGATTGATCGCGCTCGTCGCGTTGCGCGTGAAGATGATTTCGTCCTGGTACTCGGCATTGAGAAAGCGGCGCACGGTTTCCCGCGCCGCCTCATAGTGCTCCGTCGCGGTATTCGAGAGATAGTGCAGCCCGCGATGCACGTTCGCGTACTCGAAGCGATAGGCGTGATCCATCGCCTCGATGACGGAGAGCGGCTTCTGCGCCGATGCGCCATTGTCGAGATAGACGAGCGGACGATCGTTCACCTCCCGAAAGAGGATCGGAAAGTCGGCCCGAATGCTTTCGACGTCATAAGGCGCCGCCGTCAGCCCCGCGTGCGAGGCCGTGCTTCTCGCTACATCAATCGACGTTTCGCGTCCCATATGCCTATCCGCGTGGCGAGCGGCCGAGCCACTGCATCGCATACGATGCAAGCGCCTCTCTGAGCCCCTCGTGCTCGACCTTGTCGAGCGCCTCACCAATGAAGGATTCGATCATCAGCGCGCGGGCTTCCTTCTCAGGAATTCCCCGCGAGCGGCAGTAGAAGAGAAGATCGGAATCGAGTTCCGCACTCGTCGTACCATGACCGCAAACGACATCGTCGGCGTAAATTTCGAGTTCGGGCTTTGAATCGAACTCCGAGTCTTCGGACAGCATCAAAGCTTGCGACATCTGCTTGCCGTCCGTCTTCTGCGCGTCGGGCCGAACGATCACCTTGCCTTGGAACACACCGCGGCCGTGACCGTCGAGAACGCCCTTGAACAGCTCCCGGCTTTCACAACGCGGCACCGCATGATCGACGACGAGCGTGTTGTCGACGTGCTCGGAATGCCGCGCCAGATACGCACCCGAAAGATCGAGCTTGCCGCCTTCGCCGTTGAAGCGAATGTTGGCGCCATGCCGTGCAAAGCCGAGGTTCGACGAAAATTGGAAGCCGCGATAGGTTGCATCGGCTGCGAGCGTTACCTCGCAATTCGAAAGATGCAGCGACTTGCCTTCATCGACCGCTGACCTGACGTGATTGAGCGTCGCGCCCTTCCCGACCGACACTTCCGCGAGGGCGTTGAGATGCGCGTCACGAACAGCTCCCGGCAGCACGACATTTGCTTCGACGATGGTCGCGCTGGCGCCTTCGCCGACCGTGATCAAATTCCGGACGGTAACGGCGTTCGCCTCAGAGCCCGCACGAACGAAAACGATCAGCAGCGGCTTGGCGACCGACGCGCCCTTGGCGACGTCCACGATGGCGCCGTCGGTCATGAAAGCCGTGTTGAGCGCCTCGATGGCGTCTCCGCCCTCCGGCGTCGAAGCCAGGCTGACAACCGCCTCTTCTGACGCCGACTGAAGCGCCTTCCCGATGGTCGAGATCGCCAATCCCTTGGCATCCGCGATATCGCTGAGGTCTGCACGATGGTGGCCGTTCACGAACACGATGCGATGCGCGTCGACGTGAGCCAACGGCCCGAGCGCAACGATGAGTTCGCCGATGCTCAGCGGAGTCTTATCCTCGACGGCGGCAGGCAGCACCTCTTTCAGGTTGGCGCGCAGATCCGTGTATTTCCACTCTTCGATCCGCCGGTGCGGAAGCCCGAGACCGCCGAACGTGCCGATTGCGTCCGCACGGCGCGCCTTCACCGCCGCGCTGCCCGGAAGCTTCGCAGCGGCCGCCTCGAAGCTCTCCGAGATGGCCTGCTCCGCCTTGGTCTTCATGACTGCTACGTTCATTTCAGGCTGCCTTATGCGAATATTCTGCGTAGCCGGATTTCTCGAGTTCGAGCGCAAGTTCCTTGCCGCCCGTCTTCTGGATGCGCCCGTCCGCGAGCACGTGCACCTTGTCCGGCACGATGTAATTCAAGAGCCGCTGATAGTGCGTGATCACGAGGAACGCACGATCGGGCGAACGAAGCGCGTTGACGCCTTCCGAGACGATCCGCAGCGCATCGATGTCGAGCCCTGAATCCGTTTCGTCGAGCACGCACAAAGTCGGCTCCAGAAGTCCCATCTGCAGGATTTCCGAGCGCTTCTTTTCGCCGCCCGAGAACCCGACGTTGACCGGACGCTTCAACATATCGATGTCGATATTGAGCTTCTCGCCCTTCTCCTTCGCAAGCTTCAGGAAGGCAGGCGTCGTCAGCTCGGCTTCGCCGCGCTTCTTGCGAACGGAGTTGAGCGCCGTGCGGAGAAACGTCAGACCGGCCACACCCGGAATTTCCATCGGATATTGGAACGCAAGGAACACGCCCTTTGCGGCGCGTTCGTCCGGCTCCATGTCGAGGATGGACTCGCCATTCCACAGGATGTCGCCGTCAGTGACTTCATAACCGTCGCGCCCCGCGAGCACATACGCGAGCGTCGACTTGCCGGAACCATTCGGCCCCATGATGGCGTGCACTTCACCCTTCGGCACCGTCAGCGAAAGCCCCTTGAGGATCATGCGATCCTCATCCGCGAGCTTTACGTGCAGGTTTTTGATCTCAAGCATCTCAGCAACCGTTCCTATAAACTTCCGTTTGAATTCTTACCCCAGCGCCAACCCCACTCCCCGTTCGTCTTCGATCTCGCAAACAACGAAAAGAGGACGATGACGGCGAACGCGAGCGCCAAACCTAAACCGGCTTCCAAAAGCGAATACGGAGCACCGCCGGGAACCGGCAAAACGAAAAGCCGGAGAACCGCGAACAGCGCCAACACCAAAACCGCTGTCGAAGCCCAGCCCTTCCAATTGATCGGCGTCGCGCCGTAGCCGTAGCTCTTCGGCTTGAACCAATAGTCGGTCATAGCCTCACCTCGACGTTCTCACCCTGGCCGCTGTCCCGTTCGCTGTTTCCCACCGACCACAGCCCTACGGGCAATCGATTTTCGGACGTTGACGGAAAAAACGGGACCATGCAGCACTGTGCCCGGTATCGAGGGAAAGAATTCGAACCACGCTCCGGGTAGCCGCCCGCGAGAATTGAAGCCGAACCAAAGGGAGCGACACAAGAATGAAAATCACTTTCGCCGTCCTGGGCCTTGCAACGATGATCACCCACTCCGCCCAAGCTGGCGAGCTTTACATCATCTCCCGATGCGCACCGATCCAAATCTTGACCGGCTGGAAAACCGACCCCTTTGGCTCGTCTAGTCCCGTTTTCGTCAACGGCAAGCTCGTTGGAAACCTGAAAATCTGCGACGCGCTCCGCACCAACGTAGGCGCCGGCAATCACAACGTTCGGGTCAAGCTCGCTGGAAAAAGCGACTACGGAATTTCGAGCGACGCTGGAATGAGCGTCGCCGCTGCCGCTGCCCCCGTCTACGTGGTTATGACGAACAATAACTTTACCTCGGCTTATGTCGTGAACAGCGAAGAAGGACGACAGCACCTCGCGAACGTGCGGCAGGCCAACAAATAGGAAACCCTCCCCGCCTTCGCGTCCCGGAAACTCGTCGAATTGATGCAGGCAAGCGACCGCCGGCTCCGGCAACGGAGCCAGTGGCAACGTTCCCAAATTATGAGCCAGCGTTCCGGTCATCCCACGCTTCCTTCAAGCGAGATGCCAATCAACTTCTGCGACTCGGCCATGAACTCCATCGGCAGCTGCTGCAGCACATCGCGGACGAAGCCGTTGACGACGAGCGCGACCGCCTCCTCCGACGAAAGTCCGCGCTGACGGCAGTAGAACAGCATGTCGTCCGAGATCTTCGACGTGGTCGCCTCGTGCTCGAAGTGCGCGCTCGAATTCTTCGCTTCGATGTAAGGCACGGTGTGCGCGCCGCACTTGTCGCCGATGAGCAGCGAGTCGCAGTTCGTGAAGTTGCGAACACCCGTCGCCTTCCGATGCGCCGACACGAGACCGCGATAGGTATTCTGCGAATAACCCGCCGCGATACCCTTCGAGATGATGCGGCTCGACGAATTCTTGCCGAGGTGGATCATCTTCGTTCCGCTGTCGACCTGCTGATAGCCGTTCGAAACGGCGATAGAATAGAACTCGCCGCGGGAATAGTCGCCGCGCAGAATGCAGCTCGGATATTTCCACGTGATGGCGGAGCCGGTTTCCACCTGCGTCCACGAGATCTTCGAATGATGACCGCGGCAATCCCCGCGCTTCGTCACGAAGTTATAGATGCCGCCCTTGCCTTGGGCGTCGCCCGGATACCAGTTCTGCACCGTCGAATATTTGATCTCGGCATCATCGAGCGCCACAAGCTCGACGACCGCTGCGTGCAGCTGATTTTCGTCGCGCATCGGCGCGGTGCAGCCTTCGAGATAGGAAACGTACGCGCCGCGATCGGCGATGATCAGCGTGCGCTCGAATTGTCCCGTCTGCTTCGCATTGATGCGGAAATACGTCGAAAGCTCCATCGGGCAGCGCACACCCTCCGGCACGTACACGAACGAGCCGTCGGAAAACACTGCCGAGTTCAGCGATGCGTAATAGTTGTCCGACTGCGGCACAACCGAGCCCAGATACTTCTTCACGAGTTCGGGGTGCTCGCGCACCGCTTCCGAGATCGAGCAGAAAATCACGCCCGCTTTCTTCAGCTCGTCCTTGAACGTCGTGACGACCGAGACGCTGTCGAACACGGCATCGACCGCGACGCGCGACGACGTCACGCCGGCGAGAATTTCCTGCTCCTTGAGCGGAATCCCGAGCTTCTTATAGGTCTCCAGCAACTCCGGATCGACCTCGGCGAGGCTCTTCGGCCCCTCGGTCGATTTCGGCGCCGAGTAGTAATAAAGGTCCTGAAAATCGATCTTCGGATAATGCACCTTCGCCCACGTGGGCTCGGTCATCGCTTTCCAGCGGGTAAACGCCTCGAGCCTCCAATTCAGAAGCCACTCGGGTTCGCCCTTCTTGGCCGAGATGTAGCGCACGGTCGATTCATCGAGGCCCTTTGGAGCCCGAACGCTATCGATCACCGTCTCGAAACCGTACTTGTACTGGTCGACATCGATCTTCCGAACGTGATCGATCGTCTCCTGAACAGCAGCCATTTCTTCGTCTCTCTTTCAACGCCGCCAACCGGCGGCCCTTCAACTAAATGTCGTTACGCAGCGAGCGCCGGCGCCCCTGCGATCGTCGTCCATGCAGCCAGAAATGCCGCGATATCGTCCTTCGTCGTCGCCGGTCCGAGACTGATGCGGATAGTGCCAGCGGCAATGTCGTGACCGAGGCCCATCGCTTCGAGAACGTGGCTCGCGCCGACTTTGCCGGACGAGCAAGCCGATCCGGCGCTTACAGCGATTCCGGCGAGATCCAACCTGATGACCAGCGTCTCGGCGAGCTTCCCCGGAAGCGCCAGTGCCGTCGTATTTCCGAGGCGCTCTGCGCCTTCGCCGATGATCACGACATCGGGACTGATACGCTTTACGTCGGCCTCGAGTCCATCCCGCAAGGCTCGGATGGCCTCCGCAGCCTGCAAGTCGCGAAGCGCGGCTTCTGCCGCTGCGCCAAATCCGGCGATGGCCGCGACGTTCTCTGTACCCGCCCGCCGCCGCCGTTCCTGCCCGCCGCCCCGAAGTAAGGGGACAAGATCTATATGGTCGCGAATGACCAGGGCGCCAATACCTTTAGGCCCGCCCAATTTGTGCGCGGAAAGCGCCAGCGTATCGACACCGAGTGCGGCGAAATCGATCGCCATCCGGCCGGCCGCCTGCACAGCATCCGTGTGCACACTGAGCCCATGCGATCGCGCCAGCTCGGTCATTTCCGCGACAGGCTGAACGACGCCGGTTTCATTGTTGGCAAGCTGGAGTGCGAGAAGCGACGGACCCGCAAAGCCCCGCGGTAATACCTGCTCGGTGACGTCTTTGACGCTCACCACACCGTTCCGGTCGACCGGCATCATGATGATTTCGCAGTGCGCAGAACGGACCGGCGCGAGAACGGAATCGTGCTCGACGCCGCTCGTCAAAATCGACGCCCACGGCTGCCCGATTGCCCAGTTGTTGGCTTCGGTCGCACCGCTCGTGAAAACAATCTCGGACGGCTTAGCGCCGATCAGACGCGCGACGCTTTCGCGCGCGCCCTCGACGACCGCGCGAGCGCGACGTCCTTCCGCATGAACCGATGAAGAATTGCCGACGACGTCGAGCGCCGCGATCATCGCAGCCTTTGCCTCCGGCCGAAGCGGCGCCGTGGCATTGTAATCGAGGTATGTTCGTTTTCCCGCCGGCCGCGCGGCAGCGGCCGCGAATATCGGCCGCGACGAATATCGCCCGCCCGTAATGACGTCGGCGAGATTGACGGAGGACAGGAACTGCTCCGTCGACTCACTCAGCGCGCTCCAAAGCCAATGCGTGACACAAGGTGTCGCGGTAGAACAGCGCGGATCGTTATGCGAGCACCGGGTGAACCGTGTGTCTTCCTCGACCGCATCCATGACCGCAGCAATGGAGATATCCGCGGCAGGCTTGGAAAGCCGGTAACCGCCGGACCGGCCGCGGGCGCTTTCGACGAGGCCGGCGCGGCGAAGTGGCACGAAAAGTTGCTCGAGATACGCAAGCGGCAGGCTCTGCCGCTCTGCGACGACCGATAGCGCTATGGCGCCTTCATCGGCATGCCCGGCGAGATCGGCCATGGCCATGACCGCGTAGCGGCCTTTGGTCGTCAATTCCACGTTTCTAATCTCCGGACTATCGCCGCCCCAAGTGGCGACGGAATCCAAACCTTGCGTCCGGCACCCCGGACTGTGCTAAGAGAGCCGCCCTGATCCAATGCCTTTTGTAAACGAGCCAGGACCCAGTATTTCGAACTGTTCTAAAGTTATGGAAATCCTGAGCGCCGGAGTCAAGGATTGAGATTCGACCCACAAGGATTTGATCGCCCGGAGGCCATCCATTGGCTTCCCCAGTCGCTGTGAAGCCAATCGCCTGAACCCAATCAGAACCCAATCACCCGAAAAAACCGAGTAATCTCCAATGCCCGAACTTATTATCAATGGCCCAGGCGGACGCCTGGAAGCCCGGTACCATCACGAAAGCAACGGCGACAGCCCGATCGCGCTGATTTTGCATCCCCATCCCCAATTCGGGGGCACGATGAACAATCAGGTCGTCTATTCGCTCTACCACACCTTTGCCGCACGTGGATTTTCCGTGCTGCGGTTCAATTTCCGCGGCGTAGGTCGCAGCCAGGGCGTCTGGGATGGCGGCCCGGGTGAGCTTGCCGATGCGGCATCCGCTCTCGACTGGCTCCAGCAGGTCAAGCCCGACGCCAAGACGTGCTGGATCGCCGGCGTGTCGTTCGGAACGTGGATTGCCATGCAGCTGCTGATGCGGCGCCCCGAGGTCGATGGCTTCATCTGCGTCGCCCCGCCGTCCAATCTCTATGACTTCTCCTTCCTCGCGCCCTGCCCCTCTTCGGGCCTGATCATCAATGGCGACATCGATCGCGTCGTCCCGACGGCGTCGGTCGCCGAAATGGCCGCAAAGGTTAAGGTGCAAAAGGGCATCAAGATCACGCATGAGGTCGTGCCCGGCGCCAACCACTTCTTCGAGAACAAGACCGAAGAACTCGGCAACATCGTCGGCAGCTATCTCGATGACCGGATGATCCAGTTCGAGCAGGATCGCGAACGCAACAAGGAACGCGAGCGCGAACGCGAGCGGGAGCGCCAGCGCCAGCGCGAACTCGAGCGGATGGAAACCCAGAGCACCCCGGCCGCCGCGGCTGCCTCCGAGGACGACAGCGACGACGAATAAGTTCGTCGCAGAGCTTCTCGAAATTCCGGCCTTCTCGGCCTTCTGGTGCCAACTTTCTAATGAATCACATGAGCGGTGGGGTCTGCGCGCAGCCCCCCGCTCATCGGCTCGGCAACGCCCGTCGTTCCGGGATACGTGATCGGCAAACCGCGGATTGAGCGAACCGCCAGATAGGCCCACGCTTCCGCTTCCAAACTGTCGCCATCGAGCTCCACGGTCTCTGCGGGAACAACCGCATTTTGAACCTGCTCGGCAAGCATCCGCATGATCGCACGGTTCTTGCGGCCGCCCCCCGCAATGATCCAAAGCTCGGGCTCGGCTGGCATGTGCTCGCGCGCTCTGGCGATGGCGCGCGCCGTGAAGGCCGCAAGCGTCGCCGCCCCGTCCTCGACCGAGAGATCGTCGACCAGATCCGTCGAGAACGTATTCCGGTCGAGCGATTTCGGCGGCGGCTCAGTGAAGTAGCCATGGCTTAGAAAATTCCGAACGGCTTCTTCGTCCACGTTGCCGTTCGAAGCGGTTGCTCCGCCGGAATCGAGATGCGCGCCGGTTTTCCGCGCCATCCAATCGTCGAGCAACGCGTTGCCCGGCCCCGTATCGAACGCCAGCAGATTGCCGTCGCGGCCGATCCACGTCACGTTCGCAACGCCGCCGATGTTGACGACCGCGACCGGCCGTTGCGGCAGCTTTGACGTGAGCGCGCGATGGTAAACCGGAACGAGGGGCGCGCCTTGCCCGCCCGCGTCGACGTCGGCAGCGCGGAGATCGTAGACGACGGGACACCGCGTAAAATTGGCCAAGAGCTCTCCGAGCCCGAGTTGCACGGTCAAGCCCGCCTCAGGCTTGTGAAGGACGGTTTGGCCGTGAAAACCGATGACGTCGACCGACGCCCCATCGATCTCGGTATCCCTGAAAAACTGGCTGACGGCGACAGCATGACGCTCGGTCAGGGCCCGCTCGGCCTCCGCCAGCGAGTGATTGCGATGGTCCCGCGACTCGAGACCTCCAGCGTCAGCAATCGCGTTGATGAGCAGGCGCCGCATGGCGTCGTCATAGGGATAGGTCCGCGCCTGGCCGCGGCGAACAATGTCCTCCCCGTCCGTTTCGAGAAGGGCTACGTCAACGCCATCGAGCGACGTGCCGCTCATCAGCCCAATCGCCCGCATCAACTTGCCCATAGGCACCTTCCCGTGCATGGTGTCGCCCGCCCGCGACACGGCTCGATTAGAGCAGCCCGCGGCCACCCAAGCGGAAGCCAATAATAACGATGTCGACACCGAAATCCGAATTTCTCAAGATTATGACCGAGCGCGGCTTTGTTCACCAGAGCTCGGATATCGAGGGCCTTGATAAATTGGCGAGCGAGGGCCGCCTCGTCGCCTATGTCGGCTACGATTGCACCGCGCCATCGCTGCATATCGGCCATCTCTTGTCGATCATGATGCTCCGCTGGATGCAGACATCCGGCGCCGGCAAGCCGATCGCCCTGATGGGTGGCGGCACCACGCGCATCGGCGATCCGTCTGGCAAGGACGAGACGCGCGTATTGCGCACGGTCGAAGAGATCGAAGCCAACAAAGAGAGCATCAAGCAGGTCTTTGCTGGATTCCTGCGCTTCGGCGATCAGAAGACCGATGCACTGATGGTCGACAACGCCGAATGGCTGGCGCCGCTGAATTATATCGGCTTCCTGCGCGACGTCGGCCGCCACTTCTCCGTCAACCGCATGCTGACGATGGACAGCGCAAAGCTGCGCCTCGAGCGCGACCAAGAGCTGTCGTTCATCGAATTCAATTACATGCTGCTTCAGGCCTACGACTTTGTGGAACTCAACCGCCGCTATGGCTGCAACTTGCAGATGGGCGGATCGGACCAGTGGGGCAACATCGTCACCGGCATCGACCTTGGCCGCCGGATGGGCGTCAAGGAGCAGCTCTACGCCTTGACCTGTCCGCTGCTGACGACCGCATCCGGCGCGAAAATGGGCAAGACCGCCGCCGGCGCCGTCTGGCTGAACGAAGCCCAGCTTTCCGCCTACGATTACTGGCAGTTTTGGCGAAACACGGAAGACGCGGACGTCGGGCGCTTCCTGAAGCTTTTCACATTCCTGCCGCTCGACGAAATCGCCAAGCTCGAGAGCCTTTCGGGTTCAGGCATCAACGAAGCAAAGAAAGTTCTGGCGACGGAAGCAACCGCTCTTCTGCACGGCCGCGAAAAGGCTGAGGCCGCAGCCGAGACCGCGCGCAAAACGTTCGAGCAAGGAACGCTCGCGGATGATCTGCCAACGATCGAAATACCCCGCGCCGATTTGGATGCCGGGCTTGGCGTTCTGACGGCGTTCGTGAAAGCGGGCCTTGTAGCGTCGAACAGCGAAGCCCGCCGGCAAGTTCAAGGCGGCGGCCTGAAGGTCAACGATGAAGCCGTGACGAGTGACAAGGCGACCGTCGGCACCGCCGACGCCAGCGCGAACGGTGTTATCAAGCTTTCGCTCGGAAAAAAGAAGCACGTGCTTCTGAAACCGGTCTAAGCGCCGCTCAGTGGTTGGTCGTCGTCGATGACCAACCGTCGACCGCCTCAGCCTCCTTCGGAGCGGTCTTCTTTGCCTTGGCCTGCGCTGGCGCCGCAGTCTTTGCTTTCGGCTTTGGCTTGTCGCCCCCATCAGAGGGAACGGGGGGAGCCGCGCGCACTCGGTCCTCGACCGGCTTTTGCGGTGCCCGGTCTTCGCGCACCTGAATGGTCGGATCCATCGACGTCATCTGGAATATGTCCCGGAATATTCCAGGCGCGACGAGAGAGAACGGGTTGACGATGACCTGCGGGTCGGAAGTCGGCCCCTGAACGGCAAATGTCATTCCGACGATTCCCTCGCCCTGCGAGCCCGATAAGATTTGTCCAAGCAGCGGAATGTCGCCGAGCGCGCCGTTCAAACCCTGCAACGGAATGTAGGTGCCGCCGATGTTTACGCGCTTCGTCCTGAAATCGACCTTGCCGCGAAGCGTTGCGCCGAGCATCGGCCCTTTGAGATAGGATTCCTGCAGCACGAACTGACCGTACCCGACCGAGAACGGCGCGCGCATCCGCGCGAAATCGAAAACCTCGCGCGTAACTTTGCGGTTGCCGCCGATTGCCGGACGCCCCTCATCAGCGCTGCTGACGACTTCGGTAACGATCGGATCTCCGAGAACCCTGAAATTGTCGACAACGAGAACGCCGGTCTTTTCCGCGGGCCCAGCGCCGTCGAGCCCGACTTCGAGCTGCATCTTCCCGCCCGTCATATTGGGATAGAAGTTCACGAGCTTCATCACCTGGCCCGCGTCGCTCGAGGTAACGACCAATCGCCTGCCGCCTTGACCTTGATCGAGTTTCGCGACGAGCAATGCGCCGCCATCGAGCGTGCCCTTGGCATCGAGGCTCGCGAGATCTCCGTTGCGCATTTCGATCGCCATCTTGAGATTGCGCAACGAAACGTCGGAGCTACCGATGACGTTCGCGAGGTCGACGGTAACGTGCGCGCCAGGCGACGACGCCTTATCCTTTCGGTCAGGACCGTCGCCGACGCTGAATAGCGAACGGAAGAAATTTCGCGCGTCGAAATTCGATCCGGCGATTTTGATCGTCCAAATGTCCTCCTTGCTGCGCGATCCACTCATGTCGAGCCGCGAGATGACGTTCAGATTGACCCCAGGAAAATCGAATTCCTTGACCTTGTTGTCGGTGCCGATGACGATCCGCCCATCGGCGGCGATATCGTCGCTGATGACCTTGAAATTCTGCAATTCCGTATCGCGACCCGGGCTGCTGACGATATCCGCGTCAAGGCTCGCCGCCCGGCCCGCAGGCTTGCGCCATTGCAAATGTTCGAATGTAAGCTCCGACTCCGTCAAATCGGCATGTAACTTGATCGCAGGCTCTGGCCGATCACCCTTCTGCAACGAAATTTCGACCGGGACGACACCGTGAACGAGGTTGTTGATGTCGAGGCCGAGCTGCGTGCGATCCGTTTCGTCCAGCTTCGCGACGATCTTGACCGGCGGCTGCTGCCCCGCATCCGGACCGAGTAGCCGCTGTCCGACGACCTTCGCCGGAATGCCGTTGATAAGCAGATCGCCCTTTGCGTCAAGCGACGTGTCGGTGAGCGTGAGATCGAGAGTAAAACCTTGAACATCGAAGCGGCCGGCGACTTTGCCGAAGCGCCCGTCGGATACGCGCGCTTTGCCCGTAATGGTCATGTCGTCGCCGGTCACGCCGGGCACGAACGGCAGCTTGATCACAAGCTGGGCGTCGACCTTGCCTTCACCGGCCTTCGGCAATGGCGAAGCATCCCGTATGGCCCGGACAGGAAGCTGTTCCATGGCTTCAAGGAAAGGAGCAAGATCCCCGACTGCTGAAAAGCCGATCTCGCCATTCGTGCGGGGCGCCAGGATATCGTCCGTAGTCAAACGGCCGTTCTTGAGCGGCAGCTGCCCGCCGCTAGGCAATGTGACCGCGCCTTCGGGCACGGTGATGTCGAGCACATTGTCGTTGATGCGGATCGATGCGCTCGGCGCCGTGATCGCCTGCATTCCCGGCAACGGCGTGAACACCGCGTTACTCGCCTCGAAACTCGCACCGACGCGCTCTAGCTCCGTCGAAACGGAGCCGGGTTCCATGCCACCCACGTTGCTGTTCGTGAACCGAAGAGCTCCACCCTTGAAGTCGACAGCCGATACGTTCTTGCCAACCCAGTCGCGCGTCCCGGTCGCCACTGCACGCGGCCATAGCGCCTTGAGCGTCGCAAGGGGCATCGGTGAAACGGCGAACTCAGCCGACATACTCTGACCTTGTGGTCCCGCCTGCGTCGTCGCCTTGATCGTCGCCTCGCCGCCCCCACCCGCGAGGCGGAATTCGGTAAGATCGATGAAGCCCCTCCGGGGTATGATCGTGCCGCGCGCCGACCAGGTGTCGATGGTGACCGGAGGCACATTGAATTCCGCCGCCTCGAAAACACCATTCTTGCCGTCGAGCGCGAAAAGCCATTGCGGCGGATCCGTTCCTTTCGAAACGTCGGTCATGTTCCCGGTGAACATCATTGTGCCATCGGCCCATTTCACCGGGCTCGGCTGCAGCTCCCAATGCCGGGCCTTGCCATCGAACGTCAGTTTGAAGAGACCGGCCGTGACCTCCATCGGGTGGACCAGATGCGGAAGCCGCACGCGCCCTTGTCCCACTTCGACGGCAAGTTCGCCGCTTTCGATATCGCCGACGCTCGAAAGCTCGATAGTGGCATCGCCCGAAACCGGAAATTCGAAGTTGCCGAGCAAGGCGAGCGGCGGCGCCGCGGCTGCGAGCGTCGATGGAACGAGGTCGCGGATCGTCGCCTTCACATCGAGCTTGCCGGTTTGAACGCTTTCGTCCGTCAGGAACGATACGGACCAAGCCCCCCTCGGAGACGCGACGGTCGCGCGGCCGGAGATGACGCTACGCCGCTCGGCGTGATTGAAATCAACGCTCGCCTCGTCAATGCGCCATGAGCTGCGCTGCCCCTCGTAGTCGACGACGACAGTCGCGTTTGAAAGGCCGAATTCCGTCAGATACGAAGTCGCGTCGAGGCGCTTTCTGGCGCGGCGGGACGACTCGCTCAGCATCTTCGCCAGATTGACTTTTGTTCCCGCTTCGATAGCCGAGCGCGGAGGAACGACCGTTGTTCCTGGGTTGGCGACAGGCGGCGGCGCGGCAGGCGTGCTGCCATCCGGACGCACCGGCGTCGGCTTCGGGATCGCCCGCTCGAAAACAAATCCGGATTTCTCGGAATAGGCGAGCGCGATGATCGGATCGATGAGTTCGATGCGCGCCGGAACAATGCGCCCGCGCGCCAGCGCCGCCATCGAGATATTTACGGCGGCAAGCGGCGACGAGAGCACGACATCGCCGCCCTGCTCGAGCACGCTCACGTCTCTCAACCGGAATTCCAACTCGCTGTTTGGTCCGAGCCTGAGTTCGGCGCCGTCGATCTTCACCGAGCTCGTAACGAGTTCCGCGTTGATGCCGCGCTCGATCGGCGAGACGACGAAGTCAAAAGCGATAGGACCGTGCTTCAGCCGTACGTAGAGCAGGCCGGTCGCCATCATCGCGAGCAACGTCAACGGCACGACGCAATAAAAGAGAACGCGGCAGCCGCTTAAGAAATGCCGGAGACCGGCAGACGCCGCCCCTTCTTCTTCGTCAGCCAATGCAGGGGCGGGCGGAGCCGTCGCCACGCGCTGCGAAACAGCAGTTCGTGACACGGCATTTAGCTGCGCGCTTTGATCGGCGTCGCGCCGATTTGGAGGGCGCCCGCCGGTTGCCAGTTTCGTCAACGCTGCTCCCCAAAAACCCCGCGGGCCATACCGGCCCGACCCCTCGTGCTGTCGCCCGGAACGGACAAAAAAAGCTTTCAAAAAGAAAGTCTAAATCTGTCTGGCCTCCGCTCGCTCGACGTGCCAGCTACAGTGCGGAAAAGCGACAAAAGAAAGGCACGTTCAAGATGATCGAGGATGGAAAGAAGGCCCCTGATTTTAGCTTGCCTGATGACATCGGTGGAGAGGTTCGGCTTTCCAAATTGAAGGGCCGCCTGGTCGTCCTGTATTTCTATCCGAAGGACGACACTTCGGGTTGTACGCAGGAGGCAAAAGACTTCTCCTGCCTCGCCGGGGAATTCGCCGCCGCCGGAGCCGACGTCATCGGCATCTCTCCCGATAGCCCAAAGAGCCATCAGAAATTCAAAACCAAACATGACCTGTCGGTCCGGCTGCTCGCCGACGAGCAGAAGGAGACCGCGATCGCCTATGGCGTTTGGGTCGAGAAATCGATGTACGGCCGGAAATACATGGGCGTCGAACGATCGACCTTTCTCATCGACAAATCGGGAAAACTTCTCCGCAGCTGGCGCAAAGTCCGCGTTCCGGGGCATGCCGAAGAGGTCCTGGAGACGGTTAAAGCGCTCAAATCCTGATCAAAACGGTGCGAATGCGGGCACCGTTGATCTTCCGCCACACTTCTCCACCAAGAATAGGCCATCTGCAGCAATGCAGAGAGTTTCCGGTGGAAATTGTTACGCTCCACGGTGGATTGGGCCGCCAAAAATGCTACCCGAATCAAACGCGCTCGCCGCACGTTTGAATAATGTAATGCGTTGAGGCCGCTTCGGGCGCGGGTCGTTGCTTATGTTGTGTTAGAGGGGAAGACCATATGTTGCCTAATTTTCGCCGTACCGAGGCCGTTTCGCAGCCGACCGCCTCTGCCGCTGAAGCGAGCGCCGCACCGGCCTTCCAGCCGCGCCCCTTTCTGACCGTACCCCGCGCTGCCACGACCGAAGGACCCAAATCCGTTTCGGTGATTGGTACGGACCTGACCATAACCGGCAATCTCATCTGCAAGGGCGAAGTCCAAGTCGACGGCATCGTCGAGGGTGACATCCAAGGCAGCAACGTCGTCGTCGGCGAACACGCGACGGTCACCGGCAGCATCTCCGGTGAAGAAGTTATCGTCCGCGGCCACGTCGTCGGATCGGTACGCGGACGGCGCGTCATGCTGCAGACGACCAGCCAGGTCGAAGGCGATATTTTCCACCAGTCGCTGTCCATCGAGCAGGGCGCTCTCTTCGAAGGCAAGTCGCGCCGCACCAAGGAAGACCCGCGTACGATCGCGGCTCCGAAATCCGAGCCTATCGGCTTCGTCGTGCCGCCAAGGCTGCCGCCCGAACTTCCGAATTAATACCCGTCACTACCGACTAAACCCTCTCAAACCCCCCAAGGCCTTTCCCCCTAAAGGCCTTAACTCACCTTTCCGGCCGCCAGTTTGTAACTGTGAGTCGACGGCCGGGAAGGATTTCGAAAGCTCTCTCGCGACACGTCAGAACGATGATCTGCGGAACGCTGCTGGCGGCTGCAAGCTCCCCGCATACGGCCGCAAGACGCGCATCGTCCGAATAGGCCAGCGGATCGTCGACCACGAGAGGCACGCCCCGCCCGCTTTCGGCGAGTATTTCCGCAAACGTCAGGCGCACCAGGATCGAGAGCTGCTCGCGCGTGCCGTCGGAAAGCGCGGTGACGTTCTCGGCCCCTGCCGCACGCCGTAAGGCGTCGACAGCGAAGTCATCGCGGAATGTCAGCTCCGACGTCCCGAACACCCGTTCGAGATGCCGGCTGAGCCGCCGTGAGATCGGGGCCGAATAAGCTGCCTTCGCTTGGGCTTCGATAGCGGCGAGCGTCCGCTCCAAAAGCCGCAACGCTTCCGCCTCATGGCGAAGTCTCTGCGCCTCGGCTTCGGCGCGCTCGAGTTCGCCCTCGCGAGCCGCAAGTTCGCCCGCCCGGCCGCTTTCGTCGCTCGCCTGCTGCGCGCCCTTTGCGTGCGCAAGCCCATCCCGCAGGCGGACGATCTCGTTTCTGCGATTTTCTTCGGTCTTTCGGGCCGCAGCGATTGCGCCGTCGAGCTTGCGGAAGTCGTCATCGTCCATCGCCTGCGCGCTAAGCGCGTTGAACGTGAGACGAGCGTCCATGGCGACCGACTTCAGACGTTCGACGTCAGCTTCCGACGATGAGGCTTGATCTACAGCCGCCACCTCCGCCTCGATCTGCCTTATGTCGCTCGCGAGCACTTCCACCCCGCGTGGCGCGAGATCGGAGAACCGAGCGCGGACCGCGCCGAGATCCGCCTGCTTCTTCGTGCGTGCCCCAGCCCGTTCGCGCGCTTGTTCGGCTGTCGCAACGCCGATGCGCCTCAGCACGTCCTCGATTTCCCGCGTCGCCGCTTCGCTCTTCGCGCGAAGCTCCGCGCCGCGTGCAGCCTGCGCCGTCGAAATCGAAATCGCGGCGATCCCCGGAATGCGAATTTCGAGCGGCTCGACGACCGCGAAACTGCGGCTCTCTTGAAGCGGTGACCCGCCGATTTCGATACGCCCCCGGCCACCCTCTTCGACCGCGATATCGACCGTTGCGGCGTGCCCTGAAAGCTCCGCTTCGGCGACGGCACGTTCCTGTTCGAGAACGCCGAGCCGATCAATCACGCGCGGAAGCGCCGGATCGGCTTCGATCTCCGATGCCCACGTCGCAATCTGCCGGCTGAGTTCGAGTGCCGTGGCGTAGCCGGCGCGCTTCTGATCGAGCGATTCAGCCAATTTCTTGCGCGACGCCAGTGCGCCGAGCGCAGTGGCGTGTTCCGCTTCCCGCGCGCGCATTGCCTCCCGCGCAAGGTCCCGCTGAGACCGTGTTTCGATGGCCGCCGCACGCCGCGCCTCTAGTGCCACAGTCCCGGCACCAGATGCGTTCGATTGCGCCTCGGCTTCCAGCTCGCCGAGCCGCCTCGTCATCTCCACGATATCGTTGAGCCGCTGCTCTGCGGCCTGCGCGATGACGCGCGTCTCGTCGCGCTCCTTTTTGGCGTCGTCGCGAAGCTGCTGCGCGACGTAAAGCGGTCCGTCCTTCTTGATCCCGGCTCTCGACGGTGTCAGCAGCAGATCGAGCGCACGCTTGGTTCGATCGCGCACACCCTCGAAAGCCGCGTCGAATGCGGCCGTTTCGATTTCGCGGCCGATCACGTCCCTGAGAATGGCCCTCTCGCCGCGATCCTTCACTTTGCCAGCGGAATCAATGTCGGGCTCGGGCAGCGATAACGTCTGCTTCTGACGAACCCAGACCAAGCCGAAGCTCCCGGGAAGGTCGCTGCTTCTGCCGGTCAACTCAGCAAGGCGCTCTTCGGCCTCGGCGTTGCGCGCGATGATCGCCGCGGAATCGAGATCGCTCAAAAGGGCGCTCGCTCCCCGTCCGAATTGCTTGCGAATGCGCCAACGGCGATCCTGTGCTTCGAAGTCGACTTCGACCAGGGGCTCGCCTCCCCCGTACGGCCGCATCGCCTCAAGCGCGCCGCCGCTCACTTTGTGGCGCGTGAGAAATGCCGCTTCGAGCGCGTGGAACATCGTCGACTTTCCCATCTCGTTGGGTCCGCAGAGAACGTTCACGCCGTCGCTGAATGTTTCGATGGCAACCGGCTCGCCAAATCGTCTGAAAGCCGCGACGCGAAGGGCAAGGATCTTCACGGACCTGCCTCGCGCCGGCCTTCAGCCGCGAAGCCCGCCAGCCGAAGCAGCGCCGTTGCGGCAGCGTCTCGCTCCGGATTTGCCGGATCGGAACTCACCTGAGCCAGATGTCGTGCCGCGTCCAATAGCGACCCCGCAAGACCGAGGCTCTCGAAATCCGTCGAGCCGGACGTAACCGTCAGCGCTTTGTCGTCGATTTCGAACCGGCGCAGCCGCGCCGACCATTCTTCCCGCCACACATCGAGCGCCGCGCGATCCGCAAGCGAAAGATGACCGCCAAGAGCAAGCCGAAGCAAGGTCTTGCCGAGCGTCGGAGCCGCGCTCCGGACGTCACGCTCGATCGCGCCGAGATCGGCGGACGATTGAACGGTCCGGTCGAACTTCAGCCAAGTGAACTCCGCTGTGGGCACCTTATCGACCGCAACCAGCTGCGCGCCGTCGACCGTAACGACGAGGGCAAAGCCTGGCTCATTGTCGGGAAATTGATCCGGCTCCGGAGTCCCCGAATACCAAGTGTCCGCGGCAACGCGCGCCGCGCCATGCCAATCGCCCAGCGCCAGATACGCAAGCCCGGCCCTTTTCGCACGATCGGGCGCCAACCGCAGAGCCGCATCGTCGTCACTGCCGAAGCCGCGAACGGAGCCATGCGCGAGCCCGATGCGCGCGGCACCCGGCGGCGTCTGGGCCGCGTCCATCCATTCGGTGACATCGCGTCCGGGATCTTTCGACGTTACCGGCGACGGCAACAGCACCGCATCGCCGGCGAGCGCATGGGGCGTTGCACTGGAAAGCACCGAAACGTTCGGCGGCAAACCAAGTCGCGAGACCTGATCCCACACGCCGCTCAAGCGTAAGGGATCGTGATTGCCCGGCAGGAGCTGCCAAGTGACATCGCTTTCCTCGGCGAGTTGCGCGAGCGCACGCCGAATTTCGAGCGTCGCAATCAACTCGGAATCGAAAACGTCACCCGCAACGAGAACATGCCGCGCTCCACGCTCGCGCGCGATCTTTGCAAGCCGTCCGATAATTCCGAGCCGCGCAGCCGCCAGTTCGCCCGCGAGCCCCGGCTCAAAACGGCGAAACGGCTTTGCGAGGTGCCAGTCCGAGGAATGGATGAAGCGGAAGGTCATGGCGCGAGGTTTCGCCGCTTCGTCCGTCAACTTCAAGGCATCTCTGGGCGCGGCCATCTCTGGACGAGGACTGGGCGTGTGGATAACTTTGCCAGCACGCGCAGCTCAAGCCAGCACGCGCAGCCCAAGTCAGAGCGCGCGGCCCAAGAAGAGCAGCTGCCCGCTCGTTCCCGCGCGGGCGATCTCGGCGAACCCGTTCCGGTTGTAGAAGCTGATATTGGGCGACCCAGCCCCCGTGACGACGTGCACGCCCGGCGAGCCGTGAACCTTGGCGTCAGCGACGAAGCGATCCACCAACTGCCCGCCGATGCCGCGATTTCGAAAATCCGGCGCGATGTTCACATGCAGGTGCGCAGGGAATTTCTTCGTCTGCTCGCGAAGCGTTGTGAACAGCTCGATATCGGCAAAGCGAGGCGCCAGGGCCGGATCCTCGATGGCCCCGACGAGATAACCGGCGACCTCCCCCGACGGCCTTAGCGCCAGATACCCGAATTGCGGATCGTGCCGCAGATAGCGCCCCAGCCACCGCTCCCGGAACGCTGCCCGGACCGGCTCGCTCTCGAACGATTTCGTATTGCTCGATTCAAAGAAGATGGCGTCGATGCCGCGCTCGATTTCAGGCGTCGGACCGGCATCGAGCAAACGGTGGATGGTCACGGATTCGGACATTGCTCTCGCTTGTCACGCAATGGCGTTTGGACGAGGGCAACCCCGATAAAAACATCCCCCTGGCGAACGCATCTACCCGGCGGCGTCGACAGCTGCAACAAGTTGCCTGCGAAACGACGGAGGCAGATCGGCGGGAATTGCAACGGGCGTCGGCATCGACGTCGATGCCGTGTCGTTCGGTCTACTCACGGTCGCAGGAGCGGAACGCCGGTCTGCCGGATTGGCGCCGCCGTAGTTGGGGCTATAGGGCTGAGTGGGATCGTCCGGCATCGCGCGGATACGCTCCGACGGAGCCGCCTGCACAGGCAGACCGTCCGCTTCCATCTGAACAGTTGGCGCTTGCGCGACATAGGCCGGAGGCGGCGACCCTGCGTAATACGCTTCATTGTCCGTGGCGCATCCCGCCGCTGAAATCGCAACCGCTCCGGCCAGAAGCGGGAATAGGACCGCGCGCAGGACTTCAACCGGCCGTCGGCCGCTGGATAACGCGAACATGGAACACGCCTTCGACAACGCCACAAACGCGACAAACCTCAATGACTGTCCGGGATTGAAACATCTGGACGTTAATGCCGCCCTAACAGTTGCCCAGCTTTTGGAAGATCCACGAGAGGCCGGGTCCGCGCGGCGGCGGCCCTGCGCAGGCGGCCGGCTTGCGGAATGCGAGTCGCCTGCGCAAACAAAAAATTGCTCAGCGGGGAATAATGCCTGACGCGCTGATGCCGTTGAAAACAGACTGCATGGCAATTGCCGCGAGCAAAATGCCAAACACCCGGATAAGCACGCGTTGCGCCGTGACGCCGAGCAGGTGATTGAGCTCGTTCGCGAGAATGAGCAGCACGAGCGTTATCACCATTACCGCTGCGAGCGACGCCGTGACGATCGCAACGCCGAGCGGCTCGCCATGCGCGTTCGCCGTCAGCAAAATGCCAGCGCTCATTGCGCCCGGCCCCGCGATCAACGGTGTCGCTAGCGGAAAAACAGCGATATCATCCTTCGTCTGAGCCTCCGCGCCTTCGGGCGGCGTGAGCTTGATCGCGCCCCCCGGCCTCGCGAAAATCATGTCCAGGGCGATCAGCAGCAGGATAATTCCACCCGCAGCCTGCAACGCCGCGAGCGATACGCCGAGTTCACTCAGGATCGGATCGCCGAACAGCGTGAAAACCGCGAGAATGCACGATGCGATGAGCGTCGCACGAATGGCGATGCCTCGGCGCACGTCGTAAGGCATCTTCGGCGTCAGCGTCGCAAACAGCACCGCCGCTTCGATCGGTCCGATCGTCACGAAAAACGTCAGGAAGCTTTTGAGCGCCATCTCAACCATTGTCATGCGCCTCTAACGCCGCGACCGACAGACACCGAACCCAAACGCAAAGCTGCACAGCAACGCAGCGCTTTGCTCAACGCTCCGGCTACATATCCAAGCACTCGATTTGGCCGCCTGCTAACAATTAGAATTGGCCAACAATCAATATGGACATGGAACGAATCTCGCGTGATCATCGTCATTTCAGGGAGGGCGCCCAATCACCTAATTGAAAGGAGATTGCTAAGTGACCGAACGTGAAATGTCTTGCGACAATGGTTTTAAAGCCCAGCTCGCTGGGTTCAGTCTGACGACTGCCGAGATCCTTTATCGTCTTCCGGATCATCCGTCGCTCATCCAAAGCTATATCTGGCAGGAATACGACTCCGCGCCGCGCTTTCCAAAGCTCAAATCCTTTCTCGACTTCTGGACAGCAAAGCTCGAGGGCCAGCTCTACCGCGTGACCGTCGCGCATTCGAGGCTGGTGCACCCAGCAGAACTCAGATTGATCGGGACCGAATTTAAGCTGAACTAGGAAGCGAACTTCTCGCTAGAAACGGACCGCCTTTTCGAGTGCGGCGGCGCTAAGTTCGGAAACGGGGAACCGCGGGGCGTTGCGCGCGAACCCGACGAATTCAATCGTCGCCAAGCTTCCGCGGTCTGCGCGTGTCATGCGCTAGGTCAGTCCCTTCGGGATCAACCGCCGCGAACGGGCAAACCTGCCCACAAGCCACTTTACGAAAGCGTAAGTTCTGTTTCCCGCCGGCTTGGGTCTAGGTTCGAGGTTCACTGGGGATCCCCAAGGACTCCGAAACTCGAGGCAGCGCGAATGCGCTGCCTTTTTTATTTCACGGTCTTCACCGGGATCGTGACGACGATTGCAGTCCCCGGCGAGCGAGGTTCGACTTCGATCTTACTGCCGAGCTGCGCTGCGAGCATCCCCATAAGACGGTTACCGATGCCTGACTTTTCCGATTCCGGCCCGTCGCCCTGCCCCGCACCATTGTCTGCGACAACGAGCTTATAGACCTCTCCCGCCCGCCGAAAATCCACGACGATGCTGCCGTCCCGTTGGCCGGGAAAAGCGTGCTTGGTGGCATTGGTGACGGATTCGTTGATAATCAGCCCGAGCGGAACTGCCTTTTCCAAACTGACCGAGTGGCTCTCAGCGTTGCACTCGATTGCAATGGGGCGCATCGCGAGTCGCGACAGCCTGAGGTCAGCGCACAATTCGCCGATGTAGGATTTCGTATCGACCACCACGTGATCGTCGCGAAGCTCCAAACGGCGATGCACCCGAGCAATCGTCTGTACGCGCTCGGCCGCGGACACCAGCGCCTCCTTCGCTTCTTCGCTCGCCGTCCGCGCTTGCAAGTTCAGCAGCGTCACGACGTTTGCGAAATCATTCCGCGTACGGTGAGAAAGCTCGTTGAGCAGCAGATTGCGTTCCCGCACCGCCTCGCTCGCCGTTTCATGCTGGATCGCCAGTGACACCAGACCGGCATGCAAAGCCTCGACGACTGACGAGATGGCAAATCCAATAACGACGAACAATGCCACAGCCGCCTGGTCTGAAGGGTTGACGACGGCAAACGAATGGCGCGGGTATAAAAAATAATACGAAACCGCCAGAGCGCTGAGCGCCGTCGCGAAAAAGCCATTGCCCCGATCAAGCAACGCGCCGCAGACAAAAATCACAGGGATGAACGCCAGGAACGGATAGCGATCGCCCGCCTCTTCGCCGAACGTCATCTGCAACCAGACGGTCAAGGCGACGAGTACCACGGTCGCTACATAGCGAACTGCAACCGGCATCCTCCGCGAAGCATGGGCGGTCCGGTGAACTGTCGAAATCCATCCTTGCATGGGCACAAAACGCGCCTCGGCAAGAATTGTTCAAAAGACATCGATAACCCAGAAGTTTCGCCACCTTGGCTAACATTACCCCAAGATCGCGGCCCTCCCTGGCGTTGGCCGCATCAGCCTCCGCTCGCGGTTGGCGACCCTTCCGCTGGAAACAGCCCTCAAGCCGCCTTCCTCGATCCTGAGTGGGCGTGAAGTTGCTTTATTGGCGCACTTCGAGTAGGGTCGCGACACACTATTCGGCAGTTCAATCGGCCTCGCCAAGAACAGCCCGAGGCACCGCCGGCATAATTGGAGCTGACGCCCACCGAGGCCGGCAGCGCAGAAGTCGCAAGCAGACATCGCGGCTTAACCGATAGAGACGCATATTCGCCGCACGATCTGGAGCAACACGCTGTCCAGCAGCCGGCGTTCACGATGACTTATCCGAAAATACTCGAGTAACCGGACGACCAATTTCAACACGGTGTGCATCTCGCTTTGCGGGTGCTCGAAAAGCACCAACCAACCCCAGCGAGGATCCGACAAATGTCCACCAGCGCAGCTCAGATGCATGCGGCACGCGGCACAAAACACACGTGCAGCAACGACGAATGCGGCGAACGCTTTTATGATCTCAACCGCTCGCCAACGGATTGCCCCTATTGCGGCGTCACTTTCGAGCCGATGGCCGCCAGCGCCCGCCACACCTTCGAAATGGAAGTCGGCAAGCGCACCCGCGGCAAGGTCTATAAGCTGACCCAAGCCGCTCCGGAGGCTGAGGAAGCAGAAGCTGGCGTCGAAACCGACATCGACGTCGAGGAAACCGAGGATGACAGTGCCGACGCGGCGAACATCCTCATCGAAGACGACGACACCGAGCCGACGACCGACGACGTCATCGACCCGGCCCTCACCAGCGACGAAACCTAAGCGCTCACATTCGTCCTTCGGCGATGCCACACCGGATCGCCGAAGGACCTCTCCACTCGCAAATCGGGCAACCCCGGCAAAACAAAAAAGAACGTGACGCTCCGTACGCTCTCTGGGCATAAGGGGCCCGAGGAATTGCGCCTTCGTCTCGGCAGATTTTTTGCCGAAAAGTTGGAGGCAGTTCCAGGCACCACCGGAGGACGAATGCAGCGCTGGCTTTTTCTGATTTTGATTGGACTGATCTCTCCCGCAAGCGCCGCGTCGATTGACCAATCCCTGCTCAAGCTCGATCCGGAGGAGCGCGCGCATCAGGCCTGCATCCTGAAGGGCATCGACGATATCAAGCGCTCGAAGAAGTTGCGGCACGTCGATCGCGTGAAAACGAGCATCCTCTCGCGTGCAAAATTCGACGGCACGACGGTCGTCGCGAACGGCGGCGCCGTCCGCGCCAACAATCATTGGTATCAGCTGAAGTTCACGTGCGCCGTCACGAATGAGCAAATGAAGGCGACGTCGTTCACCTATGAAGTCGGTCCCGAAATTCCCGAAAGCGAATGGGAAGACCTCGGCCTTTGGAAGTGACCTTCCCCAAGCGACGGCGCATAGCGGCGATTGTGGAGTGAAATCTGTCCATCACGATCTATCACAACCCCAGTTGTGGAACGTCGCGCAACACGCTTGCGATCATTCGCCAAAGCGGCGCGGAACCGCGCGTCATTGAGTATCTGAAAACGCCGCCCAGCCGTGATGAACTCCGAGCGCTCATCCGCGCGATGGGCATCTCGGCCCGTGATCTGCTTCGCCGGAAGGGTACCCCATACGAGCAGCTTGGCCTCCACGATCCGAAATGGACCGACGATCAGCTGATCGGCATCATGCTGGAGCACCCGATCCTCATCAATCGCCCGATCGTCGTAACGCCGCTCGGCACCCGCCTTTGCCGGCCATCCGAAACAGTGCTCGACATCCTTCCCAACGCTGACATCGGCGCATTCACAAAGGAAGACGGCGAAATCATCCCAGCGCGCGAAAAGAAATAACCCACATTACGAGCTTGTGCGCGGCGTGCCCACCAACGGTCGCTCGAGCAGCGCGCTCGATTTTCATACTGGCCTGCGCGCGACCTTCCCTCATCCTCGAACGCGCAATCTCCCCTCTCCTTCCGCGCCAAAGTTCAACCCGCTTCTGTCGGCCCAGAGATGCGACGAACGCGGCTGCGGCATTGCTCGGTACAGTTTGATCTGCGGTCGCAACGGTTGATTAATTTGAATTGAATCGAACCCGCGCGCGCACTCCGTTTCAACGTCATAAGCATTTGGCGTCCGTGCTCTTCGAGCCGAGCTTCACCGTATTCGAGTCAATTGGACGGACCCGATTGGATCGACATGGCGACGTTGTATTCCGGGAGACTGGAGCAGCGTTGTACCGCCGATATTTCAATAGCGTCCTTCTCACCGGACGGAAGGCGGGCCCATTTTTCCCGCCGGAATGGTTCGACTGAACAGGAGTTATTCCATGTTCGATTTTCAAAAACTCAGCATACTGCCACTCATTGCAGCATCCGCGCTCGCGCTCCCGGCACTCTCCGCCTCTCCAGCGCACGCCCAATCCCATCCCAACATCGTCGTCATCATGGGCGACGACATAGGCATGTGGAACATCGGCGCTTACCACAGGGGACTGATGGCCGGGCGAACGCCGAACCTCGACAAGATGGCCAAGGAAGGCATGCTGTTTACGGACTATTATGCCGAGGCGAGTTGCACGGCGGGTCGCGCTAATTTCATCACCGGCGAACTCCCGATACGCACCGGCATGACGACGGTCGGCCAAGCGGGCGCTGCGATCGGCCTCCCTGCCGAGGCCATCACTATCGCAACAGCGTTGAAATCGATGGGCTACGCCACAGGCCAATTCGGCAAGAACCACCTGGGCGACAGGAACGAGTTCCTCCCCACCGTCCACGGCTTCGATGAATTCTTCGGCTACTTGTATCATCTCGATGCGATGGAAGATCCCGCCCATCCCAACTATCCGCAGAACCTGCTGAACGTCGTCGGCCCGCGCAACATGGTCCACAGCTGGGCGACCGACGTTGACGACCAGACCGAGATGCCGCGTTGGGGCAAGATCGGCAAGCAGCGGATCGAAGACGCCGGCACGCTCTATCCCAAGCGCATGGAAACGGTCGACAACGAGATCCGCGACCTTGCGATAAACTTCATGGATAAAGCCAAAAAGGACGGCAAGCCGTTCTTCGTCTGGCTCAACCCGACGCGCATGCACATCGTCACCCATCTCTCTCCCAAATACGAGGCGATGCGCAATTCCGAGAATGGCTGGTCGGAGGAAGAAGCGGGCATGGCGCAGCTCGACGACGACGTCGGGCTCGTGATGCAGAAGCTAAAGGACCTGGGCGTCGACGATAACACCATCGTCGTCTTCACGACCGACAACGGCACCGAAGTTTTCACGTGGCCCGATGGCGGTCAAACGCCGTTCGCGCAGTCGAAGGGAACCGTTCTCGAAGGCGGCTTCCGCGTGCCCGCGATCGCTCGCTGGCCCGGCCATGTTCCGGCAGACTCCGTGCAGAACGGAATTTTTTCCGGCCTCGACTGGTTTCCGACGTTCGTCGCCGCCGCCGGCAATCCGAACATCACGGAGGAATTGCTGAAGGGTAAGCAGATCGGCGACCGGACGTACAAGAACCATCTGGACGGCTACAACCAGCTCGATTGCATCTCCGGCAAGGGACCCTCCGCGCGTCACGAGATTTTCTATCTCGGCGAAAGTACGGTCGGCGCGGTGCGTATCGACGACTACAAGTTCCGCTTCATCGATCAGCCCCAAGGTTGGGTAGGGCAAAAAACGCACCCCGATATCCCCTACATCACCAACCTGCGCCTCGATCCGTTCGAACGCACAGGCTGGCCGGAGAGCGGGACGAAAGAAGGCGGACAGCAATACTTTGATTGGTTCAAGTATCAGTTCTGGCGCTTCGTGTTCGTCCAGCAGATGGTCCAGAAGGAACTTCAGACGTTCCTCGACTTCCCGCCGATGCAGCGAGGCGCGAGCTTCAACCTAGACGCCGTCAAAGCGGAAATGCAGAAGCGGATGGAGCAGGCCGAAGCCGCAAGCAAAGGCACCGGACAGTGACGCAGCCAACGCGATCGGCAGCTCCGCGGAGCGGAGCCGCCGATCGCAAAGCAAGAACCATTAATTCTGCGTCTTGGCGGCCGCCGCTGAATTGTCGGCCTTCGCTGGAGCCGGTGTCCCGCTGGACTTGTCGGCCGCAGCCGCTGGCGTCGTCGCAGCCGAAGAGCCGGCCGCCGATTTCCCTTTCAAGTCTTTTTTGCACTGAGCGCGAAATTTGACACGCTCCTTGCCGTGCAAGCCCTTTGCGTCGGCCTGCTTCGAGCATTCGATCGACTCGGGCGTCTTCGGCTTGGATTTCGAATCCGCAGCGAAGGCCCCACTCGATGTGGCCGCAATCGCAACGGCCGCCAGCATTATCGTCAAAGATTTCATCTCGTAATTCCTTTAGCTCTTTTCAGATCATTTACGTTGCACGGCTCGTCAATTCCACCACCCTTGCCGCGAGCGGTAGTCTTCACTGAGGTCTTCGCGGTCGTGACGAATGTCCGTCACGTCTCGATTGAACTTTTGCTCCGCCCCTCGAAGCTCGACGGCCTCTTCACGGGCATTGTCGCTAGCCTCATGAGCGGCCCAGATTTCGCCGTGCAACCACGCCCAACGCGCATGGCGGCGCGCATCGCTGAGCTGTTGACGTTCTTCATCGATATGGCGCTCATCGCGCGCGATTGCGGCGCGATCCTGGCGAACATCGTTCCAATCTGTGCGGATGTGGGAATTGTACTCATAAGCGTAAGCCGTAGACATCGCCGTTGCGGTGATACCGGCGGCGACAGCGATAGCGGGGAAAATCCTATTCACGACACTCTCTCCATGGAGATGCGTTGAATGCGTTACCTCAGCGGCGTACTCGAGCTTTTGCTTTTCCGGATTATTGAAACGCGATGCCACCCGACGCAGCGCACATTGCGCGCGTCCGGTTGAACCGTTTCGGAATAGCCAGTTCACAAACCATTCAGGATCCGGTCATCGTTTTGCGTCCTTCGGCTCGACGCCGCGCACCTCCTGCGCTGCGGCAAGCGACGCGTTTTCAAGCCAAGAGCCCGAGCAACCCGCCTTCAACAATCCTCTGAAGCCAAGCCAGACCGCTATTGAAATGATTGCAAAACAGCCGAGCACCACGAAGGCGACCCCGTATCCGAAAAGTTGCGCGATCCATCCGCCGAGTGCCGGACTCAACGCCGCTCCGAGCCCTTGCATTGTTGCAATAGCCCCTTGGCCGGCATTGATGCGTCCCGTTCCGTTTAGAATGCGCGCGACCAGTCCCGGAACGGCCACGCTCTGGAGACCGGCTCCAACGCCATCGAGCAACTGCACCGGATAAACGCCCCACGGCACCATAAGCTGCGAGGCGATCAATCCACGGATCGGCAGCGCGATGAACGAGATGAAAAGAACGAGCCAGTAACCCTCTCGCTCCGCCATCCGCATCGCAATCAGCGACGCTATGATCATCGTCCCTTGCGCAACGACGACCGTCAGGGCGACGAACCAGGGTCCATTGCTCTGCGCATTCGAAACAACCGCCATGCCGTAAAGTGGCAGCATGGCCGCGTTGCCGAGGTGAAAAGCGGCGAGCGCCACCGCCAAGACCAGCAGCGGTTTGCTTTCTACGAGAACTCGGAAGCCGCTGGCTTTGGCGTCTGCATCATCCTCCTTTAAGCCGCGCGCGGCTGCATGATCGATTGCCTTTGGCGGGATCATCAGCACGGATGCGATGGAAAACGCGCCGAACACGGCCGCAAGCGCAAAGACCGCTGGAAATCCAAACTTCCACCCGAGCAACCCCGAGAGCCCAGCTCCGACCATGTTGCCCGCGTGATTGAACGCCTGATTGAGGCCGTTCTGCCGCACGAAGCCTTTCTGATGGACCATGCCGAGCGTGATGCCGGTCACCGCAGGAATGATCACGGCGCCCGAAGCACCCGTTGCGATCTGCGATCCGGCGACGAGCCAGAACTCTTGCGACAGCAGGATGATCGCTGACGCGGCGATCGTACACACGCCCGCGACGATCACCCAAAACCGCTTGCGGCGCGTCTGATCGATGAGGGCGCCCGCAGGAACACCCATCAACATTCCCGCAACGCCGCCGATCGTCATGACCGTACCGACCAGCCCGCTCTGCCAGCCATGGGCGAGCAGATACACACCGAGGAACGGCCCAATCCCGGCCTGAAAATCGGCCATGAAGAAATTGAGGCTCAGCAACGGCCACAGTCTTGAAGATGCCCGGACCGGAGAAAAAGCGCCTTGTGAAGTCATGCGGACCACTGACGTTTGAGCCAGAGCCTGCAACGCCATGAGGCCGCAAAATGTTGCCTCCCGCTAATCTGTGCGCGGAAAGAGCGCGGATAAGTTCGCGCGCGTAATTTCACGCAAGGCTAAGCACTCAATCGCCGATGCAGACACCGCGCCGCCATCATTCCGGAGCGCGTGCGCGACGCCTCCATTCAAAACCGCTGAACGCCGACACTCTCCCGACATCATCGAACAGGCGCGCGACCTCCCGTCATCCTCGACCGAGCGCGGAAGAGCCGCGATGAGCATGCAGGTGCGCCAGTGATCAACGCAACCGCCCGGCTCGCGGATCTCGAACAGAGAAACAACAAACGCGATCGGCGGCCGGCTCCCCGGAGGGGAGTCGCCGATCGCAAACAAAAACACAAAGGGACGGGGCGGCACGGCCTCGCTCTTTGCAAATGGTTTAGGGATGCGGACCATCGCCGCCCCGTGCATGCCAACTCTCCGCCTCGGCTCCGGCCCTTGCGTCCGGCGCCTCTCGTATGAGTGCGGACCGCTGTGAAGCGATCCCTGAGCCGTCGAACCCGCCATCCGCCCCCGCATCTCCTTTCGAGCGGCGTTTCACCGCGCCGCCTCCTGAGAGGCCCGCGCGCGGCAGGCAGTGAACCCGCGGCATACCGATTTCTCCGCGCGACCCCGCATGCTCTTCACCACACACGTCTCGCGGCACGAGCTCATGCCCTTTGTCAGCGTGGAAAGATGCGGAGAGTATGCGAGCGCGGAAGAGCGCGGGGATAAGTTTTTTTGCCCCGTCATATCGAAACGCAGTTAAGGCGGCACTGCTTCCACACCGTCATCCCGGCGAAGGCCAGGATCCACGACAACGAGCAGCACATACGCATAGCGGTTGCCTGCTCCACGCGTCCGTCATCCTCGACCGAGCGCGGCTCACTACGCTGGCGGCCGGCTCGCGGTGGCAAGTCGCCAGCGCACAGAGCGATAAGTTTAAGCGTAACCGGACACTGCTATAGATACCCTGGCCGATGATCAGCGCTCTGGCGTTGCGCTTAAGTTTCGCTGGGATTTCGCAGCTAAGGCCCCTGCCGACAGCCGTAGAAAAGGGGGGGGGCGCAAGGGAAGGGCGCTTCCCAAGGCGCAGGACGGTCTCCCACCATCGCGAAGCTTAGTCCATATTGCGAAACGCATGGCCGTTCGCTTCGACACTTTTTACGACATTGGACGGTAAAAGGGTTTGTTCTGCAGTCCCATCAAAGATCCACTCCTTGGGGTCGGCAAAATCAGGAAGACCAGAACCGTTCGGCACATAGAGGCCTATGCCGGGCTTCTTTTCGTTTATGTAGAGATCGTATTTTTGCATCGACCCAACCCTACTCCTGAAAATGGAAGCGGTCACTAAGTGGGCCACTGCCGCAACATCGATGTACGATGCTTGTGTGTCCAGCTGTCTAGCATCCGCGGTTTTGTCATCCGCTGGAGCAACATACACGAGGTGCCGTATGCCATATCTCTCTAACGCAGACCTTCCCCCTTCCGTTCAGAGCAACCTTCCTCCGCGTGCGCAAGATATCTACCGGGCTGCCTTCAACAACGCTTACGAAAATCGCGCCGATAATCCGGTCGAGGAAGCAGACGCGCACAATATCGCCTGGGCCGCGGTTGAGCGTTTTTACGTCAAGGAAGGCGGAGAATGGGTTGAGCGCGGTGTGCTGGGCTAAGTCGCGCGTACGAATTTCGCGGAAGGTTAAGCGAGCAATCGCCGAACCCACCACGCCGCCCTTTCCGTCATCCTCGACCGAGCGCGGTGCAACCGCGTCGAAGGTCGGGGATCCAGCGTGAGACTCGTCGAAGACGCATCATCGAGCCTCCGACGGTTCTAACGCTGGATCCCCGACCGCGCGCCGCTCCGCTCACGCGTTCAAGGATAACGAATCGGGATAAGATTTTTTGGAAAATCTTCACAAGAAGCTATATCCTTAAATATTGAGTTCTTTTTTACGGATGAAATCATGACCCTGCTCGTGGCAGCCATCGAAAAGACTAATGTTTGGATGGCAGCAGACGCCGCAGTTTCTGGTGTTGGAACAGAAGAACGGCACAGAGAATTCGCACTGAAAGTAGTGCCCTCGAGTGACTCACGTGCCCTGATTGGCTTCGCCGGAGATATCCATTATGGCCAAAGCTTAACCAATGCTGCGGCAGCCCTTTCGGATGACGATCAAAGAATTAAGTTTTTAGTAGATGGACAATCCCAGGCACCCAACACGAGTTTCGCATATGCGTACAAGAACACCGAAGGCCCCCACCTGCTAAAAATTGGCGATGGCGAAGTCCAACGGGTGCAGACACTTTACCTCGGAGTAAAGGACGCATTTGAGCAATTTCAGTCCATTCGGCACGCGACTGAATTGGACCCAACACCCAAAGCACTCAAAACATTTCTCCCAGGATCGAGATCGAGTGAGCCTCTTCCGTCGGGATTGACGTTAGCAATTACATCCATGCTTCGGCTTTTTGCAGAACGTGGCCAAAGAGACGTAGGTGGATGGGTCACGCCTTACTTTCTTACAAGCGAGGGTAGCTTCCTCTGCGGTTATGGATTCGCGGTCTCTGATCCAATATTCGACAAAATTCTGCCTGGCTCCTTGGTGCCACATGGAACGGCCGAAGAAGGCGGCTTCGGTCTATCAGTTACCGAATTAGGAATTAGTGCTGGAGTTATAATTTATTGGCTTCAGCTGCCAGGTGGCCTGGTATTCGTGAGAAATGCAGAGAATTACGATGTTTTTAAATTCGATGGAAAGCCCTCCGATTTTATCAAAGCTGCTTCCGAAAAGATCGAGCGGAAGATCGAAATCCTTTTCGGTGACCAACCACACGGCCCACCCAAAAGTATAACAGTGCTTCGAGACGAGAATGGCACGCCGAGCGTAGCAATTGCACATGATGGACGAGCCTTCTCAATTTCGGTACTCAACGTGTACGAGCCATTTCGAACGCAAGCGGCCGTTGACTTTTCACCTGCCGCCGACCCTGACTTGACTACAGGTCTCCTCTCATCAAATAGGGTGAAAGCTACATTATCGAATGATAAATTGGCGTTGAATCTTACCCTCCTCGCGAATGGAGAGCCAACAACTGTCGCCGAGCTGTCCGCGGGTGAACTGGAAACGGTGCTCGGTGTACTAGGAGAAAATCGATGGCGCATGCGGGAGCCTGTCGCCGCCCAGCCGGCTAGTATTGGCGCTACTGGCTCATTAACACGCGAACTAATTGCCGTTGATCCGTCTTGGCGAGCTGAGCTGCCAATCCATCCGACGTTAAATGGAATCTCGCTTCGCTTCCGTCATCCAGGGTTCGGATGGATAACCTTTCAATTGCCATGGCACGAGGCGAAATCCCTGGGGACTTGGCTTGTCAAAAACTCTCCACCATCCGACGCGACTAGTTAGCAAAGCAGATTCCACAACTTCTGCCACTCACCCCATCCCCCACCACATCCCCCACTCCACACCCCTACCTCTTCCCCACCACCCTCACCCGCCTCCGCCAACTCCACCAGCTCCGCATAAACAGCACGCGTACAAAGCGCCTCCAGCCTTCCGCGCACGAGCACGTACGGCTTCAGTCCGCCGTCGGGCTCGGTCTTCTCGAACCGCAACGGATGCTCCGCATCAACCGTCACAACATCGTTGACGTTCGTGCGGAGCGTAATCGTCCGCGCGCGGCCCGCGCCTTCCACCGCCATTTCGACGGCGAGGAACGGCGCGTCCTCTACCTCGACGTCGACCTTCTCGGCGGGCGTCACGAGATAGGTCCGCCCGTCGTCGTCCTTCCGGAGGATCGAGGCGAAGAGCTTCACGAGCGCGATGCGTCCGATCGGGCTGCCCTGATACATCCAGGTGCCGTCACGGCGGATCTTCATGCCGATGTCGCCGCAGTACGGCGGGTTCCACTTTTCCACAGGTCTGAGGGTCTTCTCGCCGCCCGGCCCCCCGCCTGGAGTCGCGCCCTCTGAAGCGGCCCGCAGCAGCGCTTCGAGGCCCGCCGACGGCTGCGACGGATGTGCATTAGACTCGACGTTCAGGCGGCTAACTTCCGATTTTTCATTCGCCATTTACATTCCGCGCAATCGCGGGCCTCAAAGAGTGCACCATCCTAACGTAACGTTCACTTGACCCTATGAGGGCCGGGCAGGATCGTCTACGTTCACGCCACCGCCGGGAACGCCCGTCCTCGGCCGTTGTTTCCCAAGGCGTTTTTGCCACCAAGAATGAAAAGAAGCTGCCGCGCGAGGCCTCCCTTATGAGCACTGTCGTCGAAACTCACACCGATATCGTGCCGCGGCTCGAAGCCGCTGCCGAACGCGTGCAGCGCGCGCACAAGGCGGCCGCATCCGTCATTTTCGGACAGGATCAGGTGATCGAGCGCACGCTCATCACGATCCTCTCGGGCGGACACGCGCTGCTCATCGGTGTTCCGGGCCTCGCGAAAACGCTGCTCGTCGAAACGCTCGGCAAGGTGCTGGGGCTCGACGCCAAGCGCATTCAGTTTACGCCCGACTTGATGCCGTCGGACATTATTGGCTCTGAAGTGCTGGAGGACGAGCCCGGCCGCGGCCGCTCGTTCCGCTTCATCAAGGGCCCGATCTTCACGCAGCTGCTGATGGCGGACGAAATCAACCGCGCATCGCCGAAGACGCAGTCGGCGCTGCTGCAGGCGATGCAGGAGCATCACGTCACCGTCGCCGGCCAGCGCCACGATACGCCCGCGCCGTTCCATGTGCTCGCGACGCAGAACCCGCTCGAACAGGAAGGCACGTATCCGCTTCCCGAAGCGCAGCTCGACCGGTTCCTGCTGCAGGTCGACGTCTCCTATCCCGATCTCGCCGCCGAGCGCCGCATGCTCTACGCGACGACCGGCACCGAAACGCCGAAGCTCGAAGCCGTCATCTCCGCGCAGGAGCTGATGGCGACGCAGCGCCTCGTCCGCCAGATCCCTGTGCCGGACAAGGTCGTCGAAGCCATCCTGAAGCTCGTGCGCTCCGCCCGTCCGGGCACCGGCGCCAACAGCGACACCGACCGCTTCGTCGCCTGGGGTCCGGGACCCCGCGCCAGCCAGGCGCTGATGCTCGCCGTGCGCGCGAAAGCGCTCATCGATGGCCGCCTCGCGCCATCCGTCGATGACGTCATCGCGCTCGCCGAGCCGATCCTGAAGCACCGCATGGCGTTGACGTTCGCCGCCCGCGCCGAAGGCGAAGACCTCACACATATCATCGCGCGTCTCGCAGCGGCCGTGGAGTAGTGCACGCATGGCGAGCCCACTAGGGCGGACAAGCGGCGGAAGCGAAGGCCCAACCGCGGAAAGCCGGCGCGTTCTCGGGCTTGAGCGCGAAGCCATATCGCTCGTCGATCGCATGCCCGAGTTGCTGATGGAAGCGGCGCGCATCGCCTCGACGGTCGCGCAAGGCATTCACGGGCGCAGGCGCGCAGGTCCCGGCGAAACGTTCTGGCAGTTCCGGCAATATCAGTCGGGCGAGAATGCGAACCTCGTCGATTGGCGGCGCTCCGCGAGTTCCGATCATCTCTACGTCCGCGAACGCGAATGGGAAGCGGCGCACACGCTCTATCTCTGGCCCGATATCTCGCCGTCGATGGATTTCAAAAGCCATCTGTCGAACGTGACGAAGCGCGACCGCGCGTTGGTACTTGCGCTCGCCTCGGCCGAGCTGTTGGTGCGCGGCGGCGAACGCGTCGCCCTGCTCGCGCAGACGCTGCCGACCGCGAACCGCAACGCCGTGACGCGCATCGCCGAGACGATCATCGTCAATGCCAAGTCGGATCTGACGCAGAAGAGTCTGCCGCCGAATGCCGGTCTCAATCGCTTTTCCGGCCTCATTCTTTTCAGCGATTTTCTCGCCCCCGTGCACGCAATCCGCGAACGCCTCGAAGGCTACGCCGGTAACGGCGTCGGTGGCCATCTCGTCCAGATCATCGATCCTGCAGAAGAAACGCTGCCCTATCATGGCCGCACGGAATTCACGACGCCCTCGGGCAACCAACGCTGGGTCGCCGATCGCGTCGAAGCGCTGCGTCCGAAGTATCAGGAGCGCTTCGCAGCCCATCGCGCCGAGCTTGCTGAAATGGCGAAGCGGTTCGGCTGGTCGCTCCTCACGCATCACACCGACCGTCCGGCTTCCGAACCCTTGCTGTCGCTGCTGATGCGGCTCAACGGCTCGGCGACGGGCTATCGCTGGATGTCGTCGAGCTCCGATGCCGTGTCGACCCAAACCAAGGAGCGCGCTCGATGAGCCTCGGCCCGCTCGCATTCCTCAATCCATGGCTGCTTGCGGCCCTCGTTACGCTGCCGGTTATCTATTGGCTTCTGCGCGCCGTGCCGCCGCGCCCGACGCAAGTCGAATTCCCGCCGACGCGCATTCTCGTCGGCCTCGAGAACGACGAGAAGACCGCCGAGAAAACACCGTGGTGGCTGACGCTCATTCGCCTCATCGCCGCAACGCTCGTCATCCTCGCGCTCGCCGAACCCATTCTCAATCCGTCGAAGGGATCGAACCTCGCCGGTACCGGCCCCGTCGTCGCGTTCGTCGATAACGGCTGGGCGGCAGCGTCACGCTGGCCGGAACGCGCGAACATGCTCGAGCGCATCATCGGCGAAGCCGAAAGCGGCGGACGCCCCGTCGTCATCGTGCCGACCGCCGCGACGAGCAAACTCCACAGCGTCAAGATCGAGCCGCCGGGCGAAGCCCGCAGCACGGCAGCCGCACTCGCGCCCGAGCCCTTCGATCCCGATCGCGAAGCTGCATTCACAGCCTTGCAATCGGCGCTGTCGGAAGCGGGCGTCAAGAACCCCAGCATCGTGTGGCTGCACGACGGCATCGACCACAAATCCGAGGTCGGCGACGTTGCGAAGAAACTCCAAAACCTGTCGGGCAACGGCACCTTCGCCGTGCTCGACGAAACGAACGGCCGCGAAGCCTTAGGGTTGGTCGCGAACCTTGCCGAGAAGGGCAAGCTCGAAGCCGTCGTCCTGTCGCCCGGAGGCCCCGCGCGCGAGGGCACCGTCAACGCTTTTTCTGCGCGCGGCGAACGTCTCGGCGAAGCGCCGTTCAAGCTCGCATCCGGAGAAACGTCCACGAAGGCGACGTTCGAACTGCCGCTCGAATTGCGAAATCAGGTCGCCCGCATCGAAATCGCGAGTGAACGTTCCGCCGGCGCCGTAAGCCTGATCGATGCGATGACACAATGGCACCGCGTCGGTCTTCTGTCGGGCGAAAGCCGCGAAGAGGCGCAGCCGCTGCTGGCGCCGCTCTACTATGTCCAAAAGGCATTGAAGCCCTATGCCGACGTTGTCGTCACGAAGGATTCAAACCTCGTCCAGGGTCTCGATTCCGTTCTCAAGCAGAACGTATCTGTGCTCGTGCTCGCCGATATCGGCACGCTCGCGGGCGAAGCCGCAGAAAAGGTCGCCGACTTCGTCGATCGCGGCGGTCTGCTGGTTCGCTTCGCCGGGCCGAGACTTGAAAAAGCCGGCGACGATCTCCTTCCCGTCGCACTGCGCTCGGGAGGCCGGTCGCTCGGCGGCGCCTTATCGTGGTCATCGCCGCAGCCGCTCGCGCCGTTCGACGAGAGCAGCCCGTTCTCCGGTCTCGCAATTCCAAAGGACGTCACGATCAACCGTCAGGTTCTCGCCGACCCGGCCGAACTCACGCCCGACGTCGAGATCTGGGCGCGGCTCAAGGACGGAACACCGCTCGTCACATCGGCGAAACGCGGCAAGGGTCGATTGGTGCTCTTCCACGTGACCGCGAATTCCGATTGGTCAAATCTTCCGATCTCCGGCTTGTTCGTCGAAATGCTTCGTCGTCTTTCAACCATGGGAGTCGTTGGCGCGTCGGCTTCCGGACAAGGCGACGGCACGAAGGTCGAGAACAGCGATGCGACGGCGAAGCTGAGCAACGACAGCGGCTCGCTCGCGCCGCTGAAAACGCTGAACGGGCTCGGCACGCTCGTGTCCCCGCCACCGACCGCAGAGCCGCTGAAATCGTCGGAACTGCAATCGGCGAAACCGAGCTTCGAGCATCCGCCGGGCTACTATGGCCAGTCGGCGAGTCCGCGCGCACTCAATGTTCTCAATGCGAAAAGTGCGCTCATACCCTTCCCGTCGCTACCGGCAGGCGTCACGCGATTGAGCTACGACAACGCGGCAAGCACGGCGCTGAAACCTGCATTGCTCTCGGCCGCACTCATGCTTCTCTTCCTCGACATCCTCGCCGTGATGCTGCTGCAGGCAGGCGGCATGCGCGGGCTGTTCTCACGCCGTCCGCGACGTTCGAGGGCAGCCGGTGCCGGTGCTGCTGCGCTTGCATTCGCCGTACTTGCATTCGCAGGCGCAGGCGATGGCAAAGCCCAGGACATCCAGCCGAATTTCCAGGACATACCGCAGCTCGATAATTTCGCACCGATGCAGCCGCCGCAGTCGGGGCCGGAGGTCGTGCGCCGCGCGCCGACAGCCGCCGACAAAGCCGCGATCGATGCAACGAGCAAGGTCACGCTCGCCTACGTGACGAGCGGCGACCGCGAAACCGATGAAACGAGCCGCGCCGGCTTGCAGGGGCTCGGCCGCGTTCTTCAGACCCGAACCGCCGTTGAACCCGGTGAGCCTGCCGCCGTCGACATCACCAAGGACGAGATCGCCTTCTATCCGATCCTCTATTGGCCCGTGCTGGAATCCGCCGAAGCCCTTCCCGACGCGACGATCGCCAAGATCGACGCCTACATGAAGGAAGGCGGACTGATCATATTCGATACGCGGGACTACGGTCAGGGCGGCGCGAATACATTGCCGCTTGCTGGCCGCGGAGGCACAGCCTTGCAGCGGCTCTTGAGCAAGCTCGACGTGCCGCGCCTCGAGCCCGTTCCCGAAAACCACGTCGTGACGAAGTCGTTCTATCTGTTGCGCACGTTCCCGGGACGTTGGGACGGCGGCCAGCTCTGGGTCGAAGCCATTTCGAACAACGATGGCGATACGCATAAGGCACGCGTCTCCGACGGCGTCACGTCCATCATGATCACTTCGAACGATCTTGCTGCCGCCTGGGCGCTCGACGATCGCGGCCGCCCGATGTACCCGGTCGTGCCCGGCGGCGAGATGCAGCGCGAAATGGCGTTCCGGGGCGGCATCAACATCGTCATGCACGCGCTGACAGGCAACTACAAAGCCGATCAGGTTCACGTACCCGCTCTCCTCGAGAGACTGGGTCAATAGAGGCATAACTTTTGAACTGGTCGATCACATTCGCCCCGCTGCTTCCCGTCCCGGTCCTCATCGGCCTGACGGTGCTGGCTGTCGCGCTGATCGTGGCGCTGCTGTTCCGCCGTTCACGCGGAGCCTTCATTCGCGCCGCCGCGCTCGCTGCGCTGATTGGCGCGCTGTTCAATCCGATCCTCAAGGAAGAGCAGCGCGAAAGCCTCGCCAACGTCGCGATTGTGGTTCTCGACGAAAGCCCGAGCCAGAAGCTCGCCGACCGCAGCAAGCAAATGGAAGCGATCCGCTCCGACCTCGAGACGAAGTTTGCGAAAATTCCGAACCTCAATATCAAGTGGGTCACGGGCGGCGTTCCCTCCGACACCGCGCCGCCCGGAACGAACCTCTTCACCGATCTCAACGCCGCGCTGAACGACACCGCACCCGACCGCATCGCGGGCGTCGTTTTCGTAACCGACGGTCAGGTGCATGACGTTCCGAAGTCGGCAGCGGCGCTCGGCTTCGACGCGCCGGTTCACACCCTGTTGACGGGCAAGCCCGACGAGTTCGACCGGCGGATCGAAGTCATCGAGGCGCCACGCTACGGCCTCGTCGGACAGTCGCGCGAAATCCAGGTTGCCGTACGCGAAACGGGACACGCTCCGTCCGCGAATTCAGGCGCGGCAACTTTGAAGGTCCGACGCGAGGGCCAGCCCGACGAGACGGTGCGCACCGAAATCAACCGCAACGTCAAAATCGACATGCCGATCCCGCACACCGGGACGAACATTGTCGAAATCGAGCTTCAACCCGTCGAAGGCGAGCTGACGACTGCCAACAACCGAGCCGTCGTTGCGGCCGAAGGCGTACGCGAAAATCTCCGTGTGCTGCTCGTATCCGGTGAACCCCATCCCGGCGAGCGCACGTGGCGCAACCTTCTGAAATCCGATGCGGCCGTCGATCTCGTGCATTTCACGATTTTGCGTCCCCCGGAAAAGCAGGACGGGACGCCGATCAATCAGCTTTCGCTGATCGCGTTCCCGACGCGCGAGCTCTTCTCGGAAAAGATCAACGAGTTCGACCTGATCATTTTCGACCGCTACGAGCACCGCGGCATCCTGCAGCTGCTCTATTACGACAACATCGCCCGCTACGTGAACGAGCACGGCGGCGCGCTTCTCATTGCGGCCGGCGACGATTACGCGAGCCCCTACAGCATTTATAAGACGCCGCTCGCGCCGGTGCTGCCAGCGCCGCCGACCGGCCGTGTCCTCGAAATGCCCTTCAAGGCGAAGGTGACGCCCGACGGACAGAAACATCCGGTCACCAAGGACCTGCCCGGTTGGAACGCTGCTCAAGTCGCGGATGCAGCGCCCGAGCCGTCATGGGGAAAATGGTACCGCCAGGCCGAGGTGACGCCCCAGCGCGGCCGCGTCGTCATGAGCGGCGCCGAGGACAAGCCTCTTCTCATCCTCGATCGGAAGGGCAAAGGCCGTGTCGCGCTGTTAACGTCCGATCACGCATGGCTGTGGGCCCGCGGTTACGACGGTGGCGGACCGCACACCGATCTTCTTCGGCGTCTCTCGCATTGGCTGATGAAGGAGCCCGACCTCGAGGAAGAGCGGCTTATCGCGTCCGCCAAGGGATTGAAGCTGACGATCGAACGTCGCTCGATGGAAGACAAGGTCGGCCCCGTCAAGATCTTCGGCCCCGGCGGCGATTCATCGAACGTGACGCTCGACGCCGTGCCGGTCGAAGCGGGCGTATGGCGCTCGGCCATCGATGTGAAGCTTCCCGGACTCTATAAAATTGAAACCGACGGTCCCGATGGCGAGCTGACGGCGGTCGCCAACGCCGGCGTCGAAGATCCGCGCGAAATGAGCGAAGTGACCGCGACCGATCAGAAAATGAAGCCGATCGCCGATGCGACGGGCGGCGGCGTTTTCTGGACAAAGCCGACGAGCGTGCTCGCCTCTGCAACCGATATCGAAGTGCCGCGTATCTCAATGATGTCGGCCGCCAAGGTGATGGCAGGGTCCGGCTGGCTTGGCCTCAAGGATCGCCAGGCCTATCTGACCCGCGGCGTTAAACTGACGCCGATGTTTACAGGTCTCGCGGCGCTTTCGGCTCTGCTTGCCCTGATCGCGTTGGCTTGGTGGCGTGAGGGAAGATAGCGATAAGCAGTAACGATGGGGCACGACACAATGGGTCACGCTCTGAATAATCGGCCGGTCGGCGTTATCGGCAATGACGAATTCGGCGGAGCAATCGCCGAGCGCATCGCTGGTTGCCGTTTCCGCGTCATGTACGCTGCGCTGGCTGGTTCCCCGCCGATCGCCTACGGCGAGATGCTCGAGCCGGCGAGCGAGTCGACCATCGCCATGCGATGCCCGATCGTGCTTGCCGCCATCGAAGACACCGAGACCTTCCGCCGGCTCCTCGTAGGCGACGGCGAGAAGGCCCTTGCGGGCGGACTGCAGCCGGGCTCCGTACTTGTCGATCTTGGCGCCCGCACGCCGCGCGAATTTCAAACGCTGTTCGAAGTCCTGGAGCCGCGAAACGTCGCATTGGTCGACGCTGCATTGATCAGCGCCCCCGAGGCGGCGCTGCACGGCCACGCGAAAATTCTTCTCGGCGGCGACCTCGCTTCGGTCGAAATCGCGGAAAGCATTCTGGCGCTCCTCGGCAACGTCGAACGCACCGGCCCGCTCGGCAGTGCGCACGCTGCGGCCGCACTCATGGGCTACATCGAAGCCGCACAATCCGTCGCCCGCGAAGAAGCGCTCGCCCTCGGCGCGGCCTGCGGACTGACGCCGGAGACGCTGAAACGCGTCCTGTCTGACGAATCGGTTCCGCGTGACCTGAACGTCGTGCAGCTCGCCCGCCGCGCCGCCCTCGCCCGCAGGATCGCCCGCGACCGGCGCGGCAGCGCCGATATCATCAACCTCGCGGCCGAAAAGCACGCACGAAACCGCGAAAATCGTTGATGACCTGCAACTCGAGGACCGAATCAATCGAGCGGGGAACGCGACTCACGTAGACCATCGGGAGCGGTTGCTCACCCCGAGGCTCCCATGTCACTTCTCTATCGCATCGTCTACGCCACGCACGCGAACGGCACGCATCACAAGCTTGCGCTCGATGCGCTGAATGCCTTGGAGCGCGACGACAGGGAAGAATGGACGCGCGTTTTCCTGAAGCACGTCGAGCTTTATCTGAAGGGTTCGAAAGACCCGGACAACACGTTCAAGGATTTCAAGAACCACGTTCTCCACGTCTCGGAAAACTACTGGGGCGGCGCGATCGAGAAGGTGAACGAATGGTACGGCCGCACCGTCTTTGAACTCAAAGCCGGCAACTGGCCCGAAGCCGTCTACGCCGCGGGCGTGCTGAGCCACTACTTCACCGATCCGGTCATGCCGTTTCATACCGGCCAGACCGAAGCCGAAAACGCCATTCATCGCGCCGCCGAGTGGAGCATCAATCGCTCTTACAATACGCTCCGCGCGCTCGGCGAAAAACGCTACCCGAACCCGGACGTTCGCGTTCCCGCCGGTCCGCGCTGGCTCTCCGAATTCGTGTGCAATAGCGCCGAGTTCTCGCATCGCTATTACGAAAAGCTCATCGCCCACTACGACATCCACAAGGGCGCGACCCGGCCGGAGGAAGGCCTCGACGACATCGGCAAGAACATCGTCGCCGAGCTTCTGATCTACGCGTCGGCAAGTTTCGGCAAGGTTCTCGATCGCGCCATCAGCGAAGCGAACGTACTGGTGCCCGAAGTAACGCTGACGTCGGAAACGTTCCTGAGCCTCACGGAGATCCCGCAGAAGTTCATCGAGAAGCGGCTGTCGAACGCCGAAGACCGAAAGCTCGTCGCCGCCATCTACGACGAACTGCGCGCGACCGGCACTGTCCGGCATTCCCTGTCGGAAGACGACAAGACCATTCGCGAGCTTCACTACAACGAGGTTTTGGCGCCTAAACTCGCAGAGCGAAACGAAGAACGCGCGGCCCGCATCGAAGGCCGTGACGACACTCCGCTGGAACTTGCCGTTGCCAAATCGGCCGTGTCACTCGCGCAAATCTCCGAGCAGCCACCCGCGCTGCCCGAAGCGCCGCCGCCAAGGCCGCGCGCCGAGACCATGACGGCTCATCAGAAGCCCGCGCCCGCGACCCGGCAATGGGAAGAGCGTGCGATCCAAGCAAAAACGTATCTTATGCCGGATGACGATCTCGAGGCCGCGCCGTCCATCGGCCCGAAGACCGCCGATCGTATCGCGGCAATCGGCGTCTACAGCGTCGGCGATTTCCTCGCGCAGGATCCGGAAGCGCTCGCGGAGCTTTTGAACGATCCGCATGTCGACGCCGAAACGCTTCTCGATTGGCAGGATCAGGCAAGGCTCGTGATGGCCGTGCCCGGCCTCAGAGGCACGCACGCGCAATTGCTCGTCGGCGCGGGCTATCGGACGGCGCAGGCCGTCGCCGAAGCCGATCCCGTCGCGCTTTCCGCCAACGTATTGCGGTTCGTCACGACGTCCGCCGGCAAGCGCGTGTTGCGCGAAGGCCGGCCGCCCGACATCGAAAAGATCAAGGGCTGGGTAGCCGTCGCCAAGCAAGCCATCGCCGCCTAGCTTCGCCTATTCAAAGCGCGCCGTTTCATTTCGTCATCCCGGCGAAGGCCGGGATCCATCCAGGCTGGATACTTGCGATGAACGGAGGCTTGGGCGGATCCCCGCCTTCGCGGGGATGACGTTTCGGGATAGGCAGCACCGAGCCGGGATCCACGCCCAGCATCCCATCCGCTGTCATCCTCGGCTTCATGCCGAGGATCCATTGCGCAGCGGACACCATTGATGCGGATCGATGGATCCTCGGGCCAAGCCCGAGGATGACAAGTGTTTGTCAGCCCGCTCGCCCATACCCACCGTCATCCCAGCGAAGGCCGGGATCTATCCAGGCCGATGGAAACCCATAGGCCCAACACACGTCTGCGCCCGCTTTCTTGGCCCCGGCAGCTTGGGCGGATCCCCGCGCCTTCGCGGGGATGACGGCGGTAATTGTTCCGCGAGGCTTGCAAACGTCGGCCAATGGAGTCACGGTGGTCTCGTTTTCCGAGGGGCGCCGGTGATCCGGCTGAGATCGCGTAGTGAAAGCGCGAGCACCCTTCGAACCTGATCCGGGTTATGCCGGCGAAGGGACGGAGCACAGAGTGGCACGACGCCACGAATCCGCACCTTTCCGGGCAATGCATCTGTCCGCACGCGTTTTTCGCGCGTGCATCGCCCAGCCACGTCCTCCTTGTGCGTGGCCGAGAGGAGCAACTGCCATGAATAAACTCACGCGCGCCGCCGATATTCAAACACCGAAAGTGACCGTCGGACCGCACCGCGCTTCAACGAAAGTCTATTCGTCACCCTTGGGTCACGGCGACATCCGCGTGCCCTTCCGCGAGATCGCGCTGACCGACCCGACTGAGCCATCGTTCCGAGTCTATGATCCCTCGGGCCCCTACACCGATCCATCCGAGACAATCGACGTTACAAAAGGCCTGCCCCGCATTCGCGACGCGTGGAACGCTGGACGTGCGGGCATCGAGACCTACGACGGCCGAACCGTGAAGCCCGAGGATAACGGCAACGTTTCGGGTACCCACGCCGCGCGTGTTTTCCCGACGGTTTACCGCCCCATGCGCGCTGCCAACGCCGAGCCGCTCACCCAATTCGAATGCGCCCGCGCCGGCATCATCACCAAGGAAATGATCTACGTCGCGCATCGCGAAAACCTCGGTCGCGAGGCCGTTCTCGCGCGGGCCAAAGAGGCCCTGGCGGATGGCCAAAGCTTCGGCGCCGAACTCCCCGAGCACATCACGCCGGAATTCGTCCGCAGCGAAATCGCCCGCGGCCGCGCGATTATTCCGTCGAACATCAATCACGGCGAACTCGAGCCGATGATCATCGGCCGCAACTTCCTCGTGAAGATCAATGCCAACATCGGCAACTCGGCCGTCACGTCGTCGGTCGAGGAGGAAGTCGAGAAAATGGTGTGGGCCATCCGCTGGGGCGCCGACACCGTGATGGATCTCTCGACGGGCCGCAACATTCACACGACGCGCGAATGGATCATCCGCAACAGCCCCGTGCCGATCGGCACCGTGCCGATCTATCAGGCGCTGGAAAAATGCGGCGGAGATCCGGTAAAGCTGACCTGGGAGCTCTATCGCGACACGCTGATTGAGCAGTGCGAACAGGGCGTCGATTACTTCACGATCCACGCGGGCGTCAGGCTGCCGTTCGTTCCGCTCACGGCGAACCGCGTGACGGGCATCGTCTCGCGCGGCGGTTCGATCATGGCCAAGTGGTGCCTCGCGCATCACAAGGAAAGCTTCCTCTACGAGCGCTTCGACGAAATCTGCGATCTGATGCGCAAGTATGACGTGTCGTTCTCGCTCGGCGACGGATTGCGTCCGGGCTCGATTGCGGACGCCAACGATCGCGCGCAGTTCGCCGAACTCGAAACGCTCGGCGAACTGACGAAAATCGCCTGGGACAAAGGCTGCCAGGTTATGATCGAGGGCCCCGGCCACGTGCCGATGCATAAGATCAAGGTCAACATGGAGAAGCAGTTGAAGGCTTGCGGCGAAGCCCCGTTCTATACGTTGGGACCGCTGACGACCGACATCGCGCCGGGTTACGACCACATCACGTCAGGCATCGGCGCTGCGATGATCGGCTGGTTCGGAACCTCGATGCTCTGCTACGTCACGCCGAAGGAGCACTTGGGGCTGCCAAACCGCGACGACGTCAAGACGGGCGTCATCACCTACAAGATCGCAGCGCACGCCGCCGACCTCGCCAAGGGACACCCGGCGGCTCAACTTCGCGACGACGCACTCTCGCGCGCCCGCTTCGATTTCCGCTGGGAAGACCAGTTCAACCTGTCGCTCGACCCCGATACCGCCGTCGCCTTCCACGACGAAACGCTGCCGAAGGACGCTCACAAGGTCGCGCACTTCTGCTCGATGTGCGGACCGAAGTTCTGCTCGATGAAGATCACGCAGGACGTCCGCGATTACGCAGCGACCCTGAATGACAAGGAAGTCGGCATGGCCGAGATGAGCGAGAAGTTCAAAGCGATGGGCGAACAGCTGTATGTGAATGCCGCCAGGGCAACAGATAGTTGATCCGTCAACGACACAACCATCGAAGCTTTCAACGAAACAAAAAAAGCCGGGCTAATGCCCGGCTTTTCCATTGTGGCACGCCCGTCACGTGGGGCTATTTGCCGAGCCCATATGAAACGCCCAAGCGAACAGAGTGGGACGTCAGGTCGATGCTATCCTTATGCTCGGCGCGATAACCGATCCCGTCATAATCGAGGTGGTTCCACCAATACCCCGCCTGTAACCGACATAAGATCCCGACCAGTCATAGAGCGGTGAGATAGCGGGCGAAGCGCGAAGCTTTCCAAGATCGGCCGCCCGGCTGGGGCTTGCGCTCGTAGGCCACCCATTCGTCGGCCCTCTTCCCGAAAATCAATGGCATGAACTCGTCTTTTGCTCCATCAAAGAAAAACGGGGAACGCGGATAATCGGGGGGAGACCGATGGGCTTCAAAACATACCAACTCGGCGAACTGTTCGGGATCGTGCTGCTGCTCGGGGCGACGGCAACGCAGATGTTTTATCTCGACCCCTTGAAGCGCCAGATCGAATGGCGGCTTGCGACATTCAGCATTCAGCAATCGGCGCAGGTGCAGATCAAGGCGGTTCACGACAATCAAATCGTCATCCTGCAGACGTTGAACGCCCCCGCCGATAGGATCAAGGAAGCTGAAGCGGAACGAGAGAAGACCCTCGACCGGTTCAAGACGTCTGACGCCGATATCTCTGACTACATGTTCGAGAAGGAAGGCGTTGAAGACAATCTCCAACTCGCCGTTCTGGGCCTCTTTGGACTGGGAACGCTGCTCGCGGGCTTTGGCCGGGCGATGGAAATGCGCAGGCACAGTGATTGACCGCACGCCACGCAGAAATACGCGCCGCCCGCTCCAAGCTTCAGCTCAATGGGTTTCCCATGCTCATCTTTCGAACCTTCCTGGTGGTCGACGTCGCCGCGCTTTTTCTCGCGCTCTACTTCTTCCTCGTGGGCGTCGCCGACGGCTCCGTATCGTCCTTCAACATCCTGCTTTGGCTGAGCGTGCTCGGCGGCATCAGCGCGATCATCGCCGTGGGCTACGGCCTCAAGACCAAGGACCGCCGTGGGCCAGCGAATGCGGTGCTGGCCGTTCTCGCCCTTCCGGCAATCGCCGCCGCACTATTCGTCATCACGCTGCTTATCGCTCAGCCTCGATGGAACTAGAGCCCCTATGGAACTAGAAAAGGCCGCAACGCTGGCAGGATCGTCGCACGCCCCTTTTCAAAGACGGCAAACAGTGCCAGCTTATCTTCATCTTTCAACAACCGAGAGGAGGTGATCCGATGTCGAGTGGGATCTTGAGGCGGACGATGTCGTGGTCGCTCAGGCTTGCATCCGGAACTCTCCTGGAGCGCATCTGAGACCTAAGCGGTAGACATTGCACTCCGCTCACAACGATGATCTCACGGGGCCGCTCTTTCGGGAGCGGCCCTTTCTTTTTGCCGAAAGCGCGCCGCGTTAGGCCTATCCACAGCAATATGCGCCGCATGCTGATAAATCATTGAGTTGTATCCAGGACGCCACACCCGCCTGGATTCAGAGCAAGATGATTCGTTTTATCTGGAAGAAGCGCCCGGCCTCACATAGCTTTGCGTCAAGTGGGCAGCCGATCGGGGGATCGACTGGGGGATGGGTTTAGTCCCACTTGATGCCGGAAACGCTGCACGTCGATCATCAGCGTCGGCCGTAGCGAACGCCCAAGGATAAGCCACTGCGCTGTCTTGCGCTTAGGCCAAAACACTTGGTTTGCGGCGGGCCCGGGGGGGCCTAACAGGGCGTCCAAAAAGAAATGGGTGGCATCGCCGCCCATTTCTTTTTTGTATCGGGCGTCCGGCGCTTACTGGCCGAACCAATATTCCCAAGCTTCCTTCACGCGCTGTGAAATCGATTTCTGCGGCTGCTGCGGTCCCGTCTCGACCGGCATCATAGGCGCAGCGGGAGCGGCATTTGCCGTCGCCGTCTCCTGCGGCCCTGTTCCTGAAACGGTCTTAACCGGAGACGGCGTCTCTGACGCCAAGTTCACGGCCGCGGTGTGCGTTGGTGAAGCGGCTGCATTGTTGGCCGCCGGAAAGCTGCCCGTCACCGTGACGACCGGGCCATTCGGAGACGGCGGCGACGACGGCTCGGCGATGGACTTCATCGGCGCGACAGCCGACTGCTTGCCCGGAGCCGGATTGGACGCTGGTTCGGTCGAAGGTGTTGTCGGAAACGCCGGAAGCGGCGGCGCCGCCTGAGCCGCAGGCGTCGCGGTCCCAGCAGCCGGAGCCGCGGAGCCCGTAGTCGTCGAAGCCTCAGGAGTTGGCGGAGCCGGCAGTCCTTCGGGCTCTCCACCGTTCGAAGCAGACTCGGGCGCCGGCGCCGGACCATCGATCGTCTTGACGATGCTCGACACCGGTCGTTCTGTGCCGACCTGCGGCAAGCCCTTGGCTTCCTTTTCGATGGCTTGATCGTATTCCGCGACTGTCGTCAGCGGGAACTTCGCCGTCATGTGGACGATTTTGTATCCCTTCGCCTTGAGCTCGGCGAGGATCATTGGCACGGCCTTCGCGGTCGTCTTGTGAATGTCGTGCATCAAGAGGATGCCCTTGCCCCTCTTGTCGATCTTCTGCATCAGCGACTTTACGAGGTGATCGGCCGTCTGGGGTTTGAAATCAAAGCTATCGATGTCGGTCGAGAACATCGCGATGTTGCGTCTGCCGAGATAGGCGACGGCCTCTGGCGTATCGGCGAGAGTTGGAAAGCGGAAGAACGGCGCGACCGGCCCGCCAACTGCGCGATGAACCGCGCTGACGCCGCGCTCGATCTCGTCCTTGCCTTCGTCGAACGTCTTGAGCTTGGCGATCGACTTGTGACTCCACGTGTGCGTGCCGACCGTATGTCCGGCTTTGGCGACTTCACGGATGATCTCAGGATATCCGAGCGCCATCTTTCCGATCGAGAAGAACGTCGCTTTCACGCATTCGTCGGCCAGTGCCTTCAGCACGGCTTCCGTCGTATATTTCTGCGGGCCGTCATCGAAGGTCAGGATGACTTCCTTGTCCTGCAGGAAGTCATAGGCCTTGTAGTTGTCCATGCCGAAGCCAGGGCCGCCGGTCGTGTCGATTTCGACGGTGCGGGATACCCCGAGCGTGCCAGCGCGAGGACAGACTGCTTCATCCGCTGCATAGGCGACGGGTACGGCGAAAAGTGCCGTCAGACCACATAAGAGCGCCACCCGGCATACGAACATATTGTCCTCCCTTATTTTATTAACGGAACCTAGCAGACTCCAATGGCGGCAGCAGCCCGTCGCAGAAAAATTGGGACGAGCACGCCGCTTTCTGGCTTCACTACCCAGGCTCAACTTCAGCACAAGTGTCGCATGAGTCGGACGTTTGCCGCACCCGAGTTGCACTCAAACCGAATGGCCCTTAATTTCAATGACCTACAAACAGAAATGAAGTGAGTATCTGATGACGGCATTTTTCCCCCGCGCGCTAACCATTGCCGCGATGCTAGGCTCGGTCGCGCTGACCGTATCCGCAGCAGACGCGATGACGATCGCGAAGCCTGCAGGCGAAGTATCCACCAGCCACGTTCAAGTGGATTACCGCCGCGACGACCGTCGCCATCGGCATCAGCATCGCCACTACCGCCATCGGGATCGTCATGTCGTGCATGCACCGTTCACGCGCATGGAAAGCGGCCGCAGAACGGTCGTCGATGCCCCCTTCGTGCACGTCTACAAGGACCGTCACGGCAAGCACATCGTTGCGCCGTTCGTAGACCTGCACAGATAGGTCTCGCGGGTTGATCGAGAATGCTTTGCGCGGGCCGTCCAACAGGCGGCCCGCTCGCTTTTTGGGCAAAGGGTGACGTTAATGATCTTCCGCAAAAAAGGTTTTTCGCAGCGCGGCGAAACTAGGCTGGCACATATGCCAACTTGGCCATAATGTACGCCAAGTACGGTGGTTAGGCTGCGGTAGCGGGACGGGCGACAGCAGTTCTTTTTTGGGGGTAGTCAGATGTTCAACCGCGTAGCGACGCCGGATATTCGTGGCCCTGAGCCAGTCAAGACACTCACACCGCAACAGCAGCCGATACCACAGATGAAAACTCCGGCTCCGCCGCTTTTCGGCTCTCCGCTTCAGCAATCGGGCTCAGTGATCGACGCGCCGACGTCAGTCCTCGGGCAGGACATCACGATTGCCGGTCAGCAGCTCGTGATCAAAACCAAAGGCTCGCTTCTCATTGCCGGACATATCCAGGGCGATGTGCACGGCGAAGCCGTGACGGTCGGCGAGACGGGAAGTGTTGTAGGCACCATCACGGCACGCACCATCACGGTGCAAGGCGAAGTGAGCGGCGCCCTGAAAGGCACCTCGGTCAACCTCAACGCGACATCGCGAGTCGACGGCGACATCGTCAAGCAGACGCTCTCGATTGACGAAGGCGCGCAATTCGACGGCAGCGTCCGCCGTGCCAAAGACGTTGGCGAGGTCACGCCAGACCTGAGCTGAGACGACCTCAGTTGAGATCTATGCCGGTGATCGTCGCGAGATGATCACCGCATCCCACCGAAATCGTCACTCACAACTAAAAGCGCCCGCGCACCGACGGGCTGACCTCATCGCAAGACTCCTTGATGCGGATGTCCTGCCCGATGAACCGGCAAAGGTGCTGCTTGAACAGCGGGTCATTGCGAACTCTGTCGGGCGATGCCTTGAACCCGTAGTCGTGCGCCACCTGCGCGACGTACTGGTCCTGGCAATAAGGCGTTGCCAGCCACTGGCCCTGCACCTGCTGATAACCCTTGTTGCACGCGATCTTCGCCTCCGCGGGGAGCGCAAATCCCGCCGATAAGAGCGCGACGCTGGCACCGATCCTGCCACCGATCCCGACGATCAATCGTAGAGCCATGTAGCCCTCCTTTGAGACTGAATTGTCACACTTAGTGCGTCTCTCTGCAACAAACCTCATCCACCAAACTTAGAGCTTACGGGATTGTCCGGCGCCGAACGACGTGAAATGCCTGGGCGGCTGCGCCGGAACCGATCCAACCGCCGGTCGGCCGGCAATTGAGAAATACGCGAATCCAAAAAGGTCTACGCACAATGATCACGGTGTATGACGCAGTTGGCGAGAAATTGGTACCGCGAGGCACACTCGGAGATATCACGACGGCCGTCTGGATCGACCTCATCGATCCGAAGGAAGATGAGGACAAGTTCATCGAGAAGGCGCTCGGCATAGAAGTGCCGACGCGGTCGGAGATGCGCGAGATCGAGGCCTCGAACCGTTTCTATACCGAGAACGGCGCCTACTACATGACGAGCATTATCCTGCATAACAGCGAGCAGGGCGTGCCGATGACGTCCGTCGTCACCTTCATCCTTTTCCGCAATAACCTCGTCACCGTGCGCTATGCCGAACCGCGAGCATTTCCCATTTACATCGCGAGAGCCGCCAAGGGCGATGTCGACTGCGTAACGGGCCCAGGCGTGATGATCGGCCTGTTGGAAATGCTGATCGAACGGGAAGCCGATCTCATCGAGCGCGTCCAGGACGAGGTCGAACGCATGGCGCCTCTCGTCTTCGGGCAAACCACCGCCAGCCGCAGGCCCCAGAACCGCCGCCTGGACGTCCTTCTCAAATCGGTCGGCAAGGAAGGCGACATAACCTCGAGAGCGCAGGAAAGCGCCATGTCGCTGCATCGGCTCTCGCTCTACTTTGCGAACGCCGCGCGCGAGCGCAAAGACGACACCCGCGTGCTGGCGCGGATCGAAGCGGCCAATCACGATATCCTGTCGCTCATGGAAAGCATGCGCTTTCTATCGGCTCGTACGAGCTTTCTGCTCGACGCGACCCTCGGCATGATTTCGACCGAGCAGAACCAGATCATCAAACTGTTCTCGGTCATGGCGGTCATGCTGATGCCGCCGACGCTGGTCGCATCGATCTACGGGATGAACTTCAAGAACATGCCCGAGCTTGAACAGCCCTGGGGCTATCCGATGGCGCTCTTTCTGATGTTTTTCGCAGCCCTCATCCCCTACCTCTATTTCAAGAGAAAGGGATGGCTCTGACCTCAGTGTAGCGCCACGCCGAACGTTGGATTGACTACGGGCTCGGTTGGGCGAGCCCGCACCGGTTCGTGGTCGCCCATCTCTGTCTCACCCTCGAAATCCGACGCACAAAAAGAAGCCGATGCTATACCGCGACCGGCCCGACTAATGTGAACCCTTCAATGGATCGAGCAGCGAGCAACGGATGGCGTGCGAGCCGCGGACACACGTTGCAAATGGCGTATACAGAGCAACAAAAGCCGCTGCTGCGCTAGGAGATTGAACGGTCGAGATTTTGTGGCGCGACCTTCCGCACGATTTCCATTCCCTTAATGCGAGTCCAATTCTGCGACCTGGCGTCGCGCAACCTAAAAGTGCATTCAAAATAACTTAGAATTTTCCGTAACTTACAGATTATGGTTAAAAGGTGGTATCTGCTATGGGTTGACCTCTTATCCACAGGGTGCTGGTTGTGCCGAGCCAGGACGGGGGGAGACCCCAGTTAGCACGGGCAGCAGGAAGAACCAGGTTCTGGAGTTCTGTAACGGGTCACAGGGGGTAATTCGCCTTAAGAGCTACTTCTCCCAACATTAACGACGGTGCCGCTTCCGAAGCGGTTGCCCCGTGGTCGCCTGGTGGCGTGCCGCGGGCGGGGGAAACCGCTCATTCGACCCGAACCACTGCTGCTCCTTTAACAAGGAGTGAACTATGCGTTCAAAGATTGCGATCGCCGCGTTCGCGTTCGCTGGGGTTACGGCAGCAGCCGTCCCTGCAATGGCAGCCTCGTCGCACCACAAGGCGGCGTATCACAAGACGTCGTACCACAAGGCTTCCTACCAGAAGCACGCCCACGTTTCCGGCCGCAAGGCCGTCCGGAAAGTCGCCACCCGCAAGTCGATTGGCGGCGGCGGCGGCTCGCACGGAGTCGCATCTTACTACTGGCAGGGCCAGCAGACCGCTTCGGGCGCCCGCTTCAACCCTGAAGGCCTGACGGCCGCTCACCGCACGCTCCCGTTCGGAACGCGCGTTCGCGTCACGAACCAGTCGAATGGCCAGTCGGTCGTCGTCACCATCAATGACCGTGGTCCCTTCGTCGGCGGCCGCGTCATCGACCTGTCGCGCGGCGCTGCCCGGCAGATCAACATGACCGGCGCCGGCCTGGCCCGCGTCTCGCTCGAGGTTCTCGGCCGCAGCTGAGCCTGAGCGTTATCTTTGAATAAACATCGGGAGGCGGTGGGCAACCAGCGCCTCCCGACGTTTTTCCGCCATCCGAATCACCATAGTCCTCGGCGCTAGGGGAGTATCCGGGGGGATGTGCGTGCGCCGAAGCATTTGTTTGGCATGTGTTGCCGTATGGATAGTTGGTCTGGCCCTGCTCGCCGGGGGAACTCCGTCAGAAGCTCAGACACTGGCCGAAGATCTGTCGGGCCCGGCTATTAAGGCCGAGGAGAGCGGCCATTGGACCACGGTTACGGCTCCAGCCCGCCCAGTGGGCAAACCGGCGGGCACATTCGATCACTGGCAGGCGAAAATAACGATCGCCAAGCCATCCTTCGCCAGCGCCAAACAACCTGTTGCCGCTGCAGGGCCGATCGGCGAACAACCCTATGGACTTCATGGCCCTGACCCGGCCGGAACGGGTCACGCCCTCAAGGGCATCGCGTCCTTCTATGGAAAAGGCGAACGCACCGCGACGGGTGAGGCCTTCAACCCTCAAGATCTGACAGCGGCGCACAAGACGCTCCCCTTCGGCACGCGCGTCCGCGTAACACGGGTCGATAATGGCGATAGCGTCGTGGTCCGGATCAACGACCGCGGCCCCTTCAAGCCAGGCCGCGTCATCGACCTGTCCACGAAAGCCGCCGAAGACCTCGGCATGACCGGCAAGGGCCTAGCGGCTGTCAGCCTCGAGGTTCTCGACCGCTAAGTCGCCGCCAAGCCGTTCGCTTGGAAACTCGCGTCGGCAGACGGCCGCTCAGCGCTCGCTGCGCCGGTAAGCCTGCTCGAGACGGGATTCCAGCACGCTGATCTGATCGAGATAGGCACCCCTGATGCACTCGACATCCCGGCCACAGCTATCGCGGGCATCCAGAAACCGGCGCTGGTACATCTTCAAATCGTTGCGCTGATAGCGATTGTCATAGGCCGACTTCAACTCGGAATATAATGCGCTCATCCGCTCGTCGAGCCCGGCCAGCCGGTCGCTTCTGCAGATCGTCCGCTCGGACGCCGTGCGCGCGCGCTGGCAATCGAATTCCTGTGCGGCCGCGGGGCGGACCGCACCGGCGATTATGGCGAGCGCCAGCAGCGACCCGACCGAAACGGCCGCCGCCACCTTCGAAGTGCCAGACTTGTATATGATTGCTTCCGACATGTGCCCATTTCCTTAGTTCTCGCGCGTCTCTTGGCGCGGGTAGCCACCCCAGCGGTGGACACCCCGACAATGCGGAATCCGCCCCGGAAACGTGAGGCCGTTAAGCGCCACTCGGCGGCAATGAGAGGAAGTCGGGTTATTGCACCCGGATTCCGATTGCGTCTTAGCGGAAAGAACCGGTAATTTCCGGTACCGGCGACGTCCGTCGCCCGGCTTCAAAATCAAGCGGCCAATGAAGAAAGCTGTCGCCCAGCCTGCGCCCGCCACCACTCGTCCCGACGCGCTCGAGCGCATCAAGACGGCAATGGTCGAGAAGAAGCTGACGCAAGCGGAACTCGCCGACGCTGCCGATTGCCACGAAAAGACAATTCAAAACCTCCTCGGCGGACGCTCCGTGCGCGATCAAACGCTGTTCGACGTCTGCATGGTTCTGGGCCTCGATTTTCACGGGCTCCGCGATGCCTGGCATGGCGAGTCCGTTGCGCTCGAAAGCGCGGGCGGCCCGTTGGAGCTAAGAGGCAACGGCGGCGGCATCGCGCCGATTTATATGGGGGCCTACACACGCGCGGCCGTCGACCATTACATCGGCAGCTATCTGACGCTCAGAAGATCGTTCTCGGTTCCCGACACGATCATCGCGTATCGCACCGATATTACCTGGGACGCGGAGTGGCCGAGCCTTCTCTTTCAGGAACGCGACCGGCCGGACGCCCCATATGCCCATCGCGGCCGGCTCTATATCCCGGCCTCGTCGAGTTTCATCCACCTCGTCTCGCTGACCAAAGGCGCGATGCGGATGGTCGTCGTCTCGCAACTCGATCGCTCCGGCGAGATGCGGGGCATCATCACGACGCTGAACAAGCAACGCGCGACCTTCATTCCGGTCGCGACGCCGATACTCTACGCCCAGCGCGAAAACTTCGATGCCGATGCCTTCGGCGAGGTGACGCCGAAGAATCCGGCCTATGGCGAATACAAACGCCTGCTCGATGAAACCATCGCCGAGGGCTACGCGCGGCTCGTCACCTGATCCTCTCGCGCTGGCGGCCGGCTCCCCGCAGAGAGTCGCCAGCGCCAACCAAAGACTCGCGCCCCCTACGATTTCTTGTCGTAGAAATAGTTGTCGAGCAAATACTTTAAGCTGCGGGACCAAGATTCATCCGTATTGCCCCGAATGTCGACGCTCTTCAAGAACGTCATTTTATCGGTCGCCGGATCGGCCATGTAGAGGTTCATGTTCAGAATGAGGTTCGAAACCTTCTGAACCGTGATCCACGCAACCCGGTCGGCCTTGAGCTCTTTGCCGAATTCCGCCTCACAGCCACCGCATGAACCGACGAACTGGCCGCTCGCGATTTTCGCGCGGATATCGTTGGTCAACGGCACGATGGAATAGCTGCGCGCGGCTTCGAGAGACGAGGTGAACTGCTTCTCGATAATCGATATCCGATTGCGTTCGGCCTCGGTGGTCGGCTCCAAAACCTCATTATCGTTCTGAAGGCGCAAGCCGAGGAACGCTAACCGAGGCGGTGACGGCGAAGCTCCTGCCTGCTGAATGCAAGGCACCTGAAGCAGCAGCGTCGCGAGTATCAATGGCAATAGGAATATGCGTCGCCGCTCAATCATCGTCGTCCTCCGAGAATGTGAAACCGCTGAACGCAGGGATGGTTGCGGAATTTTGCGCTGGCGGTTCATCAGGGGCGTCCCCAGCTCCAAAAATCACGATTACTTCTGGCGTTTGCCGCCAACGCCCCGTTTCTGAACCGGCCGCTTGGCCAGGATGGGTGATCGAAATGTGATGCCGTCCTCGACGGGCGGGAAGAAATGGTTCGCGAGATTGACCGTTTCAAGCCTTCCAACAGCCGACCGCGCAACCTCAAGCCACTTCTCTGCATAGTCGCGGCCCGCGCCGTGAAGATACGTGATGATGTCCCAATCGGGTTTCACGGTCGTCTCTGGATTGAGCGCGCCTGTAACAGGCCCCCCATCGATCAGGTGAAAACGGTGCCGGCAAATCGGCGCGAGGCGGCCTTTCGCGAGCAGCGGACCCGATGTCTCGCGCACCGCTGTTATGACTTCGATATCGCGCAGAAGCGGCGCGTTGAACGTGAGCCGGTTGGTATGGATCGAGATATCGCGCGCGGTCGTCGGTAAGTTGGAATTGGCGCGCGGCGCAACCATGACGAGCAGCGTATCGCCGATGGGACTTTCGCTAGCGAGCGTCACAAGATCGGGATTTGCCGAGAAGCCACCGTCCCAATAAGCCGCGCCCTCGATCTCGACGGCATGATGCATAACCGGCAGACAGGCCGACGCGAGAACTGCATCGACCGTGATCTCGTGTTCGCGAAAGAGGCGCGCCCGGCCGGTCGCGACATGCGTGGCGGCGATGAGCAGATCGACCGGCGACTTGGCTCGAATCAATTCGAAATCGACATGCTCAGTGAGCAGACGGCGCAGCGGATCGAAGCCGAGCGGATTGAATTCGTAAGGCGACAGCATCGACGCGAGATGCGTTGTCCGCACCAGCCCGTTGAGAAACGGATTGAGCCGCGTCAGATCGGGAATGGCGGCGTTGTGAATGGCGTGCCAGATTTTGTACATCTTCTCGCGCGCCTTATCGCGCGAGCCTTCGGCGAGCCCTGACGCGAGCGCGACCGCATTGACGGCCCCGGCGCTCGTCGCGCTGATCCAGCCGAACTGAAGCGTATCGTCCTCTAACAGACGATCGAGAACGCCCCATGTGAAGGCGCCATGAGCTCCGCCGCCCTGTAAGGCCAGATTGATGTAAGCAGATTTTGGCAAAACCGCATTGCTCCCCGCAGGCCAATAAAACACCAAAGGCCAGCGTCACTCCATATCATTAACGCGCGCGGCAGAGGTATGTCATCGACGCCGCGGCAGAACGACTGGGCTATCACCAAGCTTAGTCACTAGCGTGTAAATTTTACACTTGCTCGTTGCGCGATTTGCTTGCTCAACGCTTGTGCGATCAGCGCCTGCAATGTGCTCAACGCGTAAGCCTCAACTCGCGAAACTCCGGAATGGTGGTCGCAAATCGAGCTGATGCGTCAGCTTGCAGCACGAACGCCACGAGGTGGGCCGCGCGTGGCATTTGGCCGCGAATATGCAAGCAAGACATAGTATCGAAGTCATATCGCGGGCGTCAGAACCGTCTCGCTGATTTTTCTGACGGGCGAATCCGGCCGGTCGATTCCACGCACCACATGCCGGATACGAAGCCCGTTCTCGCTTTTGAAGAACGTGAAGAGATTGTAGCTTGCCAATGGCTCTTCGCCATATGTGACAGCAGCTGACGCCGACGCGACGCCGACGACCGGAATGGACTTCGTTCGAGATCTGAGCCAATCCACCCGCGTTTTGTGATTGTGACCGTAAAGCACAAGCTCGGCATCGCCGCGCTCCAGCAGATGCGCGAAGTGGGCGGCATCGCTCAGCGCGCGCCTCGGCGGAGCCAGATTGGGAAGCGGCGGATGGTGGATAAGCACGACACGGACGATACCCTCTTCGCCGAGAGCCGTAAGCTGCTCGCCGGCAATCTCGAGCTGATGAGATCCGATCCGCCCGCTGGCGAAGAACGGCGGCGTTTCGACAGCGGAATTCAACCCGATGAGCGCAATCGGGCCGACGCGTCGCACGAACGGAAACGCCAGCGTATCGTTTTCCCCGCCCATGTACTCCGCCCACCGGGCGACGCCCGGATCGCCGTGCAAGCTCGAATAGATGTCGTGGTTTCCCGGAATGACGGTCACGTCCTCGGGCGAACCAATGGATTTCAGCCAATCGAGCGCCGCTTCGTATTCCGACGGCAGGCCGAGATTGATGAGATCGCCTGTGATGACGATATGGCCGACGCGAAGCGCCGTAGCATCGGCAATGAGCTTATCGGCAATCTCGCCCTGATGAACGCGACGCCGCTTGCGAATCCAATTCAAATATCCAAGCACCCGCTTGGCATTCCAATATTGCCACCGGCTCCCGAAAACGGGCGGCAGGTGCACATCGGAAAAGTGCGCGAGCGTGAAAGTCTCGGTCATATTGGGAATGCGGTGGGTGAGCTGCGGGACGCACACTCTAGCACACCGTGCTAACTAGCAAATGCCCAGCGCCCAAGAGAAAAGCGAACGGCCGCTACGCAATGGAGATTTCGACGTTGAGGGAAGATAGATTTCTGCTGGGCCCCCTCGTCGCCCGTGCTTTCCAGCAATACTGGCGATTGACGCGCGGCGTATATTTGTCCGTCGAGGCGTGTGTCATAGACGACGCGGGCCGGACGCTGCTGGTGCGCCAAGACGAGAGCGGCGGCTGGAGCCTGCCTGGAACGACCACCCGGAACGGCGAGACCCTCGAGACCGCGGTGCGCCGCGGCCTGCGCGACATTGCAGGCATCGAGGTTAATACGAAGCCGGAATTGCGCGGATTTTATTCCGCAAGCCGGGACCGCCGGACTGGCCAGATAAGTCCGACGGGCGAGCGAGGCCAAACGGGATTGTACGTCGTCCGCGATTGGCGGCGGCTCTCGCCCCCCAGCACGCCGGCAATGAACTTCTTCCCGCTCGGCTCCCTGCCCGCCGGCCTCCCGCCGATGACGGCGGAGCGAATTCGTCGCTCGCATGAGGGTCGCACAATTTCCCAAGTGTGATAGAAGCCCCGCCTGCCGGATGTTGCCGGCTTCCTCGAGCTGCTTAGAAGTCCGCGCATGTCCCCTTCTATCGTCATTCGTAAAGCACGCCCCGACGATATCGCCGAGATATCGAAGCTGCATGCGCGGGTTTTCGGGCCCGGACGCTTTGCTCGGTCCGCCTATCGGGTGCGCGAAGGAAAAGGGCATCTATCGCGGTTCTGCCTCGTCGCCTCGATCGGCAACGAGATCGTGGCATCGATTCGAACGACGGAGATCACGATCGGCGGCGCCAAAGGAGCGGTTCTGCTCGGGCCCGTTGCGGTCGACGCCCATCACCGGAGCTTTGGTCTGGGCAGCAAGCTGATGACGGCGGGCCTCGAAGCTGCGCGGAGCGGCGGCGCCAAGGTCGTCATCCTCGTCGGAGATTCTCCCTACTATGGCCGCTTCGGCTTCGCAGCCGTGCCGCCCGGCCAGATCGTATTTCCTGGCCCCGTCGATCCGTTCCGCATTTTGGCGCACGAACTGGAGCCTGGCACGCTTGCCGGCTACCGCGGACTCGTGATCGCCGAGCCGCCCGTCGAAACGCTGGACTTTTAAGCCCGGCGAGCCGCTGCGGTAACGTCATCGTAACCTGGATCTGTCGACCATCTTCCAGGCGGCCTATCGCGGCTGCCGGTGACACACGAGTTGTATCCAACGACAGATCGCGGGGCCTTGGCATGCCGGTTGAGCTGTGAGATTCCTGTCTAACCAATTCGAGTCGATTGAAACCGAAAGCCCGCGATGATCTCAACGTATCTCCTCTACCGGACCTACGCCGCGGACTTGCCAAAATCGCTTTCGCGTATTTCAGCCCAGAGCGACGTTTCGAACGCCGCGAAATATTATCAGGCCAACATCGACAAGGTGAAGACGGTCGATGAGTTCCTGAACAATCCGCGCCTTTTCAGCTACGCCATGACGGCATACGGCCTAAGCGATATGACGTACGCCAAGGCCTTCATGCAGAAGGTCCTGACCAGCGACCTCACTGACAGCAAAAGTTTCGTCAATAAGCTCACCGATCCGCGATTTTTGGAGTTCGCGAAGGCTTTCCAGTTTTCGACCGACGGCAAGCTCGCGACCCAGCCGACCCTCGCGCAGAATTCCAGCGAAGAGAACGATACGATCGGCCTGTACACGCAGCAGCAGGTCAACAAAGGCAACGCCGCCTCGACCGAAGCGACGTATTACCAAGCGGCCATCCGCAATATAACATCCGTGGATCAGTTGATCGCGAACCCGCGGTTGCTCAACTTCGCCGTGACCGCCTACGGCCTGAACCCGAGCACCACGTCTACCGCAGCGATCAGAGCCGCTCTGACGAGCGATCTGTCCGATCCGAACAGCGCCGCCAATACGCTTGCGAATTCGAACCCCAATTTTAAGCTTCTCGCGTCCGCCTTCAACTTCGCGACCGACGGCAGCGTCAACGGGACCGCCCAGTCTGACAGAAACATCGTCTCCACGGTCTCTCAGTACTTCAACGCCACCGGAACAAACGCGACCTCGTCGGCGGCGGCATTCAAAACGCAGTATTATAATTCTGCCATTTCAAGCGTGACGTCCGTCGACGACCTCTTGGCAAACAACACCTTGTTTGACGTCGCGGTCACGTCCGTTGGTCTCAATCCCAACACTCAATCGAAAACGCTGCTGCGCCAGATCCTGACGAGCGATCTCTCCGACCCGAACAGCGTCGCAAATCAGCAGACCAACGCGGCGTTCAAGAAGCTGGCAGCGATGTTCAGCTTCAACGCCGACGGGTCGGTCAAAGACGGTGCGGCGCAAACATCGGCACAAGTCAGCAGCCTGTTGGCTTCCTATTCGACCAATTACAATGCTGCCCAGACAGCATCGAACAACACGGCCACCGCGGCTTACAAGGACGCGATCGCAGGTATTTCCAGCGTCCAGGATTTGTTGAACAGCTCGGCTTACAACTTCATCCTCTCCGCCTACGGACTAGATCCTCTGAAGACGACGAAATACACCGTCACCAAGATCTTGCAGAGCGACCCGAGCGACCCAAACAGCTTCGCGAACCAGTCGCATAATCCCGCCTACATCGCGATGGCGTCGGCATTCAACTTTGACTCGAACGGCAAGGCCAAGACCGCGGCGGTCGCCCAGACGGATTCAAATCTAACCGCGACCGTCAAACTCTATATGACGCAATCCGACACATCGACGGCCGCGCTGGATCAGGCCGAGGCCGATAGCAATTACTACGCAACGACGATCGCCACGATCAACAACGTCGATGCTCTTCTAAAAGATACGAAGCTCGTGAATTTCATGCTCAGCGCATACGGGCTGAAGGATGCGAAACTATCGACGAGCGATTTGCGCACCATCCTGACGAGCGATCCATTGGATCCAAAGAGCTATATCAACAAGACCGAAAATTCTAAGTATCGCCCGCTGGCCTTGGCATTCAACTTCGGAACCGACGGCAAGACCCTCACCGTTCCGGCGGGGGAAGCGCAATACCGCAGCCAGCTCATTGCGACCGCTGACGGCTACCTCCAGCAGACGATGGAATCGCAGGCCGGCGGCCAGAGTGACGGCGTTCGCCTCGCGCTTTATTTCCAGAGGAAAGCTGCGGATATCACCTCGCCCTACCAGATCCTTGCCGATAAGGCCCTCGTGCAGTTCGCCCAGACAGCCCTCGGCCTATCCTCGCTGATGTCGGCCGCCGATATCGACACCCAGGCGAAGATGATAACCAATAGGCTCAATCTGGCTGATCTCCAGGACCCGGCGAAATTGAACAAGCTCATCGCTAAGTTCGCGGCGCTCTACGATTCGCAGAATGCCGATACCAGCCAGTCCCCCATCCTTCAGATCCTCCAAGGAAATTCGAGCTCCAACGGGATCATAACGATTAACCCGATCACGGTATAAATCGCTCTCCTTACGCCGCTCCCATCGCTTTTTGTGCCATTAATGCAGCAGACTGAAGGATCCGGTTAAACGGTCTTTTAGTTGTTGATCGGCAGGATTAACGTCCGCAGCAGGGAAAATGCGTCTTCCTCGACGCCGGGCTCCGATGCGAAGGACCACGCGATGAGATCTTTTGCTTTCACCTCACTTGCCACGGCAGCCGCACTGTTCGCGGCTGGAGCCGCGTCAGCCGGCTATCGCTCCCAGTCCGGGCCGAGAACCGCATGCTGCGGCGTAGCATGGGCTCCTGTCGATCGAAGGGGTCCGACGTTCCCGGCCGACGACTTCCTGCTTCCAGACTCGGCGTGGAACGGTCACTCGCCCAGTACCGCCGGCACAGCTGGACCCAATTGGACACTGAGACAGCCGGTGTTCGGCCCGCCGCTGCCGACGTTGCCGACGCCGAGGCGCCGGCCGTACATCATCCTGAACGAGACGGACTGAGCCCCCCGCGCAAACGAAATGGGCGTGAACGAAAAAGAGACGTGAGTTCCCTCACGTCTCTAGTCAAGCAAGCGCGTAGCAATCAGAATGCTCGAAATCGAAATCGCGCCGGAACGTTGGTATCGCGGCTATTGCCACCGCGGACACCGCCGTACCAAGCTGCGCAAAGCCCGATAAGAAGTCCTATTCCAGTCAGAAGCCCCGAAAGCTCCGTCGCCTTTTTCGCCTTGTCGAGCGCGGCGATCGCGTCGGTGTAAGCCTGATCTATGCGCGTTTGCGCCTCCGCAATGGGGATACCCGCCTTCGCCGCAACGATCGACGAGACGAGGGTTCGATCGGCTGGCGCAAGATGCTCGTTACCGAACGACCTCATGAACACCGCCTCGATCGTCTTTTCCTCCTCCGGGGTGAGAAGCTGCACGTTCGTAACCGGCTTTCCTTCCGGCGGAGTCGCGAGCGTAGAAACGATGGCCGACAATGGGCTGGAGGAAGCACTTGAGAATTTTGAGATAGCCGACGATCCGGCGTGGAGCGCGGCCGAACCGATCCCTGCCGCGATCAATCCGCCGAACAGTACGCACACACCCCAAGTCACGAGACCCTGAAGCCCGTCGCGAAATTCAACTTCGTCCGGTGGCACATCGCTGATGCGTGGACGCACACGAGCAGCCACGAACCCAGCGACCAGAAACGACGCTATAGTTACGATGAGCGCCCAAGCCGCAGCGACTGACAAAGCAAGTCCACCATGGGATTGCCCGGGCCAAGGAGATAAGAGCGAAAGGCCTCCCGCGACGCCAAGCGACATCAACACGAAGGATAGCGCCGACCCGGCAACCGCACCCGCCAGAATACCCCGCCAGCTGAGAAACGGGGGAGTGTCACGCATATCGATAACTTCTACCATCGTGGCATCTCCATCGATCATCTAAAACCCAAAAGGCCCAGAAGAAACGAAATGACCACGATCAGTCCGATCAGATAAATGATCTCGTGCACTGCACGTCTCCTCACATAATGCCGGTCCTTCAACCCGGTCCGATGGAGGTTTGTTCCGAAACAACGGGCGGGCGGAAGCGCCCCCCGCGAGCGTCGAACGCCGTTCCTGAAATCTTAAGCTCATTCTATGGAATGGAAGCCGCGCTGCGCCTCGGCCTTCTCTGAAGGAGCTGAGATAACTCAATGGGCTACGCGACGGCGAATGTGCTCGCCGCCGGAGGGGCCCCCTCTACTTCACCTGTCTACTTCGCCTGTTTGGTATCCGATGCGGTCCCTGCGACGGGAACTGAAAGCGAGCGCACGAACGCCGCGACCTCCCAAACCTGCTCGTCGGGCAAAAATCCGCGGAACGACGGCATCCCGTTCGGCCGCCCCTCGCGGATGGATGCCGCGATATTCTCGATCGACCCGCCATAGATCCAGATCTTGTCCATCAATGCCGGGCCCATGCCGCCGCCGCCATTGGCATGGCAGCCGACGCAATTCATCGCCGAGTAGAGAGCTTTGCCTTTCTCGATTGCCGCTGGATCGTTCTGCATTTTGCGGCCTTCGGCGCTCGTCTGCGCGATAGGCTCTCCACCTCCGGGCGCAAGTGGAACCAATGAAACTTGCGGCTCGGGATTCGCCGGCTGCTTGTATGCCGGTTTGTCGTCTGCTGCTCGAGACCCGTACCCCGCAAGCAAGATGCCCGCTAGAAGCGGAAAGAGAAGCGCAAAGCTCAGATAGGGTAGAAATCGTTTCATCGGAATCACTCCGCCGCTGCGGATTTCTTCATTGCAGAAGTATGAATGTGATAATCCGCGAGAATGTCGCGAATGTCCGCTTGCCGCCTGTCGAGAGAACGATTGATCTCCTCGGCAAGCGCCGCATCGGGTTTCCGCACGCCCATCGAAATAGAAAACGTCATGTCCGGAACGTCGCTGATGTGGATGACCCGCAACGGCGGCGTCTGCCGGGCCGCGTAATAATCCGCGACAGGCCCCCACACGACTGAGATATCGACATCGCCGCGCGCGATGCCTTCCACGACCGGAAGAAGCGGGTCGGGCTTCGACCAGTCACCAAACACCATGTATCCTTTGATGCCGTTCGTGATGCCGCGGCGCGCAAGCTCCGTCATCGGCGGCGTATTCGCGCCATCGTTACCAACGAGCTGAACGCCGATGCGTTTACCGCGCAAGTTTGCGTCGTCGAACGACGTTATCGGAGCAGAGGTCCCCGCAGGCTGAACGAACGCGTAGCTCGCCGTGTAATAGGGCTTCGTCGGGCGCACGCGATGAAAGTCGACGGGCACGCCGGGAACGACATCACAAAGCCCCGCGCCAAGACCTTTTCGGATGAAACCGCGCCACTGCGGCATCCAGACGAACGTCGCTGTCGCTCCCATGTCGTCCGCGATAAGCGTCGCGATCCGATTTTCGAAACCTTCACCCCGATCGTTCGAGAACGGCATGTTGTTAGGATCGGCACAGAACTTCAATTCGCGCGCATGCGAGGGAGCGGCAGAAAGAGCTACAATGCCGATTGCAAGGAAGAACGCTCTATTGAACCGAGAAGACATAGAGCGACCCTCCCTTGGTCGTATGCTCAGGAAGATCCTTGACGGCATTGACGAAGCCGAGCGCGGCGGTGCCATCGCGCTTATCCAATCCGCCGGCAACGATCGCTCCGGCCCAGCCGCCGACACCCGACAGAATGGAAACGTATTGCTTGCCGTCGGGACCCCGCCACGTCGTCGGCTGACCGATGATTCCGGACCCCGTCTTGTACTGCCAGAGGAGAGCACCGGTCTTCGCATCGACGGCTTTGAACCAGCCTTCCATCGTTCCATAGAAGACGACGCCGCCTGCAGTCGCGAGCGCGCCGCTCCATACTGGAAACGACTCGTTGATTTTCCAGACCGCCTTGCCCGCCTGAACGTCCCACGCCGTCATCTCGCCGCGGTGACCGCCGGGACCGGCCTTCATATGTACGTCGGCGCCGACGTAAGGCGTGGCCGCGATATAGCCGACGTCTCTCTCGGTGATATCCATGCAAAGATTGTTGTGCGGAATATAGAGAAGGCCGGTCTGCTCCGAGAATGACGACGGCTGCCAATCCTTGCCGCCGGGCGGCGCCGGGCAGATATCCGTCGTTTCCTGATCGACCTTCGGCGTCTTGGCCTGATTATAAATCAAGCGGCCCGACATCATATCGACCGTCTGGCTGCTGGTGATCGGCACGAACGGAGTCGCCGCGAGAACTTCTCCCTTCTCGCGATCGATAATGTAGACGTAGCCATTGCGGTCCGGATGAACGAGGACCTTACGCTGCTTGCCGTTCCAATTCATATCCAGGAGGATGCATTCGTTGACCGCGTCATAGTCCGAGACGTCGTGCGGGCTGAGCTGATAAAACCAGCGCGCCTGCCCCGTATCGGCATCGCGTGCAAAAATCCCGGCAGTCCAGAGATTGTCGCCAGGGCGCATCGACGAATTCCACGGACCCGGATTGGACGTGCCGTAATAGATCATGTTGAGTTCAGGATCGTAGGAAACCCAACCCCAGACCGTGCCGCCGCCTTGCTCCCACATACCGGGCGGCCACGTCGCGACGCCGAGATCCTTGCCCTGGAATTGCGGATAGAACGAATTGAATCCCGTCCCGATCAAAACATCCTTGTCGGGCCCCGTGCTGAAGGCTTTCCACAAAACCTTTCCCGAGCCCTGATCGAGCGCCGCGATCCAGCCGCGCACGCCCATCTCGCCGCCGGAGTCGCCAACGATGACTTTGTCCTTAGCGACGAGCGGCGCCATCGTCATCGTCTCGCCCTCGTTGATGTTGCCCATCTTTGTACGCCATATCTCGGCGCCCGTGTTGGCATCGACGGCGACGGTATTGCCGTCCAGCGTATTCAAGAAGAGCCGGCCGTTGGCGAAAGACACGCCGCGATTGACGACGTCGCAACAGGCGACGCCCTGCGAAGCGGCGAGCGGATGCGGCTCATATTTCCATTTCAGCGGCGCGCCGGGCTTCGAGAGATCCAGCGCATAGATGATATTCGGATAGGGAGTGACGACGTAAAGCGTGCTGCCGACGACGAGCGGCGCCGATTCTTCACCCCGGTCCACACCCATCGAGAAGGTAAACGTCGGTTGAAGTCTCGATACGTTCTCGGTGTTGATGTCGTTGAGCGAGCTGTAGCGCGTCAAACCGGTATTGGCGCCCGGCATCTGCCACTCGTTTCCACCGGCTGTCGCAAAGGCCGGAGCTTTGGGTGGCGATATGTTTTGCTGGGCTAAAGTTTGAGCGGATGCGGGAAGAGAACAAATTGCAAAAAGCGGCAAGCTAAAAAATAATAACTTGTACTGCTTGAAATTGAGCATCGGCGTATCCCCAAATGTTGGGCCTGGCCGGTGCCGAAAGAACAACGCGTAAGACGCCAAAATTCACGCTCACAGCGTCAACGGCACCCTCTGAGTGCCACAACCTGTCGCGTCAATTCAGGTTCCAGGCATCAGATCCCTTTGCGAAAGGCCAAACGGTCTACCGTTAAGCGGAAGACAACAACTGTCCGGCGTCCGAGAAACACGGCTTGCGATCGCACTCGATCAAGGCCCGGGAAAGAGGGACGCGGTTCGCCCTGACGCCCAGTACGCAAGCAATCCAATCCACTCTTTGGCCGCGAGATCTGTGCGCGCCAATCCAGCGGAAATACTGTCGAACGGGCGAATGGCATCCCGCCTGCCGCGCGTGCGGAAATCGACGGGATAAGGCAGGACATCGAATCCGGCCTTCCGAAAAACGCCCACCGCACGCGGCATATGGAAAGCCGACGTGACGAGAAGCCACTTATCTGACGATTGGGGTTTGACGAGCGCCTTCGTGAACATCGCGTTCTCGTACGTATTCCGCGAGTTGTTCTCGATGACGATGCGGCTTGCCTCGATGCCGGTATCGATGAAGTACTTCGCGATGACGGAGCCCATGCCCTCGCCGCCGAAAAGAGATCCGCTGCCGCCCGTGAAGATAACCTTCGCATCGGGCAGCGCGTGAGCGAGGCGCACCGTCTCGGTCAATCGCTCCGCGGAATCATTCAGCGCCAAGCCGCCTCGGCTGTCCGTGAGCGCACCGTCTTCAAAACCGCCTAAGAGAATGATGCCGCTGATCTTCTCCTGCGGAATGTCCATCACCCGCGTTGCAAATCGCTGCTCCAACGGCAGGACAAGAATATTGCCGCCCGGCAGGATGCCAAAGAGAACGATGATCCCGAAGCCGAGAAGCAGCAAAAATGCTCCCGGCTTCGGACGCTTGAATTGAAGAAAAAGGAACCCGCCGGCTAGCGCGAGGAACGCGAGGCTCGAAGGCTGGATACAGAAGTAGATGACCTTCGACGCAATGAAAAACACTGCAGTCCCCTAACCCTCGACCGTCGAGCCTAGACCCCGGTGCCTAGGCTCCTCACCACCTCTCAGCCTCAGACGAAAGGATCTTTCATCAGGATCGTGTCGTCACGCTCCGGGCTCGTCGACAGCAGCGTGACCGGACATTCGATCAGCTCCTCGACGCGGCGAACGTACTTCACGGCCTGCGCCGGAAGATCGGCCCACCGCCGCGCACCTTGCGTCGATTGCGACCAGCCCTCGAAATCCTCATAGATCGGCTCGACGACGGCCTGCGCCGACGAACTTGCCGGCAGGCGATCGATACGCTCACCATTGAGCTTGTAGCCCACGCAGATGCGGATCGTTTCGAAACCGTCGAGAACGTCGAGCTTGGTCAACGCAATGCCGTCGATGCCCGAAACCTTCGCTACCTGACGCACGAGCACGCTATCGAACCACCCGCAGCGCCGCTTACGCCCCGTGACGGTGCCGAACTCGCGCCCGCGCTCGCCGATTTTTTCACCGAGCGCATCCAGAAGCTCGGTCGGGAACGGACCAGACCCGACGCGCGTCGTGTAAGCCTTCGCGATCCCGAGCACGTAACCGACGTGGCCCGGACCGATGCCCGAGCCGGTCGCCGCTTGCGCCGCAACCGTGTTCGATGACGTGACGAAAGGATAAGTCCCGTGATCGACGTCGAGCAAAGCCCCCTGCGCGCCCTCGAACAGGATGCGCTTGCCCTGCCGCCGTGCCTGATCAAGCAATTCCCACGATACGTCGGCGTACGGCAGAACTTTCGGCGCGATGGCGATCAGCTCCGCCATGAGCTCATCCTTGACGACTTCGGGCTGGCCGAGGCCGCGGCGAAGCGCGTTATGGTGCGCGAGCGCCCGGTCGATTTTTGCCCCGAGCGTCGCGGGCGATGCGAGATCCTGCAGGCGGATCGCACGACGGCCGACCTTGTCTTCATAGGCGGGTCCGATGCCCCGCCCCGTGGTGCCGATTTTCTCCGTGCCGGCCGCCGCCTCGCGAAGGACATCGAGCTCGCGGTGCAAAGGAAGAATGAGCGTCGCATTCTCGGCGATGCGCAGATTTTCGGGCGTGATCTTGATGCCCTGCTGCGTCAGCCGCGCGATCTCGTCCGTCAACGCCCACGGATCGACGACGACGCCGTTGCCGATGACCGACAGCTTGTCCGGCCGCACGACGCCCGAAGGCAACAGCGAGAGCTTGAATGTCTTGCCGCCGATGACGAGCGTGTGCCCGGCGTTATGACCGCCCTGGAAACGAACCACGACGTCGGCACGCTCCGACAGCCAATCAACGATCTTGCCTTTGCCCTCGTCTCCCCATTGGGCTCCGACCACCACGACGTTTGCCATTAACTTGAACCTTCTCACCTTCTCATGATTTGGCCCCGGCATCGGCCAGGGCCCCGCGGCAAGTCCGCTAGCTTAAACTCAAGATTTGGCCTGCAGCCTCAGGGGCCGTAGACGATCGACTTCGCCGCCGGCCAGGACACGCGATAGCCGTACTCAAGAATTTTTTCCTCGTCCGGCTCGAGCTTGGCCTGGAACGCGATGATACCGCGCTTATCGTCGACATTCTGAATAGTCGGCGAAACGCGGCCCGTAAGATCGACCTTGATCTCGTCGTTCTGCCCGACCGGAATGCGGTCGAGAATTGTCACATCCATCGCGCGCTCGTGCATGTTCTTTACATTGACGCGGAAGTTCCGGCTATCGATGTGCGACGTCGATATGAGCCCGCTCTCGCCGCGCTTCTCTTCCAGCACCGCATGTTTGATCTTCACCTGATCGTCGATGCCGAAGCCGATATCATGTTCGCTCCCCGGACTGAGAAGGGGCAAATCTCCGGTACCGACAAACGTGCCGTCGCGGAACAGATAAACGGTGCCGGGCAACAGAGGCGTGCCCTTGGCGAGCTTCAGCTTCGCATAAAGGTAGGCGCTGGTATCGACCTTTGGCACGGCACGGCAGCTCAACGCCGGCTCGAACGCCTCAGACACGAGAAGCACGCGCTTGGCTTCACCGGTTCCAGCAACGCTCGCCCTCCCGGGAACCTCGAACGTCGCCTCGAACGGCGCGCTTTGCAACTGCGCGACAGTTTCTTCTACGTTGACGGCTTCGGGCGCCGCCTGCGCAAGCTCGCCGCCGAGCGCGTCCGCCGCAGCGATATTGCGTTGCTTCGCCATCAGGCGCTGCTCAGGAAAAGGAGCAGGCGCAGCAGCAGCCACCGGCTTCGGCGCCTGTTCGAAATCCACGAATTGCGTTTCGAGGTACGGCGCCGACGAGCTGTCGCTTGGCCGCGACGTCGAAAGTTTGAGCGCAACGTTGTCCCAATTTTCTCCCGAACGCTGCGTAATCGCGGCGCGCCGGTCGAGGGATAGCTTCGGCGGCTCCGTTTTCGTACCCGTCTCTAGTCGCGCGTCGTACAGGGGCGCCCAATGCGCATCCGGAACCTGATAGCGAACGCTCAAATCTGCTTCGAGAGGCGTTTGCGCAACGACGTGAACGCGCACTTCGGTCTGTTCTGTCCGTGCGGGCGCCAATGCCGCCAGCTGCTTCTCGGCGTCGGAAATCTGCCGGTCGATCTCACGAATTTTCTGCTCGGCATCGAGCGCGAGCTTGCTCGCGTCACCAGTCGCTTGCGCAATGAGCGCCAGAACTTTCGGCCAGTCATCGAGCGGCGTCGCGGCCGCTCCGGATTGCGAGGAAGAACGCGCCGGAAGTTGCGCGAGATTGGCGATGAGCTTCTTTTGCGTCTTTGCGGCCTGGGCCTGCGCGTCGACAGTCGTCTTCTGATCTTTGAGCGCCTGGAGCGAGTCTTCGAGAACCTTGCGCTGCTTGTCCGCGGCTTCGCTCTCGGCGCGCTGCAAAAGTTTCCGCGCCGTATCGACCGAACCGATATCGAGCTTCCCCGTCGCCTTGCCTTCGACCCGCACAGAACCCGGCACCGCACTCGCGGGCACGTCGCCGATGACGATCGTGTGCTCGCCCCGATCTATGTGCACCTTGACGATGCGCGTGACCTCGGCACCCGACAGGAACACCGTGACGTCATCGACCACCGACGTCGCAGGGACGTCGGCCGCAAGCGCGCTCAACGGCGTGGCGGCCAGGAAAGCTGCCGCAAAGACAAAACGCATCTCGCTGTGACCCTTGGTTGTTTGATTCTGACGATGCCCGGATGAACCGCCCTCGGCGAGGTGCGACCCCGGCCGATTATGGCCGATGCAAAGCGCGATAAAAAGGCATTGACAGGGCAGGTGTTAACCAGAATACGCGAAGGGTTCCAGCGAATTCAGGCCGAGATCGCCCCCGCGCGAACTTTCGCATACGCCCAATCGAGCCACGGTAGAAGTGCGGCGATATCGTCGGCCTCGACCGTAGCGCCGCACCAGACGCGAAGCCCCGGCGGCATGCCCCGGTAAGCGGCGATATCGAAGGCCGCACCCTCATCCTCGAGCAGTCGCACCATATCGCGCATGACATCGAGCCGCACGTCCTCGGAAGCCTCGGCGAGCGCGGGCTCCGCAAATCGCATTGCGACGGAGGTGTGCGAGCGCGTCCGCGGATCGGCGGCGAGCGGCGCGACCCAGGGTGTCCGGTCGATCCACTCGTACAGCACCGACGAACTGGCCTTGCTCCGCGCGATCGTTCCGGCGATCCCCCCAAGCCCTGCGGCCCACGCGAGCGCATCGAGATAATCTTCGACGCACAGCATCGACGGCGTATTGATCGTCACGCCCTGAAAGACGTCCCAGAGAATCCCGTCATGGTTCGTCAGCCTGAAAAGCTTCGGTATGGGCCAAGGCGGACGATAGGAAACGAGGCGGTCGAGCGCACGGGGCGATAGGACGAGCATGCCGTGCGCACCCTCTCCGCCAAGCGCCTTTTGCCACGAATAGGTCAGTACGTCGACTTTGCCGATGTCGATGTCTTCCGCGAATAGCGCCGACGTCGCATCGCAAAACACGAGGCCGGTGCGATCATCGGGAATCCAATTGCCGTCCGGCACCTTCACGCCCGTCGTCGTGCCGTTCCAGGTGAAGAGCACGTCGCGCGAAAAATCCAGAACGCTGAGATCGGGAAGATACCCAGGATTGCCTTCGAACGCGCGCACATCAGGAAGCTTCAACTCGCCGATTACGTCTCGCAGCCAGTTACGGCCGAACACGTCCCACGCCAGGACATCGGCGCCGCGTTCGCCCAAAAGATTCCACATCGCGAGTTCGAACGCGCCGGTATCGGAACCTGGAACGATCGCGACCTCATAACCGGGCGGCAGGTTGAGAATATCCCGCGTCCGGTCGACGGCAAGCTTCAATCTCTCGCGACCATCGGCAGACCTATGCGAACGCCCGACGAGCGCGCCCTCCAACGCATCCGGTCGCCACCCGGGGCGCTTGACGCACGGGCCGGATGAAAAGAATGGTCTTTGCGGTTTGCTCTGTGGCTTTTTGAGTTCGGGCATGGGGGGCTCTTAGCACGGAGGCCGCACAAGAAAAAAGGCGGTCGCGAACGACCGCCTTTCGGCACCAAGCAACACTTGGGGTGCACGTTCTAATCGAACTTGATACGGATGCCGGAGCGGAACTGCTGTAGGACGGCGTCCTTGTAGACGATTTGGTTCGCGCCCGAGGCCGATGGCGCGACGGACGAGATGCCGCCCTGCTCCCACAGCATCTGCCAGCCGTTGTCCCAGATGATGGATTCGGTGAGGTTCGTGGCGACACCCGCCTGAACCGCGGCCGCAAAATTGATCTGGTTTTTGCTGGTCGAACCGACCGTCGTCGAAGAGTTCGGAGGAAGCGAGCTGTTACCTGAGCAGGTGCCGGCCGGCGTATATGGACCATCTATGGAGTTGGACCCACCGATACAGGTCGCCGATTCCGAATAGGACCTCTGCAGCCTTCGCCAAGAGAAGCCGCCGCCGCCGCCGATGTAGGGAGTGAACCGGGTTCCGGTATTGAAATCGTAGATCAGGTTGACGAGGCCGGTCGTCCGCGAAAGTTTCACGGTGTCCGTACGCGAGACCGCGTATGCATTTGTATCGATGCCGCCAATTGTGGTGTTGGGCGCCGAATTCGTAGCCACATACCCCAATTTATAATCATTGGAGATCTGGTAGTTGGGCGTGTAATCGATCGCGACTTCGGCCCGCAGAGACGGCGTCAGATAGCGGCCGAACGTCAAACCAAAAATCGGCGACATCGGCAGGTCGCCGCTGTCCTTTGCGAAATATCCGGGGGTTGAATTGCCCAGATAATCGATATCCGTGTCTTTGACCGACGCGCTTTGCGAAATGTTTCCGCCGAACGTCAACCCGACGTACCAATCGGAATCCGCATCATACGTCGGCACGGGAACGGGAGCCGGAACGGGTATCGCGACCCCGCCGCCCATATCCTTGACGCCGCCCCAGTCGGCGGCCATCGCGGGCGCCACACCGGCAGCAATCAGAAAGCACGTGGCAATGCACGCTTTTGCACGTTTCATATTCAATCCCTCAAAGTCGGCACGCATGCCTATGCGCGCCACTCAAGACTCTGCTCAACGCTACGCTTGCGCTAACCGAGCCCTAGGAGGGAACAGCGGCTTCTGCTCGGTGTCCGTGGGCTCCCCGGGAAGGAGGAGCCCACTACGCTTCACGGGGAGGACACACGAACGCGAAACACGCACAACAAACCACACCTTTGGCATTCCGGGCGGAAACAGGCGCTACGCCCCTGATTCCAATTCTTCTCGAGGGCGCGACAGGCGCCCCTGACAATCGCTCAGTTCAGGTCGTACCGAAGGCCGACGCGGAGTTGGTGCGCGGTGATGCTCTTCAGCTTTTCCTCTGATGTCGTGGTGTCAGCCGTATATGCAGCGGTTTCAGCGTCGCCCAGATAAAGGAACCGGTATCCGAAATCGAGGTAGAGCGCGTTGCCCGAGCTGACCGCAACCGGCTCATCCTTCATGCCGCTGACGTAGGTCGTCTGACCGCCGCGGATGCGCCACGAGACACCGGCCATTGCCGCTGCCGCGAAATTGTCCTTCGACTTTCCGTCGAATTCCGTCGTACAGACGCAATCCGAGAACGTGCCAGACGACGTGCTGTTATGCGCGTAGCCAATGCCCGCCCCGATGTAGGGAATGAAGCGGCCGCCGCGATTGAAATCATAATAGAGGTTGGCGAGAACGACTGTGCTGCTTACGTCGAATTTCGACGTGCCGGCGCCCACAAGGGTCGTTTCGGTGGTGGAGTCGAAGATATGATCGACCGTGATATCGCCGCGGAAGCCGCGTCCGAAATAGCGGCCGATACCGCCACCGACGCTCCACGCGCCGTCTTGTTTCGAGCCGCTCGTCTCGAGACCGTCGAAGCTCAGCGAAGGACCGCCAAACCAATTGTATCCGCCGTCGACGCGGGCATACCAACCAGCCGACGCAGCCGGCATGGCCTCCATGATCGGAGCATCCTTGAGACTGGTGCTGCCAAGGTCAGCAGCCGACGCACCCAGAGCACTGCCGAGAACGAGTGCCGCGCTGAGAACGAGTACTTTGCGCGTAAAAAGCATGTGTCTTCCCTTCCGGTGTCGGCTCGGCGCGATGCGGCGGGCCGGTACTAAAACCCGTCCCGAATATTACCAATAAGGTTTAAGGGGAGCTTAATCGGCGTCAAAATCTGACACGCCGGAGCACAAGCCAAAGTCCTAATGAGAAGTTAACGTAATGCGCACACGGATGATCAGGCGCAGCCCGGCGTCCCACGCCGAAGCCGCGGTTCTCCCGCTGCAAATTGACCGCTGCTATCTGAAAGTAAGCGAGCTTACGCCGCCGCTGCCGCCGCCGACTTAACCGCGTCGCAGATGTCGCCGACGATGCTTGACACGACTTTCTCGTCGTCACCTTCCGCCATCACACGGATGACAGGTTCCGTGCCCGAAGGCCGAATAACGAGACGGCCATTCTCTCCAAGCTTCGCTTTCGCGCCTTCGATGGCCTTGACGACCCGCGTATCCTCGAGGGGATGCCCGCTGGCGTACCGCACGTTTCGCAAAATCTGCGGCAGCGGCTGGAAGCGATTGCAAACTTCCGACACCGTCTTCCCCGTGGCGACGACGCACGCCAGAACCTGCAGTGCAGAGACCAATCCGTCGCCCGTCGTCGTGAAATCGGACAGCACGATATGCCCCGATTGCTCGCCGCCGACATTGAACCCGTGCTTGCGCATATGCTCGGTGACGTAACGATCCCCGACCGGCGTCCGCGCGAGCGTCAACCCGATCGAGCGCAAGTAGCGCTCGAGGCCGAGGTTGCTCATCACCGTCGCAACGATACCGCCAGCCGCGAGCTTGCCCGTCCGGTGCCAGCTTTCCGCGATCACCGCCATGAGCTGATCGCCATCGACGATGTCGCCCTTCTCGTCCACGATCACGACGCGGTCTGCGTCGCCGTCGAGCGCGATGCCGATGTCGGCGCGAAGCTCTTTAACCTTCTCGACGAGCGCCTTCGGCGACGTCGAACCGCAATTCAAATTGATGTTGCGGCCGTTAGGCTCGACGCCGATTTTGATGACCTCGGCGCCAAGTTCCCACAGCGCTTCCGGCGCAACCTTGTATCCGGCGCCGTTCGCGCAATCGATGACGATGCGCAGGCCCGCGAGGCGCAGCTGCTTCGGCATCGTGCGCTTGGCGAATTCGATATACCGCTCCTGCGCACTCTCGACCCGCGTCGCCCGCCCGATGCGATCGGCGTCGACGAGCAGGGCTTTGCTGTCGGCATCGATCAAATCTTCGATCTGCTTCTCCATCTCGTCCGACAACTTGTAGCCGTCCGGATCGAAGAGCTTGATCCCATTGTCGTTGGAAGGATTGTGGGAAGCCGACAGCATCACGCCGAGGTCGGCGCGCAGCGACCGCGTCAACATGGCGACGGCCGGCGTCGGCATCGGTCCGAGGAGGAACACGTCCATCCCAACCGACGTGAAACCCGACATGAGCGCCGCTTCCAGCATGTAGCCGGAAAGCCGCGTGTCCTTGCCGATCACGACGCGGTGGCGATGTGTGCCCGACCGGAAAACGGTTCCGGCCGCCATCCCGACCTTCAACGCAATCTCCGATGTCATCGGATGCGTGTTGGCGAGACCGCGAATGCCGTCCGTACCGAAATAGCGGCGTGTCATGCTAACCTCCCGTCGTGCCGGACCGGTGATTGCGCGCGACTGGCCCAAATCGACGATCCGAAAAAATATCAGCAAGCACTAGGCGATCGCCTGCGGCGTGCTTCGCCGTCCCCTTAGAGAGCATAGATGCCCGAGCGAACACTACCATTCCATTCCGTTGGTTGAATTGCCGCAAATTTTACACCGAATTCCACTAAGGGTTGCACGGGCGCATCCCGTCTTTTCACATTGTGTGCTTTTGAGACCCGTGTTGGACCGGGTCATGGAATCGGCCCATAGGTCGGCTATTGATGTAGCGCGCGCTTCAGGGGAATGTCGTTTAGCGAGCGCAATCTGAGGGGTATCGACTTATGGCAGTCTTTCTAGCGGTCGCTAACCGCAAGGGCGGCGTCGGCAAATCCACTTGCTCGGTGATGCTGGCGCACGGGCTCGCTGTCTACGGGGGCAAGCGCGTCCTGCTGATCGACCTCGACTCTCAGTGCAACGCATCACTGATCCTGATGGGCGGCCAGGGCTGGAATGAAGCCCGTAAGGCCGGCAAGACCATCGCCGACTACTTCTACGACCTCTTCGACGGCATTCCCGCCAACGCCCGTGACTACGTCGCCAAGAACGTGGGCGATGTTTCCCTGGCAAACGGCAAACCGGCCCCGATTTCGCTCGTCCCCGGTTCGCTCCTCCTGGAGGACATCCAGGGCGAACTCTACCTGAAGCAGGCAAGCCAGAGCAACGTGCCGGAAGTCGTCGCGAACCGCGTTCGCGGCCGCATGGAAAGCCTCATCCGCCGCTTCGAAGGCGATTACGACGTCGTCATTCTCGACTGCGCGCCGGGCCTCTCGTTCGCGGCGCTCGCGGCCCTTAAGACGGCCGACAAAGTCATCGTGCCGTTCCGGCCCGATTACGTCTCGCAGCTCGCCGTCGATCGCGTCGCCATGCTGATCGAGGACATGCGCAATCTCGACGACTTGGCCGCGATGCCGGCTGAGGACAGGCGTTATGTCTGCCTCGCAAACTACGTGCGCAACGACGACCGGGACTATATGATGATCGAGGAAATAAGCCTCGTGCATCCGGTGCTCGAGACATTCCTGCCGCAAAGGAATGGCATCGCCAATGCCTTCGACTACATCGGTCAACTGCGAACGATCGAAGTGAAGTATTCCGATGCCGCCGGCGACGTCAAAGAGCTTCATCAGGAAATCGCCCGCCTGGTTGAAACTGTGGCGGCGAAGAAGAAAGCCAAAGTTTCTGTCTCTTAACTGTTGAACGTGAGAAAACGTCGAACATGAGCAAAGGCAAACAGCTCTGGCCCGGCGACGAAATGGCGACGTTCTTTCGCGCCCACATCCGGCGTGAAACGGCGCTCGAGGGCGAAGCGGCCGAACGGCTCGCGCTCGCGCTGACGAAAGCGGTCAACCGCATGCTCGTTCGGGAGATGCCTTCGGACGTACCGGAAGCGTTGGCCGAAGAGCCCGCCGTCGAGGCCCGGAAGACCAGGAAAGCAGCAGCCCCGGCCCAAGCGCAGGACCGGCACGACCGCGCCGAGAACTTCAATCCCTACCGCTTCTCCGCCCTTGTCACGCTCTCGAAGCATGGCCGCGAAGGACTGATGACGCGCCTTCAGGAAATCAAATCGGCGGAAAATCTGCGCGCCTTCGCCGAAGCGCAACACGTTCCGGTCGAGGCGTCCGTGAAGCGGACTGACGACATTCGCAAGGCCATCATCGCAGGCGTCGAGCGCCGCCTTGCCGACCGCAAAGCCGCGGCAAGCTGATAAGCCCTTTCAGAACAACAAGGACGCGACGTGGTGGCCGAAGCGCCGACTGACGCAAAGCAGCCGAGCCTCCGCCGCTCCATCGGAACGACTCAGCTGGCGCTCTATGCGCTCGGCAGCATGATCGGATCGGGCATCTACGGCCTCATCGGCAAAGCGGCCGGCGAAGCCGGATCTGCCGTCTGGCTGGCATTCCTCGTCGCACTCGTCGCAGCCCTGCTGACATCGCTATCCTATGCCTCGCTCGGCTCGCGTTACCCCCGCGCTGGCGGCGCTGCGTACGTCACCGACCGAGCGTTTCGCCGTCCAAGTCTCAGCTTCACCATCGGCCTCGCTCTCGTCGCGTCCGGACTGACATCGATCGCGACCCAGTCGAAGATCTTCGCGGCGATCCTCGCCGACATGACGGGGCTCGATGCCTTGCCGCCAACCGCCCTTGCGGCGGGCTTTCTCCTGATCCTCAGTGGCATCGTCTTTCGCGGCATCCGCGAAAGCATGTGGGTCAACGTCGTCTGCACGCTGATGGAGGTCTCGGGGCTCCTCCTCGTGATCGCGTCGGGCATGTCCTATTGGGGCACGGTCAACTACTTCGAAACGCCGCCGGACCGCGCCGACTTCGGACTGCCTCTCATCGTGCTTCAGGCATCCGTGCTCACGTTCTTTGCCTTCATCGGCTTTGAAGATGCCGTCAACGTCGCCGAGGAATGCAGAGATCCCACGCGCACGATCCCGCGAGGCCTCGTCATCGCGACGCTCGCTGCGGCGGTCCTCTATGTGGCTGTCTCGATAACGGCGGTGTCGGTCTTGCCGTGGCAGGAACTCGCCGCAGCGCCGAGTCCATTGACAGCCGTCATGCAGCGTACCCTCCCCGACATGCCGGCCGGGCTGATGAGCTTCATCGCGCTCTTTTCGGTGGCGAACACCGCGCTCGTCAACTACGTGACGGCATCCCGACTGATCTACGGCATGTCCGGACAGGGGCTTCTGCCAGGCTTCATGGGACGCGTGCACCAGACGCGAAGAACGCCCCACGTCGCGATCTGGCTTCTCTTCGCGCTGCTGCTCCTATTGATCATGGCGGGAGAAATCGCCGATCTCGCCGCCGCGACCGTGCTGTTGCTGCTGATCGTTTTCATCGCCGTCAACGCGTCGCTCATCGTGTTGAAACGCCGGACGGGCGAAGCGCCGGGGCAATTCGAGATTCCCTTGATCCTGCCGATCGCCGGCGTCGTCGTCTGTGCAGCGCTGCTCATCACCCGCGTGGCGAGCACCGATTGGCGCGCCCCGGCCGTCGCAGGCGCGCTTCTCGCGGCAATTCTCGGCTTCTACCTCGTCCTTCGGATGATGAAGCTGACGAACCGATAGCGCGAGGCGCAGCGTTCCCCCGCCTCGGTTCAGGGCCGATCAGTCGAGCCCCTTCTCCGTACCCGCCGCGCAAGCGCGCCAAACTTCTATGGCCTGCTTCGTTTCCTTGACGTCGTGAACGCGCACGATCTGCACGCCCGCGGCAATGCCCGCGATAGCGCAAGCCAGCGACCCGGGCACCCGGTCTTTCGCGTCTTCCACGTTGCAGAGTTGCCCGATCATCTTCTTTCGGCTGACGCCGAGAAGCAGCGGAACGCCGAGGCCGTGATAGAGCGACAGCCCCGCCATCACGGCAACGTTGTGATGAAGGTGCTTGCCGAAGCCGATGCCCGGATCGGCGACGAGCTTCGCCTTCGGGATACCGGCAGCGACGCAGGCCTGAATGCGGCCTTCGAGATAATCGAACACATCGAGGACGACGTCTTCGTACTGCGGATTTTCGTTCATCGTCTTCGGATCACCCTGCGCATGCATCAGAATGATCGGCAGCCCGGTCTCGGCCGCAACTTCCAAGGCTTCCGCGTCGTACGTGAACGCCGAGACGTCATTGAGAATGTCGGCACCCGCTGCCGCCGCGCGCCGCATGACCTCGGCCTTCCGCGTATCGACCGAGATCACCGCATCGGTTTTGGCGCGCAGTCCTTCGACGACGGGAATGACCCGGCGCAATTCTTCATCAACCGCCACCGTATCGGAATTCGGCCGCGTGCTCTCGCCGCCGATGTCGAGAATGTCCGCACCTTCTTCGACAAGTCTCAGGCCCTGTGCGATTGCCGTCTCAGTGGTCGCGAACTGGCCGCCGTCCGAGAAGCTGTCCGGCGTGACGTTGATGATGCCCATGATGCGAGGGCGCTCGAGCGACAGTCCGGCAACCCGCGCACGAGGTTCCGATAACTCCTTAAGAATATCGGCGGCCGATAACGCCTCGCGTCCCCAATCGCCGCTGAACGCGTCTCCGAGAATGACCGTCCGCCGTTTCGTTTCAGGCGAAGCGCGCGTCAGGACATCGAGGGCCGCGAACGAAAGACGGCTGCCCGCAAGCGGCAATCCCTTCCATTCCGGAATCTCGGCCTCATCGACCGCACGCCGCGAACTCCGATCCCAGAAAATCGCACTAGGCTGCAGGTAGACTGATCGTTTCATTTCGATTGGATTCCACTCACGAAAAAGCGGCCGCGATATTATCGCGGCCGCCAGGAAATTTGAGGACGATTCGTCCAACGATTACTGCGGCTGCGGTTCGGGCTCGATGTCGATCCCGCCCTTAGGCTCGCCCCTTGGCCGCGGCGGCTGCCGGCCTGCAGACGGAACGGCCGAGCCAGCCGGACCCTTGCTGCCGTCATCGTCCGACGGACGCACGATCTTGTCGCCACGCATGATCGCTTTGCACTCGTCGCCGTTGATCGTCTCGTATTCCATCAGCGCTTGAGCCATCGCCTCGAGCTCGCCCTTGTGCTGCGTCAGCACTTCCCAAGCGATCTTCTCGCCCGTCGTCACGATGCGACGGGTTTCCTCGTCGATGAGCCGGGCTGTTTCCTCGCTCATGTTCTTCTGCTGCGTGATCGAATGACCGAGGAACACTTCCTGCTGGTTTTCCGAGTAGAGCAGCGGCCCGAGCTTGTCGCTCATGCCCCACTCCGTCACCATCTTCTTGGCGATGTTCGTCGCCTGGCTGATGTCGCTCGAAGCACCCGTATTCAAATGCTCGCGGCCATAGATGATCTGCTCGGCGACACGGCCGCCGAAAGCCATCGCGATCTTGCCTTCGCACCACTGCTTCGAATAGCTGAGGCGATCTCGCTCCGGCAAACTCATCGTTACGCCCAGCGCCCGGCCACGCGGAATGATCGTCACCTTGTGCAGGGGATCGTTGCCCGGCACGACGAGATTGACGATCGCGTGGCCCGCCTCGTGATAGGCAGTCGCGAGTTTCTCTTCCTCGGTCATGGCCATGGTCTTGCGCTCGGCGCCCATCATGACCTTGTCTTTGGAATCTTCGAACTCCGCCTGCGTCACGAGCCGCTTGTTGCGTCGCGCGGCAAGCAACGCCGCTTCGTTGACGAGGTTCGCGAGATCGGCGCCCGAGAACCCAGGGGTTCCGCGAGCAATGACCTTCGGATCGACGTCGGGTGCAAGCGGCACCTTCTTCATGTGAACGCGCAGAATTCTCTCGCGCCCAACCACATCCGGATTGGGAACGACGATCTGGCGGTCGAAACGGCCAGGCCTGAGCAACGCCGGATCGAGCACGTCGGGACGGTTCGTCGCCGCGATGATGATGATGCCTTCGTTCGCTTCGAAACCATCCATCTCGACCAGCAACTGGTTGAGCGTCTGTTCGCGCTCGTCGTTGCCGCCACCAAGACCGGCGCCGCGATGACGGCCGACGGCATCGATTTCGTCGATGAAGATGATGCAAGGCGCGTTCTTTTTCGCCTGCTCGAACATATCGCGCACGCGGCTTGCACCGACACCGACGAACATCTCGACAAAGTCGGAGCCCGAGATCGTGAAGAACGGCACATTGGCTTCGCCGGCAACGGCGCGCGCGATGAGCGTCTTACCGGTGCCGGGAGGGCCGACCAGCAAGCAGCCACGCGGAATGCGCCCGCCGAGCCGCTGGAATTTCTGCGGGTCGCGAAGAAACTCGACGATCTCCTCGAGATCGGCTTTCGCTTCGTCGACGCCTGCAACGTCCTCGAACGTGACGCGGCCGTGCCGCTCCGTCAGGAGCTTCGCGCGAGATTTGCCGAAGCCCATTGCTCGGCCGGAGCCCGACTGCATCTGGCGCATGAAAAAGATCCACACGCCGATGAGCAGAAGCATCGGAAACCAGCTCAGAAGAATGCTTGTGATCGACTGCACTTCATCCTCGGCAGGCCGCGCTTTGAACTTCACACCCTTCTCGCGCAGGCGGGTCACGAGGTTCGGGTCTTCCGGAGCGTAAGTCGAGAACGCCGCATCAGTCGAGCTTGCGTCTTTTTTCGTTCCGGTGATGCGGTTGCCCGCGATCATGGCATCCGACACGTTACCCTTATCGACGGCATCTAGAAATTCCGAATACGGAATTTCGTTCGTCCGGCGGGTCGTGCTCGGGTTGCTGACCAGATTGTAGAGTGCCAGCAATAGGACGAACAACGCCGCCCAGATCGCAAGTTTCTGATAATTCGGGTTCATTGGTTTCCTTGATGGCGCCATCGGCACCAAAATGGCGCGTGCTCGGCGGCACTGCTGCCCCCAAAGTGAGAGCTTAACATAGGTGGCGGCCCATCTCCGCACAAGTTGCGCGTTTACGCAGGTTCCGAGCGCTACAATACGCACAAATCCTTAAAATGTACTCGTTGCCAACGGGGTAAGATTAAAGCCGGCGGGGTCGAGCGGCTCAGCCCCCGCCAGGGCAAACGGCGCGAGGGAGGGCGCTGCAACGAATTGTTCTCCCGCCCAAAATGACGGGAGCGCCGCCGACGCACGCGCGGGTGGCAGCATACGCTCGCGAAGCCGCGGCAGGATCGCCCGGTATGCGGCCGGCCCCAGTGGTTTGACGGTAATGACGGAGGCGCCACCTGCCTGCGACCCTCGGTCCCCGGTTTTCGCAGACCAGCGCAGCACAAATCGACTGTCCCAAACGCGGACATCTCCACGTCGAAGTTCGATCGCCGTCTGATCGAGACGGCCAGCCTCCCGCCAGATGCGAATGAAGCGGGGCCCTCCCGAGATCATCGCGCCACCCAGCGTGGCACCGATAGTTGTAGCCGCCTTCCCATTCCGTTGCAGCTGCGCCGCCAGGACCTCGATTTCGGATAACCTCGGCTCCGGACTATCGCCTCCATAGCGAGCGATGAGACCCGCCAACACCTTCTGCCGCAGGTAGGCCGGACCGTCGTCAAAAGCGCGCCGGTCCAGCGTCGCGAAGATCTCATTGCCGAACGAAAGCGCGAGCGACGCAATGAAACGCTCTTCGGCATAGACGAGCGCATCGCGCGCATCACCAAGGCGGCGCGCCGATGTGGCAAGCGCTTGCGGCGACAATCCCGCATCGTGGAAATTGGACAACGCCGAACGAACGCGCGTGCGCTCGTAGCGGTCATCCATGTTCGTCGGGTCTTCGACGTAGGCAATGCCGCGCGCGGCGACGGTCGCGACGAGACGCGCTTTTCCAAAGCCGAGCAGAGGCCGCACCAGAGTAACCGGAGACGTCTCGGCGATAGGCCTTTCGGTCCGCATGCCTGAAAGGCCATCGATTCCCGCACCGCGCTGCAGCCGCATGGCGAACGTTTCGGCCTGATCATCGAGATGATGAGCCGTCGCGACGGCAACGCTGTCGGCAGCGAAGCCGCGCGCGTGTTCATCCAGAAGGCGATAACGCGCTTCCCGCGCGGCCATCGGCACGCCGGTGCGCGGCTTCACATCTTCCCAGGTCAAAATCGCATGGGGCAAATCCAGGCGTCGCGCAGCCGCGCCGACCTGTTCGGCCTCGAAACGCGATTGAGGCCGAAGACCATGATCGACGGTCGCAATGGAGATGGACGGCGCCGGCGATTTCGAGCGTGCCCGCCATTCCGCCGCGAGAACCATCAGCGCCATGCTGTCGGGACCGCCGGAGACGGCAAGCACGACGTGGCCGAAGCGCGCCAGCCGCTCGACCGCGGCGTCCGCTTCGACATCGGTGACCGGCAACTGCGAGCCTCGTGTCACAGATATTCAGCTCGGCTGAGAATTCGCGCCCGCCGCTCCTTTATTGGCAGCCGATACGCTGCCGCTCACTCTGCGCGCGCGACTTCACGTTTTGCGGCGCTGTCGGAAATTTCGTCGCGAGTTCGGAAAAAGACGAACACGCCGCCTCTTTTTGCCCGAGCCGGTCGAGCGACATGGCGAGCTTCAAGAGACTGTCAGGCGCCTTCCCGCTTTGCGCATACGTCTGATAGCCCTTCAGGAACGACCCAGCCGCCGCCTTGTATTGACCACGGACAAAATAAGTCTCGCCGAGCCAGTACTGCGCGTTTCCCGATAGCGAGTCGTTCGGAAACTTCTTTAAAAAATCGCCGAATGCCGTTTCCGCGGAGCCGTAATCGCGCTGAAGCAAATAGCCATATGCCGTCTCGTAAAGCTGCTTCGGGTCGCCGCTCGTCTCGCTAGCGGCAGGCAACGCGGCCGTGGCGACTGGCGCCGGCAATCCGCCAACGCCGCCGCCATGATCGGGCTCGGCCGCTTGTCCATGACTGTCGAGCAGGCCGCCGATGGCATCGCCGCCCGATGAAACCGTTGTCGATCCGAAACCGTCGGCTGCCGCGTCCGCGTGATCGGTTGCGCCGGTTTCAGGGCCGCCCTGAATTTCCGAACGGCGCGGTACGCCACCCATGCCGCGAACTTGATCCGAGAGCTGTTGCACTTGCGCCGAGAGCGCACGGACCTGCGTCTCTAGTCCTTCGATTCGCGCAGGGTCCGCGGAAACGGCCCCGCCGGACGAAGGGAATGGCGCAGCGGTTGAGCCGCCTTTGGCAAGCGATTCCAAAGTTCCGACGACGACCTGCATATCGACGAGTTGCTCTTCGAGAGCTTGAACCCGGGCTTTGAGCGCGGCATCACCCGAGGAAGCAGCAGCCGCTGCTGCCGCACCGCTTTTCGGCGGCCGCGCGTCGCTCGTTTGCGCGAGCGCTGGAACAGCCGTTAGGGCGAACGCCAGCGCTACGATTTGAAATCGCACGCCACTCCGATGGATCCCCGCAAGCTTGGCCATTCCCGGCTCTACCCCTAATGTTCGATCGAATGTTAAATCGCTAACGCTGCATGACCTGACGTCCGGAGAAGCTTACCCCAGCGCCGTCTGCACCTCCACCTACGCCGGGTCGCAGGACCCATCAACTGGGGAGCGATGATTCATTGCGAAACCGAATCGGCCGGATCCGCCCTGCGGACGCTCACCGGACTGACCGAACCCTTCGCGGGCGAACCCGACATCGCCGACTTCGACCAGTTTCCGTCGAAATGCCATTCCTTGATGAAGACTTCGGCGTTCCGGTTCTGCGCCTGGCACATCGGACCATCGCAGATAGCCAAACGGTCCGCTTCGCCCGCCGCTTTCACCTCGATGCGTGATTCCGCAATCCCCGCCTCGATGAGCCGGTCACGCACAACCTGGGCACGCTGAAGCGAGAGGATTTCTGCCGCGCTCCGCCCGCCACCGTCGTCGGCCCGGCCAATCACCACGATTGTGACATCAGGACGAGCCGTCAACCAGTGCGCTTGACGCTCGACGATGCTGCGCGCGCGCCCGCCGAGGATCGCGCTATTCTCGGCGAAGAACACGCGATCGCCGACATCGAGAAGAAACGCGCGCCGGTATTCGGCGGCCCGCTCCGCAAGCCCAGCCTTGATCGCTGCACGTTCTTCCGGAGTGCTCTCGCCGCGATCAAGCGCGGCCAAGGCACGCTTCGCCCTGAAGGCTTCTGCCGATCCCGGAAAATCGTTGATCACGCGAGCCAGAAGGCGCCGGCCCGATTCTTCCGCGTGATCGGAAAGAGCATCGAGCCCGTCTTCGACGAGCTCAGCGGCCGTTTCGCTGTCCGCAGCCTGATTCTGAGCAAAAACCCGAGGTGCAAGCACAGCCATTAGGCCAAGCACCACACACAGAACGCCCGCCGAAACGTTGGAAGTCCGCAATTTCAACATCGAATACCGGCGCCGCACCAAAGAAAACCTCGGGCGCTGGTTATGGAAGTCCAATTAGGCCAAACTTTGCTGAAACCGCGTTACTCGAAAGCTCTGTGGGTGTGTGGCCTATTTGAGCCAACTCCAGAGCCACAGCCAATCTTCGATACGCAACTACGCGCGACGCGGGAGCGGGTCGGTAGGGCGACGGTTAACGCTGGCTAACCACGCCGCCAGCGCCGCCGCTGTTGAGCACCGTTTGCGCGCGGCGATTCTGCGACCAGCAGGAAATATCGTTGCAAACCGCGACCGGACGCTCCTTGCCGTACGAGATCGTGCGGATACGCGCACCATTCACGCCGTGCTCGGAAAGGTAGTTGCGCACCGTCGTTGCGCGACGGGCGCCGAGCGCGATGTTGTATTCACGCGTGCCGCGTTCGTCGGCATGGCCTTCGATGGTGATCGTATATTGCGGGTACTGCGCCAGCCACTGAGATTGCTTCGACAGCGTCTGCGCAGCTTCCGGCGTCAGATCGACCGAGTCGGTCGAGAAGTAGACGAGGTCGCCGACGTTCTGCGTGAAGTCGCGCTGAGAACCGGGGGTTGCGTTGCCGTACTTGCTACTCAGCCCGTCCGGCTGCATGTCCTTGTTGGCGCACGCGCCGACCGTCGCGGCAAGAATCGAAACGGCGGCAAGGCGCAGACACCAGCTCCGCGCAAACGTGGCCATCATTTCGCAAATCCCCTTCGTATCGATCTCATCTCTCGCGTGAGTTGCACACGCTTCGTCCTCTGAGAGAGATAGCTGTTTCATCCCCGCATAGAGAATCGTTCAGCCCAAAATATGGCCAATTCCGCTGTAGACCCATCCATAACCCACAAAAGCGAGCTCAAGATGTTCTGGATCCACTGCGATCCCTTCTCGCATGAACTCTTAGCATCGACATACGAGGTGTGCGTGCGACTAATTCGGTTTTGAGCAGATTTCTCGATGTTTTCCCACGCTAAACGCGCGCGCAAAAATCGCTTGGCTTTTGAGCCTATGCGGACGGCGATGCAGATTGGAAATCGGTCGTAGACATCAGTCTTAGACAGAGAGACCGGTCGAGCAGATCGCCGAACAAACCGGCAGGGCTCGCCTCGCGCGTCGGAACGCAGCGGCATAACTTCAAACGCGAAACGGCACTCTAGAAAAGCTCAAGACCGAGATGGTGGCGAGGTAGTCGCCAACAACTCGGTCTTGAAGATTAGGATGAAAAACGCAGTACTTTGCAAACAAGAAGCACTTAGCGTGCGACCTGCTCCGAAGCCGCAGGCCCGCCAAGCTTAAGCGGCTGGTGCTCAACTTCTTTCCGGCATGCGCCGAGAGCAACAGCTACAAAAACAGTAGCGAGAACAAATGCGCTTTTCATAGGTAGTCTCCTTTGAGTCAGAGTACTCGTAATTAACGAGCAACCTGGTCGCTAGCGGTCGGGCCGCCAAGCTTCAAAGGCGTATGCTCAGCCTCACGGCGGCATGCGCCGAGGGCCACAGCCGCAACTACTGCTGACAAAAGGATCAGCCCCTTCACACCCTGCATGGTCATATCTCCTGATACGATTCCGGCAAAAGCCGTACTCTGGGGTACCGGGAGGGCGCGTCCCGATCAAGAACAGAGGCAGCAATTCCCAAGTTTTCCAAGCCAATAGGTGCGAAAATGCAACGGGACTTAGTGGGGAAAAGTCAACACTTCTGCGACTACGGTTAAGATGTGCAACATACTGATATTGCACATCTTTGTTGATCTCGATGGAAGCGTCGTTAATAATTGGACGGCTTCATTCGTAAATAGGGTGTTAATTCAGAAGCGGTGACCAAGCGGGGTCCGAAGCGAAGGCCGGAGTGTCGACCTTTCGCTCGTTGTAACCGGTGATATCGACCGAGAAGATTCTCGGACCCCCATTGCCCCCCTGCGACTCGCGGAAGAACATCAGAACCCGCCCGTTCGGGGCCCAGGTCGGCCCCTCGTTATGGTAACCTTCCGTCAGAACGCGCTCGCCCGACCCGTCCGGCTTCATGACGCCGATGATGAACTGGCCGCCCGTCTGCTTGGTGAACGCTATATAGTCGCCACGTGGCGACCAGACCGGCGTCGAATAGCTGCCGTCGCCCGTCGAGATCGGACGCTGGTTCGATCCGTCCGAATTCATGACCCAGAGCTGCTGTCTGCCGCCGCTCCGGTCGCTTTCGAAGACGATCTGGCCGCCGTCCGGCGAATAGCTTGGACTGGTATCGATGCCGTTCGACCGCGTGATCTGCCGCGGCTGCCGTGAGCGGAGGTCCATCTCGTAGATATCGGAGCCGCCATCGGGGCGCCCAAGGCTCATGACCACCCGCTGCCCGTCGGGAGAGAATCGGGGCGCGAACGTCATGTTGGGAAAGTCGCCGACGAGTTCGCGACGGCCTGTCTCCAGGTTCATGATGAAAACCTTGGGCTGGCCACCGCCGCTGTAGGACATGTACGTGATTTCCTGGTTCGTCGGAGAGAACCTCGGCGTCAGCACAAGCTCTTGGCCCTGCGTCAAAAGCCGGACATTCGCGCCGTCCTGATCCATGATCGCGAGACGCTTGATGCGCTTCTCTTTCGGACCCGTTTCATCGACGTAAACGACGCGCGTATCGAAATAGCCCTTCTCGCCCGTCAGCCGTTCATAAACGCTGTCGGCGATGAGGTGGCCGATCCGGCGCCAGTTGCGTGCAGACGTCGAAAAGCGCTGGCCGGCGAGCTGCTTTCCGCCCGCAACGTCCCAGACCCTGAACTCTGCGCCGACCTTGCCGTCTCCCGCATTGACCACGCGTCCGACGACGAGCGCATCGGCTTGAATGGAGCGCCAGTCGCCGAAGCGCGGCGCAGCATTGACGTCTCGAACCTGCTCGAGAAACGATTGATGATCGAGCGGCCGGAAAAGCCCCGAACGTTCGAGGTCCGCTTCAACCACGGCGGCGATATTGCTCGCGAGTTCCTGATCGTCGCCGAGGAAGGTCGGAATTGCGATCGGGATGGGCGCGATCGTGCCTTCCGTCTGCGTGCCTTTGAGCTGCGCCATCGCAGGGAGCGCCAAGCCTGGAACGAGCCAGACGCAAGCGGCGACGAGCGTCGCAACGGAAAACAGCCGTTTAAGGCGGACTTTCAAGGTCATGAATGGTCTCTCATGCGTCTCAGTGCGATTCGGAATTCCCAAGGCCATGTTTCGCTTCGCGGTCGAATGAAGCAACTTTGGGGCGATTACAACATTTCACGCGGATCGAAAGTCCAGTCGATGTACTTCCACCCGCCCTCGTACTTGTCCGGCGGCAGGCGAAACGGAGCACACATCCTGACAGCTCTGAGCGCCGCTTCGGCATAAACTTGCCCCGCCGTGGTCGATGGCGCCGAAGTAACCCTCGGCTCGCCCACGAGCGTACCGTCGGGATTGAGTTCCCAGTGCAGCTCGACGACCGGAACCTCGCTGCCGCCGCCCGTACCCGGCGGGCGCCAACAGCCGTTGAGCTGCGACTTCAGCATGCCCTTCAAGAGATCCTGCTCGCGTGCGGAAAGAACCGTATCGGAGCCCGTTTGCGTACCGGCTTCCTTGCCGAAGTTCGTGGCCGTCGAGCTTGAGCCTGCCGCCTGCTGCCCCTTCTTCCGCTTGTCCTTGTCGAGAAGAGCTTTGGGCGTAGCATCGTCCGGCGACTTCTCGAGCAGAGAAGCGATCTTACTCGGATCGAACTGTTTCTTGGCGGCTTCGGCTTTCTTCTTGGCCTCTTCCTGTTTCTTTTTCTTGAGCTCGGCAGCCTTCTTCTTCTTCGCCTCGTCTTCGGCTTTCTTCTTGGCTTCCTCTTCAGCCTTTTTCTTGGCTTCGTCCTCGGCCTTTTTCTTCGCCTCTTCGTCAGCCTTCTTCTTGGCCTCCTCGGCCTTGCGCTCTTCATCAAGCTTCTGTTCCAGAAGCTTTTTCTCGTCAGGCGTCGGCCCCGGAGCGGGCTCCGGCGGCGGCGGTGGTTCTTCGATTTTCTTGGCTATCGGATCCGGCTCGGTTTTCGCCGGCGCAGGTGGCGGCGGAGGCGGAGGCTCGGCAGCTTGAGGCGGCTCGGGCTCCGGTGGCGGCTCGACCTTTGCGACCTGCTCTTCGGCGGGCGGCGGAGGTGGTGGCGGCGGCGCGTTGTTCGGCTTCGCCGTGTCGTTCTTGCTGTCGTCGGGCTTCGGTTTGTCGTTCGCCTTGGTCTCGAGGTTTTTCGCGTCCTCAGCGCCCTGCTTCAGACGCAGGAATTCGGATGGTGTGATGATATCGGCCGAGATCGCCGGCGTATCGGGCGAGAGCGGCGGCGTCGTGCGCATGGAAAAGAGCGCCCACCCGAGGAGTGAGGCGTGGAAGAAGAGGGACAGAACAAGTCCGAAGGGCACAGTCAGCACCCACCTTCTCTGAAAGACGGCACGTACGAGCGCGCGCAATGGCGGCGAACCGCAGGGCGAACCAGGAAACGCGTCATCGGCAGCGAGCAATTCGAGCGACGCATCGGCACAGCGCTTCGCGTATTCCTTGGCCGACGCGCATCATGGTTCGTCATACGAATCGTCCTTTAGCGATTACGGGTGTTAGGAGCCTCCCTTCTCTCCATTGAGGACAAACGAAAGTTTCTTGAAGCCGCCCTGGTTGATGCGGCTCATCACCTCCATCACCGTCCCGTAGTTCACGCCCTTGTCGCCGCGCACGAAGATTGTCTCGTCGTAACCGTTCCCGGCGATGGCCTTCAGTTTCGTTGCCAGTTCCTCCAACGGAACCTGGGTGTCGCCGATAAAAACGTCGCCGTTGGCTTTCACCGTGACCGCCAGCGGGTCCTTCTTCGGAGGCTGGATCTCCTGCCCCTTCGACTCCGGCAAATTGACGTCGATGCCCGTCTGCAGAAGGGGCGCGGCAACCATGAAGATGATCAAAAGAACGAGCATCACGTCGACCATGGGCGTGACGTTGATTTCGCTCATCGGCATATGCCGCGCGCGCCGTCGACTGCGCCCGCCGCCGCCCGCTTTGACGCTCATCCCCATCGGCTTAAGCCCTCACGTCGATCTGGCGAGATACGATCGCTGCAAACTCATCGGAAAACGCATAGAGACGCTGCGATATCGCAGCCGAATCGGCCGAGAACTTGTTGTAGAAAATAACCGCCGGAATGGCGGCCATGAGGCCGAGTGCCGTCGCGAACAAGGCTTCGGCGATACCGGGCGCAACGACCGCCAGCGACGTATTCTTCGAAACCGCGATCGACTGGAAGCTCGTCATGATGCCCCAGACCGTGCCGAACAGGCCGACGAACGGCGCCGTCGATCCAACGGTCGCGAGAAACAGCAACCGCCGGTCGAGACGTTCCATTTCCCGGCTGATCGTCACGTCCATCACCTTCTCGACGCGCAGCTGAATGCCGCCGAGCGCGCGGATGTTGCCTTCGACCGAGCGCTTCCACTCGCGCATCGCGGCAACGAAGAGCGCCGCCATGGTGATCGTCCGCCCGCGCGACAGGTTCGCGTAAAGCTCATCCAGCGACTGGCCCGACCAGAACAACTGCTCGAAGCGGTCGCTCTCGACGCGCGCGCGGCGGAACGCAAGAAGCTTCTCGAAGATGATCGCCCATGACCACACGGACGCAACGCCAAGCCCCGTCATCACGATTTGGACGGTAAGGCTTGCTTGCATAAAGAGTTCGACGAACGAGAAGCCACTCGCTTGGACCGGGGCAACGGCGCTCTGGGCGACATCCGCGGGATTCATTTCACCATCCATGTCGAAGAATTGCGATACCCGTACGGAGCCGCACGGGCCGTTGAATTTCGGCAGCATTGGGACGCGCCCGGCGCGGGCCCGATGAAGTTTGCGTATGACGGCGTAATGACGTCCACCCCGGTAGCAAGCGCCATCGCCCACCACACTCATTCGCGTCGAGAGCTTTTGACGCCCAATATGACGAAACGAGGGCTTGATGCAGCCGATGGCAATGACGCATCGTCGTGTTTATCCACGAAAAACGCGGCCATTTACCTCATGATGAGCCATGACGACCGGGGTAACGAATGTCAATCGGCGTGTGGACGCGCTTCGATGGCGCCCGCGGAAATATTGCGCGCGCCGGCTTACGCCCGGGAATTTTTCGCCCCTGCCGCATGCGCTTGAAAGGCTTCGCGCACAGCGTCGCTCAAGCGGAGCGGCTTCCCCGAAATCGACACGAGCACGACGACGACCTCGGCCGAGACGAGACGCATGCCGTCGCGACTGATCGTCTGATCGAGCGTAACGCTGGCCGCGCCAAGCTCCTTGACCCGCGTTTCGACCTCCAGAAGATCGTCCATGCGTCCGGGGCGAGCGAAGTCGAAGCTCATCCGCCGAACAACGAAGGCCGCGGGTTCGGTACTTTCGGAACCGTCGATCAGACGCCGGGCGTCGGTGCCGAGAAGGCGCAGAAAATCGGTGCGGCCGCGCTCCGCGAAGCGCACGTACGAGGCGTGATAGACGAGGCCGCCCGCATCGGTGTCCTCGAAATAGACGCGAACGGGAAGAATGTGCCGCTGACCGCCCGCGTCGCGAACGATGCGCCCGGCGAGATCGGGCCATTGCGCGCCGGTCAAACTTCGCCCCTTTCGGAGCCGCCAAGCTCGATGACCACGATTTCGGGCGGCGAGCCGAATCTGATCGGCAACGACGAGCACCCGAGACCGCCCGAGACGATCATGTGCCGCTTGTCCTCGACGATATGACCATACGCATAACGCGATCCAAAACGCGACGGCACGACGGGCGCATATCCGAATATGCGAACCTGGCCGCCATGCGTGTGACCGGCAATCGTCAAGGAAACCCTATCCGAAACCTTCGGAAAGATATCTGGCTCATGCGCCATCAGGATCACCGGAGCGCTGTCCGTCACCTGTCGGAGCGTCGCCGGAAGATCGTCGACGCCGCGATAGGCGATTTTGCCTCCGTGCACGAACTCGTCGTACTCGTCGCTTCGCGGCCAGAAAGCCCATTGATCGCCGAGACCGGCAAGCCAGAAAGCTTGCCCATCCTTCTCGAGCCGCACGGCATTGTTTTCGTACACCGGAATGCCGACGACTTGCAGCGCCAATCCCGCGGGCGTCGGGCCCGCGCGTTTTTTCTGCACGTCGCGGGATTCCCACCAGTCGTGATTGCCGAGAACGGCATGGACGCCAAGCGGCGCCTTGAGCCGACTTAGAACCGTCGCCCAAGCGCCATTGCTTACCCGACCCGAATATTTCCCGAGCCGATGCCCGACGACGTAATCCCCGAGCAGCAATACCGCGTCCACACCGAGCTTATTCGTCTGCTCGACGATGACTTCGAGCCGCTCGACCGACATCCAAGGCTCGCAAACGTGAAGGTCCGCGAGCACGGCAAACTTCAGTTTGAGACCCGGCGTCCAGTTGGGAAGCGTCAGGTTGTAGGACGTCACTCTTTCGCGGAAGGCTTCGGCGAGCGCGTAACCGCTGAGCGCCGTCGAGCCGACACCGGCCACACCCGTCAACTTCAGCAAATCGCGGCGACTGATCAAACCCGTTTTCCCTCGAACCGTGCAGCGGGCGGACGAACCTCCCTGCATTCTGGCTGCAGAATGCTGTCGAATCCGTGAACTTCGCCACCCGAAAGCGGCCCAAGACGGGCGAGAGCGGCGTTAAGTCCCGTCTTCGCCGTCCTCGAAAATAGGCAGTTCCGGCGTGGCGGCGCGCGCGGGACCGTTAACACCGAGGTGGCGATAAGCCTTCAGCGTTAAAACGCGCCCGCGCGGGGTGCGGCCGATGAACCCTTGCTGCAGAAGAAAGGGTTCCACGATCTCCTCGAGCGCATCGCGCGGCTCGGAAAGCGCCGCGGCCAGCGTTTCGATACCGACCGGCCCGCCTTCATAGTTATGAAGAATGCACCCGAGATAACGGTGATCGAGCGCGTCCAGTCCCTCGCCATCGACCTCGAGCATCGTCAGCGCCCGGTCGGCGACCTCGGCATTGATGATGACCGCACCTTCGACCGATGCAAAATCGCGAACGCGGCGAAGAAGGCGCCCGGCGATCCGCGGCGTACCGCGCGAGCGTTTGGCGATTTCACGTGCGCCGTCTGGCGACATCTGCGCGCCGAGCACCCGCGCACCACGGCCGACGACCAGTTCGAGTTCCGGAATCGAATAGAAGTTGAGGCGGACGGGAATCCCGAAGCGATCGCGCAGCGGATTGGTCAGCAGCCCCGCGCGCGTCGTCGCGCCGACGAGCGTGAATTTCGGTAGATCGATCCGGACCGACCGCGCCGCCGGTCCCTCGCCGATCATCAGGTCGAGCTGGAAATCCTCCATGGCGGGATAGAGTATTTCCTCGACAGCCGGATTGAGCCGGTGGATTTCGTCGATGAACAGCACGTCGCGCTCTTCGAGATTGGTCAAAAGCGCTGCGAGATCACCGGCCTTCGAGATCACCGGCCCCGACGTCGCGCGAAATCCGACGCCAAGTTCCTTCGAGAGGATCTGCGCCAGCGTCGTCTTCCCGAGGCCCGGAGGACCGGCGAAGAGCACATGGTCGAGCGCATCGCCCCGCCCCCGCGCCGCCTTGATGAAAACGCGGAGGTTGGCGCGCGCCTGCTCCTGCCCGACGAATTCGTCGAGCGATTGCGGACGTATCGTCGCCTCGAAGGCGTCGACGTCTTTTCGCGCGCTGCTGACGAGCCTGTCGGTCATGGTTTGTTCGTGAGGCTATTCGCCAGCGCCGTCAAGTCGACCGGCTGACGTCTGAAGCCCGATTTCAGCGTTTGAGAATGCCGATCATCATCAGCAACGCCCGCATGCCGATGAAGAGAAGACCCGCAGCGAAGGCCAGGAATGGTACGCCTGTACTCGCGCCGAACGGGAAAATGATGACGGCCGCCATGAAGCCGAGAACCCCGGCAATTGCCGCCTCGAGCCAGCCGTAAGTGCCTGTCTGCAGGACGAACGGCGTTAAGCCCAGCGCCGAAACCGTCGCCGGAAAAGCGCTCCAGACGAACGCGTCGATCCCGGCCTCGCCAAGGCCTTCGCCGCCACGCGACGGCAGCAGGAAATCGGTCGCCGGGCTGAGAAGCATCAGCCCGAGATCGACGATGCCCGCAAAAAACGGCAGCGCCAGCGATGTGATAAGCACCATCCAGAGCGCGCGTTGAGTGTTGCTCAAAGTAATTTGTCTCATGGGTTGGCGCACTGTTCCGATTGAGATTCCGCGGTCCGCGCTCTAGCGAGCCAATTCCTTGAGACTACGCTTGATGAGCCCCGCTGTATCCGCGGCGTCTCCAAGCTCCTTCGAAGCAACGGCGACCGCGGCACTGGCCTGAGCAGGGTTGTAGCCGAGATTTGTCAGCGCCGAGAGTGCCTCCGAGAAGGCCAATCCCGCGGAGGAGCCATTCGCCTGCGGCGTCGCATGGCCGCCTGCTGGAATGGCGTGGCCTCCGAGCGAGAGCCCCGGCGCCTTATCCTTCAATTCTGCAACGATGCGCAAAGCCAGCTTCTTGCCGACGCCCGGCGCCTCTTCGACCGCAGCCCAATTGCCGAGCGCCACCGCACTCGCGAGATCCTGCGGCGACATAATGCCGAGAACGCTCAGCGCGACTTTCGCACCGACTCCCTGGATCGACTGCAGCGTCCGGAACCAGCTCCGCTCGAACTCGCTCTGAAACCCGAAGAGCCGGATCGCATCCTCGCGCACGTGCGTATCGATCGTCAGCGCCACATCGTCGCCCGGCTTCAAATTGCGCAGCGTCCGCGATGACGCCTGCACTTCGTAGCCGACGCCGTTGACGTCGATGATGAGAAAACTTTCGCCGACAGCGTCGACTTTGCCCTTGAGCTTGCCAATCATGTGGAAGCGACCTTGGTTGCAACGGCCGCCAGGCGCTGCCGGCTGACGCGGTGATGCGCGTGCGTGATGGCGATCGCCAGCGCATCGGCTTCATCCGCGCATCCGAACGTCGCCTTCGGCAAAAGAAAGCCGATCATCGCCTGGATCTGTTGCTTCTCAGCGTGTCCCGCGCCGGTCACCGACTTCTTGATCAAGTTCGGAGTGTATTCGGCGACGCGCAATCCGAGCCGGGCGGGCGCGAGCAGAACGGCGCCGCGCGCCTGCCCGAGCTTCAACGTCGAGCGCGGATTCTCGTTGACGAAGGTCTCTTCGACCGCGGCTTCCGACGGGCTGAAGCTCTGGATGACGCTCGTCACGGCGTCGAAGAGCGCAGATAGCCGATAGGCGAGATCGTCGTCCTTCGGTGGCGTGATGACGCCGGACGCGACGTACACGAGCCGGACGCCGTCGCTTTCGACGATGCCCCATCCCGTCCGCCGCAAGCCGGGGTCGATGCCGATAATGCGAATCGTTCGTCCATTCATGCTCTCCGCATAGCACGAACCGCATAAGGCGCCGAAGGCGTCATAGGTGGCGGCGGCAGCGGCGGCGGCTTCGTGGCGTCCGCAACCTTGCCCGTCAAAATAGCGTCAAGCGCCTCGGCGACGTCGGGCTCCGTCCAGTAGCCGGTGTGGCCGCCGATCCCCATCACATGATTGTCGACGCGAAGCCCTGGCGGGGGGTTGATGCGCCCGCCGATGTAATCGTCGACGCGATAGAGATTAATCCAGCATTTGAGGCTCGCGGCAATGCCGAGGGGCGCCCCCTTCGATGCCGAGTACTCATGGAAATACTTTTGGTAGAGCGTGCCGAGTGGCGAGCCGAACGTCAGCAGCGCTGGCGAAGCGTCGCCCAGCCGCGCGTAATGTGGGCCGTTATCTCGCAGGAAGTCATACACGATGACCGAGCCCTGGCTGTGCGCCAGGAAAATGACGCCGTCGTATCCCTGGTTCTGCACGAAATGTTCGAGAACGAGGTTGAGCCGGCCCTGAAGTCGCTCGCGCCGCAAATGGCGGAAACGCGAACGAAACGCCGACGGGATGAAGTACGCCGCCGTTTCCTGCCGCGGCTGATAATGATGATCGATGAGATCGCGCGCGACGTTGACGACGTTCGCAATGCGCCGCCCGAAGAAGAACGGCAGCGCCAGCGCAACGACGGCCGCAACTGGGAGAATGTAGCTGCGCAGCGTCACGAAGACATGGTTGCTGTCGAGATAGGGCTGCACGAACACGAGCGCCATGACGACGATGAACGCCACGATCAGCAGCGCGACCAGAAAAGGATTGAACAGCAGCCTCGGCATGTTCCGCGCCGTGTGCTCGAGATCGGAAAGGCCTCGTCGTGCTCGCAAATGCCGGAGTTCGATCAGAATGCCGCCGCCGATGATGAACAGCATCACGGTCAGCGCGGCCGCCGCGAAGATGAATTTGAAGCGGCCGATCCAGTCGAGTTCGATATTGGGAACCTGCACGAGCTTCGCGACGGCGCTGGTCCTGTCGATCTGACGAGCCTCGATCGCGCGCTCGATGAACGGCTTTGCTTCCTTGAGTGTCGTGATCGTCTCGGCGCGATTGAGGATCGGATAGATCGCGCTGACGACGACCGTCGTCCAAAGCAGGAATTGCATGATCAAAATGGCGATGCTCGTCGAGACAGTCGCCAGGCGCGAATGATCTCCCGTCTTCAGCGCACGCACGTAAGCGAGGCCCAGCAACGCCGTGGCGAACAGCATCACGCCGCCCCAAATGCGCCAGCCCCAGATGATGACTTTGTAAAGTCCGTTGATGTAGCAAGCCGCCGCCGAAGACCCGGCGATTGCGCAGTCCACCGCATGCGCACCGGCGCCACGCTCCGGTCCAATCTCGAGATCTGGAACATTTTTGAGGAGCGGCAACAGCACGTCGTAAAACGTCAGCACAAAAACCGCGAGGGCCGCGATCGCGAGCCAGAATACGGTGTCGTACCACGAGTAATCCTGCTGCCGCGTAATCCGGTAGAAGACGTAGAGCGATCCGACGAACATCATCGCAGTGACGATCAGCACCTGCGATCTCACGTCCACGACGTCGGTCGTCAGGGTCGCGGGCTCGAAAAGAAAAAGGCCGCAGATCACGGACGTCACGATCGTCAGCGCCGCGCTCGGGCCGCGAATGAGCCAGCCGGCGATCCAGAGTATTTTCCTGAGAAGCCACGAGATCGCATCCCGCGAGCGGTCGAGCATCGCATCCACGAGGTGATGAGATTCGAAGATGACGCGAAAGAGCTGCAGCAGCGTGTTGACGCGGCCTTCCTGAACCGTCGTCAGGTCGGCCCAGTGCAGCTCCACGGCCTCGATCTCGATGCCGCTGGTGTGCGCCGCGCCCCGACGAATGACGGGAAATACGGGCGCCGGCGTGCCGATCTCGGGCTCGGGCATCCGGTTGTATTCGTTGGCAGGGGAAACGCTGTAGCCCGGCCGCGTCTGGGCGAGAGTATCGAGAACGGCGTTGACGCAATAACCAGGCTCGGTCTCACCGACACCATGGACAACGACAAGTCCGACGCGAACCCGGCCCCTTCCCCCCGATGGTCCGTCCGCCGCCATTCAGTACCCCCGTACGCAGTATGCTGCCCAATCATAATGCTTTTGACGCGATCCGCGATACCCCTCGGAACTTTCAGGGGGCCTCGTCAGAGCACGCGATTTCGGCTTTAGTGTTGCCGATTGACCAGCGTCGTTCGTAACCAATCCGGCTGATGAGGACGTCATGGACCCGACATTTTCTCATCCGCACTGGATTGTGGCGGGTTTACTGCTGATCCTTGCTGGATTCTGGTTATTTCGGTGGTCCCGGCGCAACAGCGCAGCGGACGAAATCGCCGCCGCCACGACTGAAGCCGCTATTAACAAACTTTTGAAAAATCCCGCAGCGAAGGTCCCGGCGGGCGCGCAAAGCCCGGCGAAGAAGCGCGCGTCCGCGAATTTTCGGAACGCAATGGCTCAGCTCGCAGGAATCGTCGGGCTGTTGATGCTCATCACCGGACTTGTCTATGCCGTGTTCGGAATATTCTATCCGGGAGAATAGCAGCTGCGGACAATCGCGTCGGTCAAGCCGCCGTCAGCTTCTTCATGACGTCGTCCGGTATCTCGAAGTTGGCGAAAACGTTCTGAACGTCGTCGTCGTCCTCGAGAGCTGCCAGCATTTTCATGATGGTCTGCGCGCCGTTCTCATCGACCGGGGTCGTGAGGTTCGGCTTCCACACTGCCTTCACGCTTTCTGGTTCGCCGAGCTTCTTCTCGAGTTCCGCGGCGACCGTGCCCAACGAGTCGAACCCGCAGGCGATGACGTGCCCATTCGCATCCGACTGCACGTCGTCCGCGCCGGCATCGATCGCGGCTTCGAGAATGGCTTCGGCCGATCCCGCGGCAGCCTTGTACGTGATCTCGCCGATATGATTGAACATGTGCCCCACGGCGCCCGTCGCGCCGAGGTTGCCGTTGAATTTCGTGAACACGCTTCTGACGACGCCGCCGGTGCGATTGCGATTGTCGGTCAATGCTTCGACGATCACGGCGACACCGCCCGGAGCATAGCCCTCGTACCGCACCGCCTCGTAGTTCGCGAGATCGCTGCCCTGCGCCTTCTTGATGGCGCGCTCGATGTTGTCTTTCGGCATATTTTCGGCCCGCGCTTCCTGGATCGCGAGGCGAAGCCTGGGGTTCATGCTCGGGTCGGGCGTTCCGGATTTCGCAGCGACCGTGATCTCGCGCGCGAACTTCGCAAAGAGCTTCGAACGCATGGCGTCCTGCTTGCCCTTGCGGTGCATGATATTTTTGTATTGCGAATGGCCGGCCATGCTCGTGCTCGCTTGACTTGGAAATATGCGCTGAACTTAAGTCCGTCTTTTGCGCAACGGCCGCGCCCCGGTCAAGACATCGGCGGCGAGCTGGCCTTCAGGTGCCTGACCAGAACGCCGGAACGGCTGGCTCGAGGTGTGGCCCGAGCCGCAAAGGCCCGGCGTTCACGGCCAAACCCGTTTTGTCGTCGATATCGACGGCAAATCCCGAAATCGTTCCGGGTCCGACCGCCGGCTCGTATCGGCCGCGCGGAATGCGGGTCAAAAACCGGTTGATCGGTTCCTCGGGGTCCATGCCGAGCACCGAGTTGTAGTCGCCGCACATCCCCGCATCCGACATATAGGCCGTGCCGCTCGAAAGAATGCGGGCGTCCGCCGTCGGCGTGTGCGTGTGCGTCCCGACGACGACACTGACGCGACCGTCGAGGAAGAGCCCCATCGCTTGCTTCTCGCTCGTCGCTTCGGCGTGGAAATCGATCAGGATCGCGTCCGCGCCATGCTTCAATGCGCACGCGGAAATCTCATTATCGACGGCGCGGAACGGGCAATCGAGCTCGGTCATGAAAACACGGCCCATGGCGTTCACGACGAGGACATCGGCCCCGCTCTTCGCCTTGAGCAAGGTCGCCCCCTTGCCCGGCGTTCCCTTGGGATAATTGAGAGGACGGATCAGCCGGTCGTGACGTTCGATGAAGACCAGCGCGTCCTTCTGATCGAACGAATGATTGCCGAGCGTCACGCAATCGGCACCGGCATCGATGAGATCGTTGAGGATCGCCTCGGTAATTCCGAAACCGCCTGCCGCGTTTTCGCCGTTGATCACGACGAAATCCAGCCCATAGCGCTTGATGAGGCCCGGCAATGCATCGCAAACCACCGTTCGGCCCGGGCGACCGACGATATCGCCGAGAAACAAAAGACGCATCAAGGATTCCGGATCAAGGATCGAGGCAACGTTGCGGGCCTGAGGGCGTCAGAACCCAATCGAGTTTCTCGTCATAGCTTTCGACCGGGACCGCGTCGACCCTTTGTTCGTCGTAGGCGATGCCGACGGCAACGATGGGTTTTAACGCCCTCAAGCGCTTGAGCGTCCGGTCGTAGAAACCGCCGCCATAGCCGAGCCGGTAGCCCCGTCCGTCGAATGCCAGGAGCGGCACCAGAACGACGTCCGGGTCGACGGCCGGCTTGTCCTCGAGCGGCTCCGCAATCCCCCAGGCAGCCGGCGCCATGGCGTCTCCTGGCGACCACGATCGCATCAGCAGCGGCTTCCCCCGGCCTTGCATGACCGGGAGCGCCAGCCGAAACCCTTCGGCCTGCAGCCACGCCATCAGCGGCCCTGGATTGATCTCGTCGCGGATAGCGGCAAAACCCGAGACGACCGTATCGGCCTTGATCCCAAGAAAATCGAGGCCCTGAGCCGCAATCTTGCGACTAGCCTCCGCTCCGTGACGCTCAAAGGCCGCTTGACGCCGAACAAGCGCTTCGGCCCGCAGCTCTTTCTTGGCGTCTGGCATAACTTTCGCAGTCAAACGCGCTTTCCGTTTCCCGATATTCGTTGAATTAAAGTGCCGCGAAGGCCGTTGGGAACATGATCCCGCGTGGTCCCTACGAGCGTAGGTGGGCACCATATGTCCGAAGCCACGGCTCCGGACAGGGACAGCACCCGTGCGGATCTTATAGGCCCCCGGGTCATTTGTCCCTGACGAGCCCCGCAGCGCATCTGATTTAAGTGAGGTGGCAGGAAAAATCCAGGGTTACCGCCGGGATGGCTGTCGATTCCGGCTGCGACTGAGGGCGTACCGAGGCCACCTAGCCTTTGGCGCGACGCCGGACGGGCTCGAGATCTTCGTCCTCGTGGTCCTCATCCGCCTCATCGCCGGTTTCGTCCCGGATTGAGCGAATGGCGGCCGATCTGGCAGCCGGCGAGCTGCCTTCGAGCAGTTCGTCGACATCCGCCCGGGCGTCGAACAGCTCGTCGGTGACCATCAATGCGGCCATCAAGATTAATCGCTCATCGCCGATGGCCCCGTGCTCGCGCACGATCGCATCGAGCTTCGAACTCAAATAATCAACGATATCGGTGAGACGCGCAGCGTCATGTTCTTCGCACTGGAAGCGATAGGTGCGTTGATTGAAGGTGAACGGGACTTCGGCCATTCTATCCGGCAGCTCCGCCGCTCTCCCCTTGAACGACGCTCACAGTCAACCGCTCTCGTGTAGACTATGAAGCGAATCGAGAACCCAATCAATCCGGTTCAGCGCATCAGCTGTCCGCTGCTCGAGCTCCGCGATCCGTTGCTGCGCGGTCGCGAGTTCGGCCCTAAGGCGCGCGTTCTCCGACCGCAACTCGACGTCGCCAGCCGGTTTGCGGGCCGGCTTGACGTCGTCCGCGCGCTTCATCTTAACGGTGTTGCGTTCAGTCATGGCCTCTAATCGCCCTTTCGGACGACACGATTGACGCATCGATCACCTATGCTTGCCGTCTACGTTACGTGGCGAAGGTAAATGCAGTCAATAAACGAGACCGTGTTGTACCCCGTTGAACGTAAAGATTTGCAGGAGCGGACGTCCCGTCAACGGAGCTGAATGATTGACAGCGGCCCAATAAGTGACGTTAAAGACCCGCAATTACTGGCGATAACGGTGATGAGACCTACATCTCATCAAACCCAGCATAAAATCTTACCCCGGAGGACCCCCGAGAATGGCTGTGAAGGTGGCGATCAACGGTTTCGGCCGCATCGGTCGTAACGTGCTGCGCGCAATCATCGAGAGTGGACGTACGGATATCGAAGTCGTCGCCATCAATGATCTCGGCCCCGTCGAAACGAACGCGCATCTGCTGCGTTATGACAGCGTGCATGGGCGTTTTCCGAAAGCAGTGAAAGTCTCCGGCGACACGATCGATGCGGGCAGCGGACCGATCAAGGTTACCGCGATCAAGAATCCGGCTGAGCTTCCCCACAAAGCCCTCGGCGTCGACATCGCGTTCGAGTGCACGGGCATCTTCACGTCGAAGGACAAGGCCAAGGCGCACCTCGACGCGGGCGCCAAGCGCGTGCTCGTTTCAGCTCCTGCCGACAATGCCGATCTGACAGTCGTCTACGGCGTCAACGACGACAAGCTGACGAAGGACCATCTGATCGTCTCGAACGCATCGTGCACGACGAACTGCCTCGCGCCGGTCGTTCACGTGCTCCACAACGCGATCGGTCTTCAGCACGGCTTCATGACGACGATCCATTCCTACACCGGCGACCAGCCGACGCTCGACACCCTGCACAAGGACCTCTACCGCGGCCGCGCTGCAGCGTTGAACATCATCCCGACGACGACCGGCGCCGCCAAAGCTGTCGGCCTCGTCATCCCCGAGCTGAACGGTAAGCTCGACGGCGCATCCATGCGCGTGCCGACGCCGAACGTTTCGCTGGTCGACTTCAAGTTCGTCGCCAAGCGCAACACGACGGCCGAGGAAGTGAACAACGCCCTCATCGAAGCGTCGCAGTCGAACCGCCTAGCTGGCATCCTGGCGATCACGAGCGACAAGCTTGTCTCGATGGACCTCAATCACGACCCGGCCTCCTCGACGGTGGCGCTCGATCAAACCAAGGTGATCGACGGGAACTTCGTACGCGTCGTCACGTGGTACGATAACGAATGGGGCTTCTCGAACCGCATGGCCGATACGGCCGTTGCGATGGCGAAGCTCATCTAATCGAATTCTGACGGGCGCCAAACGAACGGCGCCCGTTTTCATGAGTAGTGAAATTGAAAGCGGCCCACGGAGGCAAATATGAGCGACAGACTTGAAGATATCGCCCGCGCTCTGGTTGCGCCTGGAAAAGGCATTCTCGCTGCCGACGAAAGCACGAGCACCATCAAGAAGCGCTTCGACACGATCAAACTCGCCTCGACCGAAGACAGCCGCCGCGATTATCGCGAGATGCTGTTCCGGGCGACGGAGGGCATGAAGAATTACGTTTCCGGCGTCATTCTTTATGACGAGACGATCCGGCAGAAGGCAAAGGACGGTACACCGCTCGTCGACATCATGAAGGCGGCGGGTTCCATTCCGGGCATCAAGGTCGACGTTGGCGCGAAGCCCCTCGCCGGCCCGACCTCGAAGATCGAGACGATCACCGAAGGCCTCGACGGCCTGCGCGAACGCTTTGCTGAATACCACAAGCTCGGCGCCCGCTTCGCGAAGTGGCGCGGCGTGATCACCATCGCCGATGGCTTGCCGAGCTGGAACTGCGTCAAGGCCAATGCGCACGCACTCGCCCGTTACGCAGCCCTCGCCCAGGAAGCCGGCATCGTTCCGATTGTCGAACCTGAAGTGCTGATGGACGGCCCGCATTCGGGTCACGACATCGACGAATGCTATCGCGTGACGGAATGGACGCTTCGCACGGTGTTCCGCGAGCTTTACGACGCGCGCGTCAAACTCGAAGGCATCGTGTTGAAGCCGAACATGGTCATCGCCGGGCAGAAATCGGCGAAGCAGGCGAGCCCTGCCGAGGTTGCCGAGAAGACGATCAAGTGCCTGAAGGAGACGGTGCCGTCGGCCGTTCCGGGAATTGCATTCCTCTCGGGCGGCCAGTCCGACGAAGCCGCGACCAAGCACCTGTCGCTCATGAATGCTTCGGGTCCGCTGCCCTGGCCGCTGACGTTCTCCTACGGCCGGGCGCTGCAAGCGGCAGCGATCCAGGCATGGGGCGGCAAGCCGGAAAACGTTGCAGCCGGCCAGCGCGCGTTCACGCATCGCGCGAAGATGAACAGCCTTGCCGCCCTCGGCAAATGGAACGAGACGCTCGAGAAGGCTGCCTGATCGCGAGGCGCGGAAAGTTCGCCGTCATCGAAAACAAAAAAAGCGGATCGTTTGATCCGCTTTTTTTTGTGTCTCGGTCGCAGCCCGCTTAGTTCAGGAAGATGTTCGAAAGCGCATCCTGAATGGTGCCGCCGGTGCTCTTGCCTTGCGGCTTCTGCTTCGCAGACGCGCTCTTCTTCTGGTTCTGGTTCTTCTTCGAAGGCGGCGGAGCGTCCATCATGCTGTCGGAACCCGCATCGCCCCCAGCGACGGTTGCGCCACCCGCATCGTTGGACGCGGTCGGAACGCCACCGCGCGCGCTCGTTTCAGCCGGATCGAAGGCCTCGGGCGCCGTATAGCGAACCGGACGCCCGCGCAGCGCCGACATGATCCGCCCGTCATGACCGTAGAGGTCCGCGTAGTTCAGGAGACGCCCCTCGTCATCAACGCGAGCCGTGAAATAGACCAGATAGACCGGCACCTCTTTTGAAAGCGTAACGCTCGCGCCGCTGTCCCAGAGCTGGCCGACTTTTTCAGGCGAATAACCCTTGTCTTCGGCAAGAAGAACCTCAGCCGTGCGCCGTGGCTCCTCGACGCGCATGCAGCCATGGCTCAAGGCACGGTTGGTTTGAGCGAACAGGCCGCGCTCGGGCGTATCGTGCATGTAAACGTCGTGCCGGTTCGGGAACCGGAATTTCACGAGGCCAAGTGGATTATCTGCGCCAGGTGGCTGCGTGAAGCTGTACTGGCGGATATCCGCAGTGCTCCAATTGACCGAGTCCGGATCGACCGGCCGGCCGTTGTAGTAGACCTGCAGCTTGTAGGCTTCGAGCACGCGCGCGCCGCCGCTTCCGCCACCGCCGAACAGCTGATCGAAGAAACCGATACCGGTGCCGGAACCCGACGCACTTCTGAGGCGCGGCAGAAGCTCCTTGGACTTGATGCCGTCAGGCATGCCCCAGCTCGGCTTGAAAATCACGAACTGCATGTTCGCAGCGAGCACAGGCGTCGGCCAGGAAGGCTGGCCAACGATCATCTTCTGTTTGAGTTCGAGGTGGTTACCCTTCCAGATTTCGCTCGTGAACTCGGGAATGTTGTTCATCACGTAGAGCTGCCCGAGGTCCACCGGCAACCAACGCCAACGTTCCATATTGGCGATCAGCCGATCGACGTTCTGCTTGGGATCGGCTCGCTTCGGCTCGCCCGCCTGGTTCAAAGCCGAGCGCACGCGGTTGCTCAAAATACCGTTGACCTTGAGACCGTTGTCCCGCTGGATGCCGCGCACGGCATCGGCAAGTTCGTCGTCATAGACGCGCTCGTCGGCTGGATTTGCAGCAGGCATCTTCAAGCGCTGACGCAAGAGCGAAATCTGATCGTCTTCCGCGCCAGGCTTCAGCTGCTTGCCTTGCGGCAGCTTGATCAGCAACGCCGGATCGACAGCTTCTTCTTCCTGATTCGGCCCGCGCGCTTTCAGAAGCGCCTGACGTAGGCGCTCGAAGCCGGCGTGCTTCGGATTCAATCCGCGCAGATAAGCGTCAGGCTCCGCAACGTTCGACAATTCGCTGATGACGGTCTTCGCGTCCTTCACCGGCGGCTTCATGTCGAGAATGTTGCTCAGTGCCACGGGATCGAGACGGCCTCCGCGCGCGAAGCGAGCATATTTCAGAGCGGCAAGCGTCAACTGCGCATCGGCGGCGCCCAGCGCTTCCGCATTGGCGCCGCTTGCGATGTTCGCCACGACGAAATCGGAAGGCTCGAGTCCCCAATCGTCGGCGGTCCGGAGCGTGGAAATGACGGCCTTGGCCTTATGCGTGAAGCCGCTGTCGTTCACCCAAAGCGGTTCGGTGCGCGAATTGTAGAAGTCGCGCGCGGCAGCAACGTCGGCGGCGACATTTTCCCGGCCCGAGAGTGCTTTGTCGCCGAGCTTCGCTCGCGCAGCCTCCACGATGGGGTTCACGGGCGGCGCGACCGGAGCCGCAACAGCGGGGATCGGTTCGGTCTTCGGTTGGGCGGCGCTATCCCCCGGCGCGGCAGCCGGCTCAACGGCGGCGGGCGCCGGAGTAGCCGCGGGAGTCGCGGCAGCGGGAGCTGCATCCGGCGGAGGCGGAGCGGATACGCTCGGCGCAGCGGGCGCAGGTGTTTCAGTCGGCGGCGTTACCGCAGCTGTCGCCGAAGGCGTCGGAGTTGGTGTCGAAGACGGAATCGCCGGCGTTTCAGGTGTTGTAGCAGCGGCTGCAGCCGCATCCTTCGCAGCATCCGAAGCGGGAATAGCGCCAGTCGTTGTGTTCGACGGCGGAAAATACGTCGTCGTTCCGCTCTCTGATGAAATTTGAACAGGGGGCTCGGCCATTGCAGCCGAATTGACGCCGATTGCACCGATCCCCAGCAAGCTGACGCCCAGAAGGCGAAGAGAAAATTTGATCATTCCCCGTGTGGCTCCGATAGGCGAGAGGCGCGGCGATGCCAGCGTTGCCGACACTACGTGAGCCCTCAAGTTGGCGGAAAAACGCCGAAACTCAGAGATGGGGCGACATTGGCCCGTTCCCCCAAACTGGTAAACTGCCAAAGCCCCGGATTCCGGCGAAAAAACCCGTCTGTGACTGAGAAAACTCGAATCGTCTTGAGTATAGCGCCGATTACTGCAACCCAGTGCGCCAAACCACGTTGGCAAACCACCTTGCCGATCCACGTTGAAAGCCGCCCGCTTCTTGTTTCCGCCGCAATCGGCTTTGAAGAGCGGGCCTGAACCGGAGCCTTTCGCTTGTCGAGCGCCACCAGCCTCTACCTTGACTTCGAGATCGACGCGGGATCTCCCGCAGCGCACGCGTTGAGCCTGCTCGCCGCGGCGTCGGCCGCCGCCACAATCGCGAGCGTACTTATCCGCTCTGCTGATGGAACGTCTGTGGACGAAGCACTGGCCCGCAAGCTCGTTGCGGAGGCTCAGAAGAGGAACATCGCGGCCATCGTTCCTTCAAGCCTGGAGGACGCCACGAAGTTCAACGCCGACGGCATTCACCTGCCGTGGTCGCGCGATATCGTCCGTCAGTTCAAAACGTTGAAGCAATCGGCACCAGCCGGAACGATCATCGGCGTGGATGCCGGACGCAGCCGCCACGATGCGATGGAAATAGCCGAAGCGGGCGCCGATTACGTTGCATTCGGCGTTCCGCCCCATGTCGAAGATCGCGAGCGCGCCGCCGAGCGCCAACTCGACCTGATCTCGTGGTGGAGCGAAGTATTCGAAATCCCGTCCGTCGCCTTCGATGTCGACGACGCGGACGCAGCGCACCATCTCGCCTCGGCTGGCGCCGATTTCGTTTCCGTTCGCCTCGGATCACAGGATACGGAAGCAGCAGCCGTTGCGCGCATTCGCGAATTTTCCGAGGCGATAAGGACTCCGGAGCCAGCGAAATGACAGCACGCGCGACGAAGTTCGTCGTACCGCTCGCAGCCTTAGTTTTTGCCACCTTCGGCGCGGCTGCTCCGCTCTTGGCGGACAGCAGCTCGTGGTTCACCCGCGATACCGAAACGCCCGTGCCGAAGCTCGCGCCCTCGCCGAAGAAAGCGCCACAAAGCACGCCTCCGGCGCAACAGGGAACGTCCGAAATCCGGAAGACAATTCCCTCGACCGTGCCGGCGACCGGCGACGACGCGGCCTATACGGCGTTCGATCAGGGCCAGTACCTGACGGCTCTCAAGCTTGCGGAAGATGCAGCCGCGCGGGGCGAACCGCAGGCCAACACGCTGATCGCGCGGATCTACACGGAAGGCCTTGGCGTCCAGAAGGACGACCGAAAAGCCTTCGAATATTACAAGCGCGCATCCGACCTCGGCGACATGCAGGGTACGTTCGCGCTCGGCATCTCGTATGCCGAAGGCCGCGGCGTGAAAAAGGATCGCAAGGCCGCCGCCGAGCTCTTCGAAAAGGCAGCGCTGACCGGCCACGCCGAAGCCAATTACAATCTTGGCCTTCTTTTCCTCAAAGGCGACGGCAAACCCGAAAACCCCATTCGCGCCTACCAGCACATCCGCTTCGCCGCCGAAAAGGGCTTGCCTCAGGCGCAGTACGATCTCTCCGAACTTTATCAGACCGGATCGGGCGTTGCCGCCGACGCGCTCGAAGCCGCCCGTTGGCTATCCCGAGCCGCCGAGCAGGGCTATCCCGAGGCGCAGTACGACTACGCCGTGAGATTGATCCAAGGCATGGGCCTGACGAAAGACGAGCCGAAGATCCCAATTCTGTTGAAAGCCGCTGCCGACAAGGGCATCGCGGGCGCCCAGAACCGTTTGGCCTACGTGTATTTCGACGGCATCAAGGTAAAGAAAGATCCGGTCGAAGCCGCCAAGTGGCGGCTCATTGCCCAAAAGCAAGGTTTCGAAGACCAAGAGCTCGACGCCCGGATTGCGAACATGCCCAAGGCCGACCGTCAGAAAGCGGAAGCCGAAGCGTCCGCCTGGGCGGATCGTATTCGCGCCGATCCCGGCATGGCCGAACTTCAGTAGCCATTCACGGGGCGCTTTGGCCTTTCAGTCGCCTTGCCACAGGGTCGAAGAGCCGTTAGAGCCCGGCTCTCCCCTTTTGCGCCCGTCCGGATCAACGAAATGAATAACGTATCCCCGACACTCAACGTCATGATCTCGGCTGCACGCAAGGCGGGGCGCAGCCTCACGCGTGATTTCGGTGAGGTCGAGCAATTGCAGGTCTCGATCAAGGGACCGGCCAATTTCGTCTCCGCCGCCGACCACAAGGCCGAAGACATCATCTTCAAGGAGCTATCGAAGTCCCGCGGCACCTACGGCTTCCTCATGGAGGAGCGGGGTGAAATCGTCGGCGCCGATCAGACGCACCGCTGGATCGTCGATCCGCTCGACGGCACGACGAACTTTCTGCATTCGAACCCGCTGTTCGCAGTCTCGATCGGCCTCGAGCGCGAAGGCCAGCTCGTTGCGGGCGTCATTTACAATCCCGCGAGCGACGAACTCTTCACAGCCGAAAAGGGCAAGGGCGCGTACATGAACGATCGCCGCCTGCGGGTCGCGGCGCGCAAAAACCTCGGCGATGCCCTCGTGACGACCGGAATTCCCCACCGCGGCCGCGAAGGCAAGGCGCGCTATCTGAAAGAGATGGACCTCTTGATGAACGAAGTCGCGGGCATCCGCCGGACGGGCTCGGCCGCGCTCGACCTCGCCTTCGTCGCAGCCGGGCGGTTCGACGCCTACTGGGAGCACAATCTTCAGCCGTGGGACGTTGCGGCCGGCATCGTCATCGCGCGCGAGGCCGGCGCCTTCGTCACCGATTTGGCCGGCGGCGACAAAATGATGGACTCCGGCGATATCATCGCCGCAAACCCCTACATTCACAAAGCTTTGGGGCAGTTCCTCTTCAATAAAGCCTGAATCGTGCCGCATAGCCGCGGGGCAGTCGCCACTTCGGCATGATGTTGCCCGTTTTCGATGGGACAGCCTTGCGCTAAGGTTCTAGCGGACAGCGGGGCGTTCCGGAGGCATGGACTAATGGCGAAGATCCGCCCGGGCGATGCTTCGGCACTGGCCCCGGTATCACGGCGGCTGACACCACCCGGTGTCTTTCTGCTGCGCATGACGATTTTTTTGACGCTGGTGGGCTTTCTCGCCGCCATTCTGTTCGACCAACTGAAGCACTCGTTCCTGAACAACCCGGGTCTGAACGGCCTGATTGTCGGGACGTTGGCGCTCGGCATCGTTTACGCCTACCGCCAGGTCTTTCGCCTCTACCCGGAAATTCGCTGGGTTAACGCTTTCCGCATTTCCGACCCCGGCCTCTCTATCAGCGCCCGCCCGGTGCTGCTCGCACCGATGGCGACGATGCTGCGCGACCGGACCGGCACCCTTTCGCTGTCGACCGCCGCGATGCGCTCGTTCATGGATTCGATCGGCTCGAGGCTCGACGAAGCCCGCGACACTGGCCGCTACCTCGTCGGCCTGCTCGTCTTTCTCGGCCTGCTGGGAACGTTTTGGGGCCTCCTTGAGACGATCCAGTCAGTCGGCGCGGCCATCGACACGCTCGACAGCAAAGCGACCGACAATGTCCAGCTCTTCAGCGATCTGAAAGCCGGCCTTTCCGCGCCTCTGAAGGGCATGGGCACGGCGTTCTCGTCATCGCTGCTGGGCTTGTCCGGCTCCCTCATTCTGGGCTTCCTGGAGCTTCAGGCGAGCCACGCCCACAACCGATTTTACAACGAGCTCGAGGAATGGCTGTCGGGCATCACCGAGCTGACGCCTGCAGGCACCGGCGCCCACACGAATGATTACGTCAATCGCCAGCTCCTGTCGGCGGTTGTCGAAATGCAGCGCTCGCTCGAGGACTTCGCGAACCGCGTCGTGGATCAGGCCGGTATGCCTGCAAAAGGCGTGGCCCCCCAGGACGACGTCCGCGACCTCGCGCGCGGCGTCAATCAACTCGTCACGCAGATGCGCTCGGAGCAGAAAGTCGTCCGCGAGTGGGTGGACGAGCAGGCGCAAAGCCAAGCCGAGGTCGCCGCCATGCTGCGCAACCTTGCCGATGCCATGAAGCGCGGAGTTTAAAGGCGCATGGCACGCGGACGGTCCCGTCGCAGCGGTGAATACGGCGAGTTCTGGCCTGCCTACGTCGACGTGCTGTCGACACTGCTTCTCGTCGTCACGCTGCTGATGTCGATCTTCATGATCGCCCAATATTTCTCGGCCCAAGAGGCCACGGGGAAAGACTCGGCCCTCCAACGTCTGACCCAGCAGATCAGCGAGCTGACCTCGATGCTTTCGCTCGAGAAAGGCAAATCGCAGTCGGCCCAGGACGATCTCGCTGCCCTACAAGCCTCCCTGTCGTCTCTGAAAGCCGACAATGAGAAATTGACCGGCGCAGGTCTCGGCGCCGACGACCGCGCCAAAGCGGCTGAAGGCCGGATCGCTTCCCTCGGCGCCGATCTCGACAAGCAGAAAAGTATTTCCGCCGAAGCGCTGTCGAAGGTCGACCTTCTCAATCAGCAGCTCGTCGCCTTGCGCCGGCAGATCGCCGCCCTGAGCGACGCGCTCGATGCGTCACAGAAGAAGACGACCGAGAGCGACAAGACCATCAAGGACCTCGGCGCGCGCCTGAACACCGCGCTCGCGCAGCAGGTGCAGGAACTGAAGCGTTACCGCTCGGATTTCTTCGGCCGCCTGAGAGAGCTATTGAAGGATCGCAAGGACATCCGCATCGCCGGCGATCGCTTCGTGTTCGAATCGGAAGTCCTCTTCCCGGCCGGATCGGCGACGCTGACCCCGGAGGGTGACGCCGCGATGGATCAGATCGCATCGGCGATCCTGGAGCTTCAAAAGGAAATCCCGCCCGACATCGATTGGGCGCTGCAGATCAACGGTCACACCGACATCCGGCCGATCTCGCGATCGCAGTTTCCGTCGAACTGGGAATTGTCGACCGCGCGCGCCTCGTCCGTGGTCAAATATCTGATATCGCGCGGCGTCCCGCCCGATCGCCTCGTGGCCGCGGGCTACGGCGAATTTGCGCCGATCGATCCGGGCCTGACGGAAGAGGCCTTCCAAAAGAACCGCCGCATCGAGCTGAAGCTGACGAACCGATAACCGTGCCCGGCAGCCGGCGCGCGGAACGCGTGTCGCCGGGCACAAGGCAAAAGTCGGACGCCGGGGAGATCCAGCGCGAGCTTCGTTGATTTATGAGAGTCCGAGCGTATCCGCGAGCCAACGGATTAGCTCCGCGTTGTTGTACGAAATATCGTACGCGAAACAGCCGAACAGGACGACAATGACCGTCAGTGCTCTCATAAGAGCAATGATCAGCATGCGGAAGTTAATGGAACGTTAAAGAACGTCCGTCGAGCCGTTTACTCGGCGGCTTCGCGCCCGAATTGCAGCTCGGCGAGATGCGCATAGATTCCGCCCCGGCGGACAAGCTCGACATGCGTCCCCGCTTCGACGATCCGCCCGTTCTCCATGACGAGAATGCGATCGGCTTTCTGAACCGTAGCGAGCCGATGCGCGATGACGATGCTCGTCCGGTCCTTCATCAAGTCTTCGAGCGCGCGCTGCACAGCCCCTTCGCTCTCCGCGTCGAGAGCGCTTGTCGCCTCGTCAAGCAGCAGGATCGGCGCGTTTTTCAGAATGGCGCGCGCAATGGCAATCCGCTGACGCTGCCCGCCCGAAAGCGAGGTGCCGCGCTCGCCGAGCTTGGTATTGTAACCGTCTGGAAGGCGGCGAATGAAGTCGTCCGCCTGGGCCGCCGTCGCGGCCCGCCGAACTTCCGAAAGCGTCGCTCCGGGCGTCCCGTAGCGGATGTTCTCCGCGACCGTATCTGCGAAAAGAGCAACGTCTTGCGGCACCAGCGCGATGTGACGGCGCAGCGCCGCGACGTCGGCGTCCCGTACATCCACCCCGTCGACGCGAACGATGCCTTGGTTCGGATCGTAGAAACGGAGAAGCAGGTTGAAGATCGTCGACTTGCCCGCGCCGGAAGCGCCGACGAGCGCCAGCGTCTCGCCGGAACTCGCCCGAAACGATACGCCATCGAGAGCCTTCTCGCCGGGGCGCGTCGGATAGGCGAAGGTCACGTTCTCGAATGCAATGGTGCCGGTTGACGGTTCGGGCAACGGCGTCGGATGCTCGGGGGAACGGATATCGGGTACCGTCGCCATCATTTCCGAAAGCCGCTCGGCGGCGCCCGCAGCCTGGCTCATCTCGCCCCATACTTCCGAAAGCTCGGCCAGCGCACCGGCAGCAAAAAGCGCGTAAAGAACGAATTGCCCGAGCCGGCCGCCTGTCATATCGCCGACGACGACCTGGGAGGCGCCATACCAAAGCACACCCGTGACGCTCACGACGGTAAGCAGAATAGCAACGAAGGTCAGAGCCGCGCGGGCAAGCATCCGCCGCCGCGCCGCGGCAAACGTCCGCTCGACGGCGCGCGCAAAGCGATCGGAAACCGTCTTCTCGTTCACGTACGCTTGCATCGTCCGGTAGGCGCCGAGATTTTCAGAGGCGTAAGCCGAAGCCTCGCCGAGCGTATCCTGAGCCTGCCGCGACAACCGCCGCACGGCGCGCCCGAATCCGACAAGCGGAAGAACGATGATGGGAATGGCGAGAAACACCAGCGCCGACAGATTGGGACTGGTTATGAACATCATGACGAGCGCGCCAACCAGCATGATGGCGTTGCGCGCCGCCTGACTGAGCGCCGTCCCGGCAACGGCCTTGATCTGCGTGGTGTCCGCCGTCAGGCGGCTCATGATCTCGCCGGAGTGATTGAGATCGAAGTAGGCGGGGCCGAGCTTTGCGAGCTGCGCGAAAACCGTGGTTCGAAGGTCGGCAACAACCCGTTCGCCGATCCAGTTCACGAAATAGAAGCGGGCCGGGCTTGCGATCGCGATGACGAGGCCGATGGCGATGATCGTCAGGAAGTAGTTGTTGATCAGCGTTGAATCGTTGCCGCCGAAGCCGTTGTCGATCATCCGGCGGACGGCAAGCGGCACCGAAAGCATCGCAATCGCCGAGACGACCAGGGCGATGATCGCGCCCCACAGCGCGCCCTTGTGACTGAGGATCAGCGGCTTCAGCGTTAAGAGCGGCTTCAGCGCCAAGCGCTTTGACTGCCGTGTGTTTTCCTGGTCGGGCTGGGCCCGATCCGAGCCCTGATCTGCTACGTCGCTGCTCATCGGCCTTTTTTGGTCCAAAGCTTGGGGAAACAACATATTTCAACCCTGAAGCCGGCCCGGACCATGCCCCACCGGGCAGCCGGGCTCAAGAGACAATGGGCCGCTTTTTGGCCCGGAAGGCTTACGGTTTCCTCAGGTTAGGCCCGACTTGAGGCCGTTATCCGGCCTTGTGCGACAAGCTTATCTCGGCTAAAGAACGCGCCAATTCAGTCCCCTCTGCACGTACCGGGGCCGAGGCTCGTCAGAGCTTCGCCGTGAAAATCGCATTCAAGACGGACACAAGGCCATGAAGAAAGACGCCGACCTTCACCCGGATTACCACCAGATCAAGGTGGTGATGACCGACGGAACGGAATTCACGACCTATTCGACCTACGGCAAGGCCGGCGACAAGCTGACCCTCGACATCGACCCGAACACGCATCCGGCCTGGACCGGCGGCGATGCGAAGTTGATGGACCGTGGCGGCCGCCTGTCGCGCTTCAAGAAGAAGTTCGAGGGCATGTTCTGATCGCCAAGGCGTCGAACGCACTCTCTGGAAAAGCAAAGGCCCGGTCGCGAGACCGGGCCTTTTGCGTTCAAACTGGATTTGAATTCAGCTGAATTTGACTGAAAACGCGCGCTCGAGCAGGCCCACCTGCTGTGCAACCGGATTGACGGCCGCTTGCGGCGTCTCGGCAGCGGAAGGCTTCGCCAACACGCGATCAAGCTGCGAGATGCGATCGTGAAGCTGGAAGCTTTCCTCGATCAGGTTCTGCAAACCTTGCGGAAGCTCGGTATAGCCCTTGACGTGCGACGGCCGGCCGAAAGCCTGTAGCTTGACGCGGCGGCGCTTCTTCTGAGCCTCTTCGTCGGAGATCTCACCCTCGCGCAGAGCGCGACGGATCAGCAGCCACGAAGCGAGGTCGAGCAGCCGAGTTGTAAGTCTCATGCTTTCGGTGGCATAGAGCACGCCCACGCCGCCTACGAGATCCTTGGCCTCTTTCCGGCCCGGTCCATCAAGGTAGCTCGCCGTGCGCTCGACGAGCGCCATGCCTTCCTTGAAGATGTGGTCAAACTGCTCGGAGGACTGAAACCGCTCACCGAACGAGACCGTTGTGGCGCCGCCCGCAGGCGCGCCGTCCACGCGATATACGTTACTCATGACCCTCAACGATACAAACGCTTACCCGTCCGCAACTGCTACCACGAACTGACATTAGTGCACCATAGTTAAGAAGAATGCCCAAAACGGGGCATGTTTCCCTGCTTCCGACGAAGCTCCTGTGGACAATGCAAAAAAAGAGCCGCCCTAACGAGCGGCTCGAAAGTCAACAGTGAGGCGTCAACAAGCGGCAGAGGGGCCGCTTTTATCCAGATGCCCTGGATCGAGGTTCAAAATGGCCCGATATGCTTAAAGTTCAGTTAAGTGAAACCGTCCGCTCACTGTTATAGCGTTAGCAAATCGAAACATTGCGCCAAATTGGTCCGATCCCAAAATCGGACAGCGCAAAGCGCATTTCAAATAGATGCTTCAGAACCGCTTCACGATTTGAAAAGCGCGCGCGCGGCGGCCTCGTGCTTGCGCTTGCGATCGAGCTCCGCGTTCACGCGCACAATCTCAGCATTGAGATCCGCAATCCGCTTTTCGAGCTCGGCAACCGATAACGTTTCGAGATTGTCTCCGATAGCCGCGCCGCTCGGCTTCTTTCGCGGCATCAGATCATCGAGGTCCATGACTGTTCCTCCAATTTTCTTTTGGCGCTCAGCTTATTGGAGACGCGAAGTGGCGTCGAGAGTTGGTCGCCACCGCACGCGCACGCTTGCCCCGCATAGCGTCCCAGTGCATTCCTCTCGGCCATCTTCAAGGAGAAAGCGAGCGAGATGAGTCTCCCGACATCGATGAAGGCCGTTGTGATCGCGGGATCGGGCGGCCCCGAAGTGCTTCAGTTGACCGAAATGCCGGTGCCGCAGCCGAAAGCGGGCGAAGTCCTGATCAAGGTTGCAGCTGCCGGAGTGAACCGGCCGGACGTGCTCCAGAGGCAGGGAAATTATCCCCCGCCCAAAGGTCATTCCGAACTTCCGGGGCTCGAAGTCTCGGGCGTTATCGCCGTGCTTGGCGAGGGGGCTGGTCAATTCGCCGTTGGCGACCCGGTCATGGCGCTCGTCCCGGGCGGCGGATACGCCGAATTCGTCGCTGTGTCCGAACTCAGCTGCATCAAAAAGCCGGACTCGATCTCATTCATCGAAGCGGCGGCGATCCCCGAAACGTTCTTCACTGTCTGGCACAACGTGTTCGACCGCGGCCACCTGAAGGCGCGCGAGAAATTCCTCGTCCACGGCGGCACAGGCGGCATCGGCGTCACCGCGATCCAGCTTGCGAAGGCATTCGGAGCAACCGTCTTCACGACCGCCGGCTCGGATGAGAAGTGCGAAGCTGCCCGCGCCCTCGGCGCCGACGTCGCCATCAATTACCGGACGCATGATTTCGCTCAGGTGATCAAAGCCGAGACGGCCGGCAAGGGTGTCGACGTCATCCTCGACATGGTCGGCGGCGATTACATCGAGAAGAACATTCGCTCGCTCGGAGACGATGGCCGCCTCGTCAACATCGCCTTCCAGAAAGGATCGACAGCAACTGTCGATTTCATTCGCGTGATGCTGAAACGGCTGACCCTCACCGGATCGACATTGCGCGTTCGCACGCCCGAAGTGAAAGGCGAAATTGCCCGCAGCATCGAGGAGCACGCTCTGCCGCTCATCGTCTCCGGCAAGATCAAGATTCCGATCGACAGCACCTATCCGCTCTCGCGCGCGAGCGAAGCGCATGCACGAATGGAGAGCAGCGCTCACATCGGCAAGATCGTGCTGACGGTCGCCTGATCGGCCAATCGAGCGGCCGGCCTACCAAACCAAACTTTGCATGAGAGCGACCGGCTGCGGCTTATCCGAAGAGAACAGCCGCCCGGCCGCCTCCGTGAGGGACTCATCCGCGCCGACGTGAACGCCGCTCGCGATGAAGACCGAACGAATGCCAAACCCCGCCGCTCCAGCGATATCCGTCGCGACGCCGTCACCGATCGCGAGCACGCGGTCCTTGGGAACGGGAACGCCGCGGATATCGGATCCCGTACGCAGCGCCAGATCGTAGATGGGCTGGTAGGGCTTTCCGGCATAGCTCACGTCACCGCCCAGCGCCGCGTAGGCGCTCGCAATTGCACCGGCGCAATAAATGATCCGGCCGCCTCGCTCGACCTTCAAGTCGGGATTGGCACAGACCATCGGCACGTTGCGCGCCTTGAGCTGCTGAAGCAGCGCTGAATAATTTTCCGGCGTCTCGGTTTCGTCGTCATAGAGCCCCGTGCAGACGGCGACGTCCGCATCGTCTGCTGATGCTCCAGGCGTTGCGCCAAGTCCGGCGAAGATCGGCAGATCGCGCGACGGTCCGATGTGCAGGACAGGCCGGCCGGCCCACGCTTCGATGAGGCTGCGCGAGACGTCGCCCGAACTCACGATGCCATCGTAAGCGCCGCGTGCCACACCGATACTATCGAGCTGCCGGGTCACGCTGTCGTGCGGACGCGGCGAGTTGGTGACGAGAAGCGCAGTGCCGCCCTGCTTTCGAAAAGCCTCGCAAGCCGCAACGGTCGATGCAAATGGCCGAACACCGTTGTGCAGCACGCCCCAGATGTCGACGAACCAGAGGTCCGACGAGGCAGCGAGCGGAACGATGGAAGAGAACAGCGGAATGCCAGACATGCGGACCTTGCCCGAGGCCCGTTCTGCGAAATGGATATGCGACCTCGAATTGCGGCCTATAAACGAGCAGGAGCCGGACTGTCATCCGGCTCCGTCGTCACAGTCGGCATGGTTCCGGCTGGCTACGCCGCCGCCGAGTGCTTGGCCGGACGGCTCCCATCGAGGTTGACCTGGCGGGGCGCACCGAAGAGGGGCCCCTGGCCGAGCAGAATGCCCGCATCGAGCAAGCGCTTCTGCATCGCGGCATCCGTGATACCGCTCGCTATGACCGACAGGCCCGCGAGCGTTACCCGCTGCAGGATTTCATCGGCCGGCACGAAGCGGTCGCGCGATGTCATCCCCTCGAGCAGCGATTGAGCGCCGAACCGGACGAAGCGAAAGCCCGCTTCCTGGAGCGCGGCAAAGTCCGTCCCCATGTGCGTCACCTGATCGAGCGCAAGGCGGAAGCCGAACGAATGCATGTCGCGCAGCGCCTGCCATGCGGCCGGAGTAAATTCATCGACCGCGCGTTGCGAGAACGTCAACACGAGCTGTGCGGAAATTCTCGGCCGGACTTCGTAGGCGTGAGCGAAGGATTCGAGGAACGCCCTGCTCGTGACGGACGAGCCGAGGAAGCTCGTCAGCAGCGAACCGCCCCTGTCGCGCGCATCCATGCGGGACGCGAGAGCTGCCGCGCGATTGAGACGCGAGATATCGAAGCGCGTATCGAGATCGCCGCCGACCAGCGCGAAATCTTGCTCGCTTGCGTCGTGCGGTTCGCCGGAAGCCGAACGCAAGTTGGCCGTCATTTCATAATGGCTGACCGAATGCTCCGCGATCGTCACGATCGGCCCGAGCGTCACGTCGATCGCGTCATCTTCGATCGCGCGAATGATCGAGGCGACACGCGGCGGCAATTCCGGAGCACGCGCCGGTTCAGCACTGAATTCCAGGATAGGCAGGTCCGGCAGCGTCAGCTCGGGAAGCGGCGAAGCTTCACGCTGAATGCTCCCAGGATTTGCACGCTCCATCTCAGCAAGGCTCAGCCCGCTCAAATGTGGCTCATGGCGGCCCAACTCAGCGTCAGCTTCTTCTTCACGGAACGTAGCGTCGTCGACGGAATCTTCCGGCTCGAAACCCGCAATACGCTCTGCAGTCGCCGGAATGACGAGTTCTCCAAGACCCTGCGACTGTACGGGCTCCACCGGCGGCGAAACAGATGCTGGCGCAGCTGCCTGCGGCGATGCGGCAGGCCCCTGGCTCATCATCGAAGCAGTGGCCGTCATCGAAGCCGGTGACGAAACGGGCTTCGGTGCCGGTGTGGCTGCATCAAGTGTCGGAAGGTAATCGCCGAAGCCCGACGGCCGTTGGCGCATGCTGGTTGCAACGGCCCTCAGCGCACCGATGGAATCTTCGAGTGCGCTGGCACTCGGCTTCGGCAGCTCATTCGCACGCGAAGACTTCGGCGCGCGCAGCGCCTCGGCAGCGTTCACCTCGTCAGCGAGTTCTTTGATCTTCCGCTGCACCAGCTCGAGATCGCCTTCGATCGTCATGGCCACGCCGCCCTTCGGCATTGCGTTTGCCGAAGCTGACCAGCTCGGCGGCGGTGTGAGCCCTTTCACCGGTGGCTGCTGCGGCTGAACATCGACGCGCCGCCGGAAAGACCAGCGCTCGCGGCCGGTTTCGGGAACCGGCCTTTCGCTCGCCGGTGCCGCAAATACCGCACGGCCCTTGGACTCCGCAGCGGGTTTTGCAGGAAGAGGTTCGCCCGCGGGCGGCATCGGCGCGTGCGGCGCCAAGCGGCCTGCCCTGTCGGCGTCAACGGATGCGAGAGGCCGGGCGCTCGAAAGACCGGCTGCCGCGTGCTGCGGCTGGGGCGCGCCGGCTGGCTGCGCCGGAGCCGTCTGCTCAGAGCGCGGAACCAAATTGCCGATATCGCGGCTGAGTTCGCGAATGCGCGATTCCGGTGTGCTCGAAGCTGCTGGAGCACTTACAGGTGCCGCTGTATTCGGAGCTGACGGAAGCGACGGACCCGGCGCGGCAGCCACCGCCGGCGCCGGACGCGCCTGCGAGATTTTCTGCTTCGCACCGTTCGACTTCACGTCATGGCGCGCCTGCGTAAACTCGGCTCGTGCAAGTTCCGCCTTGAGCAGCGCAATCTGCGCCGATTTCTGAACCTGCTTATGAATGAGCATCAAAAGCGACAGCGCAACGGCGCCCGCGGCGATCGAGATCGGCATCGAAAGGCCGAGCTGCGAAAAACTCATCATCGTAATCGCCGCCGACACGATCAGAATTGATGCAATGATAAGCCCATCGCGCGATCGCGGCTCGCGAGGAGCGTCGGCGTCCTGACCAGTCGCCAGCAACGTTGCATGCCCCGTTGATGGTCCGCTGGCGTCATTCGCCGATCCATTCACGGGTCCATTCGGGGGGGCAACCATTGGACCTCTCGTCGGAGCCGGCCCGATGCCCTGCCCAGGAACTTGCCCGGACCCCAAAGGGAGAGCCTGCGAAGGCGCAGCCGTGTCGAGTTGATCGACATTTGCTTGCGGCTTTGAATTGTCCTGTTTTGTCATGGTGTTCCAGGCTGCCTTCGATTCGTCTTGCCTCAACCTTCGCAGACACATGAAGGGAAGCAATGTACCGGCGGCCGCTATCACCACCTTTTCGCGCGGCATCGCCACAACCAGGCAAATCATACTCCCGGCGGGGCGCGCCGGTCACATGATTCTATCCTTCGAACATATCGCCGGCAGCGGTGCATAGCCGCAAAAGCGCCCTTGACCCGTCTCCCACAAACCCGAATCGGCGCGCTGTTTAGATCTCGTTAGGCGAATCGGCGTGCTATCATCCGACCGACGGCGCCTCTCGCGTTTGTTGGTTTAGCGTATGTCTGGAGGGGAAGAGCGCATGTATATGGATCGAGTAGGTGCCAGCGTCGAAAGTGAAGTCTCGAGTGAACTCGAGCGTGCGCGCATCCTGATCACGGGCCTGACTGGCGTCGCCGGCGTTGACGTTGCACGTGCCTTCGCAGATCTGAAGGCCCGGCTCGTTGTCCATACGACCGACCTTTCCCCCGAGTTGGTCGAACTCGCCGCCCTGCTCTCGCAGAGCGCCAGCGAAATTCGCCTCCACACCCTCGACATATCGACGGCCGATTGCGCCGCGAAATTTGCGCAGACATCGGCCCAGGCTTATGGCGGCCTCGATGTTGCAATCAACATGGCGACAATCTCGTCCGCCGAGATCCAGGCGATTCGTGGCGAAGGCGATCTCGAAGCCCTCGTCTCGGCGAAGCTGGCGCCGCTCGCACAGCTGACGCGCGTCGTCGCCAACCGCATGAACCTCGTACTGAGCGAGGGTATGGTCCTGAACGTCTTGAAGATGCCTGAGCCGAAAGATCGCCGCTCGGCCGCTGTCGCCGGTTTTGCCCGGACGGCGCTGGCCGCGATGATCGCGAACGAAGCGCGCGAATGGGCCGGTAAAGGCATCCGCATCAACGGCGTCGGCCCGCGCGCCTTCTATGATGGCAGCCGCACTGGCGCTTATCTCACGAACGAGCCGGACGTGGCCACTTTGGCGCTCCATCTCGCCTCGCGCCGCGGACGCTCGCTCTCGGGTCACGTCTTCGATGCCGGCGGCCTCGACTTTTGACCTTACTTCCAGCTTTCTGCCCGCTGCGCGGGCCTGTCGAGCCTTGAACGGGCTGCTCGATTGCATTTGATCATCGAACCGTCGATGATTAGCCCTCTCTCGGGAGAGAGAGACGAATGGACATCCGCCAGCTTCAATATCTGGTCGCCCTCGCCCGCGAAAAGCATTTCACGCGCGCAGCCCAGGCCTGCAACGTCACCCAGCCGACGCTCTCGGGGCGTATCCGCCAGCTCGAGCTTGAACTCGGTGTGCCGATCGTCGAGCGCGGTCAGCGCTACCAGGGTCTGACCCAGGAAGGAGAGCGCGTCCTCAAATGGGCGCAACTCATCCTCAACAACTGGGCCTCGATGCATCAGGAGCTGGCCCACCTGGCGATTAGCGATTTTGGCCTGACCGGCCGGCTGACACTCGGCGCTATACCGTCGGCATTGCCGATGCTCCCCTACCTCACGCGCGACATTCAACGCCTGCACCCGCAGATAAATTTCACGATCATGTCGATGAGTTCGGAAGAAATCCTCCGCGGGCTGGAGGATTATTCGATCGACGCCGGCATTACCTATCTCGACAACGAGCCGATCAACGGCCTCATCGCGACGCCTCTCTATTCCGAGCACTACTGTCTTTTCATTCCCGACGACCACCCGCTCGCCAACCGCGAGACCGTGACTTGGCGCGAAGCCGCCGACCTTCCACTCGGACTGCTGACCTCGAACATGCAGAACCGGCGGATCATCGACCGGGCCTTTCACGATGCCGGATGCCGCCCTGCGCCCGCGCTCGAAACCAACTCCGTGATCAATCTTTATTCAAATGTACGGTTGATGCAGCTCGCCAGCGTGATGCCGCACTATCTTCTGGATTTGCTCGGCAACGACTCTGGATTGAAAGCTCTGCCCCTCATTGAACCGAAGGTCGCCCATAGCGTCGGCCTTGTGACCCAGGACCGCGATCCTGTCGCACCCCTGGTGCGCGCCTTTCAGGCGGCCGCCGCGAAATTTTCAGTCAACATTATTTCCTGAGGCGAAACGGACACTTAGTCCGCCATGTTTGCCTCAAACTGTGAGCTTTGCCTCAGTTTTTGCATTGCTTCATAGGCGATATCTATGATGAGATCGACCATATCGATTTGAATCCCGGTACCGGATGCCACACTTAACGTCATGCGGCAAACTGGCGTTCTGCGTCACGGCGACCGCCAACAAGCACTGAGGAAACGCCAAACATGGCGAAGAAAGCCGTAAAGCAAACGAACGGCTCACGGGTGGAACAATTCCCGGCTCCGACCCCTGCTGAGGTCGCGGCACTGGCGTCATGCGCACGCCACGGAAACAAGCCTGACGAGCTTCTTGAGATCTTCCACGACTTGCAGCACCAGCTCGGCTACGTGCCCGATGCGACGTTGCCGGTCATCGCCAAGGCATTGAACCGCTCGCGTGCCGAAATTTACGGCGTGCTGACGTTCTACCACGAATTCAAACGCCATCCGGTCGGCAAGCACGTCGTTAAGATTTGCCGCGCTGAAGCCTGCCAGTCGATGGGCACTGACGCGTTGTGTCAGCACGCCGAGAAATCATTGGGCACGTCACTCGGTGGCACGACCGCTGACGGAATGGTCACCATCGAGCAGGTCTTCTGCCTCGGCAACTGCGCGCTCTCGCCTGCCATCATGGTCGGCGAAAAACTTTACGGCAAAGTCGATCCTAAACGTTTCGATGAGATCATCGGCGGACTCGAGAAGGAAGCCGCGGAATGATCAAGATCTTTGTACCACGTGATGCTGCGGCCCTTTCTGTCGGTGCTGACGAAGTTGCAGCCGCAATCGCGTCCGAAGCGAAGAAGCGCAAACTCGACGTCGAGATCGTCCGCAACGGTTCGCGCGGCATGCTCTATCTCGAGCCGCTCGTTGAGGTGACGACAGCGAACGGTCGCGTCGCCTATGGCCCAGTCGCGGCGAGCGACGTTGCGAGCCTGTTCGATGCAGGTTTTCTCGAAGGCAAGGCCCACGCCTTGGGCCACGGCCTCACGGAAGAAATTCCATATTTCAAAAACCAGGAACGGCTGACGTTCGCGCGCTGCGGTATCACCGATCCTCTGTCGATCGAGGACTATCGCAGCCACGGCGGTTTCGTCGGACTGGCGAAAGCTCTCCAAATGAAGCCGATCGACATCGTCACGGAAGTGACGACGTCAGGCCTTCGCGGCCGCGGCGGCGCCGGCTTCCCGACCGGCATCAAATGGAAAACGGTTCACGATCTGCCGGCCGGTGAGAAGTACGTCGCCTGCAACGCCGACGAAGGCGACAGCGGCACCTTCGCCGACCGCATGCTGATGGAAGGCGATCCATTCTGCCTGATCGAAGGCATGACGATCGCAGCCATCGCGGGCGGTGCGCAGAAGGGATACATCTACGTCCGTTCCGAATATCCGCACTCGGTGCACGTCCTGCGCGAAGCAATCGAGATTGCGCGTCGCGCCAACTGGCTCGGCGACAATATTCAGGGAACAAAACATTCCTTCGATCTTTTCGTACGTATGGGTGCAGGCGCCTACATTTGCGGCGAAGAAACCTCCATGCTCGAAAGCATCGAGGGCAAGCGCGGCATCGTTCGTTACAAGCCGCCGATCCCGGCCATCGAAGGCCTGTTCGGCAAGCCGACGATCATCAACAACGTGATGAGCTTTGCGGCCGTACCGATCATCATCGACAAGGGCGGCGAGTTCTACCGCGATTATGGCGTCGGACGCTCGCGCGGCACACTGGCGTTCCAGATCGCAGGCAACATCAAGCAGGGCGGTCTTGTCGAGAAAGCCTTCGGCGTTACGACGCGTCAGCTGATCGAAGACTGGGGCGGCGGCACGGCGACTGGCCGTCCGGTTCGTGCCGTCCAGGTCGGCGGCCCGCTCGGCGCCTACATCCCGGAATCCAAGTTCGACGTCCCGATGGACTACGAGGAATTCGCCAAGGTCGACGCGATGGTCGGCCACGGCGGCCTTGTCGTCTTCGACGATACTGTCGACATGGCCAAGCAGGCGCGCTTCGCGATGGAATTCTGCACGATCGAAAGTTGCGGCAAGTGCACGCCCTGCCGCATCGGTTCGACGCGCGGAGTCGAGGTGATCGACAAGATCATCGACGACATCGATCGCACGAAGAATTTGGCGCTGCTCGAAGATCTTTGCGTGACGATGGCCGACGGCTCCCTCTGCGCGATGGGTGGCCTGACGCCGTTTCCGGTCATGAGTGCGGTTCGTGGATTCCCCGAGGACTTCCACAAGCCGTCGCCGAATAAGTTTCTCGCGGACGCTGCAGAGTAATTTCAGGATTAGAATCCTCAACGAGGACGCTCGATGAACCACCACGTCAAGCCGATGACTCTCATCAAAGAGATCGACTACGGCACGCCCAGCCCAGAGATCACCGACGCCACCAAGATGGTGACTCTCGAGATCGACGGACAAGAGATCACCGTTGCCGACGGCACGTCGATCATGAACGCTGCGATGCAGCTCGGCATCCAGATTCCGAAGCTCTGCGCAACGGATAACCTCGACGCTTGGGGCTCGTGCCGTCTGTGTCTTTGTGAAATCGAAGGCCGCAGGGGCACGCCGGCGTCGTGCACGACGCCTGTCGCACCCGGCATCAAGGTCACCACGCAGAATGCCCGCCTCGCGAACATTCGTCGGGGCGTCATGGAGCTTTACATCTCCGACCATCCGCTCGACTGCCTGACCTGCGGCGCCAACGGCGACTGCGAGCTGCAGGACATGGCGGGCGCCGTTGGCCTGCGCGAGGTGCGCTATGGCTACGATGGCGAAAACCACGTTTTCGCGAAGAGAGCTGACGGCGAAGCAAACGATCGCTTCAAGCCGAAGGATAGCTCGAACCCCTACTTCCAGTTCGATCCTTCGAAGTGCATCGTCTGCTCGCGTTGCGTCCGCGCGTGCGAAGAAGTGCAGGGCACGTTCGCATTGACGATCGACGGCCGCGGCTTCGCTTCGCACGTCTCTGCCGGCATGGATGAAGAATTCCTGGCCTCCGAATGCGTATCGTGCGGCGCCTGCGTACAGGCCTGCCCGACTGCGACGCTGATCGAGAAGTCGGTCCTCGACCTCGGCCAGCCCGAGCACTCCGTGGTGACGACCTGCGCCTACTGCGGCGTCGGTTGCTCGTTCAAAGCCGAAATGCGCGGCGAGGAAGTCGCGCGCATGGTGCCGTACAAGGACGGCGGCGCCAACGAAGGCCACTCGTGCGTCAAGGGCCGCTTCGCTTTCGGATACGCGACCCACAAGGATCGCGTGCTGACGCCGATGATCCGCGAGAAGATCACCGATGCGTGGCAGGTCGTGTCGTGGGACGAGGCGATCAACTATGCCGCGAAGCGCCTGAAGGAAACGCAAGCGAAGTACGGCAAGGATTCGATCGGCGGCATCACCTCGTCGCGCACGACGAACGAGGAAGTCTACGCCGTCCAGCGCATGGTCCGCGCCGCCTTCAACACCAACAACATCGACACCTGCGCTCGCGTCTGCCACTCGCCGACCGGTTACGGTCTGAAGCAGACGTTCGGTGAATCCGCCGGCACGCAGGACTTCAAGAGCGTCGACAAGACGGACGTGATACTTCTCGTCGGCGCCAACCCGACCGACGCACATCCGGTCTTCGGATCGCGCATGAAGAAGCGCATCCGTGAGGGCGCCAAGTTGATCGTCGTCGATCCCCGCCGGATCGAGCTCGTCCGCTCGGCGCACGTCGAAGCTGCCTATCATTTGCAGCTCCAGCCTTCGACGAACGTCGCGATCATGAACGCCATCGGTCACGTCATCGCGACCGAGAACCTGATCGACCGCAAGTTCGTCAAGCGCCGCTGCGAGCCGACCGACTTCTATCGCTGGGAAGAGTTCATCAAGCAGCCGGAGAATTCGCCGGAAGCGCTCGAATCGATCACCGGCGTTCCGGCACAGCAGGTTCGCGAAGCGGCCCGCCTCTATGCCACCGGCGGCAATGGCGCGATCTACTACGGCCTCGGCGTCACCGAGCACAGCCAGGGCTCGACGATGGTCATGGCCATGGCCAACATCGCGATGGCGACAGGCAACATCGGACGCGAGGGCGTCGGCGTGAACCCGCTGCGCGGCCAGAACAACGTGCAGGGCTCCTGCGACATGGGATCGTTCCCCCATGAGTTGCCCGGCTACCGCCACGTCTCGGTTCCCGAGACTCGCGCCATCTTCGAGAAGGAATGGGACGTCAAGCTCGCCAGCGAGCCGGGCCTTCGCATTCCGAACATGTTCGACGCCGCCTCCGACGGATCGTTCATGGGCCTCTTCATCCAGGGCGAGGACATCGCCCAGTCCGACCCCAACACGCATCACGTCGAGCACGCGCTGTCCTCGATGGACATCGTCATCGTGCAGGATCTCTTCCTGAACGAGACGGCGGCGTTCGCGCACGTGTTCCTGCCCGGCACGTCGTTCCTTGAAAAGGACGGCACCTTCACCAACGCCGAGCGCCGCATCAACCGCGTACGCAAGGTGATGCGCGAGAAGCAGGGAATGCCGGAGTGGGAAGTCGTCTCCCGCATCGCGACCGCCATGGGCCATCCCATGCGCTATAACAATGCGGCCGAGATCATGGACGAGATCGCCCGCCTCACGCCGACGTTCGAGGGTGTCTCCTTCGATCGGATCGAAGAGCTTGGCTCGATCCAGTGGCCGTGCAACGAAGAGCACCCGACCGGCACGCCTGTGATGCACACGGAAGAGTTCACGCGCGGGAAGGGCCGCTTCATGCTGACGGGCTTCGTCCCGACGGCGGAACGCTCGAACCGCAACTTCCCGCTCATCCTGACGACCGGGCGCATCCTGGCGCACTACAACGTCGGCGCCCAGACGCGGCGCACGGACAACGTCGCTTGGCACCCCGAGGACATTCTCGAGATCCATTCGAGCGACGCGGAACTGCGCGGCATCAAGACTGGCATGAAAGTGTCGCTCGCGAGCCGCGTCGGCGCCACGACGCTCACGGCGAAGGTTTCCGACCGTATGCCGCCGGGCGTCGTCTATACGACCTTCCATCACCCGGTCACGGGCGCCAACGTCATCACCACGGACAACTCGGACTGGGCGACCAACTGCCCCGAGTACAAGGTGACGGCGGTGCAGGTGACCGTCTCCAACCACCCGTCCGAGTGGCAGGAGGAATGGCAGGAGCGCGAAGTCGAGAACAAGCGCATCGCCAAGGAAAAGAAGCTGGAACCGGCCGAGTAATCTCGGCCCTCCAGCCTGGAGCTGAATTGCGATGAATGTCGTGCCGAAGGACGTCAAGCAGCCTCAGGGCGGAGCGGAGCTTTGCTCGCGCCCCGCCGTTGGCGAGCTGCAAACGGCCTCCGGCACGCAGTCCGTGACATGGCAGCTCCCCGAGGAGGTGCCCGTCGCGCTGCAGATCAACTCCGAACCCTACACGGTCATGATGTCGACGCCGGCGGATCTCCGCGATTTCGCCGTCGGCTTTCTCGTGGGCGAAGGCATCGTCCCGGATCCTTCTAAGATTCAGGGCATCCTCGTGATGCCGGTCGAAGGCGGCATGGCCATCGACGTCGCGGTGCCTGAGACCGCGATCGAAACTTCGCGCCTCGCGCGCCGCGCCATGGAGGCCCGCACGGGTTGCGGCCTCTGCGGTGTCGAGGATATCGAATCGGCCGTTCGGCCATTACAGCGTCTCGGCCGGACATGGTCACCTAGTCCTGACGCGATACGGCGCGCCGAACAGAACCTTTTCGACCACCAACCGATGAACCGCTTCAACCGCTCGGTTCACGGCGCAGCTTGGGTATCGAAGAACGGCGAGATCCAGTTCGTCCGCGAGGACGTCGGACGCCACAACGCTCTCGATAAACTCATCGGCGCTCTCTACACGCAAGGTATCGATCGGACGGACGGCTTCGTCCTGATGACCAGCCGCTGCAGCTTCGAACTCGTGCAGAAATCAGTCACAGCGGGCATTCAGGCTCTGGTGACCGTGTCCGCGCCGACCGTCCTCGCCCTCGAACTTGCCGAGAAAGCCGATCTCTTTCTGGCGTCTCGCGGACCAGGTGGCCCCGTCGTATTCCATCCCTGATCAACCCAATCCAATCTCAATCGAGAAATCTGATGCAAGCTTCCGATCTCGTCCGCATGGCCAATCAAATCACAGACTACTTCTCCGTCTACCCGAAGCCCGAAGCCATCGACGGCATCTCGAAGCACATCCACGCCTCGTGGGAGCCGCGCATGCGCAACGCTCTGAAGGCCCACATCGATGCCGGCGGAGAGGGCTTGTCGCCGCTGTTTCTCGAAGCGATGGCCGATTACTTCAAAGGGCCCAAGACCCCGGCGAAGGCAGCGGCACGCTGACCCAGGAACGCACGGCTAGTAGGGCGTTCCGTCCTTGTGCGTGAATAGCCAGCGGCCGTCCGCGCCAAGCTGCGCTTCGAGATCGTCGGCTGGGTAAGTCCCTGTGTCGCCGGGCGTGCGATCCCCTATCTCGAGGTAAACAACGTCGCGATCGGTCCGGTTGACGAGCTGATGCGCGACGCCGGCTGCGGGAAAGCCCGCACACATTCCCGGCGCGAGTTCAATCTCACCTGCATCCGTTACCAGCGTCGGCCGGCCTTCAAGAATGTAGACGAATTCGTCCTGCTTGCTGTGCCGATGAAGAAGCGCAGATTCCCCGCCCGGCAGTAGCCGCGTGAGATTGACGCCAAAGTTTTTCAAGCCGAACTGATCGCCGAGCGCACGCTTCTCCCTCTTCAGCATTCGTGAAAAGAACGGCTCGGGATAATTCGAGGGTTTTGTTCTTGGTGGCACCGCGGCCGCCACGACCGCGATCGGAAGTCCCTCACTTCCCCCCGACATTTTCGTCTCCACAATGATTATCGCCCGGCACGTTAGCAGCTCTCCAACGAAAAAGGGCGGTGCGAGCCGCCCTTTTTCATTCCGGTCTGAAACAGTGCCCTTACTCCGCCGCAGCCCTGTTCGCGGCGAGCACCTGATCGCGTAGCCGCCCGCCGACCTCTGACAGATGATCGAATCCGAAGGTGAACGAGCCGACACCTGCCGTCGCCGATCTCAGATCGATGATCAGGTTATCCATCTCCGCCTCAGGAATATGAGCCTGGATCAAATCCCATCCGGGCCAGCCCGGACGTGCGTCGAAGCCGAGGATCTGGCCGCGCCGCTGCGAGATGATGCCGTTGATCCGAGCATTCGACTCCGACGGCACCGCGATCGATACGGCCATGATCGGCTCGAGCAGAACCGGATTGCATTTCGGCAACCCTTCCGACATCGCGAGTCGCCCCGCCTGCCGGAACGCCATGTCGGAGGAGTCGACCGAGTGAAACGACCCATCCGTCAGCGTCACCGCGACGTCGACGACGGGAAACCCGAGCGGACCTTCGCTGAGGTAATCGCGCACGCCGATTTCGACCGACGGAATATAATTCTTCGGAATGGCCCCGCCGGTGATCGTCTCGCTGAAAGTGATGCCGCCGCTTCTGGGTAACGGCTTGATGTCGAGTTTCACATCGCCGAACTGGCCATGCCCGCCCGACTGCTTCTTGTGCCTTCCGCGAACCTCGGTCGACGACCGTATCGTTTCCTTGTACCCCACGCGCCGCTTCTCGCGCGCCACGTCGATACCGTACTTTCGCATCAACCGCTCGAGCGCCACCCGAAGGTGCATCTCGCCCTGTCCGTGCAGCAGAATTTGATGCATCTCGGCATTGTGTTCGAGCACCAGCGACGGGTCTTCGTCGATCAGCTTGGCGACGGCGGACGAAAGCTTCACCTCGTCTTTGCGATCCTTGAGGCCGAGCCCAATTGCGAGCGCCGGTTGCGGTGCCTCCGGCACGCGCAGTTGGGCTATTGCCGTCTTGCCGACTGCGATCGTCTCGCCCGAGTGCATAGAATCGAGCCGTCCCAGCGCCACCGTATCGCCCGCCTTGGCGGGCCCGCGCTTGATCGCCTCTTCGCCGCGAATGGTGAAGATACCGGCGACGCGCTGCTCCTGCCCGCTGCTGCCGGTCACCGTCGCACCATCGGCGATTTCACCGGCAAAAACGCGCGTATACGACAGTTTCCCGCCCGCCTTCGTATGCACGCTCTTGAAGACGTAAGCCGCGGATTTGAGACCGTCGAGCCCCAACCGCTTCGCCGTATCCTCGACCGACGGACATTCGTGACGAAGCGCCTTCAACAGCCGAAGGATTCCATGCCCGTGCTCCGCTGAGCCGATGAGAACAGGGCATATCAAGCCGTCGCGAAGCTCCTTGGAGAGGTCATCGAAAACGCGGTCGTTCGGCGGCGGAATGTCTGCGAGCAGCTGCTCCATCAGTTCATCGTCGTAATCGGCGAGCTTCTCGAGCATCTGGAATCGCGCTTCCTTCTCGCGCGCTTCGATCGCTGACGGCAGCTCGATGATCTTGCTCGACGCATGTTCGCAGTAGACATACGCACGCTCCGACGCGAGGTCGACGAAGCCTGTTGCTATCCCGTTTTCCCAGATCGGCATCTGGCGCAGCACAAGCGGTTTGGCGCTTGCCGGCTGCAGGCTCGGAATGACGTCGTGAACCGGAATGGGCGACGTATCGATCTTGTTCAGGAACACGATGTGCGGAACGCCGGCCTCATCGAGTTGCTTGAGAATGACTTGGAGAGCCGGGACGCGTTTCGGATCGGCTTCGCAAACGACGACGGCCATATCGCAGGCAGGAAGCGCGAGTGTCCCCTCATGCGCGAACTCGACGGAGCCTGGACAATCGATAAACGTGAAATTCTCACCGAGAAATGAAGTGTCAGCAACGTTGAGGCCGACGCTCATCGCGTGCTCGCGGGCCTCCGGCGAACTATCGCCGACCGTCGAATTTTGTGCGATCGAACCGGCCCTTGAAATGCTGCCGGTGCGGGCGAGTATGGCTTCGAGAAGTGTCGTCTTACCGCTGGCGAAGGGTCCGATGAGCGCAACGCATCGCGCGCCTCGGACCCCAGACCTGGTACTTTGATTGCCGTTTCCGCCCTTCGGGCCATCTGAGCTCGTCATGATTGCCTCCGATGTTGCGAGGCGCGCGACCATGCAAGCCGCGCCCCGCACCTCGGAAGAGAGCGGCTCCGCGAATGGTCGCTCCAAAGCGGAAGAGGCACAACGGGAATCACCGCACAGTTTCGTGAAAAATTTATTGCAACGCGGTAGAATTACTGAATACGGGAGGATCTATACTGCGCTGCCAAAGCTACTTCTCGCGATATCCTTCCGCACGGGTCCGGAAAGACAAAAATAACTTGAATAACTTTAAACTTGTCGCATTGTGAACTCTTCCGGCGTTTCGCGCGTTCATAGGGCACTGGCGAGAAATACGGAACGAGCCAGAGGGATATTGGCTCAGGAAATGCGAGGCTGGGTTATGAGTATCGAAACGTTGATGTCCGCGGCCAACGCTGCCGGATATGTCATGGCCGCCGAAGAACAACTCCCCGACGCTTTCGGCGCCGAACCTCAGGTGTTTGAATTCAAGTCGCAGCCGCCGACGGCGATCGCGATTTGGCGTCCGGTTGTCCCAGCCGTCGATGGCAAGCCGCTCACCGGCCACATTGCCAACGCGTGGGATTGGTTCACCGAGCGCTTCGTTCATCACGGCGCAACGCCGGCCTGAGAAGCGAACAACGCCCTGCAGAATTGGAAAAGCGCGCGACCGAAGTCGCGCGCTTTTTGTTTCGCCGATTTTGGTCTCAGGCGAGATTTCCGCAGAAGCGCTGAATGCGCGTGCAGGCATCCTTCAACGAATCGGTCGAAGCCGCGTACGAAACGCGGAACGACGGCGATCCTTCAAAGGCCGCTCCGTGGACGACCGCAACGCCTTCTTCCTCGAGCAAAGCAGTGACGAAATCTTCGTCGTTATTGATCACCGTGCCCGTTTTGCTCGTCTTGCCGATCAACGCCTTTATGCTCGGATAGACGTAGAACGCACCCTGCGGCTTCGGGCACTGCAAGCCCTTCGCCTGGTTCAGCATGCTGACGACGAGATCGCGGCGCTCGACGAAGATCTTGTTGTTGGCGGCGATAAAATCCTGCGGCCCGTTGAGAGCTTCGACACCTGCCCACTGCACGATCGACGACGGATTGGATGTCGACTGCGACTGCAGCTTGCGCATGGCGTTGATGAGCACCTCGGGACCTGCCGCATAGCCGAGACGCCAGCCGGTCATGCAATAGGCCTTCGACAGCCCGTTCATCGTCAGTGTGCGGTCATAAAGCTTCGGCTCGACTTGCGCCGGCGTTGCGAATTTCAGTCCGTCGTAGAGCAGGTGCTCGTACATATCATCCGTCAAAACCCACACGTGCGGATGCTTCAGGAGAACGTCGGTCAGCACTTTGAGGTCGGCAGCCGAATAAGCCGTACCCGTCGGATTGGACGGCGAATTGAAGATGAACCACTTCGTCTTCGGCGTGATCGCCTTTTCGAGTGCTTCCGCCTTCAGCTTGTAGCCGTCTTCGATGGTCGTCTCTGCGAAGACGGGCTTGCCGCCGCCAAGCAGAACGATGTCGGCATAGGAAACCCAGCACGGCGCCGGGATGACGACCTCGTCTCCCGGATTGAGCGTCGCGAGCAGCGCGTTATAGAGCACCTGCTTGCCGCCGGTGCCGACCGAAACCTGGCTCGGTTTGTAGTCGAGGCCATTGTCGCGCTTGAACTTCGCGGCGATCGCCGCCTTGAGTTCGGGTATGCCGTCGACGTCCGTGTACTTCGTCTTGCCCTCATCGAGCGCGCGCTTGGCAGCGTCTTTGATGTTCTGCGGCGTGTCGAAATCGGGCTCCCCGGCGGACAACGAGACGATGTCTCGTCCTTGCGCCTTGAGCTGCCGCGCCTTCATCGAAACGGCGATTGTCGCGGAGGGTTGGATTCGGTTCAGAGTGTCGGCGATGAAGCCCATGTTCAAGCGGCCTGTTATCGGATTGAGTTATCGGGATTGAGATTAAGCGTTTCGCGTCGCGAAATAAGCGGCATGGACCGAAATTGCAATGTTTCCCTGTTGCAAGGCAGCGTTTTCCCTGGAGCGGGGCAGCCGTCGCGACCTCTGATGCGACGGTGCAACAAATGCACCAAAATCATCCGGAAAGCGCCATTTGATAAGCTTGCGCCATAATCCGAACCCATGGCCGCCCAGAAGCCCGGTTCAACATTCACCCAACGTGATCTGCTTACCAAGTTGATGACGAGCGGGAGGAATTGAGACAATGCCAGCCAGCGTTAAGCCGGAATCTCGTGCGCGTGGACGGATCGGCGCGCCGAACTCGAAGAAGTACCGATGCCACGTTTGGCGGCCCTTCATAGACGCAACCGTCGCCGGATTGGCATTTGTTCTGGTCTCGACGCTATTTGTGGCGCCGGTCAATGCCGGGACGAGCCCGGCCGCATTCGCAGGCCTCGCACGCGCGGCCAGTCCGGCCGCCGTAAAGGCCCTTGCCGAGCAGGGCCCGCTGCCCATCGTCGCCATAGCGACCGCCAGCTCGCCCGCCGAAGCGATCTACCGCCAAACCAGCCAAACGGCGGCTTGGGGATTGCTCGGGGTGGCATTTTCCCTGATGGCCGCACTGAACTTAGCGTTTCTTAGGCATCTTCGGCGAACCTACACCCCGAATCTTGCCGTTTCCACCGGCCGGGATAGGGTATGCGGCCGATGTGGCGTGACGCGCTATTGAATTGCCTTAATCTCGACTGTACCTCTGGGAACGGTGAGCGGGCATCTGCGCCGTTCCGCCAACCTGATAGGAATGCTGGAGGCCGAAGCATGACGAAGCAGGAACTGAAACCATTCTGGTTGGGCTTGACGGCCGGCGCTGCCGTTGCCGCTATCGCTGGCGCATTGTTTTTCGCCAACAGCGAAACCGTCCTCCGGAAGAGTTTCCAGACTGCCCTCAACAGAACCAGCGTCGAGGCCAAGCAAGTCGCATCGGCCACGCCCCCGATCTCGGGTTCGGAAGACTTCTGGCTGACCGCCATGCGCGACGGCACGACCCCCGTCACCAAGGCTATCTCTGTCGGCGATCAGATATCCATGAACCTCGGCGGCGTCCGGCGCACGCTGGAAGTCGCAACCGTTGCGGACTTCTCGCCGCAAATCACCCAGATCGACACGTCGTCGAGACCAACCCACTTGGTGCTCGTGACCGCGCGTGACTTGGGTGACACCGCCGCTCGGCCGATCCGCTTCGTCATGGAAATCCAACAGGGCGGCGCCCCTGTCGTAGCTGGCCGCACCGGCCGCACGCTTTAACAGTTTGAGCGTCGGCGATGGCGGCTGGCTCCCCGCAAGGGGATTGGCCATCGCCAACCAAAGTCCACCGTCTCACCACGGCAGCTGTTCGTGGTCCTGAAAAAATCCGCCGTTCGGCCCAGCGCTATCCAGCGTCGCGAGCCAGATCGCGGTTTCCGCGCCCTGCTCCGGCGAACGAGGCGCAGCCTCGCCCCCCATGGCGGTCCTGACCCAGCCCGGCGAGCAAGCGTTCACCTTCACATTCGTGCCCGACGCCGCAATTTCCGCAGCCACCACGCGAGTCAAAGCATTCAGCGCTGCCTTCGACACGCGATAGGCCGGATAGCCTGAGCCCATGTTGCTCAGCTGCCCCGCAAGAGACGACATATTGACGACGCGCCCATAGCCCCGTGTGAGCATGCCGGGCATGAGTGCACGCATCGTAACGGCCGCTCCCAACACGTTCGTCTCCCACGTTCGCTCGAAGACGTCGTCCGTCATGTCGAAGAAACTGGAGTCGAAGCCACCCGGTCCGTCGATCAGAATAGCGGCGTTGTTCACGAGAACGTCGATCGGCGAAGACGTGAGTTCGAGTTCGGTAAGCACAGCCGACAATCGTCCCGAGTCTGCCAAGTTGAGAACGACCGGCGTAACGGTGACGCCCGCCTTCTCGAAGTCTTCTGACGCTTTGACTGCCTTATCGCGCGTTCTCACACCGGCGAGGACGTTGAAACCCTGGGCTGCGAGCTGACGGGCGATCTCAAATCCGATGCCCCGGCTGGCGCCCGTGACGAGCGCAGTTTTGGAATTTTCCGTGTGCGGCATGATGCGCCTCCGCGCAATGAATACCACGTTGTCCCCGCATCTTGCCGCCATAAGGAAAAACCCCACCGGGGACGGCGGGGTCTCTCACCTAGTCGATGATGCGGTGACCGGCTTCCTTATTTCTTCTCTTCCGGCTTCATCGTGTTCGAATGCATCATCTCATGCTTGCAAGTCTCGCGGAATTTCTTCCGCTCCTTGCCGTGCAGACCCTTGGCATCCGCCTGCTTCGAGCATTCCATGGACGCAGTCGACTTTTCGGTGGCGGCGGCGAATGCGGCTCCTGTGCCCATCACGAACGTGGCGGCAACTGCAGCAGCAATCAATTTGGTGGTGATCATTGAAGTCTCCGTATTCGCTATTTGGGTTATTGTCCGCCAGAACCGGCCGAATGGGGTTCGGCCGGAAGCGGCCCCCAACTCCCAACCGGATAACGCACGAACTCCAAGTTGGTCCCGCTTCGCTATCACCCCGCGAAGAACGACCGAACTTACTCTTCCGTAAGGAGAATTTTGGGGAACCAATTGCTCTGAATTTTTGCTATTGCGCAGGCGTGACACCGTAGCGTCAAAGTGGCGTCAAATCGGCATTTATAACTAAGGCCTCCTTTCCTATATTCAGTCCGTGTCAGCACCATCAAAAACACCCGGCTCGAAAGCACCTCGCCCTTCCCGCGGCAAGTCGGGAAAACCGACTCAGCCTCCTATGGAGACGGAGGCCGGAACGCCGGGCTTTGGAGAAGCGGGTTCCTATTTCGCACCCGCAGACTTTTCGCCGAAGCGCGGAGCGACGGGACTTCCGAACCTGCCAGCGCTGCGCCAGTCCGGGCCGCGCCCGCCAATGGGCAGCGAAAGCCTGACCGATAGCCTTACTGCGCTGCTGACCAAGCCGCAGGAGCGCTCCGAACGGGCGAACGAGCTTCTGTCACGGCAGCCGCTGATGGCGACCCACCCGATCGTCTCGGGCGGGATGCCGATGTTCGTTCCTCATCGGCCGGAGCGGCCCGAGAAAAGCGAAGGCGGCGTCCCCTTCAAAATCGTCTCGGACTACCAGCCGAAAGGCGATCAGCCGCAAGCCATTGCGGAGCTCGTCGAGGGCGTCGGCAAACACAACCAGAACCAGGTGCTCCTCGGCGTAACGGGTTCCGGCAAAACATTCACGATGGCCCACGTCATTGAGCGGACGCAGCGTCCGGCGCTCATCCTCGCGCCGAACAAAACGCTCGCAGCGCAGCTCTACGGTGAGTTCAAGAGCTTCTTCCCGGAAAACGCTGTCGAATACTTCGTTTCCTATTACGACTACTACCAGCCCGAAGCCTACGTACCGCGCACGGACACCTACATCGAGAAAGAAGCCTCGATCAACGAACAGATCGACCGCATGCGCCACGCCGCGACGCGCGCGCTCCTCGAGCGCGACGACGTCATCATCGTCGCGTCCGTATCGTGCATCTACGGTATCGGCTCGGTTGAAACCTACACGGCCATGACCTTCACGGTTCGCGTTGGAGAGCAGCTCTCGCGCGACCAGTTGCTGGCCGATCTCGTCGCTCTACACTTCCGCCGCAACGATCAAAATTTCGTCCGCGGTACATTCCGCGCGCGCGGCGACACCGTCGAAGTTTTCCCGGCCCACTTAGAGGACCGCGCCTGGCGTTTCTCGATGTTCGGCGACGAGATCGAATCCATCGTCGAGTTCGATCCGCTGACAGGCAACAAGACCGACGAACTTGCGCTCGTGAAGCTATACGCAAATTCGCACTACGTGACACCGAAGCCGACACTGCAGCAGGCGATCAAGTCGATCAAGAAGGAGCTGAAGCAGCGCCTCGAAGAGCTTTATGCCTCGGGTAAGCTTCTCGAAGCCCAGCGTCTCGAACAGCGCACGACGTTCGACATGGAGATGATGGAAGCGACCGGCTCCTGCGCCGGCATCGAAAACTATTCGCGCTATCTGACGGGCCGCAATCCCGGCGATCCGCCCCCGACGCTGTTCGAATACCTGCCCGACAACGCCCTCGTCTTCGCCGACGAGAGCCACGTAACGGTACCGCAAATCGGCGGCATGTTCCGCGGCGACTTCCGGCGCAAGGCGACGCTCGCCGAGTACGGATTCCGCCTGCCCTCCTGCATGGATAACCGGCCGCTCCGCTTCGAGGAATGGGACGCGATGCGGCCGCAATCCGTATTCGTGTCGGCGACGCCCGCAAGTTGGGAACTCGAGCAGACCGGCGGCACCTTCGCCGAGCAGGTCATTCGCCCCACCGGATTGATCGATCCGCCCGTCGAAATACGCCCCGCCAAATCACAGGTCGACGACCTTCTCGACGAAGTGCGTCAGGTCTCGCAGAAGGGCTATCGCACGCTCGTCACCGTGCTGACGAAGCGCATGGCCGAAGACCTGACCGAATACATGCATGAGAACGGCATTCGCGTGCGCTACATGCACTCCGATATCGAAACGCTGGAGCGTATCGAGATCATCCGCGATCTTCGCCTCGGCGCTTATGATGTTCTGATCGGCATCAACCTGCTGCGCGAAGGTCTCGACATTCCGGAATGCGCTTTGGTCGCCATCCTCGATGCCGACAAGGAAGGCTTCCTGCGCTCGGAAACGTCCCTCGTGCAGACCATCGGCCGCGCCGCGCGCAACGTCGACGGCAAGGTCATTCTCTACGCCGATCAGGTCACCGGGTCGATGGAACGCGCGATGGCCGAAACGAACCGGCGTCGCGAGAAGCAGATCGCTTGGAACGAAGCCAACGGCATCACGCCGGAAAGCATCAAGCGCAACATCCAAGACGTCATGCAGTCGGTCTACGAGCAGGATCACGTGACAGTCGATGCCGGCCTCGCCGATGGCGAGAACGTGCAGGTGCTTGGGCACAACCTCCAAGCCGTCATCGCCGACATGGAGCGGCGCATGAAAGAAGCAGCGGCCGATCTGGAATTTGAAACGGCAGCGAGACTGCGCGACGAGGTCAAGCGACTGCGCGACACCGAGCTCGCGATCGCCGACGATCCACTGGCGCGGCAGTCCGAAGTCGAAGACAAGGCCGGCAGCTTCAAGGGTTCGCGAAAGTACGGGCCGAGCGCCAACGTTCCGCCGTCCAAACCCGATGCAAGCCGCGTGCAAACGGAATACGAACCCGTGCAGCCGACGTACGCACAGTCGACATCTCGCGTTAAGAAACCTTCGCTCGACGACATGGGGCCGGGCACGGACCGGCCTGTCCCGGCTCGCACGCAGCACGTCGATAGCCGCGTAAAAGCCGGTGCATTCGGCGAGAAAATCGCAGGCCCGCATAAACCGACGCTCGACGAAATGGGGCCGCACGCATCGCTGCCGGTAAAATCCGGCGAAAAGCCCCCGCGCATAACGATGCCGACGCGGACACGCGAATACGAGGGCGGCGCCGAGAAGAAGAGCCGTCGCGGCCGCCCCAAGAAAACCGGACGCCCGGGGCAGTAGGACCAATGACAGCGCAGTACCGCAGCGCCGACGCACTATCGCTTTCAATTGATGGCGTCGAAAAAGTCGAACACGCATTGACAATCACTGAATTGGAAGAATTTGCGGAGCTTGCAGAACGTCAGCGAAACGGCGCACCGGGCTCTCGCCTCGTTGGTGATGAAACGGTACGAAAGCTTCTTTCGTCCGATCGAACGTTCGATCGACTTGCTACGGCTAGATTAGGAAACAATGCGCGTGCCGTACGCGCCGTCTTCTTCGACAAAAGCGCTCAAACCAACTGGGCACTCGGTTGGCATCAAGACCGAACGGTCGTCGTTCGCGAAAAGATCGATATGCCTGGCTTTGGCCCTTGGACGACGAAGTCGGGGGCCGTCCATGTCGAACCGCCCTTCTCCTTCATTGAGGGTATGATCTCGCTCCGTGCCTACCTTGATCCATGCCGTAACGACAACGGCCCGTTGCGTGTCGCTGCTGGATCTCATCGGAAAGGACGCATCCCGACGGACGCAATACCAAAGGTCATTGCACAATGCCCGGAGGTTTTGTGCTTGGCCGAGCCCGGTGACGTTTGGATTTGCGCAACCGCAATCGTACACGCCTCCGATGCCTCTCGCAGCCAAGCCCGCCGGAGGCTGCTGATGGTCGATTATGCGGCCAATGATTTGCCCTCTCCGTTGAGGTGGGCCGGAATTTGACTAAAGAGCCGCCGCGGCCGCCCCAAGAAAACCGGACGCCCAGGGCAGTAGGACCAGCCGGTAGGAACCGGTAGATTTTGCTACATTTGATCGGTTGCGCGATCTAACATCCGCGCCAACGGGGAGCACCACCACTATGGAGGCTCTCATGGCAACGTATATCATTCTTGCCAACTTCACGGACAAAGGCATTCACGACGCCAAAGACACGATTAGCCGTGGCGACAAGTTCAAAGCCATGGCCACCAATGCTGGCGTCACGGTCAAGGACATCTATTGGACGATCGGGACTTTCGACTCCGTCGCGATCTGCGAGGCGCCCGACGATGAGACGGCCACAGCGTTGGCATTGAGCGTCGCCACCCGCGGCAATGTGCGAACGCAAACACTGCGCGCCTTTTCATTCGAGGAAATGGGCAGAATCCTCAATAAAATGGTGTGAGCGACATCGGCTAGAGCGCCTGAGGCCGCTCGTTGCCGCAGAGCGGAACTACCCACAAGCTCGATTGGTTGTTTCTCAGTTGCAAGGCAATCGAGGACCCTCCAATGCCCAAGATCTCGAAAGCAAAAATTCTCATTCTCGCGACCGACGGTTTCGAGCAATCGGAACTCGACGTTCCGCGCGAAAAGTTGAAGGCGGTCGCCCAGCTAGTGCATGTCGCCGCGCCGAAACAGCGGAAGCAGAAGGACTCGATCATCGGCTGGCAAAATCATGACTGGGGCAAGCCCGTCAAAGTCGACATGGAACTGGGCGAAGCGTCGACCTCGCTCTACGACGCCATCGTGCTGCCCGGCGGGCAGATGAACCCCGACACGCTGCGCCAGAACCCCGAAGCGATTAAGCTCATCAAGGCCTTCCTCGCCGACGGCAAGGTCGTCGCTGCGATCTGCCACGCACCGTGGCTGTTGATCGAAGCCAACGCCGTGCGGGGCCGCAAGGCGACATCCTACACCTCGATCAAAACGGATATGATCAACGCTGGCGCCCACTGGGTCGATGAACCCGTGGTATCCGACGACGGCATCGTAACGAGCCGTAACCCCGGCGATATCGAAGCCTTCGTTGCGAAGATCATCGAAGAAATCGAGGAAGGAAAGCACGACCGCGCGGTGCTCGCCGCGTAAGGATAACTGCGGCCGCCGAGGCGGCGGCCGCGGCAACCCCATCGAATTTCACTTCGAAAGCTAAGGCCGCCAGGGCGTCTTCGCCACGCCCAGCGATTTGATCATATCGCTGGCATTGACCGTGAGCCCGCCCGGCATTTGCAGGTCACCTGCCTTTACTCCGGCGGGACAAGCATCCGAGAGCCACTTCGCCTTTTGCGTCGTGACAATTTTCTGAGGTACGCCGAGACCGCTGATCTCGCCGCTGATCGTCATCTGATAGGCAGATTGGAAATCGCCGGTGATCACCACATGCGACGTCGTCTTCATGGACTCCATCGTGCACGTCGAATCCCAAACATAGGCATCGCCCTCGCGCTTGACCTGGCGCTCGGAACACATGCTCTGCATCGCGTCGGTTCCAGCATCCATCATGGCTTTGTCGGTTGCCGCATCGATGCAAGCATGGAGCGTCATCGGCGGCGCATTCTCTTTATGCGTCATGACGATTTCCCAATAGCCAGGCTTGCGCGCCGGCAGCTCGATCGGATCGGCGGCGGCGGACACTGCGAAAACAAGAAATAGGACGGGCGATAACGTCCGAGAGGTCATCTTCAAGTTCAAGGGCAATGCTCCGGGCTAATGGCGTCCATGTCACGCCAATTTTCCCGAACTGAAACCCGTTCGCTAGTCGAATTTTTGATCGCGATCCGGCCTTGGTCCCGGCGGATCAGCTTGCGATCGAGCGGGGAGGCTTCGTGCGCGTCGTTTCGATGCTCTTTAAAATGAGGAGCAGGGTATGGCGAACGGCCTCGTCGACCGTTTCGACGATGTGGCCCGGTTCAGTCAGGTTTGCCGGGACCCACACAAGTTGCCGATCCACCGCCCGCCAGCTGCCGAAATAATTCCGGCCCTTCATCACCGTCACGCCCGTTCCGGAGAGGCCCTCCCGCACGGAAAAACCGCTGAGCGCAACTTCAGGGATGTTCGCGAGTTGCTGCAGCAGTTCGCGATCGGGGGTGGCGGACGTCATGGCGGTATCGCAACTCGAATCAGTTGTGAGGCCTATTCGCCAAAATTAGGCAACGAAGGTTGCGTAAGGATTGACGATGTGCCCGGCTTTGCAACTTGGGCGCTATGCTGCACGTCGTCCCTCCACCGTTGCTGGCCATTTCCGGGGGCAACGGGTAAGGCTCATGAAAGATCGCGGCATCGTCCGCTTACGGAAAGGTTCGCGGACATGAAGGTCGAAACACCCGAGAAGAAGCGGCATCGAACAGCCCCGCATCTGCCCATGCCCACCGGCGATCCGGTCATTCGCACCATTGCAATGCCGGCCGACACCAATCCCTCGGGCGATATCTTCGGCGGCTGGATCATGTCCCAGATGGATTTCGCCGCCGGCAGCGCCGCGGCACGCGTTAGCCAGGGGCGCTGCGCCACCGTTGCTGTAGAGGGCATGAGCTTTCACGAGCCCGTCAAAGTCGGAGACGAATTGACGGTCTGGGCGCGCATGATCAAGCGCGGGCGGTCCTCGATGACGTTCGACGTTCAAGCCTGGAGGCGGCCGCGCGACCGCGAAAACCAGACGTGCGTCACCCGCGCCCATTTCACATTCGTCGCCCTGGATGAGAACGGCCGGCCGAGGGCCTTGCCCGACTCTGCCGATGGCGAAACGTGGGTCTAGCTCAGCCGGAGAAAAAGCATGAAAAGCGTCACTGCCCTATATCGGCGCTTCGCAACGGCGGCACTTGTCGCGATGAGCATCGCCCCGCTGATTGTCCTTCTGCAGACCAACGGCGAATGGGCCAGCACCGCCTCGGCGCGCGAGCAGGCCAGCGACTATGCACCGATCCAACACTTCATGGGCGGACCGAAGCGCATCATCCTGATGCGCCATGCCGACAAGACCGACGATCCCGAAGACGAGGATTTGTCGGACGCCGGTCATGCGCGCGCTGAACATCTCGCGACCTACATTCCGCAAACGTTCGGCAAACCCGATTTCATCATCGCCACATCCCATTCGAAGCATTCAAACCGCCCGCGAGAAACCGTCCAGCCGCTCGCGGACACGCTCGGAATGAATGTGATGCACGATTTCGAAAATCGCGATTTCGCCGATCTCATTCAGGAGATTTTCGACGATCCCGACTTCAAGGGAAAAACCCTCGTCATCTGCTGGCATCACGGAAACTTACCCGCGATCGCAGCGCTGCTCGGCGCCCCAACCGGTAGCTATCCCGATCCATGGCCGGAGGACGCCTATAACCTCGTCCTCGATTTGCAATACGATCCGAACTCGGGCAGTGCACCGACCGTCAATCGCGTCATCGAACCGTTTTGAAGATCTGCGAGATCATTGCAAAGTCCTCGCGCTTCGACGAAAACGCGGGCGCGACGACAACGACAACTGGGGCCGCTTGCGCAACTCGCGCGATGCGCGAATGACGGAAACTCACGGAAGGAACGGCATTTGAAAGAGTCTGCGGAACCGGCCCGCGGTATGAAGGCATGGCTGTGCGCGCGCGCCAAATCGCTCTGGGCGGCGCTGCGCGGCGCCCCTGCGGAAGAGATAACGGCAACGCATCACCCCGCGGGCGGCCCGGGCCGCATCCTGCTGATGCGTCACGCCGAGAAGACCGGAGATACCAGCGACATCCTGCTATCGGCCGAAGGCACCAAGCGCGCCCAGCGTCTCGTGACCTACATCCCCGAGACGTTCGGCCGTCCCGATTTCATATACGCGGCGGCCCGCTCGAAGCGCTCGATCCGTTCGATAGAAACAATGAGGCCCCTCGCCGCCGCTCTCGGCATCGAAGTTCAGCACCATATTGAGGACAAGGCCTTCAAGAGCCTCGTCGCCGAGATCTTTTCGAAGCCCGGCTATCACGGGAAAACGATTGTCATCTGCTGGCACCACGGCAAGCTGCCGGAGATCGCGGCGCTTCTCGGCGGCCGTGATGGCAGCTACCCAGCCTCATGGCCCCAAGACGTTTTCAATCTGATCCTCGATTTCCGCTACGATCAGAAATCGAACGCGCCGCCGGTCGTCTGTCAGATCGTCGAGCCGTTCTGAAAGCAAGCGTCAGTCGGCTCAGCACTTCTTCAGAGTCGCTGCGAGTTCCCGGAAGACGTCTGGATTGCGCGGAAGAACCTTGACGGACTGATCGCAGCCCTGCCCGGCAACCGCCATGTGGGCTTCAAAGAACTGACCCGAGAGCTGCACGTCGAAGCCGTCGGCCGTTACGATGCCCGAGACCGTGCCGCCAATGTCGTTGATCTTGTCCTGCCATGCGCCCGTAACCTTCTCGCCTTCCACGGAAAGGTCGGTCGCGGCGTGGAGCTTGAAGTTCGAACCGTCGTCACAGCGCAGCGTCTGACGCATTCCCTGCACGCCGTCCTTGCGTTCTACGTAGGTCACGACGCATTTGAAGTTCGACGCCGGCCCCGACATGGACGTCATCGTCGCCATCCCCACCCAACGTCCCGCGAGGCTCGCCAGCGGGTCGATTGGCGCGGCCGCGCGGTTCTCCGTAGCAATCAGGCTTGAAATACTTGCAACAACGACATACGTGCCAATGCGGTACGCCCGACCCATGATTCAACTCCCTCAACATTGATATTGGCCATGGCGCACCCCGAGTCCCACCCACGGCAAAAGCCGCTGTCTTCTCAGCGCCACCTAACAATACCGGGAGTTTGAAATCGGATCGCGACCCTTTGTAGGCCGCATTTGGGTAACTCGCGGGCTACACGTCGTTCTGGAAGCGAGGACGCTTCCGGAGGATGCAACCCCACTGTCGCCCGTCGGCAACACGTTTGAACGCGCAGCAGCGCCGTTCCCATATGGCTCGCAAATCGGCTTACATCAGACAATAATGTCGCCGCTTCGGGGGCTCACCGTTTGGAAGGAAGAATTCGTGGTGCGCAATCACAGACTTGCAGCGTCAATATCGGCGTGGGCCTCCGTCGTAGCGGTCGGCGTGGCCTTATCCTTCAATCCCGCCGTAGCGGCGTCGGACAATCCATTCGTCGAGCTTGCCGGCACGTGGTCCGGATCGGGCACCGCCCGCTTCGATAATGGCAAGACGGAAAGCCTCCGCTGCAAAGGCTACTACACGAACAACGGCGGCCCGACCAATCTCGGTCTTTCGATCCGCTGCGCCAACGCTTCCGCAAAGGTCGAGCTCAGAGCCAATCTCACCAATGCCAACGGCACGGTGAGCGGCGACTGGGAGGAGCGTACGTACAATCAGTCCGGCACCGTGGCGGGAAAGGCATCCCCCAATAGAATGAACCTTGCGATCAGCGGCGGCATCAGCGGGTCGATGTCGGTCGCGATTTCGGGCGGCTCCCACTCCGTAACCGTCGCGACGAGCGGACCGTCGTTCAAGGGCGTCAACATTTCAATGTCGCGTTAGCGGAAAAGCCAAGCCAAAGGATGAGATTCTCTATGCGCGCAAAAATGCTGGCAGCTGCCGCTGCCGCCGCGGCCTTCATCACCGCTATCCCGCCCGCTGCGGAGGCTCACATCGGCCGCCTCCGGTCGGACTACAAACAGGGCGAGGTGATTACCGCTTACAGCCGCTTCGGCAATGGCCAGATCTCGAGCGTGGTCCGGCGAGCCCCCAAATGGGGCTGGCAAGTACAGCTTCCGCGTGGCGCATGGGTAGATTGCAGAAGAAGCTGCGAAGAGACGCTTCGCGTTCAAACGGTCGATTTCTTCGGCGACAACGATAACTCGATCTCGAGCGGCGGCTACGGCACGCTGCAGCGCGAATGCGGAATTTTCGGCTGCCTCGGCGGCTCGTACACGTTTTCGTTCTGACCGCCGAAGCCTCGCGAACTTTTAGACCAGAAACGGATTGGTCAGCCGCTCCGGCCCGAACTGGCTCGGCGGACCATGACCGCAAATAAACGCGATATCGTCGCCGAGCGGCAGAAGCTTGGTCTTGATCGACGATATTAATGCGTCGTGGTCGCCGTAGGCAAAATCGGTCCGCCCGATCGATCCGCGGAATATCACGTCGCCGACCAGCGCAAATCTCTGCCGCCGGTCGAAAAAGACGACCGACCCTGGCGAATGTCCGGGGCAATGAAAAATCTCGAACTCGTGTCCGGCGACCGTGACCTTGTCGCCCTCGTCCAGCCAACGATCGGGCTTCACGTTGCGAACACCGTCGACGCCGTACATCTCCCCCTGCTTCTCGAGCGCGTCGAGCAGCACGGCATCGTTGCGATGCGGACCTTCGATCTTCACGCCAAGCCGGTCGCGGAGATCGGCAGCGCCGCCCGCGTGATCGATGTGGCCGTGCGTCAGCAGAATTTTCTCGACTGTGATTCCCGCTTCTTTGATTCCCCGCTCGATGCGATCGAGATCCCCGCCCGGATCGACAACAGCGCCGACCTTTGTCACGTCGTCCCAAATCAGCGTGCAATTCTGCTCGAAGGGCGTCACGCGGACAATCGCCGCCTTGAGCGGAGATGAAGGGTTGGGACGCGCATCACTCATAGGTCTAACTCCGTATTGCTCTGTGTCTCTTAAAACAATCCACCGTCCATCGCGAAGCGGCCCGTTGGCGCGATGTCTTCCTTAGTCCGCGAATCAGATAACGATATCAATCAGCGGGGCATATTTGCCCGAAACTTGCGCATTGAAGCCCACAGACAAAACCGTCGTCTGAGGACCCTGGGAGAGCCATGATTAGAAATCTTGCCAGTCTCGCATTCGTCGCCGCAGGCACATCGATTGCCGCCGCGGTGCCAGCTGCTGCCAATGACTGGGCAGGACCGTATATCGGTATCGGCGGCGGCTACGGGATGACGAACACCCGCACTGGTAACTCGTTTTTGACGGTATTCGATCAAGATCCCATCGCCGTCAACTCGATGAAGGACGGCCAAGCAGGTACGGGCGGCTTCCTCACTCTGAGCGCCGGCTATGATCACGCCCTGTTCGGACCTCTGGTCGTAGGCGCTTTCGTCGACTACGATTTCTCCGACATCGATACCCGCTTTTCCAGTCTCCTTCCGCCCGACATAGGGCACTTTAAGATCGGGGATCAGCTTTCGGTCGGCGGCCGGGTCGGCTATCTCGTCGCGCCGTCGACGCTCTTTTTCTCCACGTTCGGATACGCCCATTCTGATCCGAGTGACGTAACCCTCAATTTCGGCTCCGACCCGATCCGCGCGAAGCTCGGAAGCTTCAACGGCTACTTCCTGGGAAGTGGTGTTGAAACATTGATCGGTAACGGCTTCAGTCTGAAGGCGGAGTACCGCTATACATCGATGCAGACCGAGGAAGTGAAGATCGAAAATGTCCTCACCGAAAGGTTCAAGCCGCAAGTCCAAACAATCCGGATGTCACTGAACTATCGCTTTGGTGACGGCAAAAAGGACGTAGTCGACAATTCGATCCCGCCGATCACCTCGAGCTGGACCGGCCCATACCTGGGCTTCGGTACCGGCTATAGCGTGGCCCATAAGCAGGAATCCTTCGGCCCGGGTGCAGGTCCTTTTAACAATCCGGTCAGCAATGACGGCGGCTTCATCTCGGCATCGGTCGGCTACGACTATCAGTTCAGACAACGGTTCGTCGTCGGCACGTTTTTCGACGCGGATTTCTCTAACCTGACCTACCATGACAGCAATTCTGCTAGTGATGGAGTTGATAGCCAGGAACTTTGGAGCAGCCACGGCGGCTTTAAGAACATCCTGATGGTCGGCGGTAGGCTCGGTTACCTCACCACTCCCGACACCTTGCTGTTCGTCAGCGGCGGCTATGCGAACGCGGGAATGGAACAGACCACGATCAGCATTCTGGGCACGGACTCGGGCGTGCTCTACGATTCAAAGCGCATATCAGGCGCGTTCATCGGCGCCGGTGTCGAAACCAAAATCTGGGACTCGCTCTCGCTCAAAGCCGAATACCGCTACATCGATCTGGCGAGCGAGAACTTGCCGCTATTCGCAGAACCAGGCTTCATATCGGCGCACATCGATCCCGACATCCAGACCGGCCGCCTCTCTATCAACTGGCGTCCCTGACGCTAGCCGGGAAGGCATTGCAGAAATTGATTCAGGGGTCCTCGCGGGCCCCTGATCGCATTTAGGCGACAATGACTGAGAGCGCGATGACGCTGTGCGTCGGCAACGGCGCACCGGTCGCCGAACCATTGAAGTAAAACCGGTCGCAGGATCGCAGAAGCCACCCCAGAAACACGACAAGGGCCGTCATGGCCCCTGTGCGCGTGATCAAAACCATTCGAACGCGATTGGATTAAGCGGCTTCGGAACCTTCATGTCCCGGATCGCGCAGCACGTAACCGCGGCCCCACACCGTTTCGATGTAGTGCTTGCCGCCGGTCGCGGCCTGAAGCTTCTTCCTGAGTTTGCAGATAAAGACGTCGATGATCTTCAACTCAGGTTCATCCATTCCGCCGTAGAGATGATTAAGGAACATCTCCTTGGTCAGCGTCGTGCCCTTTCTGAGCGAAAGAAGCTCGAGCATCTGATATTCTTTACCTGTCAGATGTACGCGCTGGTTATTGACGTCGACTGTTTTGGTGTCGAGATTGACGCGAAGGTCGCCGGTTTCGATAACCGATTGGGCGTGACCTTTCGAACGGCGCACGATTGCTTGAATGCGTGCGACGAGCTCATCCTTATGGAAGGGCTTCGTCATGTAGTCATCGGCGCCGAAGCCGAGACCACGAACCTTGTCGTCGATACCTGCAAGACCCGACAGAATAAGAATCGGCGTTCCGACCTTCGCAACGCGAAGTGTCTTCAGAACTTCGTAACCGCTCATATCCGGGAGATTGAGATCTAGGAGAATGATATCGTAATCATAAAGCTTACCTAGATCGACACCCTCTTCGCCGAGGTCCGTCGTGTAAACGTTAAAACCTTCCGACTGAAGCATAAGCTCGATGCTCTGCGCCGTGGCACTGTCGTCTTCAATGAGTAGAACCCGCATGACCGTCCCTCTGGTGCCCTATACGATCCGTGTCCGCGCTATGTCTGTCCTTCGCTCAAAGAAAACGCAAAACAATCGAGCTAAGCGATCGTTAGGAAGTTAGCGACGAGAGGTTAACAAACCCTAATTCGCGTTAGCTAATTCACCATGCAGCGACTTGCCGGTGTTCTGGCAGCAACTACTTGGAGACATGACTTCCGCGAAGCGGGTCGCGCTGCTGCCGGTCGCGAGGCAAAAAGATCCTCGTTCGCGCCAGAGCATGGCCCGCCATTACATCAAAATATTAGAACTGTGCCCCTCTCGACCGCCGACAGATCTTCCGCGAGGTCCGATTTCGAGGCGCCCACCCCGTTACCTGACCTCTCCGATCGCTTCTGACCTGCATTCGGCTCGAATCAAGAGCTAACAGAATTCGGAAGAATGCCCTAGACCGCCTCGGACTAAATTTTGCCCCCAAACGGGACGCGTCGTCAGAAATAGTTACCCGTTGCTTTACCGCAACTTAAGTGCAGTATGTCATACATATTTTCAGGGTCTTCGGACGCTGGTGCAACGCGGCGGCCCATCGGAATTAACGCAATTTCTTCATGGTTGCTGTAGCAGCAAAGCCTTATTCTTGATTGGCACGCTTCTTGGGTATCCTGAGGACAGAGACAAGTTCGAATTTGTTTGGGGTATCGGACGATGAAGTCACGTGATCTGGCCATGCGCCTGAAGCGTCGGGAAGTAGAAGAGAAGTCTAGAAAGGTCGACGACCTAGAAAGAATTATCCGCGAATTCGATCAAATGGCTTCGGATCTCGAACGCCAGATCCAACTCGAGGAAGATCGAACGGGCATTCGCGACCGGGCACACTTTTCTTATTCGACGTTCGCGAAAGCGGCCGCTCAGCGCCGTGACAACCTCAGACAGTCAACCGAAGGCCTCCGCGAAAAACTCTCAGCCGCCGTTCGCGAGCGCGACGATACGGTCGAGCAATTTTCTCGCGCCGCCCAGCAGGCCGCCAATCTCGACGATCCCCGCGCCGGCCGTCGTGACCGGCCGTTCGGAATTACAGCCCTTCGCTGAATAAGCCCGGCCCATCGCCGAACAAACCTATGACTCCGGGCTCTGATGCAGAGCCCGGGTCCCTCGGCCTCCTGGCCCCATTCTCCTGACCGGCCTCCAAGACCTCAGGCCACCAAGACCACGGCGACGCGGCCCGCCTGAAAGACGCCGCCTTTCTCCCCTCCAATTTCTGTTGGCTTCGCCGTTTAAGCACTTGTGACCTCTTGCTCAAATCGGGCGAGGCGGGCACGAGTTGCAACTCGCATTTGTGTTCATCCAATGAGTCTATGTGAGCCGCCGCTCGGGGAAAAATGCCTGTTCGCCGTCCATCAATAGTGGTGCCGGCGCTGCTCTCCATAGCGGCGTTGACGGGTTGCGCCGGCAACGCCCCGGAATTGCAGTCACAATTGCAGTCGCTGAGCATTCAGCCGACCAGTGAAACCACCCCGACGGTCGCCGCATTGCCCGGCGAACCCCAAGGCGGCAAGCTGATACCGGGCGCGACTGGATCGGCGACCGAGATTTATTCGAGGTTGGCACGAGGCGCGATGACCTGCTGGTTCCCGGTCGGCGGCCCGTTGAAGAAAGATTACGTCTTCCATGCGACCGCGGACGCGCCGTCACGCGGCGGCAAGGCCGAGATCGTCATTCATGAACGTGATCCGTCACAGCCCAATCCGCGTGGACCCAAAGCCTTCCTCATCGCCATTCTGCCGACGGGAGACGCTTCTGCCAATCTGACGGCTGAAAACAGGAAAATGCCGAATGCCTTCGCCGCCGCTATGACGGACGATATCTCGCGTTGGGCGAAAGGCACGGATGGATGCGCAACCACCTCTCCAACTCCCGGCTGGATTCCCGCGCCGCCCGAAACGGCGAACGCAGCACAGCCTGCGAAGAAGAGTAAGGATCAAAAGACCAAGCTCAAAGCTGCTCAGGCCAAGCCGGCCCAGCAACCTTAGACTTTTCTCTGATGTGTCGATCCGCAGGCTTCAGGTGACTTGAAGTCAGTCACGATAATCCTGCAGACGCGTTGCGCGCAGCCCGGGCAAGCCATGCTTGTCGATAGAACGTTGCCACGACAGAAACTCGTCGACGGTCAACGTATATCGCTCGCAAGCTTCTTCGATACTGAGAAGACCGCCGCGGACAGCGGCAACCACCTCAGCCTTGCGGCGGATGACCCATCGTTTCGTATCCCGCGGGGGAAGGTCTGCGACCGTGAGCGGCGACCCATCGGGTCCGATCACGTAGCGCCCGCGCGCTCTCATTTGCTGTTCGGTCATGATACTCAATACACACTCTTTGACCAGGGATAGTTATAACCGCATGCGATTAAATTAGCACTAACCCATTGAGTGAAAAACATATAAATGGGCGTGCCAATTCCACATTGCATCCGCTGAAACGGGCCGCTTCGAGGCGCCCCGTACCAAACTGAAGCAGTGCGTCAGCTTGGATGTCTTCCAGCGAAAACTGGGCCAAACGCCGGACCTGCGCGCCACGCCGCCTTGCAGACGGCCGATTTGATAATTATTGATGGCAGAGACCAATACCCGCTGAGATTACAAACGTCCCCTCTAGGACAATTCTCTGAATTTCTTGGATCTTTTGAAGGATAGCGGCGCCGGATATTGTTGTAGGAGCTTTTCCGTGCTCCCTTGCCAAGAACCCGAGCCAGTCGATCGCATGAACCAGTTCGAACCAACATCCGCCGGCAGCAGCGCAACGCGCGCCCCAATTGAGACGGCCGCCCCGAAAAAGCGCGTCGTCGTTGCGATGTCCGGCGGCGTCGACAGCTCGGTCGCAGCCGCCATCATGAAGGCGGCCGGCCATGACGTCATCGGCGTCACGCTGCAGCTTTACGATCATGGCACCGCGTCGGGCCGCAAAGGCAGCTGCTGCGCCGGCCAGGATATCCACGATGCGCGCCGCGTCGCCGAAGCCCTCGATATTCCGCACTATGTCCTCGATTACGAAACCCGCTTCGCAGCGAAAGTGATCGAGACATTCGCCGAGAGCTATGTCGCCGGCGAAACGCCCATCCCCTGCGTTACGTGCAACAACGAAATCAAGTTTCGCGATCTTCTCGACACGGCCAAGGATCTGGGCGCCGAGGTCCTTGTCACCGGCCATTACGTTCAGCGGTACGATACCGAAGACGGTCCAGTTCTCGCCCGCGCCGTAGATGCCGATCGCGACCAGAGCTATTTCCTGTTCGGCATCACCAAAGAACAGCTTGCTTCGCTGTGGTTCCCGATTGGCGGCATGCAGAAGTCAGCGGTGCGCGACCTTGCCCGCTCGTTCAATCTTCCGGTTGCGGACAAGTCCGACAGCCAGGACATCTGCTTCGTTCCGACGGGCAAGTACACGGACGTGATCGAGCGGCTGAAGCCGAGCGCGCTCGATTCCGGAAATATCGTGCACCTCGACGGCCGCATTCTCGGCCGACACGACGGCATCGTGCACTACACGGTCGGCCAGCGCCGCGGCATCAAAATTCCGGCGGCCGAACCGCTTTACGTCGTCCGTTTAGACGCCTCCAAGAATGAGGTCGTCGTCGGCCCAAGATCGGCCCTGCAGACAGCGGGCCTAATGCTCCGCAACGTCAATTGGCTCGGGGAAAAGCCTCTGAGCGAGGTCGCGGAAGGCGGCCTCTCCCTCTATGTTCGTATGCGATCGTCGCAGACACTGCGGCCCGCCATATTGACCGTCGAAGAGAACGGCGCGGTCCGGGTCGAGCTTGCCGACGGCGAAGAGGGTATTGCGACGGGGCAGGCGTGCGTGTTTTATGCCGACGCCGGGACGGAGGGACGTGTCCTTGGCGGGGGATGGATCGCAAAAACGATCAAGGCCACCACTGCCGCCGGAGAGGTGGTTACGAACAATAAGATGGCTGGCGCGGTCCGCTAGGCACATCGCATGAATTCGATTGCGGACGAATGGAGATCGGGCAGTGAGCGATAATAAGCCTTCGGGCTTCCACGCCTCGTCAGGAGCGCGTGCGGGAGCACAGAAAAGGCGGTCGGAAGCAAAGGTTTTGCAGCTCGATGAAGGCCAGGTCCGCGACGCATACCGTCGCTGGGCGCCGGTTTATGATTATACCTTCGGCGCGATCTCGACGGCCGGCCGCCGCCACGCCGTCGAAATCATCAATTCGGGTGACGGACGCGTACTCGAAGTCGGCGTCGGCACCGGTCTCTCGCTACCCGATTACAAAAAGCATTTGGACATCGTTGGCATCGATCTCGCGCCGGAGATGCTCGATAAGGCACGCGAGCGCGTCAAGGCCGAGAAGCTGACGAATATCTCGGGCCTTCACGAGATGGACGCAAGCAACCTTCGCTTCCCCGATAACTCCTTCGACAAGACGGTCGCGATGTACGTGATCACCGTCGTGCCCGATCCGCAGAAGGTCATGCAGGAATTGTCGCGGGTGACGAAGCCCGGCGGCGAGGTCATGCTCGTCAACCACTTCAGCCAGGAAGACGGCGTCCGCGGCTGGGTCGAGCGCCAGATGGCGCCGTTCGCCGATCTCGTGGGCTGGCACTCGGTATTCGACGTTTCGCGCGTGATGGTCTGCCCCGAACTGAAGCTGATAGACCGTAAGGCGCTGCGGCCCTGGGGCATTTTCACGATGATGCGCTTCCGCAAGGAAGGGGCAATCAACCAGGTTGCGGCGGAATAGCCCGCACGGAATACGCGAAATTAGTGTCCTTCCCGGCCCTATCGCATTTTGTTGGCACGGATGTGCCGCCGGGACGGAGCGCCGTGTTGACAGGAAGCTGCGGTGCTCCCTATAGACGGTCGCCTTAGTGCCAGCATGCTGGCCGGTGTGGCGGGATAGCTCAGGTGGTTAGAGCGAAGGTCTCATAATCCTTAGGTCGGCGGTTCAAGTCCGCCTCCCGCTACCACTCACACCCTTTGAAATTCCACCATTATCCGTGGCCCTCCGATCGAACGAGGGCAAAGCGAATAACGCGAACGGAAGCGCGCACAAAAGCCGGCGCAGCGCGTATTACGGATTTTGCGCGTGAAGCACGCACGCGGCAGTGGCTGTGTTGTACGCAAAACGCCGGACCTGAAACCCGTTCGCGTTTTCTGGCGGCAGCCCCGGAGCTTTCAGGTACTCCCTGCTTTTGTTCAGCGGCCTTTCCATCCCAGAGATTTCATGCGCGTGCGGCTTCGCTTCCGGCGCATCGTTCTCGCGCGCGATTGCTCGATTGCGAATTCTCATACGCCCAGAGAGACGCGGCATCGAAAGATTATGTCATCGAGCTGTCGACGCTTCCCTGACTCGAAGGACAAAAACTGAATTGCGATTGGGTCTTGGACATCGCCGCGGGCCAAGTCTTCGGCCGCGATCCGGAGGGGCACGCCTGGAAGGTAGAGTCGCTGTGGCGGTCGGAGACCATGAGACCGAGGGCGGACAGGTCCGGCTCGAGCCCGTCTCTCGCGACACTCACACTGTTTGAAAGCATCGAAGGTTTTGCAAGCGCAAAGTCCGTACGCACTCGGACTAACGATGCTAGGTCACCGATGATCGCGCGAGCCACGCCGTACGTCCGCCGGCTAACGGGTCTTCAACCGTGTGGGCGATGACGTCAAACCCCGAGGCCGCGAGCAATGCCCGGTATTCGGCGGCGTCGAGACTGGCATGATAAAGCGGATCGCCGCGATAGGAACCAATCGCTTCTCCATAAGCCGGCCCCGTATTGAACATCAGCAGCGCCGACGCGGACGCATGCTCCGCGAACAGCGGGAACATCCTGCGTTGATCGTCGGGGTTGAGATGAAAGAAGCTGTCCCAAGCAAGGACGCCGTTGAAGCGTTTGCCGAGCGAGATGGATCGCATGTCGGCGACCGTCCATTCCTGATCGGGCATGCGGCTTCGACAGAGTGAGATAAACGTCGGCGAAGCATCGACCCCGGTCACGCGGAACCCAGCCTCGGCGAGATGGCGCGCGATCGGTTCGCCCGCGCCGCAGCCGAGATCGAGTATTGCCGCGCCGTGCGGCAGAGCCTCGACGAATTGGTCGAGCCACCGTTTGTCGTTCCACGCCGCGTTGCGACGATCGGCATCCCAAGCCAGCGCGTGGCGTTCGTAATGACAGATGATGCGCTCGGAAAGGTCTGTCATCGGATTTCCTGGATGGGCCCATTATCGGATACGCTGTGAATTGCGAAGTTGCACGCCGTACATTTCGTGAAGCTCCATGGTACCTTTGCGCGAACCAATTGGGGCCGCATGAACTGGATCAAAAATATCTCGTCGACGCTTTTTCGGCGTCGTTACGACGTAGCCTTGATCACTGACCTTAGATTTCCCGGTGGCACCGGTTCGTCAAACGCCACTGAAATCGATATCCAGCATAAGGCGGGGCTCAGCACCGTTCTCTTCCATGCTCCTTCCTCGCAAATTCCGTCCAAGCGCGGTCATTTCAGCGCGAAGATCGCAGCGTGCCTGAACAATGGACAAGCTGATCTCCGGCCAAACTTCGCGAAGACTTATGCGCCACTCACCATCATCCGACACCCAACTGTCGCCAACACCCGTCAATTCCTACCCAGCAATCTGAAAACAGACAGGGTCGTTGTCGTCATCAATCATCCCGCCCTACGCGGGAACGGCGTCGTCGACTACGAACTGTCCGACGTCATAGCGAACGTGAAGGCAACGCTCGGCCACGTCCCGGAATTGCGCGGGAACAGCCCGCTCGTGGAAGCTTACTGCCGGGGCCCTCGCAGCCAAGACGTGGTGCTCGGAGATCCCTGGCCAAATGTCTTCCGCATCCCCGCGCGCACGACACGGCGACATCCTTCGAGACCGTTCGTGATCGGCCGGCACTCGCGCGATAACTCTGAAAAATGGCCGGACACCGCCGAAACGATACGCCAAGCCTACCCGGACGCCGACGGCATCAGCATCAAGATCCTCGGCGGCGCAAGTGTACCGGCACGCATACTCGGCTCGCAGCCGCCGAATTGGGACGTGCTCGAATTCGATCCGTTCGGCCTGGAAGTGTTTCTGCAGTCGATAGACGTCTACGTCTACTTCCATCATCCCGATTGGGTCGAAGCCTTTGGAAGAGCTCCTTGCGAAGCAATGATGGCCGGCGTGCCGACGATCCTTCCGCGTTCGTTCGAGCCGCTATTCAAAAGCGCTGCGCTCTACTGCGAACCGCACGAAGTGCTGTCACTTGTGAAAAAGCTGCGGGACGATCCGGAATTCTATGCGCGTCGCGCCGAAGCCGGTCGCGCCGAGCTGATCTCCAGATTCGGAGCCGACCGCCATATCGAACGGCTTATCGAGGCCGGCGTCCTACGGCCAAAGACTTCGATGCCGCCGCTCGGCTCTATGCGCCCGGCCGGATAGCAATAACGCCGGTGACGGCCGGTAACGGGGCTGTGCTCCGCCGACTCTAGCCCCGATGAAAGCCGCCGCTTACGCGATCCGCTTGCGAATTGACTGGTGCCACCGCTCTAAATGCCGTCGCATCCCACGCCGTGGGACATCAATTTTCTTCGAAGCGGGTCCGGTAGCCGGTGCGGGGGAATCTTTCGGCGGAGCGCGTCTGAACTCCGGCAGTCCGTTGTGTCTGATTGCTTCGATCGCATCTCTGAACGCTTGCTCGCCCCAATGTGGCGCGCCCTTGCGCTTTTTGTACTGAAAAGACGAGTAGATATTGGTATCGATCCAAGCATTCGATGCGTGAAGCCTGCGGTAAACGAGCGCTTTCTGGAGGAACAAGCTTCCACCTAACGCGTGGGCTCCTTGGGCCAAGTAGCCGTCTGCGCAATCCTTATAGGCCAGCCTTTTGTTGGGCTTGAGATACTTCAGGACAGCCCGCCGGAACATCATCGCTGACGTCGACGTCCAGTGCCAACCCGCTGTTGCCGCCCGGATGTACAAAAGCTTCGGCTTTTCGGGATTGTGAACTTCGAGATATTTCCCGTAACGTTGCATACCGGCTGCGTAGAGGTCACCTCTCAAACCGCCCCCAATTATTCCGCGCTCGTTGGTCAGGTATTGATCGGTTGAAACGAGCGGGCACATGACGCCGGCGCTCAAATGAGCAGCGAGCGCCTCTTCCAAGAACGTCTTGGCGTACCTGTCGTCGGGATCAAGCACGCAGACGAAATCGCCGGTCGTCTTCTCCAACCCGGCGTAAAAGGCCGGAATTTGCCCCACATTTTCCCTAAGCGCACAGACCGTCACCCGGCTGTCTTTTATCTCAGTGACGATCTTGATTGCGGCGTCCCTATGCGCTGCATCCGATCCGTCATCGACGATGACACATTCCCAATTTTCGTGAGTCTGATCGAGGATGGAGAGAATGGCGTCTTGGAGATGGTCCGAATAATTGCGGTGCGTGATGATGACCGAAACCAGTGGATTTCCCCACTTCGCGCGATCCAACCCACTCGACGCTTCATCAATTTCGATGGCTTGCATTGGCCCTCATTGGCTTGGACTTAGCCTCAGTTTTAATCGGTCCGATGCCCCCGCGTAGCTAAATCGCGAGCGTTGTCGCCATCGGGTCCAAACTCGCGCGCTAGGCAACCCGTTTGCGGATGGACTGTCTCCACCGTTCTAAATGCCGGCGCATGCCACGCTTTCGGACCTCGATTTTCTGTGGACCGGGTGCGGGATTTTTCTCTGGTGTGAGTCTGAACTCCGGCAACCCATTGGCTCTGATCGCTTCGAGCGCATCTTGAAATGCCGTCTTTGCCCACTGTGGCGCGCCCTTGCGCTGCATATCCTGGCCCGACGCGTAAATATCAGCATCGATCCATGAATTTTGTGCGTGAAGCGTCCGGTAAACGAGAGCCTTCTGAAGGAACAAGGTTCCTCCTAATGCATGAGCTCCTTGGGCCAGATAGCCGTCCGCGCATCTCTTGTAGGCAAGCTTCTTATTCGGCTTGAGGAACTTCAGTGCCGCTCGCCGGAACATCAGCGCTGACGTGGATGTCCAATGCCAACCCGGTGTTGTCGGCCAAGTGAAGAGGAGCCTCGACTTTTCGGGTTTGCAAGATTCGAGATATTTTCCGTAGGGCTGCATCCCAGTCGTAAAGAGGTCACCCCTCAAACCACTGCCAAGTATACCGCGTTCGCTCGTCAGGAATTGTTCGGTTGAAACGATCGGGCACATGACGCCGACGCTCAAGTGCGCGGCAAGCGCGTCTTCCAGAAATGTCTTGGCGTACCTGTCGTCGGGATCAAGCAAACACACGAAATCGCCCGTCGTCTGGTCAACGCCTGCGAAAAAAGCGGGGATCTGCCCGACATTTTCGCCCAGGGCGTGGAGCGTCACCCTCCTGTCGTTTATCTCCGCAACGATCTTGATCGCGGCGTCGCGATGCTCCGCATCCGATCCGTCATCGACGACGACGCATTCCCAATTTTCGTGAGTTTGATCGAGGATGGAGAGTATGGCGTCTTGGAGGTGGGTCGAATAATTGCAGTGTGTGATAACGATCGAAACAAGAGGATTATGCCACTTAGCGCGATCCAGCCGAACGCTCGCCAGCCCGACACTTGACGTTTCGCTAGCTCCACTACCGTACATTGCTGCCCCACAATTATGCCCCGCAAGAATATATCTCCCGGTCAGGCTTGGTACAAGTGTACCGCGGTGAGTAATGCACTCCAATCAGGCTGCCGTCAGACCAGATCGACGCCTGAGCGCGCGCTTGGGGTAATAACTCGCAGGAGAACAATATGCAGCGCTTCAAGGCCAACGCGTAATTCTGAGCTGATCAGTCGAAATCGACCTTGCGGCTGCGCATCTTTTTCACATGCCCTCGTACGGTCTTTGCCTTGATCCGTTCCTCGCGTGCGCCGCGAGACGGCTTCGTCTTGATCCTGAGCTTCGGACGCTCCAACGCGGTCTCGACGAGTTCGACAAGACGCGCGCGAGCATCGGCTCTGTTCTGCTCTTGGCTGCGAAAGCGATCTGCCTGAATGACGATGATGCCCTCAATCGTCAAACGGCGGCCCGCAAGACGTTTCAGCTTGTCACGCGCGTAATCGGGAATGGATGTGTTTGCGCCGAGATCGAAGCGAAGCTCGACCGCCGTCGAAACCTTATTGACGTTTTGGCCGCCTGGCCCCGACGCGCGCACAAAGCGTTCCTCGAGTTCCGTTTCAGCGATCTCGAGAGCATCCGTCACACGCATGGCCCGTCAGCCCTCTTCTAAATCGACCGGTTCCTGACCGCCTTTCGGGCGACGGTCCGTTATGCTCGATGAGATGTATCACCGGCCTCCCCGAGCGCAAACCGCGCCGGATGCACGTCTTATGCTCGCCGGATTCCCACAGGCTTTCGGGCATTTTCCGAATGGCCGGTTGCCAAAAATCGATTCCCCGCCAAACAGTCGTACGTCGCTTTCGGTGATTCGAAACGTTGTTAACTTCTCTGAGGGGAACCAATTGTTCGCCAAAACCGTCAACTTCGGTGAATATTGATTCGGCACCGTTAGTTCGCATTCGAGCAATTGCGTTTACCGAGTCTTTAGCGTCGCCGCTTAGCGTCATTGAGTTACCGAAGAATTCCGGACGCCCATCGGGGGTTCACTGAATTCTAGTGAATGACACGACGAAAGGTCGAGCTCGCCGCCATGCGATCTGCCACGACAGCTGCAATTTCGTCCGCCGATACCACCGTTCGCAGGGCGGATTGGGGCCCTTCCGCGCGGTTCATCGGGCTAGCGATCGCGTCGATCGCCCCTGCTCTTTTCTGGTGTTTAGTGGTCGAGCTGATCGCGTACTGGTCAGGGGTCTCTCTGTCGCCGATGGCAGTAGGCGCACTGTTCATCACCATCGCCGCATTCTTGTTTGCCATCTGCGCGCCTCTCATGTTGCGCAACTCGTCTGCCAACGAGCAGGCCCCGCGCACTGTCGCGCCGGACCTGAGCAGTCGCCCGGCCAGCCGATAACGAACAAGCTCGAAGCAGCTAGCTTCCTGCCCAATCGCAAACCAATTGACCGCAAATGCGCTTTCTCGAACCACCACCCACACAAGGTCCGGGGACAGTTTCGCATCGCCGACAGGAATAGGATGACAAACATCCCCTCCAGCCTCGGCCACGTTTAAAATTGCAAGTCGTAAGAACTTGGCAGTCTCGCTGAATACCGGGCACGCCGCCTGGGCCCTCCTGAGCCAAGGCGGCGTCCGAACCGCAAAATGCGGTGATCAGTACAGCGAAGACAAGTAATGCTCTCGCCATTTGAAGTACCGGACAAGTTCAAGCCGCAAAGCACAAGCATCACCCTGTGCGCGACTCGGCGCAAGCCGGAAACACCGTAATAAGCGCCTATTCCGCAGCGACGCGCTTCTTCGGTTTCACCAGTTCCATATAGTCATTGAGAAGAGTTTCGGAGATGGAACCGGGCTTGTATTTGTGCTCGCCGATCTCAGAAACCGGCGTGACTTCCGCCGCCGTGCCGGTGATGAAGCACTCGGAAAATGAGCCGAGCTCTTCCGGCATGATCACACGTTCGACGACGGTGATGCCGCGCGCCTTCGCAAGATCGATGACGGTGCGGCGCGTAATGCCGTTGAGGAAGCAATCGGCCTCCGGCGTATGCACCACGCCATCCTTCACGAAGAAGATGTTGGCGCCGGTGCATTCGGCGACGCGGCCGCGCCAATCGAGCATCAAAGCGTCCGAGTATCCGGCGCGTTCGGCGCGGTGCTTCTCGATGGTGCAGATCATGTAGAGACCCGCAGCCTTGGCCCTCGAGGGCGCACAGGCGGGATCGGGCCGGCGATACACGGCGTTGGTGATGCGAATGCCCTTGAGGCGCTGCTCCATGGGGAAATAGGAGCCCCAATCCCACGCCGCGACCGCGAGATGAATCTTCGACTGCTGCGCTGAGACGCCCATCTGCTCGCTGCCGCGCCAGGCGATCGGCCGAACGTAGCAGTCGGAAAGCTTGTTTGCGGCGACGACATCGCGGCAGGCCTGATCGATCTCGGCAACCGAGTACGGAATTTCGAAATCGAGGATCCGCGCGCTTTCAACCAGCCGCTCGCTGTGCTCGGTGAGCTTGAAGATCTCGCCGCCATAGGCGCGTTCGCCCTCGAACACAGAGCTCGCATAGTGGAGCGCGTGCGTCAGAAGGTGCACCTTCGCGTCGCGCCAGTTGACGAGGGATCCGTCGATCCAAATGAGCCCGTCGCGATCGTGAAAGGGGATAAGGTCGGCCATGCCAGTTAAGTCCTTCCTGGGCTTTTGTAGTTACCGGGTGCCGGGATCTGTCGGGCGTCTCGAGAGACTGGGGGCTTGGCAGGCTGAAAACGCCTTGGACGGGCGTTTCAGTGCGCCGCGCGCAGAAGCAGAGACCTGCCGGGACAAGCCAGCATTTTGGCTTGCAACAGAATACAATCGAGGCCAATAAGTCAACATGGCTGACATAACGTCAGAAGGCCCGTCCGAACACCTTGGCGCAACTGGGCATTCCCCCGCCGAGGCGGCAGATGACCGGCCTTCTTCGCTCTTCGATCTGATCGGGTACATAGAGCTTTTCTATTTTGCCTATCGTGATTTTACGTGCGACCCGGATGCAATCCTGGCTCAGTACGGCTTCGGCCGCGCCCACCACCGCGTTTTGCATTTCGTGCATCGCATTCCGGGCCTGAAGGTCGCGGAATTGCTGGATATTTTGAAAATCACCAAGCAGTCGCTGGCGCGCGTGCTCAAGCAGCTGGTCGATGAGGGATTCATCATACAGAAAGCCGGAAACGAGGATCGGCGCGAACGGCGGCTATACCTCTCAGCCAAGGGCGCGCGGCTGAACGATAAACTGACACAAATTCAGGCCAAACGCATCGAGGGGGCGCTCGCGAACCTCGGCCCTGGCGCTGATGCTCTTGCGAGAAATTTTCTCTTTGGGATGATCACTGAGAAAAACCGGCCCCAGGTAGAAACCCTCATCAAGGGTCAGCGCGCTGACACGTCGGAAGCTGCACCCGATTGCAACACATGAGAGCCCTGATGGCCCAGGAACGAGCCGAGCCTTTGGCGGACAACGCCCCGCACATACTGGTCGTAGACGACGATCAGAAGATCAGAGGACTTCTCGGCCGCTTTCTATCGAGTAACGGTTTCCGCGTGACCGAAGCAGCCGACGCCGCGGCAGCCCGCGCGTTCATGCGCGGCTTGGCATTCGATCTCGTTCTTCTCGACGTGATGATGCCCGGCGAAAGCGGCCTTTCCCTCGCACGCGATCTGAAGCTGACGCGACCGGTCCCGATCTGCATGTTGACCGCCCTCGCCGAAGCCCAGGACCGAATTTCGGGTCTCGAAGCCGGCGTCGACGATTACGTCTCGAAGCCGTTCGATCCTCGCGAGTTGCTGCTCCGCCTTCGCAATATCCTGCGCAGAGGTCAGGTGCAGTCCGCCCCGCGCGACGAGATTCGCATGGGCGGCTGTGTTTTCAGCATTGCTCGCGGTGAATTGAAACGCGATGACGAAGCGATCAAGCTCACCGAGCGCGAGCGGGATCTGTTGAGGCTCTTCTCTCAGCGCATTGGCGTCGCCGTCCCCCGTCATGAACTCTCGAGCGATGACAGCACGGGAAGCGAACGCGCGATCGATGTGCAAATCAATCGCCTGCGACGCAAGATCGAGGCCGACCCGTCGAACCCTGTCTACCTGCAGACGGTAAGAGGCAAGGGCTATATTCTCTACACCGATTGAGCCCACGACACGAAGTGACCGCGATGACGGGGTTCCCCTCCGGACACGCGAACGCCGGAAAAATTCAAGAATGGCTGTTGTGCCCGAAACGACACCGGATGCCGGAAGCAACGCCTCGCGGTATCGTCGTTTCCGCGAGCACCCTTATGTCGTGGGACTGCTCAACATCGGCGCCGAAATGCTCCCGAAGGGCCTCTATGCCCGGGCGCTGCTGATCATCATCACACCGATCGTCGTCCTCGAAGGCGTCATTGCGTTCGCATTCATGGAACGCCATTGGCAGGCCGTGACGCGCCGCCTGTCGGAAGCGACCGCTCGTGACATCGCGGCGCTGATCGAGGTCTATGAGGATCTCCCGAAGTCGGACGGCCCCCAAAAAATCATCGATCTCGCGCGCGATCGCCTCAACTTGGCGATGGAGGTTCTTCCGAACGGCGATCTTCCCCCGCCTGGGCCGAAGCCGTTCTTCCGGCTGCTCGACCGCGCGCTCTCCAATGAGTTGCGCAAGCACGTGCAGCTGCCGTTCTGGATCAACACCGTCGGCGATCAAAACGTCGAAATCCGCGTCAAGCTCGACGATGCCATTCTGCGGTTCGTCGCGACCCGCAGCCAGACTTACGCGTCGAACTCGCATATCTTTCTGCTTTGGATGGTCGGCTCTTCCGTCATCCTGCTGACCGTCGCTATTCTGTTTCTGCGCAATCAGATCAGGCCAATTCTGCGGCTCGCCGATGCTGCCGACGCCTTCGGCAAAGGCCGCGGCATCCCGGATGACTTCAGACCGCGCGGCGCGCGCGAAGTCCGCCAAGCCGCCCTCGCCTTTCTGCAAATGCGCGACCGCATCAAGCAGCACGTCGAACAGCGCACCACGATGCTCGCCGGCGTCAGCCACGATTTGCGAACGGTTCTGACGCGTTTCAAGCTCGAACTGGCTCTGCTCGACGATACGCCGGAGACGCGCGCACTCTCGAGCGACGTCGACGAGATGCAGCACATGCTCGAAGATTATCTGGCATTCGCCAAGGGCGACGGCGGCGAGGAAGCCAAGCCGACGAATCTCAAAGAGCTGCTTGAGGAAATCGTCGACGACGCGTCGATCTATGCCTGCAACATCGATCTCAAAATCCGCAAAAGCAAAGGCGACATCATCCTGCCGCTGAAACGGCAGGCCCTGAAGCGCGCGATCATGAACCTCGTGACGAACGCCGCGCGTTTCGGCGACCGCATCATCATCCGCGTCGCACCTGAAGGCCGCTGGGTGCGCATCGAGGTCGACGACGACGGCCCCGGCATCCCCGAGGAAGAACGCGAGAACGTCTTCCGTCCGTTCTACCGTCTCGACCACGCTCGCAATCAGGACGAAGGCAACAGCGGACTTGGCCTTGTGATCGCCCGCGATATCGCCAAGAGCCACGGCGGCGAAGTCGCTCTCGGCGAAAGTTCTATGGGCGGTCTTCGCGCGATTATTTCCCTGCCGAAATAGGAAAAAATCCCAGGAATATCTCTTTGTTTTGAATGCGCTAGGCGTTAATCACACGCCTTTGTGATTTGACCGTTATGTTATGGTGTTACACTATCGGTTCATCGGATCCGGGGGCCAAACCCGTCGACTTTGGCAAGGTGTCCTCCAAGCCTGCAGTCACCGGTACCGACAATCCCGAGCGCCGTGGGCTTGCAGCCCATTCGGGATGCGCTTAGTGGCCGCGAACCGCGACCGAGACCGACTCCCAGCCCGGTCAACGTCCCAGTTCGCGGCCGCGCTTTTTTGCGGCGAGCACCGCTTCCGTCATCAGTTCCTTGAGACCGCTGCCCTCTCGCATCAGCACTGCTAGGGCCGCAGCCGTCGTGCCGCCGGGCGACGTCACGTTGCGCCTCAACGTTTCGGCATCGAGCGGAGATTGATTGAGCAATTCGCCCGATCCTGAGACGGTCGCCCGCGCGAGCTGCGTAGCCGTCGCCTGATCGAGACCGGCAGCCACACCAGCTTCGGCGAGTGCCTCAGCCAGAAGGAAGACGTAAGCCGGTCCCGAGCCCGATACGGCCGTTACCGCATCGATGAGGCTTTCGTCGCCAACCCACACGACCGGCCCCACCGCGCCGAGAAGGCTCTCGCAGGCTTGCTTCTGTGCCGCTGTCGCATGAGCGTTCGCGACGGCGCCGGTAATGCCGCGGCCGATCGCGGCCGGCGTATTGGGCATCGCGCGGACGACGGCGCTTCCGGGTGGAAGATGGCGCTCGAAGCTCGCAAGCGTTTTGCCCGCAGCGATCGAAACGACGACAGTCTCCGGTCCGGCGATTTTCGCGAGCCCGGGAAAAACGTCGTCCATCGCCTGCGGCTTGACCGCGACGACGATGACGGCCGGTGGCGTATCGAGCGGAGCTAGATGAGCGACCGCCTTGATGCCATGCGTGTTTGCGAGATCTTGCGCTGCGCCTGAGAGATTAGGCTCCTGGATGACAATGCTCGCGGGATCGAGCCCCCGGTCGAGCCAGCCTTGGAGCAAGGCGGCGCCCATCTTACCGGCGCCCGCGAGCACCACCGAACCATTCAATTTCAACGACATTCTGGGATTTCCTCGGCGAAGAACGCCGAACCCTAGAATGGCGCCCGGCTTAAGCCTGTCCCTGCGTCTCGAACATCGTCGAAACCAGAGCTTCCTTGCTCTCCTTACCCGCCCACACCACGAACTGGAAGGCTTGATAGTAGCGCTCGCAGCCTTCGAGCGCCGCCTTCAGCATCGCTTCGCACTGACGGACCGTCGCAACTGTCCCGTTGAGCAGCAGCGCGTGACGGAACATCACGAGACCTTCCTGCGTCCAGAGATCGAAATGACCGAGCCAAAGCTGCTCGTTGATCTGTGCGATCAGGCGATACATTTCGGTCAGACGGTTGGAGGGAACTCGGAAATCGAACGCGCAAGCGAGATGCAAAGCTTCGAGATCGTCGCGCCAATTGATCGAGATGTGATAATCAGCCCACGTCCCGGCGACGATGAGCGTCAGCTCTTCATCGCTCGCCCGTTCGCAGGGCCAATCGTGGCTCTGCGCAAGCTGCTCGATGAGATCGATCGGATTGAGAACGCGGTCAGAACCCTGTTCCGCAACTGCCATTTTATATCGCTCTCCAAGTCTGCCGCGCGCCGGGATGGCCTAACGAACGACGCAAAACACTCAATTCAATCGCGCCGCTTAGTGCTGCGCCGGACAAAACCAGACGCCCATACGAGTCGCAAGCTGACCCGACCGGCGCGCAAACCTTGTCCACGATCAAAGTGGCAAAGCCCGGGCGCGCCGGGGTCAGGAAGGCGGCTCAGCGTCGTTAGCTGGTGAAAAGCCGCTTAACCTGTGGATGCTTCAAGCGTCGCGTTTCGAACGTGGAGAGAACGCTCGGTTTCGAACGCCCGGCATCAAACGAAACACCTCAGACGGTCGAGGTGCCTTGGAGCGAAAGCTGCGCGACTTGCGCTTCGAGTGCCAAGACGCGCGCTGCCAGCGCTTCGTTTTCCTGGCGCGCTTTCTGGGCCATCTCGCGCACCGCCTCGAAGTCTTCCCGCGTCACGACACTCATTTCGCGCAAGAACTTTTCGGCCTGAGCGCGAAAAAGCGCTTCCGTCTCTTTTTTCAAGCCATCCGCCGCACCCGCTGCGTCCGTCATGAGCTTGGCAAAGTCGTCGAAGAGTCTGTTAGTTGTCTGGGTCATTGGGGTCTCGGAATTGAGGGTGTTTATAAGTTATGGCGATTGCCGCCCATGGCCGCAAGCTCGAGCAGGGCGAGCCGCCGTCGCGGGCAAACGATGGCCGCTTGACTTTGCCCAGGGGTTACCAAACAACCCTCGGAACTGGGGCTTTCTTAGCGCCTCGACACGGCCAATCGCGAAATGCCGACCGGAGCGCCGATGACACCCCTCGCCCTGCTGACCTTCCCTGACATCGATCCGGTAGCGATCGAATTCGGCCCCTTCTCGGTCAAATGGTATGGCCTGGCCTACATGTCGGGCCTTCTGCTCGGCTGGCTCTATATCCGTCGCATGGTCTCGACACCCAAGCTCTGGCGCGGCGACAAGCCCCCGATAACCCTGGAGCGCGTGGACGACCTTCTGCTCTTTATGACGGCAGCGGTCATCATCGGCGGCCGCCTCGGGCAGGTTCTGCTCTACGACCCCGACTTCTACTTCGCGAACCCGGCCGAGATCTTCAAAGTCTGGAAAGGCGGGATGAGCTTCCACGGCGCGTTCATCGCGTCTGCATTGCTGCTCTGGCTCTTCGGGCGTGTTTATAATGTCAGCGCCCGTTCCGTGATGGACCTCTGCTGCGCCGCGTCGCCCATCGGAATCTTCTTCGGCCGCACCGCCAATTTCATCAACTCGGAGCATTGGGGCCGCGTAACGGACGCCTACGTCGGCATGGTGTTCCCAAATGGCGGAGAACTTCCGCGCCATCCGAGCCAGCTTTACGAAGCTCTGCTCGAAGGCCTCGTGATGTTCATCATCTTGAGGTTCGCAACCCATCATCTGTTTGCATTGAAGCGTCCGGGGCTCGTCACCGGCCTTTGGCTCGTCTGGTACGCAATTGCACGCACCATCTGCGAATTCTTCCGCGAGCCCGAAGTCGGTCATATCCTGAACATCGGTCCCTTCACCGCAGGCCAGGTCTATTGCCTGCCCATGCTGGCGCTCGGCCTCTATATGATCTGGACCGCGAACCGGACGAACACTCCCGGAAAGGCAGCCGTGTGATCGGAGATACTGGATTGCGTCGCGACACGCCGCTGTCCCGGCGGATCAAGGAGAGCATTCGCCGCGACGGGCCGATGACGATTCAGACCTATATGTCCCGCTGCCTCTGGGACGTGGACTACGGCTACTACCGCACCCAGCCCGTTTTTGGCGCCGCCGGCGACTTCATCACCGCAGCCGACATCAGCCAGGTCTTCGGCGAGTTGATAGGCGTATGGGCCGGCGTCGTTTGGCAGGGTGTGCTCGGCGCGCCCAATCCCGTCACGCTTGTCGAATACGGCCCAGGACGCGGCACCATGATGCGCGACGTGCTCCGCGCCGCTCGTATCGTGCCGGGCTTTGCAAACGTCGCCCGTGTGCATCTGGTTGAAGGCAGCGACGCCCTCACCGAAATCCAAGCCGCCACCCTCGCCGACTTCAGCAGCGTGTTGAGTTGGGGCCGTGAGCTGGACGAGTTCAATCCGCCCGCCATCATCTTCGCCAACGAGTTCCTCGATGCGTGGCCCGTGGCCCAGTGGGTCAAGACGGACACCGGCTGGCACATTCGCGGCGTCACGCTCGACAAGGCCGGTGAATTGCAGTTCGCGGGCATCGACAAGAATTGCCCGCGCGAAGCGTTCGAAGCCCTTCTGCCGAACGCGCCGCCCGGAACAGTCATCGAGTCCCAGCGCCTCGATCAGCTCGCCGAAGCATTGAAAGCGCTCGCCGAGCGCGGACCCGTAGCGTTTCTGATGATCGACTACGGTCACACGACACCAGCCGCCGGCGACACGCTGCAGGCCGTTCGCGGCCACGCTTATGAATCACCTTTAACGTCGCCCGGCGAAGCCGACCTCACGGTGCACGTCAATTTCTACGATCTTGCGTCGACCCTGCATCGCGCCGGCTTGGTCCTCGATGGCCCGGTAACGCAGGCCGAATTTCTCGGCTCCCTCGGTATCGTCGAGCGCGCATCGCGGTTGATGTCCGCAAACCCGGCGCGAGCGATCGAGATCGAAACGGGTGTCGCCCGGCTGCTCGCACCGAATGGAATGGGTTCGCGGTTCAAAGTGCTCGCTGCCCGCTCGCCGGGACTGCCGTCGCTACCCGGATTTGGCGCCGCGCGCATAACGTCCGGAGCGCCGGGAACAACGTGATGAAGGCCGCACGATCATGACGCTCAAACCCGTCGAAGCGGCGAACCTCGCCAAGGTCTCCGGCATTCGCCACGGCTTCTTCACGCGCACTGGCGGCGTATCGACCGGACTCTATGCGGGCCTCAACTGTGGGCTCGGCTCGAACGACGACCAGACACTCGTTCTTGAAAACCGGCGGATGATCGGACGGCACCTCGGCGCCAACGAGGACAAATTCGGCGGCGGCGTGATCACGCTCTATCAGGAGCATGGCACGACCGCCCTCGAAGTCACGGAGCCGCCGTCTCGCGATGCGCTTCCGCGCGCCGACGCCGTCATCTCCAGAACGCCGGGTCTCGTCATCGGCGTGCTGACGGCCGATTGTGCCCCCGTGCTTCTCGCGGACGGTGAGGCGGGTGTCGTCGCTGCCGCCCATGCGGGTTGGCGTGGAGCCGTCGACGGGATCGTCGACAGCGCGGTTCGCGAGATGGAACGCCTGGGTGCTCGCCGTGAGCGCATCTCGGCAGCCGTCGGGCCGTGCATTAGCCAGTCGGCCTATGAGGTCGGCCCCGAGTTCGAAGCGGCTTTCCTCGCTCGCGATCCCGCGAATGGCGCTTTCTTCCAACGAAATCCGAAAACCGCCCGTCCCCACTTCGATCTTCCGGGCTTCGTCGTGAGCCGCCTGACGAATGCCGGCGTTAGCGATATTGAAAACTTAGGCCTCTGCACCTGCGCGAACGAATCGCTTTTCTTCAGCTACCGGCGTAAAACTCTTCGTGGGGAGCCGGACTATGGCCGACAAATCTCCGCCATCGTCGTGGCGTAACTGCACAATCCACAGCCAATGCCTCGGCAAGGGTAACGTTTCACGACCTGACAACAGTTTCACCGGCCTGCCATCTGGACTGGCAGTTAGAGGCTGATCTACAGGGATAGGGTCAGTTCCGGTAGTTTTCAGGGGAGTTCAGGCCGCGCGAGTAGCGTTTTCCGGCCGCCGGGAAGTCGCGGTTGGATAAGGGGGGACGTCCATTGACGACCTTTTGGTTTGCACGTGCGCGTGAGCGCAGAACGCGTCTACGGGTGATCGGGCCAGTGGTTCTGGCTGCTTTCGCCACGATGGGACTAGGCGGCTGCGAGTCGGCGTCGAACATGTTGAGCGGGGGCGGCAACGCACCTCAAGCTTCGCTGACCCTTCCGCCCGCAACCCCGGTCGCAGCACAGACGGCTAAAATTCAGATCGCGCCCGTCATCGGCTCGCCCGACAACGTCGCCCGCGATCTGCAATCGCAACTTGCATCGTCGATCGGCCACAACGGCATCCAGGTCGCCACCGCGGCCAACGCCGCCAGCGAATACGTCGTACGTGGCTACATCGTAGCGGCCCGCGAAAAGACGAAGGCCAAGATCTCCTACATCTGGGACATCACGGACCAGGCCGGTAAGCGCGTTCACCGCATTACAGGTGAAGAAGTCATTGCCGGAGCGGGCAAGGACCCCTGGGCCGCCGTCACGCCGCCCGTCGTGCAGAGCATTGCCGACAAGACGTCGAAACAGATCGCGAGCTGGCTCGCGACGAGCGGAAGCATCCCCGTCGCAGCTAACGGCAAACCGCCGGCCGGCACGCCTCCAACCAACGTCGCCTCGAACGATGCAGGCCCAGCGCCAAGCCCGTCATATCCGACGGCATCGAACACACCGATCGCGCCGACGACGGGTAGCATCACGACGTCCGGACCGATCACCGCTATCGTGCCCATGGTAACCGGCGCACCCGGCGACGGCAGCACCACGCTGACGACCGCGATCCAGCGCGAGTTGACCAAAAACGGGTTGGCTCTTTCCAACGTGCCGAACGCCCAGGCCTATAAAGTCGAAGGCAAGGTCGCGATGGGGCAGAGCAAAGACGGCAAGCAGCCCATCCAGATCGATTGGAACGTGATCGACCCTACGGGCAAGAAGCTCGGCACTGTGTCGCAGAAGAACGAAGTGCCGCAAGGCTCGCTCGACGGCTCCTGGGGCAAGACGGCCGATGCAGCCGCACAGGCGGCAGCACAAGGCATTATCAAGCTTCTACCGGCGAAAAGCACAGATTAAGCAAACTGTGCGCGATATACGCCTGAAGCTTCATAACGATGACATCTTTGGGCTCGGACGGTTGAATCGTCCGAGCCCAATTGCTACAAGCCCGCGCATAAGAGGCTTCTGGAGCGCAAATGCCTTTTGATGCCAAGGTCGACGCTCGAAGTTTGGATGGCCGGGGAAAGCTGGGCGTGAAGATCGTTGCGGGAAACAGTAACCGGCCGCTAGCGGACGCCATCTGCTCATATCTGAAGCTTCCAATGGCCAAAGGCCAAGTGAAGCGCTTCGCGGACATGGAGATCTTCGTCGAGATCCAGGAGAATGTGCGCGGCCAGGATGTCTTCGTCATCCAGTCGACGTCGTTTCCGGCTAACGACAACCTGATGGAGTTGTTGATCCTGCTCGACGCGCTCAAGCGTTCGTCGGCACGGCGCATCACAGCAGTCATCCCCTACTTCGGCTACGCGCGACAAGACCGCAAGCCCGGTCCCCGAACGCCGATATCAGCGAAACTTGTCGCGAACCTCATCGAACGAGCCGGCGCCGATCGCGTTCTGACGCTTGATCTCCACGCCGGACAAATCCAGGGCTTCTTCGATATTCCAACCGACAACCTCTTCGCCGCGCCCGTCATGACGCGCGATATCGAAGAGAACTTCGGCGGCACCGACGATATCGTCGTCGTCTCGCCGGACGTCGGCGGCGTCGTTCGCGCCCGAGCACTTGCCAAGCGCATCGGTGCGCCGATCGCAATTTGCGATAAACGCCGCGAGCGTCCCGGTGAAAGCGAAGTGATGAACGTCATCGGCGAAGTCGACGGCAAACGATGCGTCCTCATCGACGACATCATCGATTCCGGTGGAACGCTCGTCAACGCCGCGGAAGCCCTGCTCAAGAACGGCGCGACGGAAGTGTCAGCCTACATCTCGCACGCCGTGCTTTCGGGCGGCGCAGTCAGCCGCATTCAGAATTCACGCCTGAAATCGCTGGTCATCACCGACTCGATACTTCCGACCGAAGCCGTCCGGACCGCGAAGAATATCCGGGTAGTCTCGATCGCTCCGCTCATCGGCGAAGCCATCCTGAGAACCAGCCGCGAAGAAAGCGTCTCGAGCCTCTTCTACTGACGCCTCGGCTTTGTCGGGAAGTACATCAAACGCCCGCGCCCAGCGCCCATACGGAGCTGGTCACAATTCACGACGATCAACCGAACGCTTCAGGAGACAAGGGCGTCCCGCCGCGCGAGCGGCGCTAGGTTCCGTCCTGGCATCGTCACGCCACCCATTCTTTTCGCAGGATGGCGTACTGCATCGTATTTTCGAAGATCGGGACGCCTTCGTCATCCTTCTCGAAGGATATGAACTCTTTGAAAAGTCCCTCCCTCCTCATTCCCAACCTTTCGCACAAGCGCTGCGAAGCAGTGTTGGTTTCCTCTACATAGGCGTAGAGGCGACGAGCTTGTTTTACTGAGAACAGGTATTCGAAGAGGGCCCGCGCGGCCTCTGTGGCGAACCCAGCGCCTGCGAAATCCGCGTTGAAATTCCACCCGACGGCATATGTATCGGGAGGCTCGGGTATGCAGAACATGTCACCGATCAGCTTATCAGTGCTTCGCAAGCACACGGCGATATGCTCATCGCTTCTGCTGCGCGCTTCCACTTCTGCCTCCGCCGCGTGGAGGTCGTCCAGCTTGAGCGAGAAGAAACAACTCGCCCGGGGTTGGCGCAGATATGCGAGTAGATCGGTTGCATCCCCCTCCCTGAAATTCCTCAGCGCTAGTCGCTCGGTCTCGATAGTGTCCATTCAATTTCTCTCTCGGGGTGTTATCAAGGAAGGCGTGCTGCCTTGCCCCTTAGATCGGCGCGCCGCTAGTCCGCATCGTAGCTGCCATCCCCGCCCAAGCGCCGGATGCGGCCGAGCAATCCCGCCCACGACAACCCGATGTGAACACTCGTAGGATGCCGGATAGGATGCGCCGGTCGGCTTCGCTTTTGGCACCGGGCAGGTTGCGCTACCGGCAGGGCTTGATGACCGCACGCCAGAGGAGAACCCGCCTGCCTCTCGCCCCCAATGCTACTCGTGGCTCGCCGTGCAATCCCCGCAGCGGCCGCGGATCTCCATCGTCATCGACCGGACGCTGAAATCATTCTTCCCCGCCCAGGCCTGCAGGCTTTTGACGGCGGCCGGGTTGTCGAATTCCTTCACCGAGCCGCAGGCGTCGCAAATGGCGAACACCGCCTTGCCGTGATGGTGCGGATGATCGCACGCAACGAAGGCGTTAAGGCTTTCGAGCCGGTGCGCGAGGCCATCCTCGATGAGCCGTTGCAGCGCCCGGTAAACCGTCGGCGGCGCGCTGACGCCCTTGCCCCGAACCTCCTCGATCAGCTCATACGCGCTAAGAGGCCGGCCGACGCCCCTGAGCGCCTCGACAATGATTTTGTCCTGATCGGCCGCGCTGCGGCGTTTCGTAGGCTTTTTGGCCATCACTCCGGGCATCTCCGTTCCCCGCCTTCATCGGACAATAAATCGACCACCGGCCAAGTTCGCCGTTAATATGCTGATTTTCGCGGCAACTTTCCAGCGCGCCCCGAAGCTCACCGGACGGACCGCCTGACCCGTTGCCAACCGGTTGTATGGGCTCAATCGCCCACCTTTGGCCCGTTGCGCGGGTGCCAAACCACGGGTATACACGCCCCATCTCATGAAGACCTTCCTGAGACGCCGCCCGGCACCCTTGGAGGCCGGTTCGCGGCTATTTGGCTCTTCTGATAGGCAGTAGAGCCCTAACACTCGGAGACGATGCCATGTCTGAGCTCATCACGCTCAAGGCTACGGCGCGCCCGCGTGCCGGCAAGGGGGCCGCACGCCAAGCTCGCCGCGATGGAAATGTGCCTGCCGTCATTTACGGCAATCAGGAAACCCCTGAGACGATCAATCTCGAATACAACGAGCTCTGGAAGCAGGTCCTCCGCGGCCACTTCACCTCGACCGCCATCGAACTCGACGTCCAGGGTACGAAGCACATCGTGCTCGCCCGCGACGTGCAGGTCGATCCGGTGCGCGACACGCCCCTTCACGTCGACTTCCAGCGCGTCGGCAAGGATGGCGTCATTCGTGTTTCGATCCCGATGCGCTTCGTCAACGAAACACTGTCGCCCGGCCTGAAGCGCGGCGGCGTGCTCAACATCGTGCGCCACGATGTCGAAGTGTATTGCCCTTATGACAAGATCCCGCGCTTCTTCGAGATCAACCTCGAAGGCATGGAAATCGGCCGTTCGATCCACATCTCGGCAGTCAACCTGCCGGAAGGCATTTCGCCGGTCATCAAGAACCGCGACTTCACGATCGCAACGATCGCGGGCGCGCTCAAGGGTGACGACGAAGCCGCATCCGCGACGGCTGAGGCTGGCGCTCCCGCCGACGCCAAGGGTGCAGCACCCGCAGCTGGCGGCAAGGGTGCCCCTGCTGCAGCCGCAGGCAAGGCTGCTCCGGCCGCCAAGGCAGCACCCGCTGCCAAGCCCGCCGCGAAGAAGTAAGACGATCACGAACCGGCGCGATCATCGGATCGCGCCGGTCTCTTGTTTGACGTTTCGGGTCCGGCGGCCGGCTCCCCCGAGGAGAGTCGCCGGACCCGACATAAAAGTCGTCGGAAGGCGCAATCGAAATGAAGCTTTTCGTCGGACTTGGTAATCCTGGCGAGAAATATCGCGCCAATCGCCACAACATCGGCTTCCTGGCGGTCGATCGCATCGCCGAGCGCAACGGCTTCGGTCCCTGGCGCAAGAAGTTTCAAGGTCTCGTCTCGGAAGGCTCGATCGGCAACGAGCGCGTCACGCTTCTGAAGCCCGAAACCTACATGAACGAAAGCGGCCGCTCGGTCGGCGAAGCCCAGCGCTTTCTCAAAATTCCCCTTTCGGACGTCTACGTCTTTCACGACGAGCTCGATCTTGCGCCGGGCAAGGTGAAAGTGAAAACCGGAGGCGGCAACGCGGGCCACAACGGCCTTCGCTCGATCTCCGCACACATCGAAAACGAGTACAAGCGCGTGCGTCTCGGCATCGGACATCCGGGCTCCAAGGATGTCGTTATCCATCACGTCCTCAACGATTTCGCGAAATCAGATCGCGAATGGGTCAACCTTTTGCTCGATGCCGTCGCCGATGCAGCGAGCTACCTCGCCAAGGGCGACGACGCCCGCTTCCTGAGCGATGTCGCGCGCTTGTTCCAGGACGAACCCGAAAAGCCGGTGCGCAAATCTGAACGTGCGCCGGCGGAAGAAGAGCCGCGCGCTCCCAAAAAGCAGGCATCAGGGCCACACCCGTCCGGTGAACGCGCCTCCAAACGCCAGTCGGCGTTGGCCGAGAACTTGAAAAAATGGCTGGGCGCGCGAAAATCCGGCGACGGCAGCTCGTGAACGTTCAGAGCAGCGTATCGTAGTCGTCGGGGGGAGTAATGTCTGAATATCAGGAAGAGAGCGACGCAGACGGCGCCCGTTCAGGCGGCCGTGCTCAAACGATTATCGGCGCCCTCATCCTGTTGTTCACGATCGGCGTTTTCGGCGTCGTCGGCTGGGACGTTTACAACTCCGTTGACAAGGACAAGACAGGCGTCCGTCGCATCCTCGCCAAGCGTTGGAACGACCGGACGCTCGTATTCCCCGTGGAAGGCGCCGACCGGGCAGGACGCCGCGCACTGTTCGACGTCGTGGTCCTCACCAAGAACTACGGGTGGGTCCGCGGCTCGACGACCGAACTCCAAAAGGACGATCGCCGGCTGTCACCGCAGGAAGTGCAGGAAGAGGTCCTCGCGCCGCAACTTCGCGAAGGTCTCGGCAGTGCGCGTGGTCTGATCGCCGTTGGCCTCGCGAGCCAGGAAGGCGAGATCGCGCGGGAGGAACAGCGCGGCAACGAGCGGGCCATCCGCACCGCGCGATGGGTCCAGGAAGCCCTCGGCGAGCGCATCCCGATGTGGACTTTGAACCTGGGACGCTACGTCGATCCGTGCGCCGATTGCGAGGCCCCCGACACCAGTTGGCAGCGCCCATTCATCGTTATCGCCGTGCGCAATGCCGACGACGGGACGCACATTTCGGAAGCGCTCGCGGACGCGATGTCCTTCAAGTCGAACCTTCCCGCCCCCTCGCGCTATTCGGCGTTTGCATTTGCGAAATTCACGCGGTGAGCCATAGGGCCGCAGAAGGAGCCTAAAAGGCTTCACATTAGGCCGCCGCTCGCTTAACCCCCAGGGCAGCAACTCAACCGGACATCTCCCTGCCATGGGCTTCAAATGCGGCATCGTCGGCCTGCCGAACGTCGGCAAGTCGACCCTCTTCAACGCGCTGACGCAAACCGCGCAGGCGGAGGCGGCCAACTATCCCTTCTGCACGATCGAACCCAACGTCGGCGAGGTCGCCGTTCCGGACGACCGTCTCGAAACGCTGGCGAAGATTGCAGGCAGCAAGGAAATCATTCCGACGCGGCTGACATTCGTCGATATCGCGGGCCTCGTGCGCGGCGCCTCCAAGGGCGAAGGTCTCGGCAACAAATTCCTCTCGCACATTCGCGAAGTCGACGCTGTCGCCTACGTGCTGCGCTGCTTCGTCGATGAGGACGTCACCCACGTCGAGAACCGCATCGATCCGCTCGCCGACGCCGACGTCGTCGAAACGGAACTGATGCTCGCCGATCTCGAAAGCCTCGAGAAGCGCATCTCGCAGATCGAAAAAAAGGCGAAGACGGGCGACAAGGACGCCAAGGCGCAATACGCCGTGATGGAGAAGCCGCTGCTGCTTCTCCGTGAAGGCAAGCCCGCACGTCTCGCCAAGATGACGCCGGAAGAAATGCCGGCGTTCCGCGCGTTGCAACTGCTGACGTCGAAGCCGATCGTCTACGTCTGTAACGTCGAAGAAAGCGCCGCAGCAAACGGCAACGCCTATTCGAAACAAGTCGAAGAGCGCGCAAAAGCCGAAGGCGCGGCCGTCGTCGTCATTTCAGCCAAGATCGAAAGCGAATTTTCCGGCCTCGCCCCCGAGGATCGCAACGCATTCCTCGCCGAAATGGGCCTTGAGGAAGCTGGCCTGAACCGTCTCATCCGCGCAGGCTACAGTCTGCTCGATCTCGTGACGTACTTCACGGTCGGACCGAAGGAAGCGCGCGCCTGGACGATCACGCGTGGCACCAAAGGCCCGCAGGCAGCCGGCGTCATTCATACCGACTTCGAGAAGGGCTTCATCCGCGCCGAAACCATCGCCTACGCCGACTACGTCGCCGGCAACGGTGAAACGGGCGCCAAGGAAGCTGGCAAAATGCGTCTCGAAGGCAAAGAGTACGTCGTCCAGGACGGCGACGTCATGCACTTCCGATTTGCGAACTAGGGACCAACAGCAATGTCAACCGAGCTTCCCGACCGGCTCAGCAACGACCCGAAAAGTCCCTTCTTCGACGAAGACATCCTGAAACGCGAAATCGGTATCCGTTTCAACGGCGTCGAGAAAACGAACGTCGAGGAGTATTGCGTCAGCGAAGGCTGGATTCGCGTCGCGGCCGGCAACGCCAAGGACCGCGCCGGACGGCCCATGACGCTGAAGCTCAAAGGCAAAGTCGAACCGTACTTCCGCCAGCCCGCCGAATAGGACAGGGCGAAATCTGTAAGCTAAGCCCGCCGCTTTCTCGTGGCAGCGGCCTTTCTCGCCGAAGCTTTCCGGGCCGCAGTCGAACGCGAATGCGACGCTTTACGGGCAACGGCCGGACGAGAAGCCGAAGCTTTCCGTGCAGCGGCCCGGCGCGACGCCGTGGCTTTCCGGGCAGCGGCCGAACGCGTAGCCGTAGCCTTGCGGGCAGCAGCCGAACGCGAAGTCGAAGTTTTCCGGGCTGCAGACGGTCGCGACGTCGAAGTTTTCCGGGCTGTAACCGTACGCGAAACCGGCGATTTCCGGACCGATGCCGACGCTTTCCGCGCGGCAGCCGTACGCGAAGCCGAAGTTCTTCGAACAGCGGCCGTACGCGACGCCGATGCTTTTCGGCGAGCCGCCGTGGCTTTGCCGCCGATCCGGCCGCCGCGCCGCGACGAAGCGGTGCTCACCGTCTTACCACGACCGGAGCCGCTCTTCTTACCGCCTCCGGTCTCTTTGTTAACCGTAGCCCACGCGCGCCGCTCGGCTTCGGTCTTTCGGACACCTCGCTTCTCGTAGCCTTCTTCGATGTGTTCGGCTTGGCGCTTCTGCTTGCTTGAGTAGCTTGATTTGTCTCCACGCGGCATCTTCCGCTCCTCCTCATTACGTTGAGCGCTGCAATGGCAACGCTGCAACACTTCAGAAGTTGCAACGACGCATCATCTGAAACCGCTGAATCAAAAAAGGCCCCGCGCGAGCGGAGCCTTTTTCAGTATCGAGGATAGGACGTTCGCAGCCTATTCGGCGGCTTCCGCGCCTCTCGGCATCTTCTGCTGCTGTGCGGCTTCCGAAGCCTTCGCGCGCGTCATGTGCTCGAGCGCTGTCCGCACGCCTGCCTCATAGTCCGGATGCACCTTCTTGAAGTGCGCGAGCTGACGCTCGGTGATGAAATCCGGAATGCCCCACATCGCTTCCGCGACGTTGGAGAAGAGCCGCGCCTTCTGCTCTTTGTTGAACAGATTGAACAGCGCCGTCACCTGACGGTAATCGTCGTTGCCATCGCGATGATTGTAGCGCTCGGCGTCACCCGAAATCGCGAGCGGCGGCTCGGCAGCCGACTTGTCTTCGACGGCGCCGTGGAACGAGTTCGGCTCGTAATAGGCGTCCGTGCTGCCGGTCTCCTGCGGGAAGAACCGCATCGGGCCGTCCTTGTGATAGGTGTGCACGGGGCACTTCGCGGCGTTCACCGGCAGATGTTCGTAATGCGTTCCAAGGCGATAGCGGTGCGCGTCTGCATACGAGAAGATCCGCGCCTGCAACATCTTGTCGGGCGAGAAGCTGATGCCCGGCACGACGTTGGAAGGCGAGAACGCGGCCTGCTCGATCTCGTTGAAATAGTTCTCAGGGTTGCGATTGAGCTCGAGAATGCCGATGTCGATCGGCGGGTAGTCCGCATGCGGCCAAACCTTCGTGAGATCGAAAGGATTGTACCAATGCTTGCCGGCGTCCGCTTCCGGCATGATCTGAACCTGCATTTTCCACTTCGGGAAATCGCCGCGTTCGATCGCCGTGAATAGATCCTCTTGCGTCGACTCGCGCGTGCGGCCGACGATTTCGGTCGCCTCGCCGTTCGTCCAGTGCTTGTGGCCCTGCACGGTCTTGAAGTGGAATTTCACCCAGAACCGCTCGTTCTTCGCGTTGATCAGCGAGAACGTATGCGAGCCGTAACCGTTCATGTGGCGAACCGAAACCGGCAGGCCGCGATCGGACATCAGGATCGTCACCTGATGAAGGCTTTCCGGCGAAAGCGACCAGAAATCCCACATCGCCGTCGGCGAACGCATGTTGGTCTTCGGATGCCGCTTCTGGGTGTGGATGAAGTCCGGAAACTTGTAAGGATCGCGAACGAAGAACACCGGCGTGTTGTTGCCGACGAGGTCCCAGTTGCCTTCCGGCGTATAGAACTTGAGTGCGAAGCCGCGCACGTCGCGCTCGGCGTCGGCCGCGCCGAGTTCGCCGGCGACAGTCGAAAAGCGCGCGAGCATCTCGGTCTTGGCGCCCGGTTGCAGTACCTTCGCCTTGGTGTATTTCGAAATATCGCCTGTGATCGTCAGCGTGCCGTAAGCACCCCAGCCCTTCGCATGAACTGTACGCTCAGGAATGCGCTCACGGTTCTGGTGAGCGAGTTTCTCGATGAGCTGGTAGTCTTGCATAAGCAGAGGGCCGCGCGGCCCCGCCGAGATCGAATTCTGATTGTCGGCGATGGGGGCGCCGCCAGTGGTTGTGAGTTTTTTATCAGTCATATGGACAGTCCTTCTGGAAATACCGAAAGGGACCTAGATCAGAAAAACTTAAGAGACCAATCGTTTTTGTAGGAAAAACTTATAAGGCAATCTTATCGCGAAGTCGAACTCAAGCCGGTTCTTTAAATTGAACCGTCGGTCTGATCTGGATCGGCATTTTGGCCATATCCCTTGAATTTATCGACTATTCTGCGCATTTCGGCGTCATCGAGCAGGTGGCTCTCACCGATGCTTAGTACCTTGTAATAGTGCTCTGCCAAGACTTCCACTTCAATGGCAAGTTCGAGCGCGTAACCAAGCGATTTGCCGAGCGCGATTTGGCCGTGATTTGCCATAAGGCAGGCGTCTCGCTCCTTCAGCCCTGCAACGACATGCCGCGCAAGTTCTTCCGTACCGAACGTCGCGTATGGCACGCACGGAATGTCTTTTCCACCTCCGACAGCCACCATGTAATGGAACGCCGGAATTGGTTTATGCGCGCATGCCAACACAGTCGCGTGCGTCGAGTGCGTATGAACGACGGCGTTCCGATCCGGACGTGCTCCGTAGGCAGCGAGATGAAAATGCCATTCGGTCGAGGGCTTCGATTGCCCTTTGGGAACGCTCCCATCTGCCGCGACGAAGACGACGTCTTCCGGCTCCGTCTCCTCGTAGCGTTTCCCGGATGGCGTGATCAGCATGCCACCCTTGAAACGGCAAGAAACGTTGCCGGATCGGCCGGGCGTGAGACCCGAGCGGCTCATCGAGCGAGCCGTCGCGATAATCTCTTTCCGCAATGCTTTTTCGTTTTCGCGCTTCTCGCCCATCACGCTGCCGCGCTCGTCTTTTCGGGATAAAGCGATTTGAGCCCCTCTCGCGAGGCCGGGCAAATGCCACGCTCCGTTATGAAACCGGTGACAAGCTTCGCAGGCGTCACGTCGAAGGCGGGATTGCGCGCCTGCGTTCCCTCCGCCGCGATCAGAACCGACCCGACGTCGCCATTGGCAAGCTTGCCCTGCACGCAGAGCACCTCGTCGTCGCTCCGCTCTTCAATGGGAATGTCTGCGCCCCTGTCCGTACGCCAATCGATCGTGGAATAGGGAAGAGCGACATAGAATGGAACATCGGTATCTTTCGCCGCCAGCGCCTTGAGATACGTGCCGATCTTGTTCGCGACATCGCCGTTCGCCGTCACGCGATCCGTCCCGACGATGACGAGATCGACATCGCCGCGCTGCATGAAGTGGCCGCCCGCATTGTCGGCAATGAGGCTGTGGGGAACGCCGTGCTGAAGAAGCTCGAACGCCGTCAAGGCTGCACCCTGATTGCGCGGCCGTGTTTCGTCGACCCACACGTGAACATTTATGCCCGCATCATGCGCCTGATAGATCGGCGATGTCGCCGTTCCCCAGTCGACACACGCCAGCCAGCCGGCGTTGCAGTGCGTGAGAATGTTGACCGGCCGGCCGCCTTTCTTCGCGGCGATGTCTGCAATGAGACGAAGGCCGTTGACCCCGATCTGGTGGCACGTCTCGACATCGTCTTCCGCCAGTTTCGCGGCACGGTCGTAGGCGGCAGCCGCTCGCGCATCGGCCGGAAGCGGTGCAAGCGTCGCGCGAAGATCCTCGAGCGCCCAGCGCAGATTGACGGCCGTCGGACGTTGTTCGCCGAGAAACTTGACCGCATGATCGAGGCCCGCATCCGAAGCGTCGGCGCGCATCGCCAGCGCCACACCGTAGGCAGCCGTCACGCCGATCAACGGCGCACCGCGAACCTGCATCGATTTGATAGCGTGCGCCGCGTCCTCGACGGTCTTGAGCGTCAATCGCACGAGCCTATGCGGCAGCACCGTCTGGTCGATAATGCCGACCGACCAGCCGTCGCGTTCGAGCCAGATCGTGCGTGACGAGACCCCATCAAGCTTCATAATTTTCCTCCGCAGACGATCGCGTGAATTCGATGATTTCGGTCGCGGTTTCCGCTGGCCGCGTCTGGAGTAGCATATGCGCAGCCGGGAAGACGATCATGCGCGCCCTCCCCTTTTCGCCGATAGCCCTCTGCATGGGGGCTTTCCGCACGACCCAATCGGAACGCCCGTGCAGCGCGAGGACCGGACACTGGAGCCGCATGAAGTCCTGTCTGACATCCACCTCTGCCGCCGCCCGAAGCCGGGCTGCCCGCACCGGACGCGACAACGCGCGAACGATGTGCTCGACCTTATCGCGAAGCTCCTGATCGCTGAAGGGTCCCATGAGCATGGCATCGCGAATGTTGCGAGGCGTCGCGCGAGGATCGACGCGTGCGGCCCTCCGCATGAACCACTGCGGCCAGGGGTTTTTGATGAATGTAGCGGCGAGCACGATCCCCCGCACCTGATCCCGAAGCTGCGACGCAACCAGAACCGCAACCGGCCCCGAGAAGGATTCGCCCAGCACATAGACGGGCCTGCTGCCGATCTCATGGCGGACGAACTCTACATACCCCGCATACCCGAGCGTCGGGTCCTGCGGATAGCGGACGACATTGACCTTGAACTCCCGGGCAAGGTGCGGAGCAACCCGATCGAACAGGTCTCCCGTTCCATCAAGACCCGGCAAGAGAACAATCTCGGGCGCGTCGTTCGACATGCTCAATATGTAGCAGGACCTGATAGCGGAATGTGAAGCGAAGCGTCGAGTCCGCACGCTGCACACTTTAGCACGTACCATTCCGAGTATGGGCGCGCCGAGCGGTCGATGATCTCGACGCCCGGTGCTCCGCACACCGGACAGTCCTGCGCTGCCTCGGGATCCGCCCGCCAACGGGCGATGCCATCGAGCGCATCGGCCATATGTTCCTTTGGCAGGTCCAACGTCGCGACCTAGTGTCCGCCGAACGCGACGAGCGCGTGGTGGGGAATGCCAAGGGTTTCGAGCCGCTTCATACCGCCGAGATCGGGAAGGTCGACGATGAATGTCGCGCCGACGACATTTCCGCCCGAACGCCGAATGAGCTTTACAGCGGCCTCCGCCGTTCCCCCCGTCGCAATCAGATCGTCGACGATGAGCACGCGCGAACCCGGTTCGACGGCGTCCTCATGAATCTCGATCACGTCGACGCCGTACTCGAGCGTATACTCCTGCCCGATCGTCTTCCATGGCAGCTTGCCCTTCTTGCGGATCGGAATGAACCCGCATTCGAGACGATCGGCGATGGCGCCGCCCAGAATAAACCCTCGCGCTTCGATGCCGGCCACCGCGTCGACTTTGCCATCCTCGAACGGCTTCGCCATGCCCTTGATGGCCTTCTTGAGCCCGATGGGATCGGCGAGCAGCGTGGTGATGTCCCGGAACATGATGCCGGGCTTCGGATAATCGGGGATCGTTCGAATAAGTTCTTCAAGGCCGTCGAAGTTCTTCACGTGGCTCACTCCCGCCAAATTGACGGCGCAAAATAGCAATATCTCTGGCGTCTAGGTAGCTTTAGAGCAACGAAGCTCTGCTGAATGATTCGGCACGAGCTTATGACACTTGCTTGAAGGACTTCGTGATGGCAGCCCAAAGCCCCTCCGCAACGGCCAGCCCAGAGTTCGACCCCATTTTGGATGACCAGGAAGACCTGCCCCGCACGTTCCGCCGCGAAAAGGAAGCTCGCGCCCGCGAGGCGCGCGAACGCGCAGAGCAGGAGCGCGCCGCCGCGCCGACGTTGCCGATGGGAGCTGCGGACCGCCGCGCGCGCCCTCGGCCGGACACCTATGCCTCGGGCGAACTCGACGCAGCCGACGACGAGCAACTCGTTTCGGCGTCAGTCCGCCGCTTTGACGTCCCGTTCGTCGATCTCGTCGCCTTTTTTCTTAAGGCGGTGATCGCAAGCATCCCGGCGTTGATCCTGCTCGGAGCCATCCTGTGGGCAATGGGCGCAGCATTGGAAACGCTCTTCCCGGCCCTGATCAAGATGAAGATCCTGATCAGCTTCCCGAATTGAGCGAAGATAGCCTCAGAAAAGAACGCGTCCCGCGATCGCGTCGAGCTTCTTCAACAGCTCCGGATCGCGAGCCTCCGGCGGCGTGATGATCGCAACCTCAAGCGACCGGTCCGAGCCGATCGGGCAAGCCGGGTGGTCGCGCGGAAAATCGCGCGCCAGCCGTGCAACGAGCCTCTGCGCCTTTTCCGTATTGTCCTTCATCACTTCGAGGATTGCGGCCACATCGACGTCGCCGTGATCATCGTGCCAGCAGTCGTAATCGGTGACCATCGCAACGCTCGCGTAACAAATCTCGGCTTCGCGAGCGAGTTTGGCTTCCGGCATGTTGGTCATGCCGATGACGTCGCAGTCCCAGGAGCGGTAGAGATTGCTCTCGGCGCGCGTCGAGAACTGCGGGCCTTCCATCGCGAGATAGGTGCCGCCCCGATGCACATCGATCTCTTCCGTCTTCGCCGCCTTTTCGAGCGCCTTGAACAAGAGCGGGCTGATCGGATCGCCCATCGCGACGTGCGCGACGCAGCCATTGCCGAAGAATGATTTTTCGCGCGCGAACGTCCGGTCGATGAACTGATCGGGAAGTACGAAGTCGCCCGGCTTGTATTTCTTCTTGAGTGAACCGCACGCCGAAACGGAAACGAGATCGGTCACGCCCGCCCGCTTCAGGGCATCGATGTTCGCCCGGTAATTGATGCCCCCCGGCGATAATTTATGACCGCGCCCGTGGCGCGGCAGAAAGCGGATGGGAAGCCCGTCGATGTCCGCAAAGAGAACCTCATCCGAAGGCGCCCCCCAGGGGCTTTCGATGGTTTTCCATTCGGGGTTCGCGAGGCCCGGCAGATGATAAAAACCGCTACCGCCGACAATGCCCAGAACCGAAGTCGTCATGCCCGTTCGCTCCCCTGTCCCCGATCACGCCGACAAATAAACGGAAAAAAGCCTCGCGAGCGAGGCTTTTTATCAGTTTGCAAATCGGCGGGGAGGCCGATGACCGGAACCGGTCACATAAAAGCGGTCAGTGCTTGATGTTCTTCCAGATCCGCTTCTTGCCGAGATAGAGCAGCCCCGTCGTGACGATCAGATACAGGATGACCTGCCATCCGATGCGCTTGCGCTGATCGAGCGACGGATCGGCCGCCCATGACAGAAATGCGACAACGTCATGGGCATAATGGTCGACCGTCGACGGAGTGCCGTCCTGGTAAGCGACGACTCCATCCGACAGCGGCGGCGGCATGCTGATCTGATGGCCCGGAAATGCCTTGTTGTAGAACTTTCCGTCCGTCAGCTTGAAGTCAGCCGGCGGATCCGCATAGTCGGTCATCAGCGCGTAGATATAGTTCGCGCCGCCTTCCTGATACGCATTGACGATGTCGCCGAGCATCAGGAACGGATGGATGTACCAGCTCGCTTCACGATGGCTGTCGCGAGCCCTCGCGATGAGCGAGAGATCGGGCGGCAACGCGCCGTTCTGAGACGCCCGCGCTTCGTTGTCGTTGTGATAGGGCCCGCGGATCGGATCGGACAGCAACGGCGGCCGCTCGAACATCTTGCCTTCGTCGTTCGGACCGTCGGTGATCTGGTTCGGCCAAGAAGCGGCAAGTTCCTTCACCGCATCCTCGGGAAATTCCGGACCGCCCGGCTGCACCAGGTTGCGGAACGCCACCCGCTTCAAGCCGTGGCACGCCGAGCAGACTTCCTTGTAGACCTGGAAGCCGCGCTGAAGCTGCGCCTTGTCGAACTGACCGGTGAAACCGCTGAACGACCATTTCTGCCGCTCGATCTCCTGATGAGCAGCTTCTTCGGCCGACAGGCTACCCATGGCAACGGTTGCCGCAACCATGGAGAGCAGAGTGAGAGAAAGATGCTTTTTCATGTTTTCTCTCCCCCTCAGCGCGATTCAGGAGCAGCAGTCGCTCCCGTTGGCAACCCGGTCCTGCCCTTGCTCAAGACATCGTCGGTGATCGAACGTGGCAACCGGCTTGGCGTTTCGATGAGGCCCACGATCGGCATCACCGCGAGGAAGAACAGGAAGTAGCAGAGCGTGAAGACCTGCGACGCGATGACGTAAATCCCCTCGGCCGGCTTGGAACCGAGATAGCCCAGCGCCACGCAGGTGAAGAGGAAGAACCAGAAGAACCATTTGAAGATCGGCCGGTACTTCGTCGAACGCACCCGGGACGTATCGAGCCACGGAGCGAACGCGATGAGGATCACCGCGGAGAACATCGCCACCACGCCGCAAAGCTTCGCATATTGCCCAAGCGGAATTCCGAGGAACGAGCTCGTGAAGGCCCGGAGGATCGCGTAGAACGGCAGGAAATACCATTCAGGCACGATATGCGGCGGCGTCACCAGCGGATTGGCTTCGACGTAGTTATCCGCATGCCCGAGGTAGTCCGGCACGAAGAACGCGAACCACGCGAAAAGAATGAGGAACGCGAAGAGCCCGACCGAGTCCTTCGCCGTCGCATAAGGATGCATCGGCACGGTATCGGACGGCTGCTTGATGTCGAGCCCGGTCGGATTGTTTTGACCAACGACGTGCAGCGCCCAGATATGGAGGCCGACGACGCCGGTCAACACGAACGGCAGAAGGTAATGCAGCGCGAAGAAGCGATTGAGCGTTACGCCCGAAACCGCGTATCCGCCCCACAGCCATTCGACGATCGCCGTTCCCAACCCGTTGTAGATCGTATCGAGCGCGGAAAAGAGATTGGTGATGACCGTCACGCCCCAGAAGCTCATCTGGCCCCACGGAAGCGTGTAGCCCATGAACGCCGTTGCCATCATCAACAGCATGATGATGACACCCAGGATCCAAAGAACCTCGCGCGGCGCCTTGTATGAGCCGTAGTAGAACCCGCGGAAGATATGGATGTAGACGGCGAGAAAGAACATCGACGCGCCGACGGAGTGCAGGTTGCGCAGCATCCAGCCGTAGTTCACGTCGCGCCGTATGTGCTCGATGGAGTTGAACGCCCCGGCATCGCTCGGCTGGTAATGCATCGCGAGAACGACGCCAGTTACGATCTGCGCCAAAAGGCAAACCGTGAGGATCCCGCCGAACGTCCAGAGATAGTTCAAATTGCGCGGTGTCGGATAATCGACGAACGAGCTTTGCATCAGCCGGGCGATGGGCAACCGCTCATCAAGCCATTTTCCCCAGCGCGACGTCGGCACGTAATTCGAAGTGTGACCTCCCATGTCCGTTTCCCCCTCAACCGATCTTTATTTTTGTATCAGTCGTGAACGCATAGGTCGGCACCTCGAGATTTCGCGGTGCCGGACCTTTTCGAATGCGTCCGGAGGTATCGTATACGGAGCCGTGGCAGGGGCAGAACCAACCGCCGTACTCGCCGCGCTCGTCGCCCATGGCCTGGCCCTTCGGAATGCACCCGAGATGCGTGCAGATACCGATGAGCACGATCCAGTTCTCATGGCCCTTGATGGTGCGATTGGCGTCGGTCCCAGGCTCGTCGCCTGGCAAGTTTTCGTTACGCGCGTTGTCGTCCGGCAGCGTCTTGACGTCGACGTTCTCCGCCGCCTCGACTTCGGATTTCGTACGGTTGCGGATAAAGATCGGCTTGCCGCGCCACATCGCGGTGATGGCCTGACCTTCCTTGACCGGCGACAGATCGACCTCGACCGACGAGAGCGCCATGGTGGACGCGTCGGGATTCATCTGTTGAATGAAGGGCCAAAGTAGCGACGCCGCGCCGACGGCAACGAACGCGTTGCCGGCCACCACCAGAAAATCCCGGCGGTTCGGTTCTTGTGCTTCAGTAGTCACGGATGCCTCTCGCATTGGAAACCAGAGACGCTGTGATGGCTTTCGATCGCGCGAGATGGCCCCGCCGTCTTTGCCTGTTTTTAGTGCTCTAGTTTGTACGTTCACTTCCCTGACGATGGTTCTGCCAGCGTTTGACCTCGCTATCAATATGAACGCGACAAAATGCGAGAGGCAATTTGGCACATATTTCCGACTGGACATCCGAGAGGCTGCAATCGCAGGTCGCGCCGACCATGAGACTCGCTCTTTACCAGCCAGATATTGCACAAAACACGGGGACCATTCTGCGCCTCTGTGCCTGTTTCGGCGTCCCCGTCGACGTCATCGGACCGGCCGGCTTCGACATGAGCGACCGTGCGCTCAAACGCGCCGCCCTCGATTATCTGCCCCACGTCGAATTGACCCGGCACGCGGGTTACGAAACCTTCATGGAGCAGCGGGCCGCCGCCACAACCTCCCCGGGTCGCCTCGTCCTCCTGACGACGAAAGCGGCGACACCCCACTGCGACTTCAGCTTCGCGCCGGACGATACGTTGATGCTCGGCCGCGAGAGCGCCGGCGTGCCCGACGCCGTTCACGACCGGGTCGACGCACGCATTACGATCCCGATGCGCCCGGGGCTGAGATCGCTGAACGTCGCCGTTGCCGCCGCCATCGTTCTCGGCGAAGCGCTCCGCCAGACCGGCGGTTATCCTCGCCCCTGACCTCGTCGCTGTCGTACGCGTGACACGTGACTGCGGCATGCCGTTCGCATCACCTATGCGATCAGCAAGCGCCCGATGTCGATCGAACAGATTCTTGAAATCGCCGGCGCCGCATCGGCGCTGTTGTTGCTCGCGGGCCTCGTCATCGGCCAATTGAACGGCGAGTGGCGGATATGGCCGGCGCCGCCCGTCGGCTCCCTCAAAAGCTTCGGCTTCTGGACTCTTTTCCGCACGTTGAACGTCGTTGTGCTGATCCTTGGGATCGAGCGGTTCCTGACGACGCTTGGCGGCGACGCCCTCCCGCTTCGGATCGCATGCGCGGCCGTCTCGCTGATCTCAGGTCTGGCGTATGCCTATGCGCTGTGGTCGCTCGGCCGGAAGGCGACCTACTGCCAGGCAAGTGGCTTGGCGACTGACGGCGTCTACCGGTGGACCCGCAACCCGCAGTATGCCACCGCCATCGCCGCCTTCGCGACGCTCGGGATCGCAGCCGCGGCTTGGGACGCGACCCTGCTCGCCGCTTCGCTCGTCCTCGTCTACGCGATGATGGCGAGGGCGGAAGAACCCTGGCTCGAGACGCGCTACGGCGTGAGCTACCTCGATTACAAAGCCGAGGTGCCGCGCTTCTTCAATCTTCGCCACGCAGCAGCCGAGCTTTCAGCCTTCGTCACGAGCAAATCGCCGTCGCTCGCGAAACATCTCCAGACCAAGCGATAGTGCGATAGGCCGCCTATTCGGCCGCCTCTCGCGCCAGGAACCCGCCGGACTGGCGACTCCAGAGTTGCGCGTAAATCCCGCCACGCTTCAAGAGATCGGCGTGCGAACCCTCTTCGACGATCCGCCCCTCATCCATCACGACGAGCCGATCCATGGCCGCAATCGTCGACAGCCGGTGCGCGATGGCGATCACCGTCTTGCCGCGCATCAGCGTTTCGAAGCTCGACTGGATTTCGGATTCGACCTCGGAATCGAGCGCACTCGTCGCCTCGTCGAGAACGAGAATGGGCGCATTCTTCAGCAAAACGCGGGCGATTGCTATGCGCTGCCGTTGGCCGCCCGAAAGCTTCACGCCCCGTTCGCCGACATGGGCATCGTATCCGCGACGGCCTTTCAGGTCCTCGAGCCCGAGAATGAACTCGTGCGCCTCGGCTCGTCGCGCCGCCGCGATGACGTCCGCTTCGCTCGCATCCAAGCGGCCGTAGAGAATGTTGTCCCGGACCGAACGATGGAGCAGCGACGTATCCTGCGTCACCAATCCGATCTCGGCACGCAGGCTGTCCTGCGTCACGTCCGCGATATCTTTCCCGTCGATCAGAATGCGGCCGCCTTCGAGGTCGTAGAAGCGCAGCAGCAGATTGACGAGCGTCGACTTGCCGGCGCCCGAGCGGCCGACCAGACCCACTTTCTCACCCGGACGTACGGTCAGTGAGAGCGATTCAATCACACGCGGCGGCGCTTCGTCCGAAGCCGCGCGGCCCGCACCGTAATGGAAATGAATGTGATCGAAGCGGATCTCTCCGCGCGGCACCGTAAGCGTCTCAGCGTCCGGCCTGTCGACCAAAAGGTTCGGCCGCGAGATCGTCTCCATGCCCTCGTGAACGACGCCGATGTTTTCAAACACATCCGCAATTGTCCACATCACCCATCCCGACATCGTCACGATGCGAATGACGAGACCGCTGACGACGGCGATATCGCCGACGGAGACGTACTGCAGCGTCCACAGCCAGATCGCCGTTCCGGTCGTCGCGACAAGCAGTATGCCGTTCAGAATATAGAGCACGATCTCCATGGCCGTGATGAGCCGCAGCGAAGCCTGCCACTTCTGCATCTGCTCCGTCAGCGCCTCGCGCGCGTAGGTATCCTCGCGCTCCGCGTGGGCGAAAAGCTTCACGGTCATGATGTTCGTGTAGCTGTCGACGATGCGGCCGACGAGCATCGAGCGTGCTTCGGATGCTTCCGTCGAGCGTTGCTTGATGCGCGGCACGAAGTAACGCAGCGCAACGATGTAAGCGACGAGCCAGATGATGAGCGGGATCGTCAGCCGCCAATCCGACGCCGCAAAAAGCAGGGCCGATCCGACGAACTGCACACTCGCGTACCAAAGGGCATCGATGAGCTGCACCACACTTTCACGCAGCGACGTTCCCGTCTGCATGATCTTGTTGGCGACGCGACCCGCAAAATCGTTCTGAAAGAAGCCGAGGCTCTGGCGCAATACGTAGCGGTGCGTCTGCCAGCGAATGCGTGACGTGCAACCGGCTGAAAGCATCTGATTTTTTATGAAATCGTGCGCAGCCGACACGACCGGCCTCAAAATGAGCGCAACGAAGGCCATCAAGGTCAGCATCGTCGCGTGCGTCGAAACGAAGTTCGCTGGATCGGTTTCGGTGCGCATCTTGTCGACGATCGTGCCGACGAAGCCCATCAGCGCCACTTCGATCGTCGAGCCAAGGCAGCCCGCAATCAGCAAAAGCACGAAAAAAGGCCAAAGAGGCTTGATGAAGAACCAGTAGAATGCCCACAGACTGTCCGGCGGCCGCTCGATGGAGCGCTCGTCGAACGGCTTGATGCGGGTCTCCCCCCAAGTCATGAGGCGGCTGAGCATGTGTCTATCGCAAGCAAAAAAGCGGCGCATGACCGCGGGTCGGGTGTTCCGACGGGCGATAGCGACCGGATGTTGATCGTGGGTGCCTGTTAGGGCTAAGGATCGTTTCCGTCAAAAACAAGACACGGTACCCAATTCTAGATGAACGCATCCGATACGCCCCTGGGGCAAAAGCAAGCAGCCGCTCGCGCATGGTTCGAAAAGCTGCGCGACGATATTTGTGGCGCGTATGAGAAACTCGAATCCAGCCTCCCGGATACGGCTCCGCATGGGAGCGAAGCACCGGGCACGTTCACGCGCACGCCTTGGTCGCGCAACGACCACAGAGGCGCTGAAGGCGGCGGCGGCGTCATGAGCATGATGCACGGCCGCGTGTTCGAAAAAGTCGGCGTTCACACATCGACGGTGTACGGTGAATTCGCGCCTGAGTTCCGCAAGCAAATTCCGGGAGCCGACGAGAGCCCCGAATTCTGGGCGTCGGGAATTTCGTTGATCGCCCATCCGCGCAACCCGAACGTGCCGGCGGTTCATATGAACACGCGCATGATCGCGACCTCGAAATGGTGGTTCGGCGGTGGCGCCGATCTGACGCCTGTTCTCGAAAAACGCCGCACGCAATCCGACGCCGACACGCTCGCCTTTCACGCCGCGATGTACGGCGCCTGCGCAGCCCACCCGGTTGCCGACTATGCAAAGTTCAAAAAATGGTGCGATGACTATTTCTTTCTGCCGCATCGAAACGAAATGCGCGGCGTCGGTGGGATCTTCTACGACTACCTGACGCCCTCGGACGCCGAAGGCGGCTGGGACGCGGCCTTTGCCTTCACGCAGGATGTCGGCCGCTCCTTCGCAAGCGTCTACCCGATGCTCGTCAGAGGCAATTATTCGATGGCCTACACCGACGAGCAGCGCGAGGAGCAATTGGTTCGCCGCGGCCGCTATGTCGAATATAACCTTCTCTACGATCGCGGTACGATGTTCGGCCTGAAGACGGGCGGCAATGTCGAAAGCATTCTCTCGTCCATGCCGCCCGTGGTAAAGTGGCCTTAATTGACTGGGAAATTCTAGCTCCGTTGCGTTAGTTCAGCGGCGCGCGGCCTCCGGGGGGAAGGCAAAATGAAACGCCTCGTCTGCTCCATGGATGGCACGTGGAACGATGACGAGGGCGGAGCTTCGCCGCAAACCAACGCTGCGAAGCTCGCCAGCGCTGTTCTCCCGACGGACGATCGCGGCGTATGGCAACTCGTCCGCTTCGTTGTCGGCAAAGCGCCGTCGGAAGAAAAGCGGTGGGCTTCCTTGAAGGCTGCAGCCGGCCTTCAAATCAGCGAGCGGATCAAGGCTGGCTATGAGTTTCTTCGCAACACCTACGAACCCGGCGACGAAATCTACCTGTTCGGCGTCGCGCGCGGAGCTTACGAAGCGCGCAGCCTCGCGAGCTTTATCGCCCTCTTCGGCATAGCCCGAAAAGATGCCGATTTCCCGATCGATGAAGCGTGGCGGGTCTACGGGAAATCGGAGCGCCGCCGCAAATTCGATGCCGTCGCCGAACTCAGCGCCGCGTGTCACTATCCGGTCCGCATACGTTGCATCGGTGCGTGGGAAACCGTCGGCCATGCTGGAAATCCGAATTGGCCATGGGCTTGGCTCGCACGCCGGTTCAGCCACCACGACCTCCGATGGCATGACACGATCGATGTCGCGCTCCACGCTGTCTCGATCGATGAAACACGCGGCGCCTTTCGTCCATCGATGTTCACGCTGCCCGATGACGTCGTGCTGCCGTCGCACCAGCGCGTTGAGCAGGCGTGGTTCCCCGGCACGCACGCCGATGTCGGCGGCGGCTCACCCGAATCGGAGTTATCGGACGTCGCGCTTCTCTGGATGGTCGAAAAAATTCAATCAACGACGAACCTCGCGATTGATATCGCGAGGCTGGAACGCGAGAGCCGCCCTGATCCCCTCGGCGTTCAACACGTCTGCAACACCGAGTGGCGCTCAGCCTTCAGCCGTCGCGTCCCCTATCTGCGTCTTGTGCGACAGGATGCCGGAGGCATCCCGCATCGGCGTCGCCGCGCGCTCAGAAACTGGAGAACGAGCAAGCTCGGCAATGGCCTCATTTCGTTGAATGAGACGATCCACCACAGCGCGCTCGAGCGTTTCGGCCAAACGATCCGCGAGGCAAACGGCAGCCGCGTTCACGAACGAATTTACGAGCCGTCAACTCTTGTGGCAGCAGTCTCCGCCACCCGTGAGGAGGCAGCACGTGAGGAGCCAGCACGTGAGAAGCGGGCACTCGACGAGGAAGTCCACATAGAGAACGCCTAACTCGCTTCGACCGTGCATCGCAGCTGTTATCGCAGCGGCTCCAACAATAGCGCAGAGCAGCATTTTGGCGCACGCGGTGCCTCTTGTCTTGCAACTTTGCTAACTCGGTAGCACTTGCCCGGTAGCAGTTTCAGAAGCCAATCCCTAGGAAACATAAATGGCATCATTATTCGATCCGCTCCAAGCTGGCGCGTTCCTGATGAAGAATCGCATCGTGCTGGCTCCGCTCACTCGGTGTCGCGCCAGCGCGGGACGCGTGCCGAACGATCTCATGCGCGAATATTATGTGCAGCGCGCGTCCGCCGGATTGATGCTCTCGGAAGCGACATCCGTTACCCCAATGGGCGTCGGCTATCCCGACACGCCGGGCATCTGGTCGGATGAGCAGGTCGCCGGCTGGAAAAAGATCACCGACGCCGTTCACGCCGCTGGCGGCACCATTCTCCTGCAGCTCTGGCATGTCGGCCGCATCTCCGATCCGGTCTATCTCGACGGCGAATTGCCCGTCGCCCCAAGCGCCATCGCAGCGAAAGGCCACGTGAGCCTGGTGCGCCCCATGCGCGACTACGTCGTGCCGAGAGCGCTCGAGCTGAGCGAAATCCCCGGCGTCATCGCCGCCTACCGTCGCGGCGCCGAGAACGCCAAGCGCGCAGGCTTCGATGGCGTCGAAGTTCACGGCGCCAACGGATATCTCCTAGACCAGTTCCTGCAGGACTCGACGAACCTTCGCACCGACGCTTACGGCGGACCCATCGAAAACCGCGCGCGTCTGATGCTCGAAGTCGTCGACGCGTGCATCGAGGTCTGGGGCGCGGATCGCGTCGGCCTCCATCTCGCGCCGCGCGCCGATTCACACACGATGGGCGACAGCGATCGCCTTGCAACCTTCAGCTACGTCGCGAGGGAAGTCGGCAAGCGCAAAATCGCTTTCATCTTCACACGCGAACATGAAGCACCGGACTCGCTCAACCCGGCAATCAAGAAGGCGTTCGGTGGCGTGCTCATTGCCAATGAGAAGTTCACCAAGGAATCGGCTGAGGCCGCCATCAATTCCGGCGCGGCCGATGCAGTGGGATTCGGCAAACAGTACATCGCCAATCCGGATTTGCCCGAGCGGTTCAAGCTGAACGCGCCGCTGAACCCGCCTGACCCGTCCACGTTCTACGGCGGCGGCGCCAAGGGCTACGCCGACTACCCTGCACTCACGCCCGAAAGCGCGGGCGCCTGAAGCCGCGATAAGATCTAGATCACGATAACAAGGCGCCGGGCTATCGCTCGGCGCCTCTCGTTGACGAGATGCTGTCGAATGCGTCCGCGAACTCCAACGATCCGGGCTTCGTCATGGCAAACGTCATCCGCCGGTCGAGTTCAGCTTGCAGCTGCGCCCCCGTCAACCCGATCACCATTTTGTTGACGTAGTAAGCGCTCCTCGCAAAGAAATTTGTCGTCGGCGCTTCCGATCCCGGCGATTGCATCATTTCAAGCCCGGTCACCGGCCCGGCCAAGTTCATCAGCTCGAGTTCAGCGCCCGATAGCGAAAACCGGCCTTGCTTTGCCGCCGTATCTTGCAACGTCTTGAGCTTCATGGCCTGCAGCATCGGTCCGATATCGCCGTCGATGTTAAGCGTGTGAATGCCCATGCCCTCGCGCGTCTTTGCGTAAGCCTGCTGCACAGTCCATTCGAATGGCTGATGCTTGACGTTGGCGTACATCTTCTTGAGCACCGCGAGCTTGCGCTTGAGCAACGCTGACCGCTCCGGCGAATTGCGCGGATCGCGCAGCTTCGCGTTGATGCGCGCGATGAAGGTCGCACCGCTGCGCGCAAGCTCGTTGACCGAGTTCGCATCGAGCAGCTGCGCATAGCCGAGCGCGCTTGAAATCGCCCGGCCGGTTTTATTGCTCGGATGAAGTCCCGATTGCATATCGTAGGTGCCGACGCCACCAGTCTCGAGCGCGTACACGCGCACCACCTGCTCTTTCGAAAGACCGAGCGCCACCGCCTCCCGCGCGTAGCGAAGCTTGAATTCTTTCTCAGACACCCGTTCGGGAATGAAATTATAGACGTTCTTCGCCGCGGCGAGGTAATCCGGGATGGTCGCAAGCTCTTTCGGCTGCGTCGGATCGGTCTGCTTCTGCGCGACGACAAATCGATCGTATTTCGCAGAGAGCTCGCCGGACAGGGATGGCCCCTGGTACTTCGGCGGAAAGCTCATCACGTAATCGCTCGTATCGAACTGAATTTTCCCGGACCGCTTCCGCTTGCGCCCCTGGCGCTTCTGATCCACTGCTGCCCAATACTGGTCGAGCTGCGCGTCGAATTCTCGCCGAGCGGCCTTCCACTCGCGAAACTGCTCGATCTCACGATCCGAAAGCGAGGCAAGAAAATCGGCCGTCGACGATGCCTGCGCGTTCGCCAATTGACTAAAGAACATCGTCCCGAGCGCAACCATGGCGAACCCCAGGCAACGAACGAGCGAACGAACCGGCAATGCCGACCTTTGATAACCCACGCCAAGCTCCACTTTGCCGGTCTCGAGACGCATGAAATCACGAAGTGAAGGTACCGTGATTCATTGGAGCCCGGCCATCGGATCGTATCATCCTTCAACTTCGGCTAGAGTTGAGCAATGAACCGACTTTCCGCCCCCATTATGACCAATATGAACACACCCGGCATCGACGCGGCGACATTCGAGGAATTGGCGCGATCTCGCCTCCTCAGGGCCCCGCCACTTCTCGACGAACCGCAAGCTCCGAGCGACGATGATCTAAATCCGGGAAGCACCCGCAGCGCCGCGGGCCTGCGGCACGCCGCGGTGTTGGTGCCCATCGTCGCGCGCCAGTCGCTTTCAGTTCTCTTGACGGCAAGAACGGATCATTTGCCATCTCACGCTGGTCAAATCGCCTTTCCGGGCGGAAAGGTGGAATCTTTCGACGCTGGCCCGCTCGCTGCTGCACTGCGAGAAACACGGGAAGAGATCGACTTGGATCAGGCCTTCATCGAGCCGGTCGGCTTCCTGCCGCCTTACCGCACTGGCACGGGCTACATCATCACGCCGTCGGTCGCCCTCGTGCGCCCCGGCTTCGAGCTGACGCCGGATCCAAAGGAAGTCGCCTCCGTCTTTGAAGTTCCATTCGCTTTTTTGATGAACGAAGCCAATCATCAGATACACAGTCGGGTCTTCGGCGGCATCGAGCGCCGTTTCTATGCAATGCCCTACGAAGAACACTATATTTGGGGTGCGACCGCTGGAATAATTCGCACGCTCTATCGGAGACTTTTCAGCATATGACTCGGATCGTCATCGAAAACATTTTCTTCTTCCTGTTGCCGACGCTCGTTTACATCATGTGGATCGCGTTCAAGGAAGACGAATGGGCTGGCCTGTCGGCGATCGTGAGCCGGGCGCCGTTGCTCCGGCTTTTCGTCGCCGGTGCCGCGCTGATGCTCGGAACGCTCATCGCATTCTCGTCGCGGTCTCACAACAGCCCGCGCGACGTTTACGTGCCGGCCTCGATCGAAGGTGGCAAGCTGGAACCCGGCCATAGCATCCATGTTCCCGAACCGGCAGAGCAGCCGGCGGCAAAGCCCTGATCCATGGCCGAAGCTCCGTTGAAATGGCCGCGCTTGAGCGCCCCTTGGTTGAACTCGCCTGAGCTAGCGAAGGTCTTCGCCGCACTTGGCTCTGGCGGCGCCAAAGCCCGCGTCGTCGGTGGCGCCGTGCGCAATGCGCTGCTCGATCGGCCAGTCCATGAAGTCGATATCGCAACGACGTCGCCCCCCGAAGATACCATGCGTCTCGCACGTGATGCTGGTCTTGGCGCCCACCCGACCGGCATCGACCACGGCACCATAACCATTGTTAGCGATGGACAGTCGTTCGAAGTCACGACCCTTCGCCGCGATGTCGAGACCGATGGCCGCCACGCCGTCGTTGCATTCACGAACGATTGGACGGAAGACGCCTCCCGCCGCGACTTCACGATCAACGCGCTCTACTGCGATCTCGCTGGCAACATTTATGATCCGGTTGGTGGCGGCCTCGCCGACATCCGCAAGCGCCGCGTCCGCTTCATCGGCGATGCGGAAGCGCGGATACGCGAGGACTACCTTCGCATTCTCCGCTTCTTCCGCTTCAGTGCCCAATATGGGAACGGCCAGATCGATCCGACCGGCCTCGCCGCGGCGGAGGCATTGAAGGATGGCCTGATCCTCCTCTCCGCCGAGCGTGTGAGCGCCGAGATGCTGAAGCTTCTCGCAGCACCCGGCGCACCGGACGTTCTTGGCGTCATGTATGACGCAGGCATTCTGCAACTGGCAGTTCGGACGCAGATCGAGCCGGATCGTTTCGCCCGGCTGGCCGGCATCGAAGCGGCCCTCGGCGAACCACCCGATCCGATAACGCGTTTGGCGGCCCTCGCCGTCATTCATCCGGGCGACGACGTCTTTCTCGCCAACCAGCTCAGGCTCTCGAATGCCGACGCCCATCGCATTGCAGCAGCCCTTGAGACCGATCCGGGGATCGATCCGCACACACCGGAATCCGCGGGCCGAGCGGCTCTTTACAGACTCGGGCCGGAAACTTTCCGCCGTGCGGCACGCCTCGCGTGGGCTCGGTCCGGCGCTTCGCCCAACTCCCAGACCTGGCGCGCTCGTGCGTTACTGCCGGATCGTTGGAACGCTTCCAAAATGCCCTTTTCCGGAAGCGATGTCATGGCGCTCGGTGTTGGCCAAGGGGTCGCCGTCGGCCGCGTTCTCGAGGCTTTCGAACGCTGGTGGATCGAGAACGATTTCCCGTCTGATGCCGAACAACAGCGCAAAGTGCTCAAAGACTTGGCGGCAAAGGCACTTGCTTAGCAAATCAAAATATTTCACTTCACCTGGGCTTTTGCTCCGGATAGGTTCTCCGGCGTTGCGGGGTCTGCTGTTTGTATTGCGTTGAGGAAATGACCTGATGGACACTATAGGTCGGGAGCGCGAGCGTTCGCGCAAGTTCGTCCAAGTTGTCTTCGCCGTTCTAGCCCTTCTCAGTCTTATCGCAGCACTCGCCGTCTCGACGCGCGGTGTTGATCTGGGATTGCCTGAAACATCGACATATCCGATCGCGCTGGCGTTTCTTATCGTCGGCGCCGTCGATACCGCTCTGCTGTTTGCATGGGAGCTCATAGCCCAACGTACGGAGCTTTGATTTCGAGCCCCCTTGGCGGCAACGTCTGGCGACCGGCTCCGGGGAGTCGCCAGACGCCAACAAAAACTTTCCAGGCGGCTTCGCGTAAAGGCCTCGCCGCCAGGCTGCAGCAAAGCCTCAGTCCACGTCTCTTTTTCATCCGGAATTATTGGTAAATATCCGCGAGCCGGGCATTTGCCGCTCGGCTTACCTCACAGCCGCAGGCCTTCGTCATACGCCTGTTACATGAATCCCGTCCTACGTTTCGCGTGAAAGCTTAGCTGCTTTTATGGAAAGCGTAGTGACTGGGGGGCTGACATTGAGCGCACCGAACCCGGAATTGAATTATCGGGCCGTCTTCATTTCCGACATCCATCTCGGGATGCGTAACTCGCAAGCGACAGCCCTCATCGACTTCCTGAAAAACGTCGAATGCCAGGATCTCTATCTGGTTGGCGACATCGTCGATTTCTGGAAAGTTCGCCGTGGTCCCCATTGGCCGCAAAGCCACAACGACGTCCTGCAAAAACTGCTTCGCAAAGCCCGCAAGGGCACGCGCGTCGTCTTCATCCCAGGCAATCACGACGATGGCTTGCGCGATTACGCGGGAATGAATTTCGGCGGCGTCGAACTGCGCCGCGATGCCGTGCACGAAGGCGCCAACGGCAAACGCTATCTCGTTCTGCACGGCGATGAATTCGACGTCGTCGTCCGCTACGCCCGCTGGCTGGCATTCCTCGGCGACCGCTCGTACGACGCCGCTCTCGCGCTCAACGTGCCGCTGAACTTCATGCGCCGTCAGCTTGGCCTCGGGCACTGGTCGCTTTCCGCGTTCCTGAAGCACAAGGTCAAAAGCGCCGTCAATTACATCGGCGAGTTCGAAGAAGCTCTCGCCGGCGAAGCGCGCCGCCGCGACACGCAGGGCCTCATCTGCGGCCACATCCATCACGCCAACGAACGCATGATCGACGGCATTCACTATCTGAACTGCGGCGATTGGGTTGAAAGCTGCACGGCGATCGCAGAGCGCTTCGACGGCCAATTCGAAATCATTCGCTGGAAAGAACATCTGGCCGCCCGCGGCAAGCAGGCGCCTTCGGGCCGTTGGCTCATCGAAGCGGCCTAGTTTCGGACGGCCGGCGCGCGGAGCGCGTCGTCCGAAACAAAGAAAGAAAAAACAATCGGAGATCTCATTTGAACGTCACCGCCAAAGTTTTCGAACCGACGAGCCCTGATCTCCTGAGCGAAGCCGTTCATCAGAACAGCGCTCTGAGCTTTGCTGGCATTCTCGAGCGCACCTTCACATTCGCGTTCCGTTCGATGGTCTATCCGCAGATTTGGGAAGACCCGCGCGCCGATATGGAAGCCCTCGAGCTCACGCCGCAAAGCCGTCTGGTCACGATCGCCTCCGGCGGCTGTAACGTCATGAGCTACCTGACGGCCAATCCGGCGCGCATTTACGCGATCGATCTCAACCAAACCCACATCGCGTTGCTGAAGCTCAAAGTAGCGGCCGCACAGCACCTGCCGAACCACGCAACATTCTATCGCTTCTTCGGCGCCGCCAACGACCGCCGCAATATCCACCTCTATAACGATCTGATCGCCCAGCACCTCGACGCGGATACGCGCGGCTATTGGGAAGGGCGCGACCTCACCGGCCGCCGCCGCATCTCGCGGTTCGCGCGCAACTTCTATCATTTCGGCTTGCTCGGACGCTTCATCGCCACCGGACACCTCGCGGCTCGCATCTTCGGCGCAAATCCGAAGCGCATGCTCGATGCGCGCACCATCGAAGAGCAGCGCGAAATCTTCGCACGCGAAATCGCCCCGGCCTTCGAACACCCCGTGCTGCGCTGGATCACTTCGAACCGCGCCTCGCTCTTCGGCTTAGGCATCCCGCCGGTGCAATACGATGCGCTGTGCAATGGCGGCTCGCGGCGCATGTCCGATGTTCTGAGAGAGCGCTCCGAGCGCCTCGCGACCGGCTTCGATCTGAAAGACAACTATTTCGCCTGGCAGGCGTTCGGCCGCCGCTACCCAGCGCAAGGCGAAGGCCCGTGCCCGCCCTACCTGGACAAGGCGAATTTCATGGCCGTCAAGGCGCGCGCCAACCGGGTCAATGTCATCCACGACAACATGATCCGTTTCCTGTCGAACGAACCGGCGGAAAGCCTCGACCGCTACGTGCTGCTCGACGCCCAGGACTGGATGGACGACGCCGCGCTCAACGCCCTTTGGCAAGAGATCACGCGCACGGCCCGCCCCGGCGCTCGCGTCATCTTCCGGACCGCGGGCGAAGAAAGCATTCTGCCCGGCCGCGTCTCGGACGCGACCCTGGACCGCTGGACCTACGATGCCGCGAAATCGGCCGAGATCCACAATAAGGACCGCTCGGCGATCTACGGCGGCTTCCACCTCTACGTCAAAAACGCCTGACGGGTACGATGACCGCAGCCACGAACGCGACTGCAGCAAGCGCAATGGACGGCATGTATCGCCGCCAGCGCTACATCTACGACCTGACACGCCGCTATTATCTTCTCGGCCGCGATCAATTGATCGATGAGCTCGATCCGCCCGTACCGGGATCCGTGCTCGAGATCGGCTGCGGAACGGCGCGCAACCTGCTTCGCGCCGCGCACCTTTACCCAGCGACTCAATTCTACGGGCTCGACGTTTCCGAAGAGATGCTGAAGACAGCGCGCGCCGCCATCGATCGGAGCCACGTTGGCGACGCGATAACGGTCGCGCAGGCCGACGCGACGACATTTTCGCCGAACGAACTCTTCGGCGTCAGAAAGTTCGATCGCATTTTCATTTCCTACGCATTGTCCATGATACCGCCTTGGGAAGCGGTGATCGACCGCGCCGTCACGCAGCTTGCGCCGCGTGGAGAACTGCACATCGTCGACTTCGGTACGATGGCCTCGATGCGTCCGCTTCCGCGCCGTGCCATGCGCGCGTGGCTTGCCCGCTTCAGCGTCACGCCGCGTCTCGATCTCGAAAGCACAGTCCGCGAAACGGCGAACCGTCACGGCAGAACAGCATCATTCAGCCAGGGCCGCTTCGACTATTCGGCAATCACCCGCATCGGCATCTGCTCTCGCAAACCGCAATCCGCTCAGAACTAGCTGACGCTAGGTCCGATCAATTCCCTGAGGGCCGCTTGAATGCGGCGCCAATCTTCCGCGAGCCCCTTATCGCCGCTCTGGGCGTATCGGCGCGCCATTGCTGTCGCGTCGGCGAGCGCCTTGCCTCCGTTCAACACGTAGAGCTTGGGGGCATGATCATGAACTTCAACCGCATTCATCATGGCTGATCCTCCCAGTCTTGCCGGTTTCTTGTCCGGTCAATCTTATGATCTCGACTGCACTCCGTGCTCTGCTCTCAGACTTTGGACTCGCAAAAGCGCGCGTAGTTCCACAGCCCAACCTCGCGTCTAAAGTCTCGCGCCTGACCCTCCTGACCCGATCCCCGCGCAAAAGCCCCGGCTCTCGCGGCCGGGGCTTCGTTCAAAAGAGTGACCCCGAAAGATCCTGTTAGGCGCTCGTCTTGGCTCCTTCAGCTGGTGTTGCGGCGCCGTTCGCGACGATCGCGGCGACCAACGGCTTGTCTTCGGCTGGGATTTCGACCGCAGCGGCTGGCGCTTCGGCAGGAGCAGCAGCCTCGGCCTCGGCAGCCGCAGCCGCTGGCTCGGTGGCTTCAGCCGCCGGAGCTTCGGCAGTTGCAGCTTCGGCCGGTGCTTCTTCGGCTGGAGCGGCGTCTTCAGCCGGAGCAGCTTCTTCGGCAGCCGGAGCTGCCTCGGCAACGGCCTCAGGCTCCGAGGCAGCCTCTACGGCGACCTCCTCCGGAGCCGCTTCGGCCGGAGCCTCTGCAACGTCCGCGGGAGCCTCCGCTGCGGCCTCAGCAGCCGGAGCTTCCTCCGCAGCAGTCTCGGCCGGCGCTTCAGCCACAGCTTCCGGCGCAGCCTCCGCGGCAACCTCAGCAGCAGCCTCTGCAGCCGCTTCCTCTGCCGCAGCTTCCGGTGCCGGAGCGGCCTCGACAGCCTCTGGAACGGCCTCTACGGCCACTTCAGCAGTCGGCTCCGGAGCCGCTTCTGCTACCGGCTCAGCGGCAGCGGCTTCAGTCTCCGAAGTAGATGGTGCGGTAACAACTTCCGAAAGCTCGCCGATCGCTCGTTCGACGGCTTTCATGGCTCTGAAGTCCGGCGACGCCTCTATGCGCGCTCGAACATCGTCGTGTAAGGTCTTGAGCTTGGACAGGATATCGGCCGACATCTATTCTTCCCTTTGTCTTGGAGTTTTGAGAATAAGCATCCCCTTCGCCTGCGCATGACTGTTCATGCGGACGCTCGTCTTCAGCTTGTGCAGTAATGCGCAAGAATAAATGTACAGGAATTCTGTTCAGCGCGAACCGCTGCGACAGACTGTCAACAGCTATAAATTGTGAGAGTGATCAGGGTGGGTTGCGCTCGCTCGCGCGCACAGCTGAACCAGCTCCAGCTACCAAACGAAGCCGGAAGCCAAACTCACACCGAATACCGCCGCTCAGCAGCCGCCTCGGAAACACGCGGAGCCAGCAAACGCGCAACCTGCCCGGCCAGCCATCCTGACTTCGGCACGTCAAGCCCGTTGAAATGGACGAACGTCGATCGCCAAAGGTGGACGGCTACCGTTTCGGGCACGACGAGCGACTCGATGAAACCCGGCTCGAAGACGCGGGTAATGGCTGGGCCCCTGATCGGGATCGGATAAAAAACCTTGGCCGGAAGCGCGAGGTGGTCGACCCCGCAACGCTCCGCGAAGTAGGTCAACGCCGCCGGTCCGTATTTCGGCGCAGGCAGACGAGCCCCCATCGCCGAAGCCGCAAGCCCCTTCATGATCCGGCTGCACTTCGTTGTCCACGGCATCCAGGGCATCACCAAACGATGCATCGGCCGCTTCCTGCAAAACGCAAGGTAGCGATTGAGAAGCTCGCTGTCCGGCGGCAGCCGGAGAACCGAATTTCCGATCCGCTCATCATTCTGCTCACCGAAAATATATTCGGATTTGGGAAGCGGCTTGATGAAGATGACGTCGAGATCGGTCCAGGTCCCGCATCCTTGCGCAATAGCTTCAAGCCGAAAGAAATCGGAAAAGTGGGCGACGCCGAACTGAAGAGCCTCGTCCCTGTCGGCTGGGCTCAGGATCGAGGCGGCATCGCGAACCGGGCATCCGAGTTGGGCGGAGAGCTTCTCACGATTCCCGTAGGTGAAAACCGTAATCTCTTCTCCGATGTCTTTCGTGGAGGCGACGCAGAGGCGTTCCATCCAGCTCACTTCACCCGACCAGAAGGAAAAGAGCATCGAGAAATCTCGCGATTGGTCCGCGCACAGATGATTCAGATTAAGGCCTGCGGCGAGGACGAATAACAAGCCGCGTTTGCATATTTCCGCGGGAATATGTTCGAGCAAAACCGGAAGCCCGCGCGCTTCCTCGCGGCGTTCGGGGCTTCGATCTCAATTCAGGTTTTCACGAAGCGCGGTTTAAGTGTTCACGAATTGCACTGCAGCAATCACATCTTCGCTGATGGGAACGTGAACAGCCGTGAACAGACCCCACGGTGTAATGTCCTGATCAGCGTCCCCAAATGGAAAATGCGCAATCAAATGCGCCTCTTAAGCCAACAGTCTAAACTTGGAGACGTCCATGACTTATGCAGCTGATCCCAAATTCGTCCTCACCGCCGCTGCCGCCGCATTCTTCGCTTTCGCGGCCAACCCAGCAGTCGCGATGACCGATCAGCCGGCGAGCCAGGAGGCCACCGCAGAGGTTCCCGCATCCCTCATCGCCTTTGATCAGAAGCCCAAGGGCGACGCGATCGCCATCAGCTATGTTCATCTGCCTCATAATGGCTATGTCGCGGTCTTTGCCGACGAAGACGGCAAACGCTCTGACAAAATTCTTGGCTTCACCGCGCTGGACAAGGGCAGCCACAATAATGTGAGCGTCAAGGTCGACGCTGGCGTTGCACCGGGCTCGGCGCTGTGGGCGACCCTCTATAAGGATGTCGACGGCGACAAATCGCTGGATACGAAAAAGGATGTTGCGTTCTGGCCGGAAGGCGATCCTCTCCAGAACCGGCTCTTGGTCGAATAACTCGCGCACGGCGTCCAACCAAACATACAACAAAAAAAGCCCCGCAGCGATGCGGGGCTTTCTGATTTCTGGTGGCGCGCCTTGCGGCCGGCTCGACGATGGAGAGTCGCAAGGCGCCGAGCAAAAACTTCCTTAGAAGTCCATGCCGCCCATGCCGCCCATGCCGCCGCCAGGAGCACCGTGTGCGTGGCCCGCGTCCTTCTTCGGAACGTCGGCGATCATGGCTTCCGTCGTGATCAAGAGACCCGAGACCGAAGCAGCATCCTGCAGCGCGCAACGCACGACCTTAGTCGGGTCGATGACGCCCTGCTTGTAGAGATCGCCGTACTCGTGCGACTGCGCATTGTAGCCGTACGCGTAGGTCGAGTTCTCGAGGATCTTGCCGACGATGACGGAGCCGTCTTCACCAGCGTTGGCTGCGATCTGACGAGCCGGAGCCTGCAATGCCTTGCGAACGATGTTGATGCCGACCTTCTGGTCGTCGTTCTCGGGCTTCAGCGAGTCGAGCGCCTTGCCTGCACGGAGCAGAGCGACGCCGCCGCCGGGGACGATGCCTTCTTCAACGGCTGCGCGGGTCGCGTGCAGCGCGTCGTCGACGCGGTCCTTGCGTTCCTTCACTTCGACTTCGGTTGCACCGCCGACCTTGATGACGGCAACGCCGCCAGCGAGCTTGGCGAGACGCTCCTGAAGCTTCTCACGGTCGTAATCGGAGGACGTTTCCTCGATCTGCGCCTTGATCTGCTTCACGCGTGCTTCGATGTCGGACTTCTTGCCCGAACCGTCGACGATCGTGGTGTTTTCCTTGTCGATCGTCACCTTCTTGGCGCGGCCGAGCTGGGCCAGCGTCACGGTCTCGAGCTTGATGCCGAGGTCTTCCGAGATCACCGTGCCGCCCGTCAGGACAGCGATGTCCTCGAGCATGGCTTTGCGGCGATCGCCGAAGCCCGGAGCCTTGACGGCAGCAACCTTGAGGCCACCGCGCAGCTTGTTAACGACGAGCGTTGCGAGCGCTTCGCCTTCGACATCTTCAGCGATGATCAGAAGAGGCTTGCCCGACTGGACGACGGCTTCGAGAACCGGAAGCATCGCCTGCAGACCCGAAAGCTTCTTCTCGTGGATGAGAATGTAGGGGTTCTCGAGTTCCGCGATCATCTTGTCGGCGTTGGTGATGAAGTACGGCGAGAGATAGCCGCGATCGAACTGCATGCCTTCGACGACATCGAGTTCGAAATCGAGGGTCTTGGATTCCTCGACCGTGATCACGCCTTCCGAACCGACCTTGTCCATCGCTTCCGCGATCTTCTTGCCGACGACTTCGTCGCCGTTCGCCGAGATCGTGCCGACCTGGGCGATCTGGTCCTTCGTGACCTTCTTCGAGTTCGTCTTGAGATCTTCAACAATCGCCTGAACTGCGAGATCGACGCCGCGCTTCAGATCCATCGGGTTGGCGCCGGCAGCAACCGACTTCGCGCCTTCGCGAACGATTGCCTGAGCGAGAACCGTTGCAGTCGTCGTGCCGTCGCCGGCGAGATCGGCCGTCTTGGAGGCGACCTCTTTGAGCATCTGCGCGCCCATGTTCTCGAAGCGATCTTCGAGCTCGATCTCCTTCGCAACCGTCACACCGTCCTTGGTGATGCGGGGCGCGCCGAACGACTTCTCGATAACGACGTTACGGCCCTTGGGACCGAGCGTTACCTTGACGGCGTTGGCAAGGATGTCGACGCCGCGAAGCATACGCTCGCGAGCATCCTGGGAAAACTTGACGTCTTTAGCTGCCATGTCGAGCAACTCCTAAGCTTTGATGAATTGGGGGGACGTGAAATTAAGCAGCGGCCTTCGTCTTAGCGGGAGCCGAGAGCACGCCGAGAATGTCGCTCTCTTTCATGATCAGCAGGTCTTCGCCGTCGATCTTGACTTCGCTGCCCGACCACTTGCCGAACAGAACGCGGTCGCCGACCTTGACGTCGAGAGGATTGACCTTGCCCGCTTCGTCGCGAGCACCCGGACCAACGGCAACAACTTCGCCCTGCTGGGGCTTTTCCTTGGCGGTATCAGGGATGATGATCCCGCCAGCGGTTTTTGACTCTTCCTCGATACGTTTCACGACAACACGATCGTGGAGCGGACGGAACGTCATGGGAATAACCTCATGATTTGATGAACAATTCCAAGGCTCGCAACTTGGAGGACCTGATGGTCCGGCGGGAACGGTTTGTCCGGCTGAAGCGCGACAGATCCTTACGAAGCCCGAGCACGGGAGCTATATGCGGCCCCCTGCTAGCACTGTCAATAGTCGAGTGCTAAGACATCGGCTAATTCGGCGAGAGACGCGTTGGCTTTTGCCCGGAGCGTTACCAGAGTTGCACGCACATTAACTGGCTTATCCGGCGTGTCGGATTCATGAAACGGCGGCCGGCAACATAAACGCGCGGCGCCAAGGAATGATGATAAATTTAAACTGCATGCAGATTAGGCGAGGATATCCGCTCCGGATATCCCCGCCTATTGTCAGTATTTCCGCGATTTAACCGACTAATAGTCGGATTGATTAAATCGAAAAATCTGCGAGTTTTGCGCCCTTTCTCAGACGCTCCACTAACCAGTTCGGCTTGCGGCCGCGGCCAGTCCAGGTGTCGAATTTGTTTTCGGGATTTGCATACTTTGCAACCCCGACGGACTTGTTCTTTCCGGCTCCGCGGCCCCGCACGCCGCCAAACAATTCCGCAACCGAAAATCCATGCGTCTCGGCCATATCGGCCACTTTTCTTTTCAATTCGGAGCGTTCGCGATCCCGTGCAAGGGCGATGGCCTTTTGCACTTTGGATTCAAGATCGACAAGTTCTTTGAGCGAGAGCTTGTCGACATTGAACGCCGCCATCTTGTGTACCTTTCGCATGACAAACGAAACCTCTACTAAATCCTGTGCCGGGTGTAGCCACATTGGCAAGCCGTCGCAGCAGAAATCTCTGCGATGTGTCACCTTGTCAACGCACACTCATCAATAGTCGTGAATTTTCGGCAAACACTTATTGACGCGAGGGCTAATAGGTGACGGCTGCCTAAAGGCCGCGAATATATATCTCCGATGCGCCGCGCTTGATATAAACAAATGAAAGCGGCCACTGCCGTTTTGGACAAAAGTCGTATTTGACCAACCAAATACACGAGTAAACGTCCGGGTTGAAAAATAGATCCGGAGCTGGCGTACCGCAATCTCCGATATGCCTTTCCCCGCCTTTCTGCGCGTCACAATCGGCATAAGCCAGCCGGCCTACCGGAATAAGAGCCGACGCCGCCTTTGCAGATTGGCGTAAAAAACTCTGAGTTCTACTTTTAGGTGAAATAGACCGGCCATTTGACCCGTCCTTTTAATGGACGGCATACGGACCGGATCGCGAAGGCGGCGGCCGTGCGGTTTGTCCGCCATTTTGGAAGGGAGCCATTTTGGTAAGGAGATTGGCGCGGGCGCCGGTAAATTCGCAGAGCTTCTTTCTCGCAAGGCGCCCCTCAATCGAATGAACGATCCGCAAATCCAAAAAGAACGGCCTCGGCGCGTCTCCCTCGCCGCCCGGTCGCCACATCGCTTACCCGGCATCGCTTATTAGAACATCGGTTATTAGGAATTGGCCGTTAGTTGCGATGCGTCACCGAAGCTGGAACCGCAGCCACGACCGGAAGGTTCAGCCCATGTCTTGTGCAAGCGGATTCCAAAAGCTACTTTCCCGCGACTTTCGATCCACCCCCAACTGCAATGAGTGCTCGTCCTATGACGCTGAAACTCCCCGATCTTCCCTACGCCTATGATGCCCTCGCGCCGTTCATGTCGGCCGAGACGCTGGAATACCACCACGACAAGCATCACCTGGCGTACGTCGAAAACGGCAACAAGCTCCTCGCTGGCTCCAAATACGAGGGCCAGTCGCTCGAAGACATCGTAAAGAATGCCTACGCCGATAAGGCGGTCGGGCTCATCAACAACGTCGGCCAGCACTATAACCACCTGCAGTTCTGGCAGTGGATGAAGAAGGGCGGCGGCGGCAAGAAACTGCCGGGCAAGATTCAAACACTCGTCGACGCTTACGGCGGCTTCGACAAGGTGCGCACCGACTTCATCGAAGCCGGCAAGGGCCAGTTCGGCTCCGGCTGGGCTTGGCTCGCAATCAAGGACGGCAAGCTCGAGGTCGTGAAAACCCCGAACGGCGAAAACCCGCTGATGTACGGCTCCAAGCCCATCCTTGGCGTCGACGTCTGGGAGCACAGCTATTACATCGACTACCGCAACGCCCGTCCGAAGTACCTCGAAGCCTGGTTCGACAATCTCGTGAACTGGGAGCACGTCGAGGCCCTCGCAGGCTAATTTGGCAGGCTGATGCGATCGGCCAAATAGGCGGGTTAATCTCTTTTGCCGTTTCGCAACGCAGCGTTTCGATAAGCGGGGCGCCGCCATGGTATAAGGCTCAAAAAGCCTGCCATGCGGCGCCCCGATGTCGTCCAAGCGGTTCACGCTCTCCAGCGTCTCGACCTTCAAGGATCTTCCAGCGGAGGCGCTTCGCCGTCTCGAAGATCGCTTGCATCCGATCCACGTCCGCCGAGGCGACCATGTCGTACGGCAGGGCGAGGCCGCTGACGCCCTTTACGTCGTTGTCTCCGGCCGCTTCGCCGTTGAGGTCAGCGGCCACTCCGGAACAGTCGCAGAGATCTCGCGTGGCTCGACCATTGGTGAGATCGCGTTCTTCGCGGGCGGCACTAGAACGGCAACCGTAAGCGCCATTCGCGATGGCATCGTCGTGCGCCTGACGCGCGCCGACTTCGACGCGATCTCCGAAAACTCATCCGCCATCTGGGCCGGAATTACCGCAACCCTTGCAGACCGGCTCGCTGCCGAGACGCGCCGCAGCTCGGCGTTGAGCAGCAACGCCCAGGCAAAACACGCGCGCCCAAGACCGCGTACGATTGCAATCGTCGGAGCTGCATCCGGGTTCGTTCCGCCAGCCTTCATTTCGGCATTCGCCAAAGCGGCCACGGCCCGACCCGGCACGTTGATTACCTCAAGCGCGACGATCACCGATATCGTCAGCGAGGCACCTGCGAGCGACCTCGAATTCACCGAAGCCCTGAACGCCCTCGAGAGCCACTACGCCACGATTGCATTCATTACCGATCGAGATCTGACGTCGTGGAGCGAAAAAGCAATTCGCCAGGCCGATGAGGTTCTTCTCGTCGCCGTGCCGCTCGATGAACCCGTCGGATCGCGAGTGCCGCTTGGCCCCCTCGAAACCTTTGCGTTGTCGATCCATCCGCCGTCAGCCCGCAGGCTCGTCATCGTGCATGCGCGGCCCGGCATCGCGCAAGGCACGCGGCACTGGCTCACGCATCGTCAACCGGCGATGCACCACCACGTCGCCCTCGGCGATACCGAAGACATCGCGCGCCTTTGGCGATTTCTGGCTGGCGAAGCGTTAGGCTTCGTCGCCTGCGGGGGCGGCGCCTATTGTTCAGCACACATCGGCGTATACCGCGCATTTCGCGAAGCCGGCATCGCATTCGATCTCCTCGGCGGAACGTCGGGCGGCGCCGCGATGGCCGCAGCCTTCGCACAGGATCTCGATCCGCACGCTATCGACGCCCGCGTCCATCGCATGTTCATCGAAGGCCGCGCGCTCTCGCGCTATACGCTGCCGAAATACGGACTGCTCGATCACACGCATTTCGACGCGCACCTCGAGCGGGAATACGGCACGGTTCGCATCGAAGACCTCTGGAAACCCTACTTCGCCGTCTCGGCCGATCTCTCGAACTATGAAGCCGAGGTGCACATGAGCGGACATCTGTGGCGAGCCATCCGCGCCAGCGCCGCGATACCGGGGCTGCTCCCGCCTTTCTATACCGACGACGGACGGATGCTCGTCGACGGCTCGGTGATTTCGAACGTGCCGGTCGAGACGATGCACAGCGTGAAGCGCGGACCGAACGTCGTCGTCAGCTTCCAAGCCGGCGAAGGCGAGAAATTCTCCGTCGACTATTCGACTCTGCCGAGGCGGCGTGAACTCATCTGGCGCGCGCTCAATCCCTTTACGAGAGACGCACTCCCGGCCGCTCCGTCCGCGGCGACGGTGCTGGTGCGGAGCCTGATGGCCAACCGCGGCCATTTCGAGCGCCATCTCGAAGCTGACGATTGGCTGCTCGTCCCGCCAACGCCCGCCGAGATGGGCGCCCTCGACTGGCGGCGGCACACTGAGATCATGGACGCGGCGTATGAACACACGCGCGTGGAAATCGACCGGCGCGGACGCATCGAATGGGGCCGACAATCCTGAATTCGCCCACCCAATGGCATTTGCGCACTCAAAAAATCAGAAAAACGCCATTTTATCATCGCTCTGAGCCTTCTCCGACATTGCCGCAGCCTTAAGCGTGCCGTAAACACAAAGCGGTATGCGGGGTTAGATATCTTCGGGGGTTTGTGAGCGTGGTGGAGCCTAGGCTTCATGTCGGGCTAATGTTGATCGCAGCGCTCGCCGTCTCAGGCTGTGCGGCGACGATCCAGCGTAACGGCATCACCAGTGCGAAGTTGGCCGAAACGGCCGAAATTCCCGGCATGCCCGGCGTTCGCTTCTGGGCCGACGAAGTCCCCCGCAATCCAATCTCTGAAATCCGCCGCCGCACCGCGCACATGCCACCGGTCGGACAGAATGCCAAAACGAAAAACGGCCGAAAGGTCATCGACACCCTCGCGCTCTCGGGAGGCGGGTCGGACGGCGCGTTCGGCGCTGGCGTTCTGGCAGGCTGGACGAAACGCGGCGACCGTCCGGAGTTCCAGGTCGTAACCGGCGTCAGCGCCGGAGCGATCATCGCGCCATTCGCATTCCTCGGACCATCCGAAGACGAAAAGCTCCGCGTGATCTGGACCCAGTACAAGCAGGACCAGGTCGTCACGCCGGAAATCTTGTCCGGGCTCTTCGGCGGACCGGCGCTCGCGAGCACCGCGCCGCTTCAGGATCTGATTGCTCAATACATCGACCGGCAATTTCTCGATCGGGTCGCGACCCAATACAAACGCGGACGCGTTCTCTTGGTGCTGACGACCAATCTCGATGCCCAGCGCCCCGTCGTCTGGAACATGGGAGAGATCGCGCTCAACAGAAGCCCCGAGGCGACGGAACTTTTCCGCAGGGTCATCCTTGCATCTTCCGCAATTCCGGCCGCGTTCCCGCCCGTCAAAATCGAGGTCCAGGCCGACGGCAAGAGCTATGACGAATTGCACGTGGATGGCGGAACGACGCGCGAGGTTTTTGTCAGCCCCGTCGAAGCGCCGCTCGCGGCATTCGACTCGCTTTATTCAACGCCGCCGATCCGCCGGTACTTCATCATCAAGAACGGCAAAGCGACACCCGTGCAGGAGGTCGTGAAGCCGACCACGTTGCAGATTGCGGCAAGATCGATCTCCACCCTGATCAAGAGCCAGAACCAAGGCGAGCTCTATAAGATCTATCGGGTTGCGCACGATGGCGGGGCCGATTTCAATTTCATGGCGGTGCCGCCGTCGTTCGATTTGCAGACCAAAGAAATCTACGATCCGCGTTACCAAGCTGCCCTTTATGCTGAGGGCTTCGCCGAAGGCCGCAGGAACGTTTGGCTCAAGTCGCCGCCGGGACAAGCCCCCGCGCCATCCATCGCGCCACCCGCGAACGAATTGTCATCCTCCGTCGCCCCCGCTGGCAGCGGCTGAAGCACGGGGCTCCGCAACCGCCTTCGATCAAAAAATAAAGGCGCCCGGCGGATAGCCCGGCGCCCGATAATGAAGTCCGCGAGCTGAGTGCTCGATCAGAACCAGTGCGGTTGCCACCAGTGCAGCAGCGCCTTCACTGTGGTTGGCGAAACGATGTAAGCGACGCCAATGGCGATCGCGGCCACGACCAACAAAATGATCAACGTCGTGCTTAGCGGCGTGCGATAGCTCAGCCCCGTTCCGGGAATGCCGAGCGTCACTTGCTCACCCTTTTTACCGACGTTGACCGTCGCGCCATGGCCGCCAAGGCTGCCGCTGACGCCTGTCTTGCTGAGATTGATGCGAACGCCGGGCAGAATGCTGATTGTCTTGCGAAAGCGGAAGTAACCCATGTCGTTCTCCTCATCGGCAGGAACTGCCGGTCAGATTGGTCAGTCGGCGCAGCACATACCGCAATCTGCGATTCTCGCAAAAAACGTAATGGTTCCCGTTGCAACATTCAACGGATAGCCGCGCGTCATCCCTTGCCGCGAAGAATGTTCGAGAATGACGAAAGCCTCTGCTTCAGTTGTCCGACGACGGTATTTCGCGACTGCAGGCGTTCGTGCGCCGATTCGCGGTCGAGTTCCTTGTCGTATTTCCGCAGGTTATTGCTGTCGGCGGCAATGAGGGCCTTGCGCTCGTCCGCCGTCAGCGGTCCGACGCGCGACATCGGCGGCCGGATGAGCGTCCGCTCGACCATCGACGGCTCGCCTTTGCCGTGAAGCAGCGACACCAGCGCCTCGCCGACCTTCAGCTCCTGAATAGCTCGTTCCGTGTCGATCTCGGGATTGGGGCGAAACGTCTGCGCCGCCGCACGGATCGCTTTCTGCTCCTTCGGCGTGAAGGCGCGCAGCGCGTGCTGAATGCGGTTTCCCAGCTGCGCCGAAACGCGATCCGGCACATCGCCCGGGCTCTGCGTCACATAATAGACGCCGACGCCTTTCGACCGGATGAGGCGCGTCACGCGCTCGATCTGTTCAAGCACCGCCTTCGGCGCGTCATTGAAAAGAAGATGCGCCTCGTCGAACAGAAACACGAGCTTGGGCTTTTCGAGATCGCCGACCTCGGGAAGCTTCTCGAACAGCTCCGTCAAAAGCCAGAGCAGGAACGTCGCGTAGAGACGCGGCGTGTTCATCAGCTTCTCGGCGGCGAGAACGTTGACCACACCGCGGCCGTCCGGCTTGACCTCGATAAAATCCATGATGTCGAGCGCAGGCTCGCCGAAGAATTGAGCGGCGCCCTGCTCTTCCAAAACCAAAAGGCGGCGCTGAATGACGCCGACGGTTGCGGGCGCGACGTGTCCGTACTTGCTTCTGAGCGTCGAAGCCTTCTGGCCCATTTCGTCGATGACTGATCTGAGATCCTTGAGATCGAGGATCGTCATCTTGTCGTCGCCTGCCGCGCGCTGATCTTCCGCCCAGCGGAACGCGATGTTCAGCACGCCCTCTTGCGGCTCGGTCAGCTCCATGAGGCGCGAAAGAAGCAGCGGTCCCATTTCCTGCACTGTCGCGCGCACGGGATGTCCGTCTTTCCCGAAGATGTCCCAGAAGACGGTTGGAAAGGACGTATTGCCGTATCGCGTCAGGCCGATCTCCTGAGCCCGCTCGACGAGCTTCGGCGACGGTTTGCCCGTCGCGGCGATGCCGGAAAGATCACCCTTGATGTCCGCCGCGAAAACCGGAACACCGGCCGCCGAAAAGCCTTCCGCCAACACTTGCAGCGTCACCGTTTTTCCGGTGCCCGTAGCGCCCGTGATGAGGCCGTGGCGATTGGCGAGGGCAAGCTCGATGCACTCGGGCTTCAAATCGGGGCCCGATTTGCTCACACCGATGAGGATCAACCCATCCTGCACATAATCGCGAGGATCGGCGACAGGCTCGCCAGCCCCCTCTGTGCCGTGCGTACCAGTCATTTCGCCTCCAGCTATCTACGAACTCGACTCATTGGCCGAAGCTCCTGCCGGTGATGCCATGCGCCGCCGCTCTAAGCAAACAGGCCGCCAGGACGTGCCGAGCGCGGCAATTCGGCCCGCGCCCGAGATTATTTCACACTCGCACCCGGCTCCTGAGCGGGTATATCGGAAAGCGGGCGTGCCGGGTACGCCCCCTTGCCTGTGGGAGCCAAGTTGTATGACGACCCCGACAAACGAATTGCACCTCTCGGGCGATTTCCCCGCCGCCAGCACCGAGCAGTGGCGCGCGCTGGTCGATAAGGCCCTGAAGGGGGCGGATTTCGAGAAGCGGCTCGTCACCCGCACGGCCGACGGGATCAAGATTAATCCGCTCTATACGCGCGGGGACGCCCTGCAGGCGACTGTCAACGAACTACCGGGAGCCGCTCCGTTCACGCGCGGGACGCAAGCCGTCCGCGAAGGTCTCGGCTGGGATATCCGCTCGTTCCACATCGAGGCCGATCCGAAAGCGTTGAACGCCGCAATCCTCGACGATCTCCAGGGCGGCGTGACCTCGATCGGCATCCAGGTCGGCGGCAACGGCTTGGCCCCGACGAAAGAGGCGTTCGCCACGGCCCTGAAGGACGTCCTTCTCGACGTCTGCCCGATCGTCCTCGTCGCTCAGGAAAACTTTTTCGATGCCGCCCTGGCGCTCAATGCCGAATGGGACGCTCGCGGTATCAAGGCGGCCGAACGGCAAGGTTCGTTTGGCGCCGATCCGCTCGGCACGCTCGCGATGACCGGCCGCCTGTCCGAGCCGGTTGAAACCGCGTTGGCCCGCGCCGTCGCGTTGATGAATGCGACCGAGGCGAACCCGCGCGTGCAAGTCATGACGGCCGACGGCGTCGTCGCGCACGTCGCAGGTGCGAGCGAAGCGCAGGAACTGGCCTTCATGCTGTCCGCGCTCGTGGCGTATCTGCGCGCAGCGGAGGAAGGCGGCATCCCCCCCGAAAAGGCGCTGCCGAAAATCAATGTCTCGCTCGCAGCCGACGTCGATGAATTCGCAACGATCGCGAAGCTGCGCGCCGCCCGCCGCCTGATCTGGCGCGTCGCCGATGCTTCGGGCGCTGGCGATGTCGCCTCTGCCGTGAAGCTCAATTGCCCGACGTCCTATCGCATCATGTCGAAGCGCGATCCCTGGACGAACATCCTGCGCACGACCATCGCCTGCGCCGGTGCGGCTCTCGGCGGCGCAGACGCAATCGTCGTTCTCCCCTTCACATTCGCCCTCGGCAAGCCCGACGCCTTTGCGTGCCGCGTCGCTCGCAACATTCAAATCGTCTGCCAGGAAGAGAGCAATCTCGGCCGCGTCAACGATCCGGCCGGCGGTTCCTGGTACGTCGAAAATCTGACCGCCGACATGGCCAAGAAGGCCTGGGAGATCTTCCAGGATATCGAAGCGCGCGGCGGCCTCCTCGCCGGGCTCACATCGGGCTATATCCAGGAAATCATCGCTAAGACCGCCGAAACGCGAGCCAAGTCGATCGCGACGATCCGGCAGGAGCTGACAGGCGTCAGCGCCTTCCCGCTGCTCGGCGACGACGGCGTTCACGCCGAACCTTGGACCGCACCCTCTCCGCCGGCCGCGAAAGCGGCAATCGAAGTCGCGCCGCTGCGGCCTCATCGTCTTGGTGAAGCCTTCGAAGCTTTGCGCGATGCCGCTGATGCGCATGGCGGCTTCAAGGTCTTTCTCGCCAGCATGGGCGAGATCGTCGACCACAACGTCCGCACGACTTGGGTGAAGAATTACCTGGCGGCAGGCGGCATCGCGGCGCTCATCAGCGACGGCTACAAGACGCCGGAAGATGCGGCCGCCGCTTTCCGCGTATCCGGCGCCGATGCCGCGTGCATCTGCTCGTCGGACAGCGTCAACGCCACGCTCGCCGCACCGGCAGCGCAAGCGTTGAAAGCCGCGGGCGCCAAGCTCGTCTTGATGGCGGGACGGCCGGGCGAACAGGAAGCCGCGCTCAAATCGGCGGGCGTCGATCAGTTCCTGTTCGCAGGAGCCGACGCCGTGGCGACCCTCAAGGGCCTACAAGAAAAGCTGAGCTAGATCGAGTAGCGGTGTCCGTGCAGAAGCGATCCGGACCAGCGCAAAACGGCACGCACCGCCGCAGAGCATTGCGGCTGCGCCGGTATCGATATGTCGGATTCACACGCCGGGTGTGGCACCGGCGCGCCGTGTTTCTTCTTGGCGCGATATTCGTCGGCCTCGCCGCGGTGGCATTCGCCGAACTCTCCGATAAGGCCCAAGCGCTCTATGGCTACATACTGACTGAATGGCGTTGGCTGCCGTTCGTGATGACGCCGTTAGGCTTCATGGCGCTCGCGTATGTCACGGCGCGCTGGTTTCCGGCAGCGGCCGGTAGCGGCATTCCGCAAGTCATCGCCGCGCGCGCAAGTCGCGACCCTGCCCATCGTCAACGCCTTCTCGGTTTGCAGACGACGCTCGCAAAAATCGTGATGACGGCCCTCGCGCTTGTCGTCGGCGCCTCCGTCGGCCGCGAGGGTCCAACCGTCCAGGTCGGCGCTTCCGTGATGTTCGCCGTTGCGAGCTTTGCAGGCATCGGACGCCACAACGGTCTCGTGCTCGCGGGCTCTGCTGCAGGCATCGCGGCCGCATTCAATGCACCCATCGCCGGCATTCTCTTTGCGATCGAGGAATTGGCGAAATCGTTCGCAGGCCGCATCAACGACATCGTCATCGCATCGGTAGCAATCGCCGGAGGGGTCAGCTGGCTGATCCTCGGAAACTACGCCTATTTCGGCGAAGTCTCGGCAAAAATGATTGTCGCGGCGGACTGGGCTGCGGTGCCGATCTGCGCTGCCCTCGGCGGCATCATGGGCGGCCTCTTTTCGCTCTCGCTCATCACGATCACCCGTAGGCCACCGGAATTCATAGCGACACTCCGCCGGAACCCGACGGTATTCGCCGGCATCTGCGGGCTCATCGTTGCGGTCCTCAGTGTCGCGACCGCCGGTTACGCCTCAGGAAACGGCTACGGCCAAACCCGGGCTGGCCTGCTGCTCGGAGAACACCTGCCGTTCTGGTACGGCCCTTCAAAACTCGTGACGACCATGCTGTCGTCGGCGAGCGGCATTCCGGGAGGATTGTTCTCACCATCGCTCGCGGTCGGCTCCGGGCTCGGATCCATGTTGACGCCCGTTATCACGTTCGTCGATCCGCGCGCTCTCATGCTGTTGATGACCGTCGGCTACTTCGCGGCCGTAGTTCAATCACCGCTGACCGCCGTCGTCATCGTCATGGAGATGACCAGCGACCGCAACATGGTCATCCCGCTGATGGCGACCGCTCTACTGGCCGCTGGCATCTCGCGTTTGATCAGCCGCGAACCGCTTTACCACGCGCTGGCACATGCCTTCGCGCCTCGACCGCAGGAAGCGAGATCTTCGCTTCAGTGAGCGAGCTAACTCAGCACCCGCACAGCTTTCCCCAACACGTCCGTTCGGTCTTCGCGCAGGTTGAGATCTGTGGCTCCATCGATTGTCCCGGAATGCCGATCTGGAACGAGTCTTTTGGCAGGCTGCCATGATATCCCTCATCCGGCGCATTCGCTGAATTGGCCATCGGCGGTGCCCCAGCCGTGGCGAGGCGCCGGTTCGCGGCCGTATCGGCGCTCTTTTTCTTTGAGCGCTTCGCCGAGGACGGGAACAGCGACGCCGCGTCATCCGGCTCGGCCATGCCGAGACCCATGGCGGGGCGGAAGCGCTTCTCCGCACGTGGGCGGCTCGTGACCGAAGGCTTGCTCTCTGCCGCAGTCGTCTCGGTCTGCTGATTTTCCGCCTCGGTAGCTGGCGCTTCCACGGCTTCCGGAACAACAGTCACGACCTTCACCGGATCGGCGAGAGGTTCTGCCGGCCTTTCAACCGGATCGGAAACCGGAGCCGCAAGGCTCAGCGCGCTTTCGATGATGGCCGGCGTTTGCCGGACCTGATGCAGGTCGACGTGCTGGACCTCGGAAGCCAAGGCAAATTTGGCGCTTAGAGCTTCGGCTGCGCTACGATCCGATAGGCGGTTCGCCTCGGCGAACTGCTCGGTGGCGAGCACGAATTGGCTGAAGTTTAAGATTGGCACGAACTCCGGAACCGTGACGGCTTCTTGCGCCGTCTGTTGGATTCCGTCGGCCGCATCTGCTCTGGTTACGGGGCCAAATTTTGTCGGAGCGGAAAACGACGACGCGAAGATCGCGCCTCCGACGACGATGAATGTTTTGAATTTCACGACGCATACCCCACGCGATACATGGGAGCACTCGTCGACTCCGGCCCGCACCGGTGCCGCGGCACCCTTTTACAGAAAGCGAAAGAGGTTGGAGCTTTGCTCCATAACCCCCCATTCCCCAACGACAATTGAACTTGCAACCAAGGCAGGACAATGGCCGCGGAGCGTGCTCTGTTTGAGAGCAACTCACTTCGCTTCGAGCCGCACCCAACACAAAAAATGCCGGCTCCAAAAGAGAGCCGGCAAAGGTGCACCGGAGAAGACGCAAGACAAGAAGCAAGCACACGGAAAAAATTTGCAGCGCGACGAACCCGTTATTCGCGAGCCGATGTTGCGAGCACAGCCATGATGCCGAGCATGGGAATGGAGGCCAGCACCGACATGGTGGCAATCGCATATTCGTTGCCGCCTTCGGTCAGCGGCGAGAGAAGCGCCTGCGCATCCGGAAGAGCGGCGACCACGACAGTCGCAACGGTGGTGATTGTTGCGGCGGCTGATGCGATGACGATGCCCGACATGATCGTGATCCTCTCGAATGTTTGAAGACCGGTTGAGGTCTGATGAGAGGAAGAATGCACGCAGCGCGCGATCGTCGCTGTTCCGCCCGGAACACCTTCGAGTGACGCACAATTCGGTGGCGCGGAATGCTGGAAATTACTTCCCGAGCTTTTCGATCTTGGCCGCCATGTCGGGTACGACCGTCATGCGGTAGGACCCGTTCTCGCACGTGAGGGTCCACACTTCCTCATTGGGCCGCGAAGCGTTGTTGCTCCTTTCGGCACTTTGCGGCTTGTCGCAGGGGAACCCCTGAGTGCGGACCTGTGCGGCAAGATCGGTGGCGGCCTGACCTGCCGCCGACACGTTCGTTGCAGCGCCACCGAAAACAAATAACAAAGCCGCTGAGATATAGGGTGATTGAGCCATGGAATCCGCTCCGAGCAAGAGTGCTGTAGTCTACGGCGAAGCGCTTGGTCAGAAGCGCGCGACGCGAATTCGAGGTAAACAATCTACTTAGCTATTCCGAATTTACCACCGTATTTGGCCGGTTGATCCACGCAACGAGCGTGTAAGAAATCAGCATCAACAGAAACCACGATCCGAGCTTGCCGATCCCGACGAGCTCCCAGCCATGCCGCTGGTGAGGATATGCCCAGGCCGCGGTGAACGTCCCGATATTCTCCGCAAACCAGATGAAAACCGCGACGAGAAGAAGCCCCACCAGCAGCGGCATGTGCCGGTGCACCTTCCAGATCTTGTAATAGACTGTACACGGCCCGATGAGCACGATCGCCGCCGCAAAAAGGATCGGCCGCGCATCCCACACGTAATGGTGTCCGAAGAAGTTGGCGTAGATCGCCACGCTCAAGATGCCGAGCGCCCAAACCGGCGGATGCCGCGTAAATCGAAAATCGAAAAGACGCCAGCAGCGCGCGATATAAGAACCGATCGCGGCATACATGAATCCGGTGAATAGCGGCACCCCCCCAATGCGGAGAAAGCTAGGCTCCGGATATAGCCACGACCCGACCGACGTTTTGAAAATCTCCATCACCGTGCCGACGACATGGAAGATGCAAATGACCTTCACCTCGTCCATTGTCTCGAGCTTGAAAACGACCATCAGAATTTGAATGAGCACCGCCGCGATGACGAGGAAATCGTAGCGGGCAAGTCCCGCGCCCTTCGGATAGAAAAAATGCGTCGCAATCAGCAAAGCCAGCATCGAAGCGCCGAATAGGCACGCCCACGCCTGCTTGACGCCAAATCGAACGAACTCGTAGGCGAAGTGGGCTGCCGGACCTCGCGCCTCAGCGGCCTCTCCGAGCTCGGCTTCCCGATCGATGAAGCGCGCCAAGGGCGCCCAGAGCCGGGCCGCACTTGTCTTGAGCGTCCTGTCGGAGACCTTGCGTTGCATATCTGACCTTGGAAGAGGCGGCAGGGCGGGTTTGGACATCATGCCGACGTTTGTGGCATTCTCGTTTCCGAAAGCGGCCCGCGGAAATGTCTTCGGATTAACGCCGCAGTTCCTCATTCCCGCCACGGGCATGCACATCGGCTAACGCTGACGGGAACCACCACAGGATGTCGTCATGGTCGCTTCTCCGACGCCGAGCCCTCGAAGCGCATCGTTGTTGCGGCTGACATCGATGGGACTGCTCGCCGCCATCATTTCCGCGCTCATCGCCGCGTCGACGATGCTGGCGCTATCCGACTATCAATCTTACACGAGCCCTATCGCCGGACAGGCAGCGGGATCGCCATTCCAGAACTATGCCGACGATCTACCCAGCGCGCTCGTCGCGGCGTTCCTCTGGTACATTCCCGTCGGCACGTTCGTCTTCCCGCCGCTCGCGAAGTTTCTGGGCGCGAGCACGGGCGCCGGCACAGTCAGATTGCTGAAGTTCGCAATGCTGGCAGCGCTCGTTTGGCTTCTAGTTGGCGAAGCAATCTACCTTGTCCTGTCCCCCCTCGCCCCAGCGCCCCCCGGCGTTCAGACCCACGACCTGACAATGGCAGCCCTGAGCGGCGTGCTTTTCGCCGTCGTCTATGACCTCCTCCTCCGCCGGAGGGACTATCTCCTCGGTCAAAGGCCGCAATAATCAACGCCGCCCTCCTCAAAGAGCGTCGTTGAATCACACTTGGAGGGAACCAGGAATCCCTGCGGCGGCCGCCAGAAACAGCCGGTCTACTATCCTTATGTTCCGTGAATCGGATGCGGGTTTGGGCCGCCTTGGCCAGCCAAAATTCTTTACCCCAACCCGTCAGGGTAAAGGTTTGACCACGTGGGGTAGCCAGCCGCACCAAAACCCGGTGCTCTGACCCGCGAAGCGGCGTCGCACGCGTCAAGGAATATTGTCGCCGCCCCCCGTTTTCGCGTACCGTCCCGCCAGATTTCAAACTTTGGTCCGGAACACCCCTACCCGATGTCCTCGATCCCGAATTTTGCACAGGTCCCCCTCGACCCTCCCGCGACCGGAAAACCGGCCGCGAAGGCTGCTGCTGCCGCCCCGGAGGCGCCCGTCTGGGAAACGCCCGAAGGCATCCCGGTGAAGCCGGTCTTCACCGATGCGGACACCGCCGGTCTAGACTTCATCGACGGCATGCCGGGAATCGCTCCGTACCTGCGCGGGCCCTATCCGGCGATGTACGCACTGCAGCCCTGGACCGTCCGGCAGTATGCCGGCTTCTCGACGGCGGAAGATTCCAACGCCTTCTATCGCCGCAACATCGCAGCAGGCCAGAAGGGCCTCTCCATCGCGTTCGATCTCGCGACCCATCGCGGCTACGATTCCGATCATCCGCGCGTCAAAGGCGACGTCGGCATGGCGGGCGTCGCGATCGACTCGATCTACGACATGCGCGTTCTCTTCGACGGCATTCCGCTGCAGGACATGACCGTCTCGATGACGATGAACGGCGCCGTGCTCCCAATTCTCGCACTGTTCATCGTCGCGGGCGAGGAACAGGGCGTCTCGCCGCAAAAGCTCGCCGGAACCATTCAGAACGACATTCTGAAAGAGTTCATGGTCCGCAACACCTACATCTACCCGCCCGCACCCTCGATGCGCATCGTCTCGGACATCTTCGCCTATACCAGCGCGAACATGCCGAAGTTCAACTCGATCTCGATTTCCGGCTACCACATGCAGGAAGCGGGCGCGACGGCCGACCTTGAACTCGGCTACACGATCGCCGACGGTATCGAATACGCACGCGCAGGCGTTGCCGCCGGCCTCGATATCGACGCCTTCGCGCCGCGCCTTTCGTTCTTCTGGGCGATCGGCATGAATTACTTCATGGAGATCGCCAAGATGCGCGCTGCGCGTCTGCTCTGGGCGAAGCTGATCAAGGACGAATTCAATCCGAAGGACGCGCGCTCCCTGTCGCTGCGCACGCATTCGCAGACGTCCGGGTGGTCGCTGACCGCACAGGACATCTTCAACAACGCAACGCGCACGTGCCTCGAGGCGATGGCCGCCACGCAGGGCCACACGCAGTCGCTGCACACGAACGGCCTTGATGAAGCAATCGCATTGCCGACCGACTTCTCGGCCCGCATCGCCCGTAACACACAGCTGCTGTTGCAGCAGGAAAGCGGCACCACCCGCACCATCGACCCCTGGGGCGGCAGCCACTACGTCGAACGGTTGACGTACGAACTCGCCAAGAAAGCGATGTCGCACATCAGGGAAATCGAAGAGCAAGGCGGCATGGCGAAGGCCATCGCGGCCGGCATCCCGAAGCTCCGGATCGAAGAAGCCGCCGCCCGCACGCAGGCCCGCATCGACAGCGGCCGCCAGACGATCACCGGCATCAACAAATACAAGATCCAGGGCGACCGTGAGGTCAATTTCCTCAAGGTCGACAACCGCGCCGTGCGCGAAGCCCAGCTCGCAAAACTCGACCGCCTACGCAGCGAACGCGACGAGGCCGACGTCGAAGCAGCCCTCAACGCGCTGACGGAAGGCGCAAAGGGCAATGCCAACCTGCTCGATCTCGCGGTGCAGGCAGCGCGCAAGAAAGCGACCGTCGGCGAAATCTCCTACGCGCTCGAAAAGGTCTTCACCCGCCATAAGGCCGAAATCCGCGCCATCAGCGGCGTCTATAAGAAGGAAGCGGCGATGAACCCGAGTGTTGATCGCGTCAAGACACTGGTCGAAGCCTTCGACAAGAACGACGGCCGCCGGCCGCGCATCCTGATAGCGAAGCTCGGCCAGGACGGTCACGACCGCGGCCAGAAGGTCATCGCATCCGCGTTCGCCGATCTGGGCTTCGACGTCGACATCGGACCGCTGTTTGCAACCGCCGACGAAGCGGCCCGTCAGGCCCTCGAAAACGACGTGCACGTCGTCGGCGTGTCGTCGCTCACCGCCGGACACTTAACGCTCGTGCCTGAGTTGAAAGCGGCGCTCGACAAGGAAGGCCGCGGCGATATCATGATCGTCGTCGGCGGCGTCATTCCGCCGTCCGATTACGACGAGCTGTTCCGCTCCGGCGCGAAGGCCGTCTTCGGCCCCGGCACCAACATCCCGGAAGCCGCAGCCGACCTCGTCGAAAAGCTCAATGCGCAGCTCGGCTACGCCGACAAACAGGCGGCGGAGTAAATCAATCGCCTGTATCTCGTTTTGTGAAAGGTAGAGACCATGGCTTTCGACCAGATCAAGCTGGAAATCTCGCGGCTTCTCACCGAGATGCAGAACGAGCCCCAAGACCCGCACGAGATTTATCTCTCGCTGAGGGAGAAGCTTAACCAGATTAAGGCAACCGGCATGCCCCTGCCGGATGATCTCGTGAAGCTTGAACAGGAGCTCGAGGAAGAATTCGCCAGCGAGCAGCGAGACGGGAAATAATAAGCGCGGCCCAACACCGAACCGCCGAATGGAAGTTCTGGATGAAGACTCCAGAACGGCTCATCCACTTCCCGCCATCTTCCGAGCGTGCGCCGAGCGGTTCATTACCACCGTCATCCCGGCGTAGGCCGGGATCCAGCCAAGCCTCAGCATATAATTGCCGATCGTTGGCTGGGTGTCGCCTAACCCGGCATGCCGCTTCGAAGCGGCCCTTACTCCCCGTCCCCTTCTTCGCTCATGAACTTTTCGCTGGCGGTGAAGAGGCCCATCTGGGGGTTCTCGGCGCAATAGGTTCCCATCTTGCTGGCTCTCTCGCTGAACTTGTCCATGTCGATGACCGTGCTCTTGGCGACGCTTGCGTGATAACCCGCGAGCCACATCAGGATCTGGCCAAGGCCCTCGGTCTCGTCGTCCTTCGTGCTATTGACGGCCTCGCACTTCAGGATCGCGAGGTCGATGGCTTTGGACGTTTGATCCTCGGCATTCTCACCCATGAATTTCTCGGATGCCGACATGACGCCGACGGTTGGGTTCTTGCCGCAGAACTCGGTTGTAGCTGCGAACTCCTTCGACAGGTTGTCGAAGTCTACGACGGTGCCCTGCTCGGCGGTCGCCTGATAGCCAGCCATCCAATAGAGAACGACGGTCGCGCCATACACCGAAGTTTTGTCGTGCGACTCGGCCGTTTCAATGAGGTCGTGACAGGTAAGCGTCGACGCGTCGATCGTCTCGGCCGAAGCGAAATTGAAGGACGTTGCGAGCAGCAGCGCAGCAGTAACCGCGCTCAGAAGAGTGCGCATCATGGAGTAAGCTCCGAGTGTGATTGGAAAGACGACGAGGCATCGTCGCTGAAGGTTCACCTCGCGCCATGGACCGGACCCGCGATGCGGCATGTCCCCAGGGTGCGAATCAGCGATGACATCAAAATACAATAAAATATATGAACGGCTCGTAAGAGAAATGCTTCAGCTGCGCACTATCGAGAAGGCGCGGATCTAAAAGGTCGGCAGCCGGCTGCGCGCTGGACTTCAAAGGATCAAAAAGTGAAGCGGTCAATCGACGGATGAGCGGCGCGCGAGGCTAGCGCGCCGCTATTGCTTGCAATCGGCCCGGCTCAGCGCTTACTGAGATTGAAATACGCCGTTCCAGCTTCGCCTGAAAGCCGTACACTCTGGCTCCGGCCGTTGACGGTGATGCGGATCTGGCCGCCGGTATTGTATTGCTGATTGAAGAAGCTTCCAGCGTAGCTATTCGCACCGACCCTGGTCAGCTCGGCAGACTGGTCGACCCTGGCCGACGCAGTGGCGCACGACGCTGACATGATGTAGCTCGTCGCGCCGGTCTTCGCGAAGTGCGCCCGGCACCTGGCTGCTTCCTTGGTGCCGGAAGAAAAGTTGATCGAGCCATTCCCGGCCCACGTTCCGACAATCGTCGCAGAGTCTGCTGCCTGCGCAGCAGTGAAGCCCGCAAAACTCATGCCCAGGGCTGCTGCCAGCGTTACGCCGATCGCCGATGCACGGTGGGTATTCCAACGTTCGCTCTGGACCATATTTTACTCCATTGAGATCAGCGGCTGATCTTCATAACGCTCCACAATCCATTTTGTGGCGTGGGGCAGGTAGTCATCGTGTCGAATTTCGTCAATTAGTCGGAACCTGGAAACCAGTAGTTTCGTGACGACGGACTGTCCGGCTATATGACGCATAAAAATCGCCTTCGGGACGCCGCAATTCCGGAACCTCGCATGCGCACCGCGACGGTCGTACGACAACCGGCGGAACATCCGGTTGTCATTCCTTTTGCGATGGTTGCGGGCTCCTTACCCGCCAAACTTGCCGTTTACGAAAAAGCATGCTCAGCAAAGTGACGATGAAGACTCTACCCGAATCGTTCCGTCCCTTCGATGCCCGCATGCTCAGCGTCGGCGACGGCCATTGGATTTATGTTGAGGAAGTCGGAACGAAGGGTGGCCGCCCCGTTGTTTTCCTCCACGGTGGACCAGGAAGCGGCTCCCAGGCCCTGCATCGAACGCTGTTCGACCCCGCGCGAGATCACGTCTTCCTCATCGATCAGCGCGGCGCCGGCCGCAGCCACCCGTACCTTTCCTGCAAAGCCAATACGACCGCGGCTCTGATCGCCGATCTCGAAATGGTTCGCGAACACTTCTCCATTGCGAAGTGGATGCTGGTCGGCGGTTCCTGGGGCTCGACCCTGGCCATCGCCTACGCCGAACGCCATCCCGAACGCGTATCCAGCCTCGTTCTGCGTGCACTCTTTCTGGGCACTGACGAAGAGGTTCGATGGGCCTTCGTCGATGGACCCAAGATCTTCCGGCCCGAAATGTTCGAGGCGTTTTGTAATCGCCTTCCGCCGGATGAGCGGAAAGATCCCCTGTCGGCCTATGTCAAACGCCTGACCGATCCGGACCGGGCCATACAGGCACCATCCGCCCACGTCTGGTTCGCTTACGAACGCGCCCTTTCAGAACTCGCCCCGAAGCACGCCGTTCTGCCCGACAACGTCCCGAGCGACGCCCGCCTGCCGCCGACGTCGATCATCGAGGCGCACTACATCAAAAACAGCTTCTTCCTTGCGCCGGGAGAGCTTCTATCGAATGCGTACCGCCTCGCCGGCATACCCGGCACCATCGTCCAGGGCCGCTATGACCTTCTGTGCCCACCCAAAAACGCCTATGCGCTGGCCGCTGCCTGGCCCGGCGCCCGGTTGGAAATCATCGACCATGCCGGACATTCGATGACTGAAACGGGCGTCATGGATGCCATGCGCCGGGCGATTAACGATTGCTCAGCCTGATGGTGCACCGCACCCGCGCCTGACCCTGAAGGCTGCAAGCAGGCGCTAACCTTCCGCGGCAGAGCCGCACGCGCGACCGGAACTGCTTGACTTTTAATACAAACACCTTGATACAGCCCCCATTGCTCTTCGATGGCGCTCGGGTCCTCGTGCCACTACAAGCGGTTCAATCACCGCGCTCGACCCTGCATTGAGATCAATCCTTATAGACAAGGCCGCACCCCGACAGCGCCGGGTGTGGGCCATGGGACAAACCCCGGCACAGGATGCACGGGGCTAGAAGCCCTTGGGACTCTTTCACTTTGACAACACAGACTTTCGAGGAATTCGGTTTTGCCGAGCCTCTTTCGCGTGCCCTGACGCAGTGCGGGTACACGACACCGACTCCTATTCAGGTGCAGGCGCTTCCGCCGCAGCTGGAAGGCCGCGACCTGCTCGGCATGGCCGAGACGGGCTCAGGTAAAACCGCAACTTTCCTTCTTCCGATCCTCAACAAGATTGCGACGGACGCAATTGAACCGGGTTGGAAGCAAGTCGTTGCCCTAATTCTCGCGCCGACCCGCGAGCTTGCCATCCAGATCGACCAGGAAGTGGCCAAGCTCTCGCGCAACATGAACATCCGCCGTGCGGTCGTTCTTGGCGGCGTCAGCAAAGGTCCGCAGATCAACGCGCTGAAGCGCGGTGTTCACGTCCTCGTGGCGACGCCGGGCCGTCTGCTCGATCACGTCAACATGAGAAGCTGCGATCTTTCCGGCGTGCAGACGCTGGTCATCGACGAAGCCGATCGCATGTTCGACATGGGCTTCATCCGCGACATCAACAAGATCGTTTCGCTGATCCCGCAGAAGCGCCGTACCGCACTGTTCTCGGCGACGATGGCGACCGAGATCAAGAAGTTCGCTTACGATATTCTGCATGACCCCTATCGTGTCGATCTCTCGTCGAAAACCATCGTCGTCGATCGTATTGACCAGAAGGTCATGATGGTCCGCTCGGCTGAGAAGCAGAGCCGCCTGCACACGATCCTCGCCGACCAAGACGCCAAGCGCGTCATCGTCTTCACGCGCACGAAGCGTGGCGCGGACCGCGTCGCCGACCGGCTCGGCATGGCGGGCATCAGCTCGTCTGCCTTCCACGGCAACAAGGCCCAGAACGCCCGTCAGCGCGCGCTGAACGACTTCACGCTGGGTCATATCCGCGTTCTCGTAGCGACCGACATCGCCGCCCGCGGTATCGACGTTTCGAACATCACGCATGTCGTCAACTTCGACATGCCGCTCGATCCCGAAACCTACGTCCATCGCGTCGGCCGTACGGCGCGCAAGGGCACGACGGGCATCGCGATTTCGCTGTGCGATCCGTCAGAACGTGGGGAAATCCGCGCCATCGAGCGGATGATGAAACAACCGATCGTCGTGATCGACGATATCGGCGGCGAAGTTCTGCCGATGCCGGAACGCCGTCGCGACGACGACGCTCCGCGCCGTGAGGGTGCACCTCGTGGCGGTCGCGGTGGTGCAGGCCATCGTGGTGGCGGCTCTCGCCCGAACCATCAGGCTGGGGCCGGCAAGCCGCGTTCCGAGCGCCCCTTTGGTGATCGCCCCGCCGGTGATCGCGGTGCTGACCGTCGCGGCGATCGTCCGCACGCGGCCGCTACACGCAGACCCTACAATCCCGCGGCATCGATCGATGCACCTGCCGCTGAAGGCGCCGCCAAGTTCGGCGTCGCTGACCGCGAGCACAAACCGCGTTCGGACCGTCCCCATCAGGACGGCGCCAATCGTGGCCCGCGCTCCTTCGGCGATCGTCAAGGCGAGCATCGTGCAAGCGGTCCTCGCGCCGGCGGTGAACGCCGCGGCGAGCACCGTCCGGATTCCCGTCCGGCACGCCATGCCGACGGAGCAGGACGCCCCGATCGCGGCCACGCACCGGCCGCACGTCATCGTGACGACGCCGGCCCCGCCAAGCGCGAAGGCGGACATGGGCCGAGAAAGCCTCATCATGGTGGCGGCGAAGCCCGTCCGTCGTGGAAGAGCGGCAGCGGTTCGGAGGCGCCTAAGTTCATGAAACGGCGCGACGACGACCGCAACCGCGATCGGACTGCAAGCTAAAAGACTTCAGCCTTGGCGGCCGGCTCTCCAAAAGAGCGTCGCCAGGGTCATCAAAGAAGTTTCAGCCCGGCCCAATAAAAAAGGCCGGGCTTTTTTGTGCCCGGCCAAGTTGAAAACGGAGGAGAGTAGTCTAGTCGAACAGAGCGTCAGCCCTTCTTGTCGGAAGGAGCGGATCCATGATCCTGGTCATCATCGTCATGCATCTGCGGGCCGGCTTTGCCGCCGTGGTCCGACCAGCCGCCATGACGGCCGCCAGGCCCCCATCCGCCGGCAAACCTGTGGCCGTGATGACCACCCGGCATGAGCTGCCTCAGCAGCGGACGCAGCGCATCTTTCTGTTCATCGGAAAGCGAAGCGTAGAACGGTGAGAATGCAGCCGTGAACGCCTTCATGCGGTCAGCGCGCTCCGTCATCCTCTCGCTCATCTTCTGGAAGCGGACGGCAAGATCGGGACGCTTTTGCTCGCCACCCTTCTCTTCCTCGGCCTTGCGCTCTTCGCGCTTCTTCTTCCACTCTTCCATCCGGGCTTCGCGAGCTTTGAACCCTTCGCGAACCTGCGTTTCGACCGGAGCCCAGAGCTTCTCCTGTTCGGGCGTGAGCTGAAGCGCGGCTTTCACCATCGCCACTCTTCCCTCTTGAAGCCGGGCGCGAGTGTCCGGCGTCATCTGCCGCCAACCGGCGTTGTCAGTCTTGGCAATGGCCACCGTTGCGGGAACTGCGACGACAGCCGCGAGCGCGATCCACGTGCCGCGCGATAAATTCTTCATGGGCGTTCTCCTTCGGCCGGGAATAGGCAAAACATGTTGCCGGCCGTCGGGGATAACAACGGAGACGTCTTCGTGATCCGTCGGCGCCCCGCGGATTACATGATCGCAATTATTCAGCTGAACGAAATGAACAAATCGAGGGAAATTGGTGAGTTCGGCCGCCTTCAGTTAGTCCGGTTTCAGTCCGCCCGATTGATGACGGCGGGCACATGCGGATCTTGCGACGGCATCAGCCGGGTGTCTGCCGCAGCAGCCTTGCCGGGCTTGGTCCGGTCGATCTTCTGCCCGGGATTCTGCATCGGACCGGACACCGATGATTGCGAAGCGACCGGGATACGAACAGGCTTATCGGCAGGCTGCGCATAGACGACGCGGTCGCGGTCGGAGAAGCATCCGGCCACGCAGATCACCAGATCCTCGTTCGGGCGTGACGCGACCAACTTCCGTATAAAGGCGTTGTCCGGCCCCGCACGGTTTGGCGAACCCATCCCGTCCTCGGGAACAGTGTTGAGGTTGTTCGTCGTATTTTGCGGATCGGCGGCCGGTCCGGCCGGTGCAAGTTGCGAACCCTCAGCCGACGCGCTTTCCGTTTCGGCGTCTTCGGCAAGAGATTCGGATAGCGGCATGGCAAGAAGAATAGCCAGGGCGGCAAAACCCCACGACCGCGAGCAACGCATCACAGATGACTCCAAATCTAAACAGATTTCGAACAACTGTGCCGTAGCGGAGTAAACAAAGGCTTACTCCCTGCTCTGCGCGTTGGGGATCACGGGAGGCGCCGGGTATAGGAGAGACCTTAAGACCGGCTATTCGTCGAGAAGACCGTTCGACCTGTGGCTCCGTTGAAAATTCACAACGGTGACCGTCCTCCCCCGCCGATCCTGGACCTCTCTCGCACGTCGTTGGGCATACCGCTCCGCCAATTCCTTACTCGAAGCAATTCTCAGCTTCTGGGTGATGCTTTGCGAAAATGGTGACATGGAACTGGTCCTCGGAGTTTGCCGGACAACGGCAGCAACCGGCCACAGTTCCTTCTATTTTGAAATAAATAGCCGAATGTCGAACAGCGGGTGCTGTGTGCGGCGAGTGCCGCGCTCCTCTTTCGGTTCGATCTCGATCGTCCCTGTCATGCCTGTGACAAGGCGCAGGTCTTTCGGGATCTCGTCAAAATGAATCCGCACGGGAACACGTTGCGCCAGTCTCACCCAAGTGAAGATCGGATTGACGTTCGCAAGGCCGCTGTTACCTGGCGTCGCGTTAGACACCACGATACCGCGAGCAACGCTGTCGACTCGTCCGGATAAGGCCTTGTCATAGCCGAGCAGCCAGATCTTCGCGGGATCACCGTCGCGGATTTGATTGACTGCAGTCTCTTCGAAATAGCCGTCGAGCCAGAACGAATCCGCGTCGACGATGGACATGACCTGCTGTCCCGCGGTCGCATAATCGCCTTGCCGTATCAGCAAGTTCGTAATCCAACCGTTCACGGGCGATCTAAGCTCGGTCCGCTCAAGGTTGTTACTTGCCTGCACCAGGTTTGCATTCTGCTGAGCGAGCGTGGCTTCCGCCATTTCGGCTGACGACGTAAACGTTTGCTTCTCTTCGATCGAGGTAGCCAGATCAGTGAGAGCATTCCGACGCTTTTCTTGCGCAGTCTTGTTTGCCAAATCGGCCTCAGCCCGCTTGATGGCCGCCTTGGCGAGGTCCACCGCAACATGGTAGTCGCGTGGATCGATCTTCATCAGCAAATCGCCTTTGTGAACGAATTGATTGTCTTTGATCGGAAGCTCAACGACTTTCCCCGAAACCTCAGGCGCCAGTGTCACGACGTAGGCACGCACTGTCCCGTCGCGCGTCCACGGCTTCCCCATATAATTCTGCCATAAGATCCACACGGCACCCGCGGCGACAGCAGCGATGGAGAGCGTCGCAAGTATCGGCAGGACACGAAGCCGCCTCTTTATCGACGGCGGGTCATAGACAGTTGTCGTCTCACGGCCCGCTGGCTTGGCCGGTGGCAACTTCCGAGTGGTTGATGCGATCTCCGGCATGATGCCGAACCTAGTTATAGATTCTAAGGTTTCCAAAGATCAGGACGGTGGCCGTCAGGACGATGAGAAATACCGAAAATTCGAAGAGAGCCGGATGCCAGACGTGTCGCATCCATCCGGACTCTACCGCGATTATGCGCAATCCCATCGTAATCGCGAAGGCCAGCACCATCAGCGGCACAAACGGCGAGATAAGAACGCCCTCGATATTGATTTCGACGAATCTCATGACGGCCGGCTTCCGAAATAATCGCCCTGACGCTCTACGGCCTCCGATATGGCGAGCAGCATCGCCCGCGCCCGCATCCGCCCGCGGGCACCGGGTTGCGTATCGGGGATCGACGCGATCTCCTTGTCAAGCTCTGCCAATCTATACTGAAGCCTCGGTAAATCTCCGGCGGCTAATGCGGCGAGAATGTCTGAAATTTCCGCGCCGATCCGGCTATCAATCGCCAAGTGCCGCAATCGAATGACCTGCACGCCGACCGTCAGTGTAGCCGCCAATCGCGAACGCTGAACCGGCTCGCAGTCTGGAGGTAGCGCCGCCAACCGCGAATACATGCGTCCCTGCCACTGGCTGAACGTCCAGCGTCGCCGTCCTGCAGCCAGACGGCGAAGGTCCCGAATGGATAGGTCGACCAGACGCTGGCCTCGGAGACTCGGAGGTATCTGGGGTATGAGCACGAGGGTAAAGGCACCCGCCGCGCTGCCGGCCAGCAGGCCGAACGCCGAATTCAGATAGGCTTGCGGATCGAAGATCATCACATTCGTCGGCGCAAGGAGCGGCACGATAACGACGGTCGCCGGGATAAAAAAGGGAGCCAAAAGCGGCACGGTCGACAACGCACCTATCGGCACGAGCAAGATCGATAAGATGAGAGAGAACGCAAGGAACGTCTCATGATTGATCAGCGCCGTGAACTTGAATACACCGGCGACCACAGCCGTGACCACCGCGCCGAATACCAGCGCCAACGCACCTTTGGCAGACCCGTCCAGCATTGGCGCGTACAGCATGATCGTCACCGCTGCGAACGTCACGGCGAAAAGGCCATCCGGCCATTGAGAGATGATCCAATAGATCACCACCGCTCCAACGCCTATGAAGACGCGCACGGCATTGACGAGTGCCGGAAGATAATCGGCTACGACGATGCTCGGAATGCGGAGAACATCCCGCGCACGCGCGGGATCGCATAAGAGCGCGAGCCCGTTAGCTGCAGATTCGAGACCGGACGCAACTTCTGCACTCGCGTCTGCGGCAAGCCGCAACGATACATCGTCGGTTTTGATAGCCATGAATTTGCGCACTAACAGCGCCTCGGCATCGCAATCGCGCGCCTGCCCGCGACTCCACTCAGGAGGAAGCGTGTCCGAGATCGCCGCCGCAACGCGATGCGCGTCGGCCTGAGAAAGCGCGCGCAGATGCGTTTCCACGACGCGAGCGCCGGAAATTGCCGTATAAAGGCCATCCAGGGCGACCCGGAGTATGGTTCTTCTCTGCATGATTTCCGCCGACTCGCCTGCCGCCTGATCAACGACCGGGACGAGAGCCGATATTCGCTTTACGAGAATGCGTCTCGTCTCAGGAGCCGTGGCGTTCCATGGGTCGGCGAGTATGCCCTCGAAATGCTGAGCAATCTCTTCGATGAGCTCCGATAACAGCATTCGCAGTCGCTGAGGCGAGTTGCCGACGTCTGTCAGCGCGATTACCAACGTTGCGCAGATGATTCCTATGCTGATCTCAGAAGCGCGATTGACGGCGATGAAGAAGATCTGGTCGGGATCCGGAATGGAATTGTTGGAGATAATGATCAGCGTATAGCCCGCCAGCAACGCTCCATAGGATGCAAAGTTCTTCAACAATGTCGAAACGAAAGAGCATGCCGCGGCCCAGACGAGCATTCCAAACAGGAATCCGAAGCGGTCCTGCGGAAATATCGCCGTGAGCACTACCGCAGCAACCGCACCGACGAACGTTCCGACCAACCGAAACACGCCTTTGAACAGCGACGACCCGACGATCGGCTGACAAACGATCGCGGCCGAAGTCCCGGCCCAGTAAGGCGTATCGAGCTGGAGATAGAATGCCGTGAATAGCGCCAAGCAAACGGCCGTCGACAACCGCAAACCGAAGAACAACGCCGGCCTTGCGGTGGCAAGGACGTTCGTAAAGCCGCTACCAGATCTTTCCTCATCGACCGAGGTTGTCATGGCGTTCTTCGATATCGAGCCCGCGGATCGCACGAACGGCGCCTGAGGAGAATTTCCGCCCCCAGTTCTTAAGAGACCGTACTTTGCGCGATGGCCTCGCAGGTTTGCATCAAATCGCTCATATCGGTAACATTCGTACCCGGCGGTCCACTTTCCTAATTTGAGAGCAAGAAGTGGAGTGCGGCCGCCGGATGCCCCGTCTATCTTGCGAGACCATGAACACAGGAAAAGCGAAAACCATGGTTCGGATGCTCGCACAGCCGGCCGCAACATACACGGCCACCGACGACATTTTTTGGAACGCCGTTGAAGCCCGGGATCGCGGGTTCGACGGCAAGATCTACTATTCCGTTGCAAGCACCGGTGTGTATTGCCGGCCGTCATGCCCGGCACGGCTGGCGCGGCGGGAAAACGTGGCGTTCCACACCACATGCCGCGACGCGGAAGCCGCCGGATTTCGTGCGTGCAAGCGGTGCAAGCCCAACGAAACGTCGCCATACGATCGCGCCGCGGCCAAGGTCGCCGAAGCGTGCCGGATGATCGAGGCAGCCGAACAGCCACCAAACCTCGGCGAACTCGCGGCCGCCGTCGAACTGAGCCAATACCATTTTCATCGCGTGTTCAAAGAAATCGCGGGGATCACGCCCAAGGCCTACGCCGTCGCTTGCCGCCAGAAACGGCTGCGCACAACGCTTTCGAAAACCAATTCCGTAACCGAAGCAATCCATGAGGCCGGTTTCAGCTCCAGCGGCCGCTTCTACGCCAACTCCAACGATGTCCTGGGCATGACACCGACTGAATTCCGCTCAGGCGGCACAAATGCCGAAATGCGCTTTGCCGTCGGCGAGTGCTCATTGGGCACAATTCTCGTCGCCAGCAGCGACAGAGGCATTGCGGCAATTCTCCTCGGAGACGATCCGGAAACGCTCATTCACGATCTCCAAGACCGCTTTCCCAACGCGACACTGATTGGCGGCGATCGCGCATACGAGGACGTCATGGCCAAAGTCATCGGCCTCGTCGAAGCACCCGGCACAGGCCTCGACCTTCCGCTCGACGTGCGCGGAACGGCATTTCAACATCGAGTATGGCAAGCACTACGCGAAATACCTGCTGGAACAACGGCGACATACTCAGAAATCGCCGATCGCATCGGCATGCCGAAAGCGGTACGCGCCGTTGCAGCAGCGTGCGCAGCCAACAAACTCGCGGTAGCCATTCCGTGTCACCGCGTCGTTCGAAATGACGGCTCGCTATCCGGCTATCGTTGGGGGGTCGAACGCAAGCGCCGGCTGATCGAGAACGAAGCGAAGCGCTAAGCCGTCGCCGGCGCATCCGCAGCACATTATTAATTCATTGCCGAAAATCGAAAGTATGTTGCCGCCTGATGTAATCGGATCGCATGCCGACGATCCGATTGCATTGGCGTTTCCCATCACAAATAAGTTGTCGGATTGCAGCGTAGCAAACTCTTGACCTTCATCCGCGATGAGGTCCCACTATCGCTTTCAGGACTCTGCGGTGTCGATATTGACACCGGTGCAAACGCGGAGGCGCGCCATGTTGGTTGCAAACATTTTGGGGGTGAAGGGGACGGAAGTGATGACGGTGCGCCCTGCCGACACCGTCCGCAACGTGGCTCGCCGACTCGTCCAGGAAAACGTGGGTGCTCTGGTCGTGAGTTCGGGCGGTAACACTCTCGACGGTATCATTTCCGAACGAGATATTTCACGCGGCGTTGCCATGTACGGCGAAAACATATGCTCATTGCGCGTGTCCGATCTCATGACCCAGGGCGTCGTGACTTGCGCGCCGGACGACGCCATATCGGACACGGCCCGAGTGATGACGGAGCGCCGCATCAGGCACATCCCCGTGAAAGACGGTGCGCGCATCGTCGGCATTATAAGCATTGGCGACATCTTGAAGTACCGCCTCGACGAAGTGATGCTCGAGACGCGCGTGCTCCGGGACATCGCGATGGTAAGCCGTTGAGCGACTAGTTAAGTCCTATCCCGTTGAACGCCTGGTGGCCGGTCGAACGGACTCGGATCTTCCTCTTGCGGTCATGTGCCCTGGATCAGGCACTGCGGCGAGACCGCATACCGCGACGCCTCCATGCCACATCAAATCGGTAGGTTATCCTGCCGCCCCCGCGTCGCAATCGTGAACCTCTCGCGCCCGGCATCACTCCCGGGTTAACCCGCCGCAAGGAAAAAGAAATGAGGTTCACCTAAAAGGACCGAGCGATTCTCAGACACTTCATCCGGCACCCAGAGTGGCGGCGAACACAAGGCACGACGGCACGAATGTCCGCTTCCGTTCCCGGTAGAAAAGAGCAATTTTCGACACGAGCTGCATTCTTCGTCTCCGGTTTCACCCTCGCCGCCTGGGCGCCACTCGTGCCTTATGTGAAAGATCGGAGCGACCTGAGCGACGCAGCCTTGGGCCTTCTTCTATTGTGTCTGGGCGCCGGCTCGGTCATCGCAATGCCGTTAGCGGGCGTATTATCGAAGCGATACGGCTGTCGACCGGTGCTCCTCGTCGGCACACTTTTCATCGTCATGTCGCTGCCGGTTCTCGCACTGACGTCGTCCGTTCCCTTGCTCGTCGCGATGCTTTTTATCTTCGGCTCTGGCACGGGAGCGCTCGATTGCGTGATGAACGTCCAGGCAATCATCGTCGAGCGGGCAAGCGGCCGCGCAATGATGTCCGGTTTCCACGGCTTGTTCAGCGTCGGAGGTCTAGCGGGCGTCGGCGTGATGACGCTGCTCCTCTCTTCGGGCGCATCGCCATTCGCGGCGGCGATGACTGCTTCGGCCGTTGCGATCCTCACCATGGCGCCAGCAGCGCCTTACCTGTTGCCCTATGGCGCCGAAGGCGGCGGCCCTGCCTTCGCGATCCCGCACGGCGTCGTGCTGCTCATCGCCCTTCTTTGCTTCGTCATGTTTCTGGCGGAAGGCGCCGTCCTCGACTGGAGCGCGGTCTTCATGACCGAAAACCGGAACGTCGATCCATCGATGGGCGGCGCAGGATATGCTGCTTTTGCACTGACGATGACCATTGGCCGATTGACCGGCGACGCCGTGGTCGAACGAGCCGGACGCAAAGCTGTACTTCTTGCTGGACCGCTGTGCGCTGCTATCGGCCTGCTTATCGTGACGCTGGTTCCATCAGCCTGGGGCGCCATCATCGGCTTCGGTCTGGTCGGCATCGGCAGCGCGAATGTCGTGCCGATTTTTTTCACGGCAATAGGCCGTCAGACGACGATGCCGGAACACATCGCCGTTCCGGCCGTGACCATGATCGGTTACGTCGGCATCCTTACGGGCCCTGCAGCCATCGGCTTTATCGCACAAGCCATCGGCCTGCCCATGGCGTTCGCAGCAGTCGCGATCCTCGTTATCGGCGTCGCCGTCGGCGGCCGGTGGCTGCGAGTCTGACCGACGAGCGACGTGCTTCCGAAGCACCGCAGCCCCGTGAGGTCAACGCGCGCATAACACTTGACGATCGTCACGCGCGGCGTGGGCGTGCCTCTCCGGCGCGCGAGTTCTCGAGCATACGCCGAACAAATTTGCTATCGGCCACGCGGCACTGCACGAACGCCGAATAGGTTTCGAATGCTGTCAGAAGATGCAAATCCATAAGCGATGTCCAAGCGGCCTTCCTCAAGAGAGCATATCGGTTGCGCCGGCTTTGGCCGAGATACCGCTCTTTCGCGAGCGCCGATATGGCACGCGCCGCAGCGACTGTCAGCGATGCGCGGCGCTTCTCGAATATCGCATCGATAGCGTGATACGCGGTCCCGAGGTCCTGCATGATCGAGCCGTGCTCGCCCGTCCGCGACATGAGTTCCTCGAAATTAGGAATTCCTGAAAGTCCATCACACGGGTCTGTGCCCGAGCGCGCCCGCTCCCGAGCAGCATAGAGAGCAAGATCGCGGGAGAACGACTGCCGAGATCGAAACTGCTCCGAAACCGCCTTCGCGTGCACGCGGTGGTGCACGAACACGTCGGCGACGTTCTCGATGGGATGTTGCTCCGACAATCGGAGCCAGAGATCGAAATCCTCAGCATGCTCGAAAGGCGCGCGGTAGGCGCCGCAGGCGAGCACGGCATCCTTCCTCATGACGACCGAGGGATGAGACACGACGCAACGCCCGTTCTCATAGAGCTGCCTCCGCACCTCCCCGCTGGTCAGCGGAAAGGCGGACGTATCCCCGGTCGGGAAACCATCTGCATCGATCATCAGCACCTGCGAACCGACGGCAGCCACCTTTGGCGAACGCTCGAGATACGCGATTTGGGTCTTCAATCGGCCGGGGAGCGAAACATCATCCGCATCCATCCGCGCGACGAGCGCTGTCTCAGCGGCATTCAATCCGCCATTGAGCGCTCTTACGATACCGAGCGGCGGCTGGTGAATGATCTGGAGCCGCCCATTCCAGCGCAAATCCGAGAGTATGGAAGCGGTTCGATCGTTCGAGCCGTCGTTGATGACGATCAGCTTATTTATGAATTCCGCGTCGGGAACTAAGCTGGAAATGGCGTCAGAAATATATTTTTCGCCGTTTCTTACCGGCATGATCACATCGATTTTTGGCATTATCCCATCCCCAAAATCGTCATGGCTTTTCAAGACATGCGATGTCGCATCGTCGAAAAATTCGCCGAATGGCGTGACGCACTTTGACTAAGGAGAACTTCAGTTACGCAACTGAGATCGGCAGCCGGCAACCGGCTGCGATGGCATCATCGAATCTTCAAGGGACCGTCCAAGTTGCACGCGAGACCGCGAGCACAACAATGCTCAGTGACGAGGCTCGCGCCTCTGGCCTTACGAATAAATTTCGCAACGATGCGTCTCCGCACGAGCTAATAAAAAGACAGTATATTTTTCAGGCGCACAGAACGCGCTAATCGCGCACTCTGAAGTTTATGAAAAAACGATGATCGAATATTCAAACTCGCGAAGCATGTACGCACACTATCAATTCAACCGTCCTAACGCAAAGATCCGCATGCGTCCATGTTTTGCCGACTCACCGCCGAGCCAATCGTCGCCTCGTCAACAACACTTTTACGATCACGCTCCGTGAGCGGCAGATAGACTCCGTTCGACGGCAACCGGGCGGAGATGTTCGCATCTGATTGGCAACCGGCATTGATACCCAATCGGTGCAACCGCGAGCACAACACCGCTGCTTTTCAGACTCCTTCACTGAGTGGCCCCGCATATCGAACCAATTTGATGATCCCCAAAGCCGAATTGCGCAATCTCGGCCTGCTCTGCCGCCCCCTTTTTGGTATACTAGCCGCTCCGTAGAGCCAACGAGGTGCGACCTTGGCTTTAATGCCGGGCCAAAGAATATTCGTCGCAGGCGCAAGCGGCTTTGTCGGCACCTGTTTCCTTCGCGCCGCATTGGCCGCGGGCCACGAAGTCGACGCTGTGACCAGATCGAAAAGCCACGCCGAGGCGCTTCGCGCGCAGGGAGTGAACGCGATCGTCGGCGACTTGCTGAATTCGGAGGGGGCATGGCGGAAAGCCCTGCGCAATGCCGATTCCGTCGTCCATCTCGCGCAACCACAGACTTTCGGAGGCCACCTCACCAAAGCGCGCGCGACGCAGTATTCCGTACTCCGGTTCGACATGGATCGCGCCCTGTTCGCAGCGATCGATCCGGCGAGAACACGGCGGATCGTATACGTCGCCGGTACGAGCTATTATGGGGAGTGCGGCTCGGAAATCTGTGACGAGAACGCGATGCCTCTCCCGCGAGGATGGGGACCCTATCTCGCTCCCGCGATCGAAGCCTTGCCCGACTACATCGCACGCGGACTGCCCATCGTGGCTGCGTTTCCAGGCTGGGTGTATGGCCCCGGCTCTTGGTTCGCGCAGTATGTCCTCGAACCGCTCCGCGATGGCAAACCTGTCTACGGCTTGCGAGGTCGCGCCCGGTACACGTCTCCGGTCCACGTGGAGGATTGTGCACGCGCCATCCTTCATCTGACCGGCAAGGGCGAGATAGGAAACCGCTACTTCGTCGTTGATGATGCTCCCGTTCCCGGCGAGCGATTGGCCGAGATCGCGGCCAACGCGCTTGGCGTCACCGGACATGGGCGCAAGCTGCCATTCATTCTGCTGAAGCTTCTGGTTGGCCGGGTCATTGCGGAAAGCCTCGCGTATGAAAGCCGCCTTTCGAACAATCGGCTGAAGTCCACTGGCTTTTCGTTCAATTTCCCAACGTGCGAACAAGGCGTCCCGCATGCCGTCAGGGCATGGCTGCAGAAGAATCCGGCCCCCATGGTCGAATGAGTGATCAAACGCTGAACAAATTAAACGGTTCGATCACGGATCGATCAACCAATCGAAATACTTCCAATTGGAATTGCCGCCATTCATTTGTAAAATGGTTGGATTCATTTCCGAGTATGAGCGGCTAGTCCATGATTTCAGATAGCATCGGTCTGCCGCAGATAGTTGCTCTGCTCGTACTCTGTCAAAGAGGAGCCGAGGAACTCTACTCGGCACGCAATACCCGGGCATTGATCGCCGCGGGTGCCGAAGAAGCCGGCCGATCCTATTACCCCGTCGTTGCCACGACGCATCTGGCATGGATCGCAAGTCTCTTTTTCCTGATACCCGCGAGCGCACCGGTATCCTCTATTTTGGCAGCCGCCTATATCCTGTTGCAAGGCATCCGCTACTGGGTCATTGCCTCCCTCGGGCGATTCTGGACGCACCGCATTTTTACGCTGAAAGACGCGCCCATCGCCCAGAGTGGGCCCTACCGGTATTTCCGCCATCCCAATTATGCGGTCACGATTGCCGAGACGTTTCTATTGCCGGCTGTCTTCGGCGCATTAGCGCTCGGGATCATCATGTGCGCGGTGTGGACTGCGGTTCTCGCCTACAAGATCGAACTCGAGGACAAAGCACTTTTCGCCAGGCGCGCGCTTTCCGAGCAAAGCCTTGAACAACATCGGCCCCTCGCCTGACGAAGCAGCACTCGGCGACGCGACGGCTGACGCCATAGCCGTCGGCGGCGGCCTTGCAGGCTCCGCTTTCGCGCTGGAACTCGCGCGTCACGGCGCGAGCGTGATGATCTTCGAACGCAGCGGCGGCCCGCATCACAAGGTCTGCGGCGAATTCTTGAGCGACAAGGCACAGGCCCTGTTGCACTACGTCGGCGTTGACGTTCATGCCCTCGGCGGCAGTTCAATCGATACGCTATGTCTCGCAAATGGATCGAACCAGGCGAGCGCCCGGCTTCCCTTCAAGGCGGCTGGCGTTTCGCGCTTCCTTCTCGATGAAGCGGTGACGAAGGCGGCAGAACGCGCCGGTGCGAAGATTTTTCGCGGCACGTGGGTTGGGGGAATAGAAGATATCGGCGGCCGCGTCCGCGTTCGGACGGCGCGTGGGAATTTCGAATGCCGAGAAGCGGCATTGGCGAGCGGCAAACACAACATTCGCGGCCTGCCGCGGCCCGATGGACCGATGGTCGGCTTCAAAATGCACCTGCGCCCCGCGGAAGCGGCGCGCACCGCGCTGACTGGGGTCGTCCATTTGATCGCGTTCGCCGGCGGCTACCTCGGCCTATGCATGGTCGAGGATCAAACGCTTTCGATTGCGTGGAACATCGATTCGGATGTTCTTCAATTCGTTGGCACAAGCTGGGCGGATCAGTCGGCCTATTTCGCGGTGCAGTCGCGCATATTTGCCGAGCTCACAAATGGCGCGACTCCCGCTTGGGAAAAGCCGCTCGCCGTCTCCGGTCTCCCCTATGGGTTCATGCGTTCGGCGACGATTGCACCGGCCATCTATCCGGTCGGCGACCAGTTGGCCGTCATCCCGTCATTCTCGGGCGACGGCACGGCGCTCGCTTTGGCATCGGGGATTGCAGCAGCTCAGGCTGTTCTGAGATGCGAGAGCGCGACTGACTTCCAGGCCCGCATGCTCGCGAACTTCAAGCCGCAGTTTAGCCGCACTGCAGCGCTTGATCGGGTCATTGCCGGCGCACTGCTTCGACGCGTTGGAATTGCCGGCGCGCGCCTCTTCCCGGGCATGGTGACGACGCTCGTCTCCGCGACGCGGCTGCGCGGCCTCGACGGCTTGATAGCGTCGCCTAAAGCGCGGAACTAGAGATCGAGCACGACGAAATAGGCTGAAAAGCCGGGCCCGAACGCCGCCAACAGATGCCGTCCTTTGTCTCCCGATGCCATCGCTCTCTCGAGGATGAACAGCGCTGTCGCGGACGACATGTTCCCGAAGTCGCGCAGCACATCCCACGAATGCGCCAGCCGTGACCTGTCGATGCCGAGAACATCTTCCGCAGTCTCGAGCACTTTGCGTCCGCCCGGATGAAAAAGAAATCCCTTGAAATCGCGGAGCGACATGCCACGCCTGCCGATAAATTCCTTCACCACCTGACCGAGATTGTTACGCATCAATGTTGGAAGTTCCGGGCTGAGCACAACGCCAAAGCCGTCGCCTTTGACATCCCAACCCATGATATGTCGCGTGTTTCGCCAAGTGTGCTCACCGAAGGTCAGCACGACGGGCTTTTCGCCATTACCGCCTTCACTAGCACCGTTCGGAGATGTCCTGAGCACGACGCCGGCGGCGCCGTCCCCGAATAACGCCGCCGCAACGAACATCGCCATGCTCGGGTCGTTCGGGCGCGCGCATAGGCTGCAGAGATCAACGGTGATGAAGAGGACATTCCGGCCCGGCCGGCCTTGGGCGAAGCGCGCCGCGCGCGCGAGTCCCGCAACGCCACCGCCGCAGCCAAGACCGAAAATCGGCAACCTCTCGACATTCGGCGAAAAAGGCAGGCGGTCCATAAGCAGCGCGTCGAGGCTTGGAATAGCGAGACCGGTGATCGTATTGGTGACAAAGGCATCGATATCGCCGAGCGATAATCCCGCGCGAGCAACAGCGTCTAGCGCCACCTTCTCGAGCAATTTCAACGCATGCTCTTGGAAAACTTCAGTACGCTCTTCCCAGGTATGCGCCCGCCGATACCAGTCGGTCGACTGGCACGTGTAGCGATAATCGATGCCCGTATTGGCAAAAAGTCCGTGCAGGCTAGCAAACTGCGGGTAGATCGTCGCCGCGTTTGCGAGCGCATCCTTCTGACTGACTTTGTAAGTGGGATTGGCGGAAGCAATCGAGAGAATTTCTACCGGCAGCCCAAGCTCCGGCCTGTGCGCGTGCCTCGCGAGATCAACCGGTAGCACCGTCATGGATCGTTCCCGTGGGTCGAAAAGGGCGATGTGCCGCCTACGCCGCCTTTCGCCTACAGCAACCTTAAGGCGCTATACAGTATACTGCCAATTCTACTTTACTAGCATGCTTACCCGTGGACTAAGACATTCGAATAGAGCCGAATTCGCTCAAGGCAGCCGCACAGCCTCCGTCAACAAACATAGAACCGGAATAGAGCAAATCGTTTCGCGTGGACAATCAGAGCGAACTGATTTGCTCAGAATGCGGACAAATGGGCCAAGCGCTAATTCTACTTCGCAGCCTGTTCAAGCGCCGCAGGCGGCATCGTTCCTAATACAGCCACGATGCATATGATCGAAAGACCGAAACACGTTTCGATCAAGCTATTGCGGCGGAGCTGCTTTAAATCTCAGGGAGCCCGCAACCAAACCGCGAAAAGACAAGACACCGGTCGCGAGAATAGTGGCCGAGTAGTGCAACACTCGTGAAAGCACCAGCGGGTCAGCCACGTCGTTGAGCATTCCTTTTATTGACCGACGCGGAAACTGAAGCTGCCCTGAGACTTGTGAGTATCGACCGAAAGCGCATGCCACTTTACTGTGTAAGATCCGGGCGAAAGACTTTTAACGCTGGCCTGCATCGTATTTCCCGACGCGCTGCTGCCTCCATCCACTCTATCTCCATTCGAATTCAGTACTTCGGCTCCGCTGAATTTCGGCTCGAGAGATTCCGTAAAATACAAGGTTACAGTTTCGGGCGACTCACTGACCGTGCTTCCCGCGTCCGGGCTCGCATGATCCAGCACCGCATGTGCCTGAGCGATCGTCCCTCCGGCAGTCAGCGCCAACACGAATGTGGCGATCGCGCGCTTGGAATTTGCCATCGGCTTCTCCCTCCATTGATTTGACGTAGCCGCAACCGGCCGCTGAACATATCGATGCATTCCTCGAAGTCCACGAGGACATCAGGAAATTAGAATAGGGCGAAGCATTCCGTTCGAGAGGGACCAAAGTCCCCGGTGCGCGTCTTACGCTCCTTCCAACAGAAAATTCGCATGGGAAACTTTGGTCTCCACTGCAATCGACAGCTACGTTTGCGCCAGTCGGCATCCTGTCGGCCTCCGGCAAACGCTTACTAACGCTGGGAACTGCGCCGATTGAACACCGTTATTGGACCATAACAGGTGCAGAGGAAGTCGCCAGCATTGAGGGCTTTTATAAAAATGTCAGCATTATTGGCTGCTGATGTACATGAGTGGCGCGTAAAATATTCGATCGATGTATTGCGCAGTATCGCCGCCCATAACCTGCGTGGCTGTTAGGCCGACGATGCAGCATCACGTAGCGTAGTGTCTCAAGCGTGTATGGAGGTGCATATGAGCGGGGTTCAAGTCGACCAGCAGAGCTATCAGATGCCGCCGGAGGATGGGTTTACCGTTGCACACTTTCTCACTGTTGCCGACATCGAACGATCGGCTCGATTTTACGAAACGGTCTTCGGAGGTCGTATTCTGAGCAGAGGCGATAGCAGCGGCGCGCCAGGCTACATCCAGATCGCGAACACGTGGCTCCTTGTCAACGTCGGGGGTGGTCCGACACCCGACAAACCATCTGTGACGCTCAGCGTCCCCGCCGACCCCGATTCGGTCAGCAGCTTCATGAATATCCGCGTTGCGGATATTCAAGCATGCTTTGAACTTTGGAAGAGTCGAGGCGCCGAGTTCATCACAGAGCCAAAGGAAAAGTACGGCGAGACGCGCTGCTACATTCGAGATCCCGATGGCTATATTATAGAAGTCGGACAAAGAAAGCCGGACTTCACTTACGGCTGAACGGCACGACACATGAAGGCATCATTGGTGACCGCATGCCCTCCGGCGACGTGAGCGCGGGAGGCAAGATGCTTGTTTGCCGCTGCGCTTGAACAGTCTGTAAATTTGGTAGCGGCGGGCCCACGTGCATACGCGCTCGGCGCTTTTTCACACGAGACATTAACTTCTCAGATTTGAAAGCGCTATCCCGGCGATTAGCCGACTTGTCACTGAAGCCCTCCTGGTTCTTGCGCAATCCACAGTACGCGAAGCGCGAAAAAAGGCGCGATAAAGAGGAGAACTTGAATTGGTCTTAGGTCAATTGGCGACGAAGCGTAATTTGACTGTTCCGAAGGCGGGAATACTTTCTTCACCGCAGCGGGATCTCCCGTAAAAGACCTCGATGACTGGTGGTCCTCTGCGATGATGATTGCTCCAAGCAGCGGCTGTGGGCATACGAAATGGTTTCCACCGCGAGCTTAGACCTCTTTCATCATCTCAGAAGTTGAGGAATGAAATTAGAGTGAGTGGAGCCGATGTGCTTTCCACGTTCGCAATCCAACTCCCCTCAAACTCTTCCATTCTCCCAGCGAAGTAGGCTGAACCGATGCCGTGTATGAGGCGTCAACAAGTGGAGGAAGCAAATGCGAAAAAGTGCGTTGGCGTGCGGTTTGCTCGCAACTGCCGCGTTCTCGGCGCCTGCATGCGCGAACGAGAGCGTAATAAAGTGCTCCGCAGATCCAAACCAGTGGTGCATCCAGTCCGGTGACTATGCTGGTACCCGCTATTCGAAACTTGACCAAATCAACACCGAAAACGTCGGTCAGTTAAAAGTGGCTTGGACGTTCTCCACGGGCGTTCTTCGTGGTCACGAAGGCGGGCCGCTCGTGATCGGCGACATGATGTATCTCACGACACCTTTCCCGAATGACGTCATCGCGCTGAATCTTGCTGACGACCAGAAAATCGTCTGGAAGTATACGCCGAAGCAAGATCCTTCAGTCATCCCCGTGATGTGCTGCGACACTGTCAACCGTGGCGTGCAGTATGCGGATGGCAAGATTTTCCTGCACCAGGCTGACACCGCTCTCGTCGCTCTTGACGCGAAGACGGGTAAGGAGATGTGGAAGGTCGTCAATGGTGATCCAAAACATGGTGAGACCGGCACCGGCTCTCCGCTCATCACAAAAGATAAGGTGATCATCGGCATCTCGGGCGCCGAATTTGGCGTTCGCGGTTCAGTCACCGCCTACGATATCAACAGCGGCAAGAAGGTTTGGCGCGCTTACTCGATGGGCCCGGATGCGGAAATGCTGGTCGATCCAGAGAAGACCATGTCGCTCGGCAAGCCGATCGGCAAGGACTCCTCGCTCAAGACTTGGAACGGTGATCAGTGGAAGATCGGCGGCGGTTCGGTCTGGGGCTACATGGCCTTCGATCCTGAACTCAACCTGATCTACTACGGAACCGCCAACCCCTCCACCTGGAACCCCGTCCAGCGCGCGGGACCGAACGGCAAGCCGATCGATCAGAAGTGGTCGATGACCATGTTCGCTCGTGACGTCGACACCGGTATGGCCAAGTGGGCCTATCAGTTCACGCCGTTCGACGAGTGGGACTATGACGGCGTCAACGAGCCAATTTTGGCCGAACTCGACTTCGGTGGCACGAAGCACAAGACGGCGACGCAGTTCAACCGCAACGGTTTTGCCTATACGTTCGACCGGGGAACGGGCGATCTTCTCGTTGCCGAGAAGTTTGATCCGGCGGTCAACTGGGCTACCGGCATCGACATGGACAAGGCCAGCAAGGACTACGGTCGTCCGATCCGTGTTGAGAAGTACTCGACGTTCAAGAACGGCCAGGGCCAGGACGAGAATACGAAGGGCATTTGCCCAGCGGCGCTCGGTTCAAAAGATCAGCAGCCGGCTTCCTATTCAGAGCTGACTGGCCTGTTCTACGTTCCGACGAACCATGTGTGCATGGACTACGAGCCGTTTAAGGTTTCGTACACGGCTGGTCAGCCTTACGTTGGCGCCACGCTCTCCATGTTCCCGGGTCCTGATGAACCGAAGCGTATGGGTAACTTCATCGCCTGGGATGGCGCAAAGGGCAAGATCGTATGGTCGAAGCCCGAGCAGTTCTCGGTATGGTCGGGCGCTCTGACCACCGCTGGCGGCGTTGCCTTCTACGGCACGCTCGAGGGCTACTTCAAAGCCGTCGACCAGAAGGATGGCAAGGAACTCTTCAAGTTCAAGACGCCGTCGGGCATCATCGGCAACGCTATGACTTACACCCACGATGGTAAGCAGTACGTTGCAGTGTTCTCGGGCGTTGGTGGTTGGGCCGGCATCGGTCTTGCTGCTGGCTTGACGAACCCGACCGATGGTCTCGGTGCCGTCGGTGGTTACGCCGGCCTCTCGGAGTACACGAACCTTGGCGGGTCTATGACTGTCTTCTCGCTGCCGTAGCGCTTCCTCCAAGAAAGACAGCTAAGGGTCTGCGAGTAACTTGGCCGGCGCGCATCTGACGCGCCGGTCCTTTGAAGGCAAAATGTGTTCTCAGCGATTGACAAAATAAATGCCGGGCTCGTCATCCGGATCGGAACGCTCCAGGCAGCGAAACCCTCAGGTCGGTGCCCCCTCCAGACGGCAAAGAGATCGATAGCGAACCCGCGAGGGCGCTCACGCGTTCGCGCATGGCCTTGAGCCCGAATCCATCTGACGACGAATCTTTGCGACCTCGGCCGTTATCACGCACGCTAACGTTGACCATGTCTTGCATCGGCTTGCCGTTCACACCGGGCGCGGTGTCACGCTGCAAAGAAACGTTGACCGCGATCAACGACCCACCTGAATGACGAAAGGCGTTCGTTAAGCCTTCCTGGACGATTCGGTAGACCGTCAATTTCGTTGTCTCGTCGAGCGTATCGACTGAACCGTCGATAGAGAACTCGATGTTGACCGCGCTATTGTTTCTGCGCCACATCTCGACCATCGCGCGCAGAGCGCCACTCAAACCAAGCTCTGAGAGCCCCGGTGGAGTCAATCTTTCGAGAACTCTGCGGTTCGTCTGCTGCAACAAATCAACGTGGCTCAGGATCTGTCCATTAAGACCCCGGACTCGGCCAATATCAGGCCCGGATTTTTCGAGCTCGCGGGCGACGAGCGTACCGTCCGTCCGGATCGAAAACAGGTAAGGGCCGAGCTCATCGTGAAGCTCGCGCGCGATGTCGCGCCGCTCCTGATCCTGTATGAGGATCATATTGCCGGTGAGACGTTGGTTGTCCTGCCGCGCTTTCTGCAATGCAGCCGCCAGTGCATTGAGGCTACCGCATATACTCTTGATCTCGGGGGGGCCCCTCTCAGGAACGCGAAGATCAAACTCTCCTGCAGCCATGCGGCGCATCGCATCGCGGAGAGCGCGTACCGGACTGAGCGAGCGATTGATGATAAAATACGTCAATGCAAGCGTCACCGCGGAGATGATCACGCCCCATTGGAAGATCTGAAAAATTGCTTCGAGAAGCTCGCCGAATTCATCGCTGGGCTTGGGCGTGATGACAATGGTGTCAATCAGCTCGCCGCGGACTTCGACTGGCATTTTCAAAGGGACGAGACGCAAGTCCCTCCATCGAGATAGCCATGTCTGTTCGATATCATCATGATCGCTGTCATCCCCAGTACCCTTTTGCGAGGCCAGAGACACCGACGCGTGACGAAGGTTCTTTAGTTCTCCAACAAGCCGTAGCAACGCCGCTCGTGGGTCGTTCGAATCTTTGAGGGGGAGCAGAGACGAATGTATCAATGTTTCGGTCAGCAGCATCGTGCTCGCATTTTCGACGTCCATGCGAGGTTTTGCGTCGATGAGAATGAAAGCAATCATGCATGCGAGGCCGAGCCCCGACAAAAGGCCGATAGCGAGATTGAGGCGCAACTGAATGGACATGTGACGCTCGTTACTTGATCGGGAAAAAATCCCGGAAAGATCGGCATTGATAATCGCTCATCGCTCGCTAGAACGAAATAAAGAGAGCAAGTCAAGGTGAGCATGAACCGCTGTGAAGCTTCTCGTCGTTGAAGACCATCCTATTGTTATCTCCGGTTGTCGGGCATTATTCTCCCAAGACGATGGGGTGACGATGGTAGAAGCACGGACGGCTTCTGCAGCGCGCATCGCGATGAAGGAAGAATCTCCCGACGTCACCGTCATTGACATCAATCTTCCGGATGGCTCCGGCCTCGAATTGACCCGAGAGTTTGTGACTCAAGATCCTGAAGTCCGGATTGTTGTTTTCTCCATGAGCGACACGCCGATGCTGGCCATTCAAGCAATCGAATGTGGGGCTAAAAGCTATGTCAGTAAGAATGGTGATCCCTTCGATCTGAGGGATGCCGTTCTTGCGGTGGCGCGAGGCGACTCTTGGCTATCCGACGAACTCATTCAGGAGATGGCGCTGTTGCGTGCCACCGCGCGCGGAACGACAGCGCTCCTTAGCGAGCGGGAGCATCTGGTTCTCAGAATGTTGGCAAGAGGCCGTAGCATGGCCGAGATCGCCAACGACATTTCGGTTTCCTATAAGACGGTTGCTGCTGATTGCGCGACGCTGCGCACGAAACTCAGCGCCCGGACGTCCTCAGAAATGGTCCGCATCGCGGCCGAACTGAAACTCGTTTGAAGAGCCGTTCACGCTTTAGAAACGCTGCTATGGCGATAGATCCCTAGCGATCCGGAAGCCAAGCGTCTGATTTCGAAAAGCGGGCCAATTCCTTAGTCGCATCGCGGCTCGCATCTGCCGTGGTTCGTAGAAGCAGGATCCGCCACGGAAAACTCGTAGCCCTTCGATCGCATCCGGCTTGCCGCAGCTTTTTGATTGGCGGGCGGAGCCGTCTTTTGGGCTGGTTTCGTAGTCGTCGCAATAATAATCGGCGACCCACTCCCAGACGTTGCCGTGGACGTTGAAGATGCCGAAGGCATTCGGCTTGAAACTATCGACGGGAAAGGCGCCGACGCCATCGCGATCGCTTCCGCATCCGCGGCAACATGCCATCACCTCTCCATTGTTCTTGGGATCATTGCCCCACCAGTATGGGGTCTTTCCACCCGCGCGCGCGGCGTATTCCCACTCGGCTTCCGACGGCAGGCGGTAGTGATGGCCGGTTTTTTTTGAAAGCCAATCCGCATACGTATTAGCATCGTCCCAGCTGACGCCGACGATCGGCTGGTTGTCGCCTTTGATGTAATCGGCCATGCTTTTGTAGGTGACGCCGCGACCAGTCTCGATGTTGTGTTCGCTGCCTGGCTCCAACCATTCTGGCGGTCGACAGGCGTTGGCGGTGACGCACGCCATATATTCGGCCGTTCTCACCTCATATTTGCTCATCGCGAACGACCGGATCGAAACGGGATGTAGTTTCTCCGAAGGCAAGCGTTCGGGCTCGCCCTCTGGAGATCCGATCTCCAGTCCCGGAGGCGAGGCCGGGATGACCACCATGTCCGGGCAGTGCTCGGCTGGGCAATCGTTGATTGATTGTACCGAACCGGCTCCATCGAGCGCGAGTGACGGTTCGGGCGCAGCCAGGGCGCATGCCACTGCGAGAAAGGCGACCGCACGTGAGCGCGGCCAAGCAATGCCGACGAGACGACGCATGTTTTCGATATCTCTCGAATTACTGCACCAGTACGCGCGTTCCGTCCGGAGCCTCGGCTTCGCCGGGCTTAAGGCCGCCACAGGAATCACTGACGTACTTTCCAAGCTGCGTGATCGTCCGCTTGATGACGACACTCTGTGCCTTCTGCTCGGGCTCGGTCGTCGTGCTCTGAATCTTGATCTCGAACGCAGACTTGAAATCGCCAGACATATTCGTGGTGCTCATGACCTTGCGGCCATTATACAGGCAGTCGGAATCGACGATCGTGCTCCCGCCCGCAGACTTGACATCGTACGTCGTGCAGTTTGCCTTATGTTCGACAACGCTCGTGGAAACGGTGGTCTTTTCCATTTGCGCATCAATGCAGAGCTTCATGGTCTGGTCGCGTGGCCCGTTGCCCTCGTCCATTACGGTTTTGAGTTCCCAGAGGCCTGCTTTTCGTTCCGGCAGTGTCGGCGCCGTGTCGTCGCTCAGAGCAGGCAAAACTGAAAACACGATAATTGCAAAAGGCGCAAAAAGCAGAGCTGTCGAACGCATGGTGTCCCTCCCAAAGGCGATACGGCTTCTTATAGTTTGGCGTGAAAGTTTGTGATCTCGCATTCTGCGGAATCTCTAAGGCCGCAATGTCAGTGTGCGCAACACTTGGATGAAGAGGAAATAAAGTTCGGGAACTATTCCCATTGTCGTTGCCTATTGTTCGTTAGCATTCTCCGGCGCCGCAACATCGACGAGTGGGGCTGGAATGTCATTCGCAAGAAGGCTGACACTTGTCGTCATTGGTTTTTGCCTGGCGACACCAGCCAATTTGCGTGCCGACGGCGTCCTGCTGACGGAGCCGCGACTTGTCCTGAGAGGACACACAAGCGATCTTTGGATTGCCCAATTCAGCCCCGATGGACGGCGCATCCTAACGGCGTCGAGTGACAAGACCGCCAAGCTCTGGGACGCGAAGAGCGGCGCCGAGATCGCGACTTTGAAGGGGCATGCGGAAGGCGTCCGCAACGCGGCTTTCAGTTCCGACGGCAAAATCATCGTGACAGTTGCGCGTGATGGCGGCGGCCGTCTTTGGAACGGGCAAACCGGCGCGCCACTCGGCGAACTCGTCGGCCATACCGCGATGACGGAGACCGTCGCCTTCAGTCGCGACGGAACGAAAATAGCGACCGGATCACTCGATACAACGGCGCGCATCTGGGATGCCGCAAGTGGCAAGGAGCTTTTGAAGCTCGCGGGGCATGAGGGCAACATCGCCGATGTCGAATTCAACTTCGATGGCACTCGTGTTGTCACGGCATCCAACGATCGTACGGCAAAGATCTGGGATACGAAGACGGGCGCCCTGCTTTTCACCCTCGGAGATCACGGGGGCATGGTAACGAGCGCGACGTTCAGCCCGGACGGCAAGTGGGTCGCGACGTCATCGAGTGACAAGTTCGCGCGGATTTGGGACGCGGGCACAGGCACTCTCATTCGAAAGCTCGAAGGTCATCAGCGTGGCATCCTACGGGTCATCTTCGATCGTACGGGGACGAAGATCTACACGGCCTCAACCGACAAAACGGCGAAGTTGTGGGATGCCGAGTCAGGGACCGTAGTCGCGACATTCACCGGCCACGATCGCTATGTGATGCGGCTTGCCCTCAACGCCGACAATAGCCGGCTCGTTACTGCGTCCCACGATAAGACTGCACGTATCTGGGATGCCAAATCCGGCGCTCTGCTTGCAACATTGGCGGGCCATCTGATGGAAGTCGAAGATGCAGAGTTTTCGCCTGACGGGCGCGAGGTGGTTACCGCCTCCTACGACGGCAATGCCCGCGTATGGGACGTTTCCGGCTTGGCGAAATAGCCGGGCCCATGCTTCCAGTACGCCACAAGACGAAGAGCTGCGATGCTCGGAAATTTGCCGGAGCCTTACTATTAGGGTTCATCTTGCCGATGTGTGCCGGCTGGCATCTGCAGGCGCAGGAACGTGATCGGAGAGCCGAATGCACGAAAGACCTGATGTTTGTCTTCGACGCGTCGGGCTCGATGGGCACGACCGATTTGACGGCGAAAGAACCCAACATAGAGCGAGTGAAGAGGGCTCTCCATCGCGTTGTTCCGCAGATTCCAGCGTCACGCCGCATGGGACTGATCATCTACGGAGAGGGTGCCTATAACCGCTGCGACAGCATCGACCTGAAAGTTCGTCCGCACCCTGATGCCGGCCAGGCGATCATGGCCGAGGTCGACAAGGTTCAGCCTGCGGGCCGAACGCCACTTACGCAATCGGTCCGAAATGCCGCCGATATTCTAGACTACCGGCACAACCCTTCGGTCATCGTGCTCCTGACTGACGGAGAGGAGACGTGCGGCGGCGATCCGTGTGCTATGGCCAACGCCCTGAAGGCCGAAGCTGCGGATCTCACCATTCACGTCATCGGCTACCGTCATCGTGATGCCGCTGGGCTCGGCGCCGTCTTTGGCGCTCGATGCCTGGCCGAGCAAACCGGCGGTCTCTATCTTTCGGTCGAGACCGAAGATGAACTCGTCGACGCTCTCCTCAAAACCCTGACATGCCCGCTGACTGCGGAAGTCGCCCCAAACGGTGCGCCGTTCATGAAGGCGGAGATACCGAACCGGTCGCCTTGAACTTCGTTCCGGCCGTATCAGTCGCCGTGAACTCGAGGTCGGCGGGACTTTCCGTCGCGAATGTAAAGCGGATGTTCGGGTCTTCCGAAATCGAGATGCCGCCTTCCATCGACCACAGAACCGTATCGCCCTGTTTTATTCGTATAGAGTTGATGAAACGAGCGGGCGTGTAGTCGCCGGTCGTTTTGTTCATCTGCATGCCGGTGAAGTTCGGGTGTCTGATCATCACGCGAGCTTCACGCCAGGCGTTACCGCTTACTTCGTCGTGCGAGACAATGAGCTGCGTCTTTCCCATTTGAGCGATCGCTTCCTCCGGATCTTTTGAAGCTGGCGCCGAACATCCACCCGTTCCTATGACGAATTTCGACGCCATATGGAGTGTGCCATCAGTCGTTTCGAGGATGGCGCGAACCCGACTGAAAGCGTCGACCCTGACTCGGGTTGCAATCGTTCTTTCACCGACGTCCGGGCCTTTCCGGAAGCCATCGCCGAACGCGAATGTTGCGGCGACCGGGACCGGATTACGATCGATGATCAACGTCAACGATCTCACGGACGGCGCAACAGTCGACGGAATTTTTATGGAAACAGGGACGACCGCAGCATCGTCGGCTTGATTTGGCGCGAAGATCTGGACGCTTGCCGGATCCTCTTGCACTGGCCGATCGGCAAAGACAGCCTTTTGAATTTCAGGCCAAGGATCATCGCCCGCCCAGGTCGAAAACGCGCAAGCCAGGAAGCCAACGGAGGCCGACGCCAAAGCGAACGGCAATTTGCTCACGCTTATTTTCATGGTTTCCTCTCTTTTACCGATCAGTGGATGAGAAAACGGCAACAGACGAGCAACTGAGATCTAACGGCGCCCAGGATACGCCACGGGCAGCCATTGCATTTGAAGTTTCTCTAGGGAAATATTCCCGATCGTGCCGGGAGCATTCCGGCAGGTCACGCGGTGCGAGGTAGACAGAGGAATGGCCGTTCGCTCTTGGGTCAATGCGTTCGCCGTCATCATCTTGTCCGTCGGGCAAGCGTCGGCAGAGAGTTCTTCCGGCTCTTTGGCTTCCTCGGTTAAACGTCTGACCGATAAGTTCATGGCCACCGGCGCCGAAGGAACGCCTCCCGGAATTCCCGCGATCAGCGTCGCGATTGGCCGCGACGGCAAGCTCCTCTACGCGGACGGTTTCGGGCAGGCGAGTGAGAATCGACCAGCAACGGCAGGAACGATCTATATGGTCGGCTCCATAACAAAGCAGTTCGCCGCTGCGGCGATTCTGCGGCTCATAGAGAAAGGCGCAACCCTTCGACACGGTAGCACCCTACTGAAGACTACGACTCCAGTCTCCAGCCTACTCGATATCGCCAACGATTGGACGCTCGAAGGCGGCCCTCCGATTACGGTCGCGCACTTGCTTTCGATGACATCCAACCTCCCCAATTTTACGCGCCGTCCGCCCCACGAACTCGATCCCTGGGGCGCCGTACCAGCGAAGCAATTGCTCGGTGGAATGAAAGAGTACCGTCCGAGCGGCTATCCCGGATCGTTCGAATATTCCAACACGAGCTACTTTTTGCTGTCCGAGATTATGGAGAATGTGGAAGTCGGCGGATCGTCGCGCGACTATCATCGGATTCTGAGGGAGGAGCTATTCACGCCCCTTGGTCTCAGCGACACGGGATTCGGAGGTGATAGCTGGGAGGCAAACCGGTTGGCCAATCCCCATTACCGTCGCCGACCCCGCTTCTCGCAACCTGATTGGCTGAAGGGAAGTGGCGACGTCGCATCATCGGTCATCGATATTTTCAAATGGAACAAGGCTCTTATGGAAGGTCAAGCGCTATCACCACAAATGCGCGATCTGATGCTATCCGACTGCGCGCGGGTCGACGTGTGGACGTATTATGGAATGGGCTGGTTCATATCCCACAAGGACGGAACAGATCGCTTTTTTCATAGCGGAACGGTTTCTGGCTACACCTCTTATAATTTGATTGTGCGGCCTTCGCCCGCCCATTGGGTATCGGTGTCGTTGCTCGCCAACAGCGACGGCGTAGAGGGAGTAGACTCCCTCGCTGACGAACTCGCTGAGTTGGCCCTCAAGTCTTGACCTGGGCGCAGGCATACAATCGGTTGATCTTGAATTCGGCTCCCGGGATTTTCAGGACGCGAAATCGGGAGAAATACCCATGGCGCCACGTCAACGTTCGCGAACATATAGCAGCGTCACGTTGAAATTTGCGCTGAGCGGTCTCCCTCCCGTCTTCCGCTCGGCGCAATTTTTTTGCCTGCAGCCGTCGTGAATTCGCTGTCGCGTCTATTTCCGTCGCTAAAAACTCGATGAATGTACGTAATAACATCAAATCAGTGTGAAGAGGACATCTTCCGCTGCGCGCTAGGAACTCCTCCCATGTTTGCGGAAAAATTTGAACGCTAACGTATGCACGCTGAACATCAGCGAGTTGTCACGCGGCCTGCGCGGCAACTGAAGACCAAGACCGGACACACGCCGTTAGCACTGCACCTTCGTTCGTTGAAATCTCATGAGCACACGCTCGCGAGAAGCAGAGCGGCTTTGCCCAGCGATGAAACCGGCGAAGAAGCGACCCGCGAACCGCAAAGGCAGCGGGGGAAAAGACAGGCTAGGAGGAAACAACATGAAATTAAGTTCGCTCCGTTATCTGGCGGGCGGAATCCTCGCAGTTCTGGTCGGGTTCGCCCTGCCGGCATTCGCTGAAGATGAAGTCGAACAACGCGCTGCCAATCCGAATGAGTGGGGTGCCCCGGGTCGGGACAACGCTTTGACCCGTCACAGCCCACTGAAAGACATCACCACGGACAACGTCTCGAAACTTCAGATGGTCTGGTCGCAATCGACCGGCGCACTCCGTGGCCACGAAGGTCAGCCGCTCGTCATAGAAGACGTCGGCGGCAAGCCGATGATGTTCTTTGTTTCCGGTTGCCCGGAAATGTCGAAGTGCAACATCGTCCAGGGGCTTGATCTTTCGGATCCCGATCATCCCAAGCAGATTTGGAATTACGTAAAGCAATCGGATCGCGATGAAACGGCCGTACCGCGGGCCTGCTGCGATACCGTGAACCGCGGCCCAGCATATGCGGACGGAAAGGTTGTCTTCGGTACACTCGATGGCTTCGTCATAGCGCTCGATGCTCAGACGGGCAAGGAAGTCTGGGTCGTCAAGCACGCTTGGCCTGAAAAGGGTGAGACCATCACCAACGCGCCACTCATCGCGGATGGCCTTGTCATCATCGGCTTCGGCGGTGACGAGTTCGCGGCGCGGGGTCGCGTCAACGCGTATGACCTGAAGACCGGTAAGCAGGTCTGGAAATGTTATTCGACAGGCTCCGATAAGGACGTCTGCTTGACGGCCGACACCAACAAGGCCAACCCGCATTACGGGACGGCGGGCAAGGACCTCGGAATTCACACGCACGTCGGCGACGACTGGAAGATCGGTGGCGGTTCGGCTTGGGGATGGTTCAGCTACGATCCCGAGCTGAAGATGATTTACTACTCGACCGGCAACCCGGGCCTTTGGAGCCCCGCATATCGTTGCGCGAAGAAAACGCACGAGGAATGCAACACGGGCGAGTTCGACAATAAGTGGTCGATGACCATTTTCGGTCGCAAGGTCGATACGGGTGAAGCGGTCTTCGCCTACCAAATGACCCCATTCGATCAATGGGACTACGACGGCGTCAACGAGAACGTGCTCGTCAACATGAACGTCGACGGGAAAGATCGCAAGACGCTCGTCCACTTCGATAGGAACGGCTTCAGCTACGTTCTCGATCGCACCGATGGCACCCTGCTCCGTGCCAACAAGTTCGTGACGGTTAACTGGGCCGAGAAGATCGACCTCAAGACGGGCCGTCCAGTGAAGGTGCGCGAGCATTCGCCGCTTGAGCGTGGTCGCAACGTCAATGCATGTCCGTCGGCGATGGGCGGTAAAGACCAGCAGCCTTGCTCGGTCGATCCGGCAGAACCGAACAAGTTCTATTGCCCAACCAACAACTGGTGCATGGAACTTGAACCGCAGGAACGGAGCCACACGCAGCAGGGCACCGTCTATGTGTTCGCAAACGTGTTCATGTTCCCCGAGAAGCCGGGCGTCACGGGCAAGATCAAGAAGTTCGACGTTCTGACCGGCACAACCGATTGGGAAATTCCTGATCAGTACCCGAATTGGGGCGGCACGCTGAATACCGCGGGCGGCTTGCTGTTCTACGGTTCGCTCGGCGGTGATTTCCGCGCCGTTGATCGCAACTCCGGCAAAGTGCTTTGGGATCGTAAGCTCGCGTCGGGCATCATCGGCAATCCGATCACCTACAAGATCAAGGACAAACAGTACGTCTCGATCCTGTCGGGCATCGGTGGCTGGATCGGCGTCCCAGTTACGGCAGGCCTGGATCTCAACGACAAGTTCGGGGCGATCGGTGCAACTGCGATGACGAAGGCAGCCAACCTCGACAAGATTCCTCAGGCCGGAACGCTCTTTACGTTCCGCGTGATGGAATAGGACGATCTCAGAAGACAAGTCGATCGGCGCTCGGTGAATATTCACCGGGCGCCGTCGTCGGTGGGAACGCGGGCTTCACGACTCTCCAATTTCAAAACATGAGAAATTTCACAATGGCGGGTGGTCGAAGCAGAAAGCGTCCGAGGAGCCTTCTGGTATATGGGGCCGCACTGGCGCTCTCGGCGCTGAGCGTTGCCGGCCAATCCGCTCTCGCGGCCGATGCTCTGGTGGATAAAGACAAGCTTCGGTTGGAGACGGCGCTTGCGCATCTTGAAGCGCAGATGCCGCTGACGTCAGCCGATCACAACGCTTTAAAGAAGGCGGCGACCGAACGGCAGGTTCCCGGACTTCGAGTTTGCGGCGACCCCGGAAATCTGCCGCTCTCGGACATCAAGCGCGCCGGCTTTGAAAATAAAATCATAGAGCTTATTGCGGCCGAGATGGGGACGTACGTCACCTACTTCTGGCGGCCGTATCTCGAACGTGGCATCACCCGGCAAACTTTTGAATCCGGCGATTGTGATGTGCTGCTCGATCTGCCCGTCGGCTTTGAGCGCGTGCTGACGACGGAGCCGATCTACCGCACGACCTATGTACTCGCCTATCGCAGCGATCGCGGCCTCAAGATCAAGAATCTCGACGACCCACAGCTTAAGACACTCAAGATTGGAACATTCCAAACGTCCGGACTGCGGATGGCGCTTGCCGAGCGCGGCATCCGAAGCAACGTCGAACTGCACGTATTGAGCCACAACTCGGATCTTGATCCCAATGCCCAACCCTGGCGTCAAGTCCAGGAAGTTCTCGACGGCAAGCTCGACGTCGCGGCCGTCTGGGGGCCATTTGCCGGTTGGCTGAAAACGATGAAGGGCCAGCCGCTCGTTATCCAGCCCGTGAATCTTGACGAAGACGACGTTCCGCTCGAATTCGATCTGACCATCGGCCTCAGAAAGATCGATTGGATACTCAAATACAAATTCGACCTGGCACTCGACGCCAAGAAGGCCGAGATCGAGAAGATCCTACGCGATTACGGCGTGCCGCTCGTGCAGTGCAGCCGTTGCTTTGTCGCGGGCGATCTTCCTTCCCACGGCACCTATACGAAACCTGTCGAGGATTCCAAAGAGGCGCACGCAGCAATCGCACCTGATCAGAAAGTCACGCGCGAGCGCTTGGAGGCTTGGCTTAAGGACGGAGCCGACCTCAACCAAGAACTGTCCAATGCCGTTCTTGCAAACGACGGAGAGCGCATCGCCTTCCTCATCGACAAGGGCGCCGACGTCAACAAACTCAATTCCGAGGGATACGCGCCGCTCCACGTCGCAGCACGCAACGAGCGCCCGGAAATCATATTGGCGCTCGTCGCTCGCAAGGCCGACGTCAACATCAAGGATCGTGACGGATATACGCCATTGCAGCACGCGGTTCTGCGCAACTCCGGCCCGGTGATCGAAGCGCTCGGATCGCATGGAGGCGATCTTGAAGCGCTGACGCCAACGGGCGTAACGCCGCTCGCGCTGGCAATCCTGGAAAGCAAGTACAAGGCCGCAATCGCGCTAATCAACGTCGGTGCGAACGTCGAAACGGCGGATGGCGACGCCAAGCTGACGCCCTTGATGCTGATCTCCGGCTCGGAAGAGCGCGAGCTGACTCTCAGTGCGGGCGTATCTCGGATCGAGAAGGCCAATCCGACCGATCCAGGACCGATCGAGGTGGCTCGCGCGATGATCGCCAAGGGCGCTAAGGTCAATGATGTTTCGGGTACGGGCGTGACCGCACTCCTGCTCGCTGCCGCGCACAACAACGCGCCGATCGTCGGATTGCTGGCACAGGCCGGAGCCGATCAGAACTTCAAGTCGCCGCAAGGACAGACTGCCGCCGATCTCGCCCGCCAGAACGGAAACACGTCAGTCGTCGGCCTGCTGAATCTCCTCTCTCAGTCGGGAAGCAATTGAGCCGAGCATCGGCAAGAAATTTCGGGAAATTTCGGCAATAGCGAACGCGCTAAATGGAAAGCGTCGGTAGCCAACCGCAATCAATCACTTGGGAACTTGGGGTCAATAAAATTTTTGCTACGGAAGGATCGGCTCGTGAGAAATAGGAATTGGGGCTTTGTCATTGCCGCTGCCCTTATGCTGAGCGCTGCAGCTTTGTTCGTATCCACGCACGGCGTCCTGGCGGACGACGACGATGATCCGCAGGCCGCAGCCAAGGCGGCGGCAGCGAAGGCATATGAAGAATTCAAGGCCAAAAAGCCAACCGAGGTGACTCACAAACCGCCGCTCGAAGTCGACAAGGCCAATCCTATCGGCACAATGAAGAACCCTTACACGGATCAAGCCGACAAAATCGAAGAGGGCAAGAAGCTCTACTTTTCTTATAGCTGCAACGGCTGTCATGGTGGCGGCGGCGGTGGCGGCATGTGCCCGCCCCTCACGAACGAGACCTGGGTCTACGGCAGCGACGACGACATCCTATTTCGTCTGATCTCGCACGGCAGCCAGGATCTGCAGAAGACGTACGGCATCTCCCGCAAGGGCCAGGAAGGGGTTGTAGGTCCCATGCCACCCTTCGGCGAAATCATTCAGGACGACGACCAGTTGTGGAAGATCATCGCGTTTGTCCATTCGCTTTACAAAGGCTCCAAGAGGAACTGGTGACGCGGACCCAAAGCACCGCCGCGTACATCCATTGGAGCGCGTTCTGCGGTGCCAAGGGTTTTGTGCTCGTGTTAGCCGCTATGCTTACATCTCTGGCGCATCCGGTGCGAAGCGACGACGCTTCGCCCGGGGCAGATGTACAAAAACTTCTCAGTGTGAAGATCGGCTACCTTGGCAAAGCATATGTCGAAGCCGAGCCGCTCTCGCTTATCGACAAAGTCTATACCGACAAGGGCATCCAGGGCGCGCGCGTCGGGCTGACCGAAGACAATATGACAGGCCGGCTTATCGGCCAGAACTACACGTTGATCGAAGCCGTCATACCGGAATCCGAAGATATCAAGCCAAAAGCACTTGAGCTTCTGAAATCGGGCGTCTCACTGATCGTCGCAGACCTCGAGCCGACAGATCTTCTTGCTGTGGCCGATCTCCCCGAAGCAGCCAACGCCATCATATTCAGCATTCGATCCTACGATGTCCGGCTGAGAAATGAGGATTGCCGGCGCAACGTCTTTCACATCCCTCCCGATTGGGCCATGCGCGCTGACGCTCTCGCGCAATTCCTTATCTGGAAGCAATGGAAGAAGTGGGCGTTGATCTCAGGAGAAATGCCCAAGGACAAAGAATACGCGGCGGCTGTTCGCAGAGCGGCCTCGCGCTTTGGCGGAAAAATCGTCGGCGAGAAGACCTACGCTTACGTAGCAGGTTCTCGGCGGACCGACACCGGCCATCAACAGATCCAGACGCAGATGCCGCTGCTGACGCAGGGCTTGGGCTCCTATGATGTCATCGTCGTCGCTGACGTCGAAGAGAGCTTCGGCGATTATCTCCTGTTTAACACGTACGAACCGCGGCCTGTTGCCGGCACGCACGGCCTCACCGCGGTCTCGTGGCATCGCTCTTACGAAGAAGCCGCTGCTACGCAGATGCAGAACCGCTTCGAGAAGAAGATCGGCCGCATCATGACGGAACGCGACTATTCAGCATGGCTCGCTGTCCGCGCCTTTGGCGAGGCTGTCACCCGTACCGGCTCCGCCGATCCAGAAGCGCTTCGCGATTATCTTCTCTCGGACCAATTCGAAGTCGCCGGTTTCAAATCGCAGGGCATGAACTTTCGCCACTGGGACCGGCAACTACGGCAGCCGATCCTATTGGTCGGCCCCCGCGCCCTCGTTTCGGTCTCCCCACAGGAGGGATTCCTGCATCCGAGATACCTGACGGACACGCTCGGCTACGACGCCCCGGAATCGAAATGCCAACAGAGAAACTGACGAGCGAACGATCATGAAACAAAAAAAAATCGGCGCCATACTGATTTCGACGGCCACGCTGCTGGTGTGGGCTGTGCCGACGCTTGCCGGCACCGCATTCATCAGCAACGAGAAGGACAACACGATCACCATTCTCGATACGGACACGCTGAAAGTCATCAAGTCCGTCCCCGTCGGGAAGCGCCCCCGCGGCATGGTCCTCTCTCCGGATTACAAGACGCTCTTCATCTGCGCCGGCGACGACAATCGGCTTGACGTGATGGACACCTCGACATTCGAAATCACCAGCACGCACGAAACGTCCGGGCCCGACCCAGAGCTTCTCGATATCGATCACGCGGGAAAGTTCATCTACATCGCCAACGAGGACGACGGCATGGTGACCGTCATAAATGCCGCTGATGGTTCCGTGCGCGGAGAAATCCAGATTGGCGTCGAACCAGAAGGCATGGCGGTATCGCCGGACGATTCAATCGTCGTGGCGACATCCGAGTCGACCAGTATGGCGCATTTCATCGATGTCAAATCGATGAAGGTCGTCGCAAACGTCTTGGTCGACACGCGTCCACGCGTCGCTCGCTACAGCCCGGACGGAAGCGAAGTCTGGGTTACAGCCGAAGTCGGCGGCACGGTGTCGGTGATCGATGCGGAGAAGCGCAACATCAGGAAGAGACTGACGTTCAATATACCCGGCGTTCGCCCCGAACTCATCCAGCCCATGGGTGTCAAGTTCTCGGCGGACGGCAAGCGTGCCTTCGTTGCGCTAGGCCGCGCAAACCGGATCGCCGTTATCGACACCTCTACCTATGAGACGTTGAGCTTCATTCTCGTCGGACAGCGGCCCTGGCACTTGGACTTCAACGCCGACCGGACGAAGCTCTTCACCGCCAACGGCCTCTCCAACGACGTAACCGTAATCGACGTCGCGACCTTGAAGCCGGAGAAATCAATTCCCGTCGGCAGACTTCCATGGGGACTCGTAATCAAACCGTGATGTTTGCGGAACGACCATGTCACTCCGACAAAGACTTCTGCTGAACGTGGCGCTCGTGCTGGCGCTAAGTCTCCTCGTCGGCGTGAGCATGTCTTACTGGAGAGCGGCGGGAAAAATTAGAACCGAGCTGCATTCCGCTTTTGTGGTCGGCGAGCAGGTACTCGAGGATGGTGCGAAAGGTTTGGAGGGATCACCCAATCCTTACCAGAAATTGAGCGGCATCATCGAGCAGTTCAACAGCGGCCGGCATCTGAGAGTTTCCCTTCTCGACATGAACGGCGAGCGTGTTGTCCAATCGCATCTCGAAGCGCCGGACGAACCAGCGCCGGACTGGTTTTATAAGATCCTCGGCGGCCCGCCCGAAGGAGCGCGGGTCTCGGTGCCGCCCAATATTCAAGGCTATTCCGCGTTCCTGATCGAAGCCGATCCCCGCAACGAAGTCCAGGAAGTATGGGAAGATCTCGGCAACAGCCTGCTTCTTGCCTCGATACTTGCCGGCTTGGTGTCGGCATTGATCTACTGGACCGTCGAGCGTGAACTGAAGCCGCTCGATCAATTGAGACACGCGCTGTCGAGAGTAGCCGAGCAGGATTTTAGTATGCGGCTTGTCGAAGAGGGTCCCCGCGATCTACGCGCTGTTACGAGCGGCTTCAATCACATGGTCGGCCAGCTCGACGAGGCCGAGGCCTCCAAAACCCTTCTCGAAGAGCAGCTTTCGACTGTGCAGGATGAAGAGCGCGCAGAATTGGCGCGCGATCTCCACGACGAGATTGGGCCGCTGCTATTCTCGGTCGGGCTCGACGCGGCGGCTGTGCAGAAGTCCCTTGGCGATCGAGCAAGTCACGATGCGCTTGAACGACTGGAGTCGATCCGCGAGGCTGTCAGCCTCAGCCAGAAGCGCGTCCTGCAAATTCTGGGACGATTGAGAACCGGAACGGTCGAAGACCTGGGTCTTCAGGCAGCGGTAGAGCGGTTGATCGAATTTTGGACGTCAAGACACCCCGGCCTGAAGGTTCGCGCCAACCTGCCGGAAGGCGGCGTCGGCCCCGAACTTGATCCCGTCGTCTATCGGATCATTCAGGAAAGCATGAGCAATGCCGTACGCCACGGCCATACGTCAGAAATCGAAATTACCGTTGGCGTCGAGGGCGACGTCGTGCGCGTACACGTGCTTGATGACGGCGGCGGCCTGAAATCGAACCGATCCGGCCATGGGCTGACTGGCATGCGCGAGCGCGTAGCCTCGAAGCGAGGCGTCTTCAGCATCGGGAATCGCCCGGATGGCAAGGGCACGCTTGTCGAAGCCGAATTTCCGGCATCCGCAATCCAAGAGAATGCATCCAACCCATTGAGACAGGCGCAGGACAATCATGAAGATCTTATTGGTTGATGACCACGTTCTTGTACGCCAAGGGGTTCGGCGCCTCCTTTCTGCGATACCGAGCGCGGACATTTATGAAGCTGCAACGAGCTACGAATCCCTCACGGTATTTCGACAGCAGAGCCCCGATGTCGTTGTACTTGATATTAGTCTCGCGGGTTCCAGCGGTCTCGAGTTGCTCAAGCGATTTCTTATCGAGAACCCTAATGCGAAGGTGCTGATGCTCAGCATGCATGCCGAGGCGATCTACGCCGCGCGCGCTGTGCAGGCAGGCGCACGAGGCTATATCTCGAAAGGTGCGTCGGCCGAGGAGTTGGTCACCGCCGTACTGCGCGTCGCGGAAGGCAAACGCTACGTCGAGCGGGAAATCGCAACGGATCTTGCCATGAAGCAATTCTCCGGAGACGGCGATCTTCTTGAGCGCCTGACGATGCGCGAGATAGAAATCTTGCGTCTTCTTGGCGAAGGCAAAAGCCTCTCCGCAATCGCGTCGACACTCGGCGTCGCCTATAAAACGGTGGCTAACGCGTGCAGTTTGATGAAAAGCAAACTCGCTGTGGAACGCACCGCTGACCTCATCCGAATGGCGCTCGAAATGCGAAAGAATTAGAAGCGGATCGCGCCGCTCGCATCCCGTTTGCAATGGGAAGACAGCCAAAAAACATCGGGAAGTCCTCCCGTGGTGAGGTGATTTCCTGCCACCTAGTGTCGCGATGCCACGCTTGCGGTGGGGTGGTGTGAAAGCCCGGTCCTCCAGGTTCTCTCGCCATCCTCCGCACTTTTGTCGGGCGATGTCACGCTGCGAGTCCAACTCGCTGGTTGCGCCGTCGGCCGACGCCAAAAGTTGCAACGTAAATTGCTCGCGCTTGTGTGGCCGCAAATCGAAGCGAACCGGCGTCGAAAGACGACGGTGGGGCAGGGCACGCGTATGCATCGAACGGATGGAGAGGAAAACCCATGAGCTTCAGGAAATCATTCCTGTTGGCGGGCGGGCTTGCGGTGGCGCTCCTATGCGGCGCGGCAGTGCCAAGCTTTGCCAACGAGCAGATCGAACAAGAGGCGAAAAACCCGGACCTATGGCCTGCGCCGGGTCGCGATAATCAGCTGACCCGCCACTCGCCACTTGCCGATATCAACACCGGCAACATCGACAAACTGCAGCTCGCGTGGTCGCAATCGACCGGTGCACTGCGGGGCCACGAAGGTCAGCCGATTGTCGTCATCCATAACGGCAAGCCGATGATGTATTTCTCGTCCGGCTGCCCGAACATGGCACAGTGCAATATTCTGCAGGCTCTCGACCTGACCGATCCCGACAACCCCGTCCAGGTCTGGAACTACGTCAAGAAGACCGACCGCGACGAAACCGCCGTGCCGCGCGCCTGCTGCGATACGGTTCATCGCGGCGTCAACTATGCGGATGGCAAAGTCATCTATCATACACTCGACGGATTCGTGATCGCGCTCGATGCGACGACGGGCAAGGAAGTCTGGGTCGTCAAACACGCTTATCCCGAAAAAGGCGAAACGATCACCGGCCCGACATTGATCGCTGAGAACCTCGTTATCGCGGGCTTCGGCGGCGACGAGTTCGCAGCTCGCGGACGATTGACGGCATACGACATCAAGACCGGCAAGGTTGTGTGGAAGTGCCACTCGAACGGTCCCGACAAAGACGTCTGCATGACGCCCGAAACGAACAAGGCGCATCCGGAATACGGCACAGCCGGCTCCGATATCGGCGTCTCGAGCTATCCTTCGACGAACGGCGGCGAATGGAAGATCGGCGGCGGCTCATACTGGGCGTGGGGCAGCTACGATCCCAAACGCAAGCTCGTCTACTGGTCGACAGGCAACCCCGGTCATTGGAGCCCGTCCTATCGCTGCGGCGCCAAGACTCACGAAGAGTGCAACAACGGCAAGTGGGACAACAAGTGGTCGATGACCATCTTCGCCCGCCACGTTGAAGACGGCTCCGTCGCCTGGGCCTACCAGATGACACCGTTCGATCAGTGGGACTACGACGGCGTCAACGAGAACATCCTTGTCGACAACCTCGATATCGATGGCAAGAAGCAGGACGTCCTCGTTCACTTCGACCGCAACGGCTTCAACTACGTTCTCAATCGCGACGACGGCACGCTGCTGCGCGCCAACAAGTTCGTGACCGTGAACTGGGCCGAGAAAGTCGACCTCAAGACCGGCCGTCCGATTAAGGTCTACGAGCACTCACCGTTCGAGCGTCATCGCAACGTCCAGGCTTGCCCGTCAGCGATGGGCGGCAAGGATCAGCAGCCGTGCTCGGTCGATCCGAAAGAGCCGAACAAGTTCTATTGCCCGACCAACAACTGGTGCATGGAAGACGAACCGCAGGATCGCACGCATACCCAACAGGGCACCGTGTACGTCTTCGCCAACGTCTACATGTATCCGGAGAAGCCCGGCATTACCGGCAAGATCAAGAAGTTCGACATCGTGACGGGTACGGCGGACTGGGAGATTCCTGATCCCTATCCGAATTGGTCCGGCACGCTCAACACCGATGGCGGACTGATGTTCTACGGTTCGAACAGCGGCCACTTCCGTGCCGTCGATCGCAACACCGGTAAGGTTGTCTGGGAACGCAAGCTTGCTTCCGGCATCATCGGGAATCCGATCGCTTACAAAGTGGACGGCAAGGAATACATCTCCGTCTTCCAGGGTCTCGGTGGCTGGATCGGCATCCCGGTCACTGCAGGCCTAGACATGGACGACAAGTTCGGCGCGATCGGTGCGACGGCCATGGCGAAAGCCGCGGGTCTCGACAAGATCCCGCAGGGCGGCGTGCTGTCGACGTTCCGCGTCTATCCGTGAGGACATGACGTAACCGCCAGGAACTAGGCGTCCGGACCTCATGCGAGGCCGGGCGCCATTCCGTTTGCTCGATAGCCGGACCGCTGGGATCAACCACAGTCGAAGGTCAAAAAATAATGCGTGGCCTCAAGCTCTTTCTCTCCTGTACCTTAGTCGCGATTGCGGCAACTCCCGCGTGGTCGCGCGACCTGACATATCTAAAATCGAAGCCGTTCGATCAGCTGACTTCCGCAGAGCTATCGGCAGCGAAGGAAGAAGCGAAGAAATTGCAATTGACCAGGCTCGTCGCATGCGCCGACCCCGGAAACATGCCGCTCTCCGACAACAAGCGCGAGGGCTTCGAGAATAAGATCGCGGCAGCCGTCGGACATAAACTTGGCGTCGACATCACGTTCTTCTGGCGGCCCTACATCGAGCGCGGCCTCACGCGTGAGACGTTCGACAATAACGAATGCCAAATCCTCCTCGGCATGCCGACCGATTATCCAAATCTTCTGACGACGATGCCCGTGTATCGCTCGACCTATGTTCTTGCATATCGTTCGGACAGCGGCATCGATATCAAAAGCATGGAAGATCCGATGCTCCATCAGCTCAAGGTCGGTGTCTTCCAGCATTCCGCAATGCGCGACGTTCTCGCCGAGCATGGGATCAAGGAAAACGTCGATCTGCAGATCGTCAGCGTCGATGCCGATCTCGAACCTGAGCAGCAGCCGTGGCGGCAAGTCCAGCGCGTCGTCGACAAGAAGATCGACATCGCCGCCGTATGGGGCCCGTTTGCGGGGTGGCTGAAGAAAAAGGGCGAGCCGCTCACCATCCAGCCCGTCAACATGATGGTCGATACGACGCCTGTCGAGTTCTCCTTGGGTTGGGGCGTACAAAACACGGACGTAGTTCTGAAACTCAAGATCGACATGGCCATGGAAGACGCCAAGGACGAGATCGCTCAAATCCTCGCCGATTACGGCGTGCCGCTTGTCAAATGCTCGAACTGCATCGTCGAGGGAACTCTTCCATCCCGCGGCATCATTCAAGAGCAGCAAGGCCAATCCTACGAGCAACGCTACCTCACCGTTCAAAAAACGAGAGAGCGCAGCGCCGACGCATCGCCCGATCAGGTCGTCACGCGACAGCGATTGGAGGCATGGCTCAAGGACGGCGTCGACGTCAACACAGAACTCATGAACGCGGTTGTCGGCGCCGACGCCGAACGTGTGAAGTTCCTCATCGAAAAGGGTGCTGACGCCAACAAGCGCGATAAGCTTGGGGCGTTACCTCTGGGCGCCGCGGCGAGTATCCGAAGAACGGACATCATGCAGGTCTTGCTGGATGCTGGTGCCAAGCCGGACGCGACGGATAGCGATGATATGACGGCTCTCGAGCATGCCATCAACGTCAATCACGTGCCATCGATTGAGCTCTTGGCAAAACACGGCGCCGATATCGAGAAGGGCACGGAGAAGGGCTACACAGCTCTGGAGGTCGCTCTCTCTAATGGAAATTTCTTCGCCGCGAAGGCGCTGATGGATGCCGGTGCCAAGGTCAACGTAGCTGGCGGTCCGGAGAAGGTCACGCCGCTGATGGTTTGCGCAACGCAATTGCAGCCGCAGCAGCGGCTGAACCAGCTTGCGCGCGGTCCGACGCCGCTCGCTCTCGCGGAGGAACTCATTAAAAAAGGCGCTGATGTTAATGCCGCTTCCGCTGATGGCGTTACGGCCTTGATGATCGCAGCGGCACAGAACAATGCGCCGATGATCGGCCTATTGTTACGTTCGGGCGCAGATCCGAAAAAGAAATCCTCAGCGGGAAAAACTGCCATCGACATTGCTTCTGACGCGAGCAATCAAGCCGCAATGGGTGCGTTGAAATTCTTGACCGGATCGGGGTCCGGAATGTCAGGCAGCGAAGCAAAAACGACTCAGTGAAACCTGTGAAGATGCGTATCCGATGTTTGCCTTGGCTGCTGCCGTTCATTTTGACGTCTGTGGCCGGAGCTAACCCTTCGCCGCCGGCCACACTTCAGGTAGAAATTGGCTATCTTGGCCGGAATTATCCCGAGCCTCTGCCCATCTCCCTCGTCGAGCCGGTCATCACCGATCAGGGCATTCAAGGTGCCCGGCTCGGAGTCGGGGACAACCTCGCAACCGGGCGCTTTCTCGGACAATCCTATCATTTCGATGAAAAGATCACACCCAACGAGGGCGACATCGTCGCCGCTGCCAAAGAGCTTCTGCAAAAGACGCACCTGATCGTAGCCGATCTCGAGCCGGACGATCTCCTCCGCGTTGCCGATCTCCCTGAAGCGCGCGACGCAATCATTATCAACGCGCGCGCGAGCGAGGATGAGCTTCGCGGCAAGGACTGCCGGCACAACGTCTTTCATGTTGCCCCGAGCTGGGCCATGCGCGCCGATGCGTTGGCGCAATACATGACATGGAAGCGTTGGAAGCTGTGGTTCCTCCTACGAGGCGCGGCCAAGGAAGACGTTCAATACGCCGACGCGATGAAACGCGCCGCCAAGAAATTCGGCAACGCGATCGTTGAAGAGCGGACCATCACTTTCGATCCGGGCAACCGCCGCTCCGAGACGGGCCATCAGCAAATTCAAACTCAGATCCCTATGCTGACCCAGTCTCCGCCACCGCACGACATCGTCTTCGTCGCCGATAATGACGAAACGTTTGGGGACTATCTGATGTGGCGGACGTCGGTCCCGAAGCCGGTCGCCGGAACGCATGGACTCGTCGCGGTGGCCTGGCATCGAGCCTATGAGCAATACGGCGGAATCCAACTGCAGAACCGCTTCAAGGCAATGACGAAGCGGCAAATGACCGAGCGTGACTACATGGCGTGGCTGGCAGTTCGCATTTTCGGAGAGGCTGTGACGCGATCGCAGAAAACCGATGCCACAGGCTGGCGCGCCTATCTGCTGTCGAAAGATTTTCAGGTGGCTGGCTTCAAAGGTCAAGCCATGTCGTTCCGAACGTGGGATCGGCAATTGCGCCAGCCGATCATCCTAAGCGGTCCGCGTTCGCTTGTGTCGATGTCGCCACAGGACGGGTTTCTTCACCAGAAGTATCTGACTGACACACTTGGCGTCGATGAGCCCGAAACGGCGTGCAAGCAGCAAGGCTGAGCCTAAAGACATCAGAGGAACGATGGACATGAATACACTTCAGACGCGGCTTCTGGTCGCTTCACTGATGTTCGGCATCGCGCCCTCGGCCTTTGCGGACAAGATTTTTGTCTCCAACGAGAAGGACAACACGGTAACAGTCATCGACAGTGATACGCTGAAAATCATCAAGAGCATCCCGACGGGGAAGCGACCGCGCGGCATCGTCATCACGCCGGATTATAAAGAACTCATCGTTTGCGTTGGCGACGACAACAGGCTCGACGTCATCGACACGGAAAAGTTGGAGGTCGTGAAGTCCTACGCTGCTTCTGGCCCGGATCCGGAGCTCCTGGACGTCAATCACAAGGGCGATCGCATCTATGTCGCGAATGAGGACGACGGCTTGGTCACCGTCATGGATCGCGCCACGGGCCTGGCGATTGCAGAAGTGCCCGTTGGCGTGGAGCCCGAAGGGATGGCCGTTTCTCCGGACGACGCGTTGATCGTCAACACGTCCGAGCAGACGAGCATGGCACACTTCATCGATGCCAAGACCAATCAAGTGCTCGCAAACATTCTCGTCGATACGCGACCGAGAGAAGCGACGTTCACAAAAGACGGAGGCGAAGTCTGGGTTTCAGCGGAAGTTGGCGGCACCGTCGCGATCATCGATACCAAGACGTTCGAGATCAAAAAGAAGTTGGCGTTCGACGTTCCCGGCATTCGGCCCGAACTCATGCAGCCGATCGGAATCAGATTTACGTTTGACGGCAAGACGGCATTCGTCGCGCTCGGGCCGTCCAACAGAGTGGCCGTCGTTGACGCGGCAACGCACGAGGTCAAGAGCTATATTCTTGTCGGTCAACGGCCATGGCATCTCGCTTTGAAACCCGATGGAACCAAGCTCTACGTTGCCAATGGCATGACGAACGACGTGACCGTCATCGACGTCGCAACACTGAAGGCTGAAAAGTCCATCCCCGTTGGACGCTTGCCTTGGGGCGTTACAGTGAAGCCTGAAATCAAATGACCGTCTGGCGCGCTCTCCGATTGGAAAACGTCGCCTAATAAAAAAATGAGAGCGACGGCTCTGTGCGAGCCGCCGCTCTCACCACACAATCGAGCGACGGGATCGTTCTCGACTGACAGGAAGTGATGACCAAGGTGCTCTCCGAAGCAAGTACTTCGGCGCCCAAAACTAGAACTTCACTTTCAAGCCGCCATATGCCGCGAAGGGAATTGCTGGTGTGATCGTCCGCGCATTGTTGGGATCGTAGACAAGGCCCTTCAGAGATGGATCTGGTCCGCCGGTTCCGCTTTCTCCAGGACCCGCAGTCTGTGCCAGCCCGGTATTGAAGTACGTGCCGTAAATTCCGTACTGCTGGTCGAACAGGTTCTCAACCAAGCCGTAGACTTGGATGTGATTGGTGATGTCGTAGGATGAGTGCAGATTAACTTTGGCGTAGCCGCCAAGCGGCTTATCCAGATTGCCTTCGTCGCCGTAGAAAATCTGGTCGCTGGCTGCAATCAAGTCGGCGCCGAAAATCCATTTCGGTGTGAGCTTGTAATCAAAGCCCGCCTTGAACCGGTGCCGCGGGATGCCCGGCATACGGTTGCCAGGGCTGATCTTGAGGCAGAGTTGGTCGTCATCGTCGGGATGAATACCGAAATCCTCGCATTCCGTTTCGACCTTGGGATTGTTCTCGGACGGGATGATGTTCGTCGATTGGAACGTAGCATCGACGTAGCTGTAGCTTGCGTAGGCAAAAAGGCGGTCGTTGCGGTATGAAATGGCCGCATCTATGCCCTGCCGTTGCGTTACGCCGGCATTCGCGAAGTAACCGCGGCCCTGTTGTGAATCGGCGATCTGAATGATGTCGTCGTCGTTCAAGGCACGGAACCAGCCGATGCTCCAATCCCATCTCTCATGACCGGTCCAAGAAATGTCCTGACCGCGGAGGCCGAGCTCCCATGTTCTCGTGACAACTTGCTTCAACGGCGGATCGGATGCGAGGGCGCTTTCGATGATGCACGGATTTTCGGGATCCGAGCAGGCGATCTCTGAAGCGGTCGCTGCGCGGTTGGCCTCGGAATATCCGCCGTAGAACGACATCGTCGGCGTGATCGTATAAGTGAACCCGGCGGACGGGTTGAACCGGTTATATTCGTTGACACCGTTCAACACGTCGAGGGAAGGGTCTCCGGTGTTGATGATTTGAACGCGCGCATAGTTGAACCGGCCGCCGACCGTGACCGTCAACTGGTCCGTAACGTCGAAGGCATCGAGCGCATAGATGCCGAAGTAGTCATTGAGTGTGGTCAGCGACCGCGGCGTAACTTCGGAGCCGTCGAGATCCGGATCAGCTGCATTCGGATCCCCCGTAAGCGTCGGACCGGTTCCGGCAACGACGTACTTCGGCAGGAATGTACCGAGTTGGCTCGATGCTTGATAGGCGACATGGCCGCGATCATAACTCGAACCGATGATGAACTGGTTTCTGTGCCCGAGCAGCCGGGACTTCTCTGTCGCTTGCAGAGAGACGCCAAAGCTGTCTGCATTCTGACCAGTCTTATCGATCGACCCTAGAACGCCATACTGCGAGGGGTCGATGGGCACCCCGATCGCGCCGACCGCGTATAGCGGAGCGCCGTCCTCCGTGCACAGACCGGCGTCGCAGGGTTCGAATTCTGAAATATTGCCGTCGATGTGGCTCTGCTTGAAATGCCGGTAGTAGGTCACGCCGGAGAACGATAGCGTCGGGGTCGCCTGAACAACGCCGTTGAAGGAGTACATCTCCATCTCGTTGTCGGTGATCTGCGGCGACGTGAAGGTCCGCGAACGTCCGCCAAAATCCAATAGCTCTTCCGGCACCGCTGCCGTCACGCCGACTTCTCCTGTCGCGCCGGTGAAATTGAAGTGAAACTCGGCGCCATCTCCCTTGACGCCAAGGTCCGCATATCCGCGCCGCTCTTCAGCGCCGGAGAAATCGCGGAACCCATCATCGTTGATCGCTTCGAATGCGCCATAGGCGGCCCAGTTGCCGCTCTGCATGCCGGCCTCGGCGCTCACCTGTTTACGTCCGAACGATCCGAAGCGGGTATCGATGTCGGCGCCATGGAAATTGAAGCCGTCCTTCATCGTGAGATTGATCGCGCCGCCGATCGCATTGAGGCCGAAGATCGGATTGCTGCTCATCACGGTAAGATCAGCGATCGCGTTAGCTGGAATGAAATCCCAGTTTACGGTATCGCCGAACGCTTCGTTGATGCGAACACCGTTTTGATAGACGGCAAGCCCCTGCGGCAGTCCATTGACGGGCGACGCTTCGAAACCGCGATACTGGACGCCGGTCTGGAAGGCGTTCCCTTGCAAGTCGTCTATGACCACGCCTGGAACACGGCTGTTCAGCGTATCCTGCACATTGACGGAATGATCGCGATCGAAGGCGGCGGACGTAAGGGGCGTTACGCTGTAAGGAATTTTTCCGATCGGCACTTCGCTGCCTGACAGCGGAGATACTTTTACATCTGACGGAGGCGCGGGGTAGGCAAAGACAGCCTGCGGAGCGGCGCCTGCCTCGGACGCTGTCGGCTCTGCCATTTGAGGCGCCGTCGGCCCAGCTTGCTGCACCGGTTGATTCTTTGGTTTCTGTGCGGACTTCTTCGGTTTTGCCGTTGCCTTCTGTTGCTGCTGGATCACTTGAACTTCGGGGAGCTTCTGTCCCGTCTGAGCCTCGCCCGCGCTTGGTGCTGATTGACCAGCTGGTTGTTGCGAGGCTGCGCCGCCAGCGTCTTGCGCCTTAGCTTCAGATACCGAAAGGACCGCCAGCGTTGCCGTGGCGACACATAAACTTAACGCCTTCATCTGCTAACCCCCCACGATTATCCCCCCAGTGACCACTTTCTTGCCCATTGCTCGTCGAAGTGCTTTTGCTGGGCATTTGCGAAAGTGGCGCGAGATCAGATATTTGGCGCGATGGTTGCGTCTTTTTCCGATGTCGCCGGGATAGGGTCGGCAATTCAGCTCACGGGAGTGAATTCCAAAGAATGCCGAAAATTAGGGATTTGCTCCCGGGATGCCGAACGAGCTCTGTTGAGCTGCTCGCGTCATACGCTGAGAGACGCAAGAATCCTGGCTTGTGAAGATCGAGCCTAGCTCGTCACGGATTATTTCTCGGTGATCGCCGCGCGCGGCATCCACTTCATTCGACGCGAATGTAAATGGGACTTTTTCCCGTTTTTATTTCCTAAATATCACCTTAAGCAGGGAATTTATCCTCTGCTACGGTGCAACCAGTAACGTGTAACGGGAATTTATTCCTCACAGATGCACGCACGCACTCGATCGCGTGAGCGTCGGTCGCAATCCACGAATAGGAGATTATCCGAATGAAAGTGAAGTTGCTGAGCGCAGCCGCGCTGATGGCCGTTGCTGGGGTTATGTGCCTTAACCACGCGAGCCCGGTTTTGGCGGCTTCGGCGTCACTCACCGCAATCGATCCAGACAACGACGGCACGGTTGATGTTCCTGAGGCAAAAGCCGCAGCGGCGAAGATTTTCACATCGCTCGACCCGGACAAAGACGGCACTTTGGATGCCAAGGAATTGACTGGCCGCGCCGATGCGGCCAGCCTCAAAGCAGCTGACCCCGACAACGACGGAACTCTCGATCAAAAGGAATACGAAACACTTGTCATAACGCGGTTCAAGGCGGCTGATCCCGACAACGACGGCACTCTTGACGACAAAGAGCTCGCAACCGACGCCGGGAAATCATTCCTGCTCTTGGTGGAATAGTCTCCTTGGCCGCCTGGCATGCAGGCAAGTCGTATTCAGGCGGCCCCTTTCTTCCGAAAAGCAGGCTTTTGGAGAGGCGTCTACTCTCTGCGTCAGTGAGGCGATCTTCCTCTCATCAACTTCGCCTCAAATGTAAATTGTTGCTCAAGGGAGATGGGCTTTAGGCTGACTTTTGGCGGAATCGGAGGAAATGGTGCCGCCCGGTCGAGCGCGGCTGCAGCTGCATCGTCGAGTATTTTGAAGCCCGAGCCCGATACGACCTCTCGCGATAAGACCTTGCCGTCGAGACCGATAGTAAAGCGCATGACGACAGTTCCAGACCGCCGCGACGGTGCGCTCACTTTCGCGCGCTCGAGGTGTTTGTAGATCTGGCCAAGGTAAAGACCGACCGCTTTCGGATCTGCGCCCGTCTTCGCTGGCCCGGAACTCTCCTCAGTGAAGACTGCAGCTTGTGGCGGAACCTGCTCCTTGATCTGCACCACATCTGATTGGGACGGCGCCGGCGGTTCTTGCGTGTTGCCCACGCTTGCCTCCACACTGCTCGCATCCGAAGCAATGACGTCGGGCAGCTCGTCCGGCTTTACCTCCTCCGACTGCGGCGGTGGGCGAAGCGGCAAGATTTTGACCGTCTCAGTTGCATCGCCGAGCTTTATTACGCCCTCGGTCGCGATGCCTGGCTCGACAAGCAAGATATCGTTCCCTTGACCAAGGTCGAGCGCATCCGTGCTGAATTTCTGCAACGAAGGTAGCATTAATCTGCCGATCGAGGCGTGGATCAGCACAGACATCAATATTGCGATTAATCGCAGCCGGCTCATTCTGGTGTGAAATGTTCTTAAGCGTGCACGCGTTCGGGTAGATATTCGCACCTTGCGGCTTCTTTTGGACCCTCACCGTGGGCGTGCGAGAAAAGGGCAAAGCCCCAATATTCCATTAGCAGAAATTGCTTCGGCGAAGAACTCACTTCGGGCTCGATTCGAAGAAGGGCCAGGACCAGAATGTGCCATCCGTCCTACGTCCACTCGGCATCACGCTTTTTATCGAAAGGTAATGATCCCAGAGCACGGGGCGTCGTCCAGCGTGACTTGGGTTGCTCTTACACAAAGCAATCTAGCGTCCGAGCCTCCTGCCGGACGCCTGGCGAGGCTCTTCTGAAGAAGGCTCAACACGAATCTAGTTCAGAGGCCGAAGCGCACGTTCGGCGGGCATGTGAGAAACTGAACCGCAATGATAGTCACTGCCCGTCGGTTGCAGATGCGGAACGGCACTCTGGTCCCAGGTACTTCCCGTCGACGGTTACGCCCATATGAGGAACGCCATCCTGCGGAGGATCGAAGGTGATCTTCGACATCGCGCGATACCACGTCGTGAAATCCCCGGTGTACACCGTGCTTAGCTTTTCGGTGCCGCCATCTGATGTGCAAACGACATCGACATAAGTTTCGTCGGCGAGCCGCTTGATGCTGGCGACGTGGCACTGTTTGCCACCCACGACGCTATCGGCTTCTGTAATGCAAGTCTCGAACGTCTTCATTCCGATGCTTTCGGAGACGGAGGTCAATTGCCAGCGTCCTGCTTTGCGCACGGGAGGTTCCTCGGCGCAGGCGTCCGTCGCCGCCAATGCGCTGAGACCTAGCCCCACGGCAACCAGAAACTTCAGCATCAGTTGGCCGAAACCTTCGGAGGATCGATCGTTATGTCGTGGACCACCGTAAAGGTGCCGTCAAACAGGCGCTTATCGGGCGACGTCACCGCCGTCACGATGTTGCGCGCAGGAAGTCCCGTCGCCTTGTCGATGTAGACGCTTTGCTGGTTGGGAACAGCGACCGCCGAGACGCGCGGACCTTTCTCTTTTGCCTCCGCTGAAAGCGGCGTAGCAAGCACACCCTGATAAAGCGTGTAGCTCTTGCCTTCGAATTCTCTGTCTCCGATGCACTTGTAATCCGTCGCCACTTTCGGCGCTTCGCTCACGGTCTCTTTGACCTGATTGGCGACTGTGTTCGCAAATGCTTCCGGAAGTTCTGCCCAACCCGATCCCTGATTGGACCACGCCTTCTTACCGACGACGATCATCTCCATCGCCGCGCCATCGCCACCGAGCGTCACCTTCTGATGCATGCGGTCCGGCAAGACGTAGTCCGCACTCATCTTCAGCGTTCCATCCGAATTGCTGATCGTCGTCTCGAGGCGAAACGACTTGGCGTCCCGTAGCTTTGCAAACGCGGCGTCGACCTGCTCCTTGCAGCTCTGGTCGGCGAAAGCGGGAGCCGATGTAAGTGTAAGAATGGCGATCAGAAAGGGGCGCATGGCATATCCGGTTGACTGATTGAGCAGGATGACATCGGATCGCCCAAAAACGAATGCCAAGTCATGGCAATTTCTTCTACCAATACTTCCCGGTCTTGGAAGACGGCACCGGCCTGTCGTTCAGCCGTTGTCCAGACATCTCCGGAAGATGATCGATCGCTATGCGCATGAGTTCAGGAAGCGATTTGACGCCGAGCTTCGTCTTGATCTGCGAGCACGTATTGGCGATCGTTTTGTAGCTGACGTGAAGTTCATCGGCGATCGCCGCGTACTGCTTGCCCTGGGCGATCAACTCTAGCGTCTGAAGCTCCCGTAGCGTCATCCCACTCAGAGGGTTCGTTCGACCCTTCGTCTCCATCACGGCGATCGCCGAAGCGATTGCGTGGCTGAGAAAAGGCTTGCCCTGCCGCACGGCCTGCAGCGCCTTGATGATGTCGACGGACGAGGTGTCTTTCAGAATATAACCGTTGGCGCCGAGCCGAAGGGATTGGCCGGCAATCATCGGATCTTCATGCATCGTGAGCACCAGGATAGGCGTGTGCTTGTCGTGAACTCGCAACCGCCTGATGAAAGTCAGCCCAACAAGAATGCCCTTCTTGATCGCGAGATCGATGATGATCACGTCAGGCTTGTTGCTTCGATAAGCCCGAAAGCCTTCTATCAGATTGGAGGCAAGCGTAATATCGACGATGCCTGCATCCTCCAGAACGCGTCGGCAGCCCTGGAGCACGATGGGATGATCGTCGATGACAAGAATTTTGGTCATGGAGATGCCCGATTGACCTCGTCGACAGCGCGGCTTTTGTGATCGCCTGCGCGCACGGGTATCTTGATCGACACCATCGTTCCGTGCGGCTGATGCCCTTCAACGACAAGACTTCCGCCAGCAGAAAGCACGCGCTCGCGCATCGCGGACAATCCAAATCCCGCCTGCATATCCGGCTTAAGGCCTGTGCCATCGTCGCTCACACAAAGGTTGATGATGCTCGGTCCTTTCTTTGCAATTGAGTTGGTGTCGTCCCACTCTTCCTTGAGCTCGACGACAATATGCGACGCCTGACCGTGCCGAATGGCATTCGTCAGTGCTTCCTGCGTCGAGCGATAGACAGTCAGATCGATTTTCTCACCAAAGGCGCCGACGTGCGGAGGCACAGACGAATCGATCCGCACGTTCGGATGACGGCGTTCGAAATCGTAAATCAGATCCTGTATCAAGGCCGGCAAAGGCACCTTGCCGATTGAAACTGGATGCAGACGTTTGAGCAGCGCCCGGTTCATCGCTTTCAAGCGGCCGGTGATAGAAAGAATCTCGTCGACCCGCTTGCCGATCTTCGACGCCTCTTCCTCGCTCAGTCTCTGCGCAAGTGTTGCTATCGACTCGGCGTTCGCCGTAATCCCAAATAGACACGGACCCGCCTCATCGTGCAACTCTCGCGCGATCTCACGCCGCTCCTCTTCTTGAACGGACTGGATTTGGCGATAAAGCTCGCCGTTTTCTGCGCGCGCTTGGTCGAGGGACGAGGCAAGCGAATTGAACTTCACCGCGATATCGGCGATTTCCCCGACGCGCGGAATATCGAGACGTTGCGATCTCTCGCCCGCTTCGAGAGCCACGAGCCCTCGCGCCAGTGCAACAAGAGGATCGAGAATCCATCCGAGAACGAAATAGAAGGCAGCAACGAGCAGCGCTATCGAAACGATCGCAACGACAGCCAAGGAGGAAAGCTCCCGCCATTTCTCCGCGATCTCGTCGTCAGGATCGCCTTTTAGGATGAGAGATCTTTCCCCCTTCGGAATCAGGATGAGCCGAGAGTGTTCGTTGCCTCCCTGGGGCATCATCAAATTTTCGAACCAGTCCGGCGTCTCATCGAGCGGAGCGACCTCGTCTTCCAAGGTCCGTTCAGGCCTGAGTAATTTAGGAGCGGCGCCTGGATCCTGAACATAGACCCGCGCGTGCCTAAGATGCTGGACTTCGCGAGATACCAGAAATTCGACATCAGCCAGCCTGTTCTCGGCGGCGATTCCCCGAACCAGCTCACGAAGGTAGCCTTCGGCAAAGTCCATCGACGCTTCGATTTCTACGTCGACCGCTTTGCGCCCGTTGAAAACGGCGACACTGCCGGCAACGATCGACGCCAGCACAAGCACGATGGCAATTGCGAGTAAGACTTGATCTCGGATGGATCGCCCAAGCCAAGCGAAATCCGACGTGCGACTCACTGGTCCAATACCTGTCTCAATCTGCATTGCTCTAGCCACGCGATCCGTAGCGTTTCGAAAGTTCGTCCAGCGCCTGCTGTCCGCTGAAGCCCGCCTTGCGCATATTGAAGTACTGTTGTCCTGCAGCGCCGAAGCTTTCGATACGGCCAGGCGCTACCACCCCCGTCAATCGACCAATGAGTGAGACTGCGGTTTCGTCGCCGCCTTCCGCTTTGAGCATGGCTTCGAGTTGAACGGCACGATTGGCGACCATGCGCGGGGAATCCGTGAACGTGTTCGAGGCGTTTGCAAGCAATTGATGCAGATTGCCTACTTCATCGCGTGTCAACGTCGCACCGGAGTTCGCCTCACGCTCGATGAGCCATGTCTCAGGTGAGATATCGTCCTGTGCCGTGAGCCACTCGATCTTATGCGGTTTCGTGAGGCCCGAACGCTTTTCGGTACTCTGCTGGCGCGGCGGCTCGTCGCCGCAACCAAACAAGAGCAATGCCAGGATCAACCCTGGCAACGATCGGATCGTTAGCGTCGATATCACGATGAATGACGGCCTTCAAAATTGAATGTTGCCTGATGCGGCCACCTCTATGCCAGTCGCTCTCGCCGACTTCCAGGTCAACATCTGCAGCATTCTTTGCCAAATGTTCCCGGCTCGTTTTGCCGATCAAACTGAAGACCCCGTTGGATCACATCGTTACGGTCCGGCCTCGTGCTGATTGCGAAAGTATCGGACTACCAGCGATCCGGGCGCACGGTACGCATCGAAGGGCGGAGATGGGGCGCGCGAACGCCTGTGATCTGCTCGGGCCTCATCGGTCGCAGCGGGGCGCGAGCCTTCCTCAAAGGCAATCCGCTGTTGTCCAAAAAAGAAAAGCTGGGTTTGGAAACGCGAGGTTATATGGGCATGAAAAAAGTCGTTGGCACAACAATGCTGATGTCGGCGTCCCTCATGGCGATCGGTGTCGCCATGCAGTTGGGCGTTACATCCAGCGCCTACGCAAATGACAAACTTCTTGAGCTCTCCAAGAGCAAAGACAACTGGGTAATGCCTGGTCGCAACTACGACTCGAACAACTACAGCGAAGACGATCAGATCAACACCACCAACGTCAAGCAGCTGAAGCGCGCTTGGTCGTTCTCGACCGGTCAGCTCCACGGCCACGAGGGTACGCCTCTTGTTGTCGACGGCATCATGTACGTTCACACTTCTTTCCCGAACAAAACATTTGCTCTCGACCTCAACGATCCGGGCCACATCCTTTGGCAGCACAGCCCGAAGCAAGATCCGGCCGCTCGCTCAGTTGCGTGCTGCGATCTCGTGAACCGCGGTCTCGCCTATTGGCCGGGCGACGGAACGATCCCGGCATTGATCATCAAGACGCAGCTCGACGGACATTTGGTGGCCCTCAACGCGAAAACGGGTGAGGAATACTGGAAGGTCGAAAACGCGGATATCAAGGTCGGCCAGACCGAAACGCAAGCGCCGTACGTCGTGAAGGACATCGCGATCGTCGGCTCATCGGGCGCAGAACTCGGTGTTCGCGGCTATACGACGGCCTACAACATCAAAACCGGCGCCATGCTCTGGCGTAAGTATGCCACCGGGCCCGACAACGAGATCGGCATCGGCGACGACTTCAACAAGGCCAACCCGCACTACGGCCAAAAAGGCCTCGGCACGGCGACCTGGGAAGGCGACGCCTGGAAGATCGGCGGCGGCACGAACTGGGGCTGGTACGCTTACGATTCCGGCACGAACCTGATCTACTACGGGTCGGGCAACCCGGCGCCGTGGAACGAAACGATGCGCCCTGGCGACAACAAGTGGACCATGACGATCATGGCACGCGACGTCGACACCGGCGAACTCAAGTTCGGCTACCAGAAGACGCCTCACGACGAATGGGATTTCGCTGGCGTCAACGTCATGATGCTCTCGAAGCAGAAGGACAAGGATGGCAAGGAGCGCAAGCTTCTGACGCATCCGGATCGTAACGGCATCGTCTACACCCTCGATCGTGAGAACGGCGACCTGATCTCGGCCAACAAGCTCGACGAGACGGTCAACGTCTTCAAGACGATCGACCTCAAGTCGGGTCTCCCGGTTCGCGATCCGGAATACAGCACCCGCATGGACCACAAGGCGACGGAAGTCTGCCCGTCGGCCATGGGCTACCATAACCAGGGTCACGACTCCTACGATCCCACGAAGCAGTTGTTCTTCATGGGTATCAACCACATCTGCATGGACTGGGAGCCCTTCATGCTTCCCTACCGTGCCGGCCAGTTCTTCGTCGGCGCGACTCTGTGGATGTACCCAGGCCCGAAGGGCGATCGTCAGAACTACCTCGGTCTTGGTCAGATCAAGGCCTACAATGCGATCTCCGGCGAATACAAGTGGCAGCACATGGAGCGCTTCTCGGTCTGGGGCGGCACGCTCGCGACAGCAGGCAATCTGGTGTTCTACGGAACGCTCGACGGCTTCATCAAGGCGCGCAATTCCGACACGGGCGAGCTGCTTTGGAAGCACAAGGTGCCGTCTGGCGTAATCGGCCATCCGATGACGTATGAGCACAATGGCGTCCAGTACATCGCGATCATGTCGGGTGTAGGTGGTTGGCCGGGCGTCGGTCTGGTGTTCGACCTTCAGGATCCGACCGCCGGTCTCGGTGCGGTTGGCGCCTTCAAGAACCTTCAGAACTACACGCAGATGGGCGGCAGCGTCGAGGTGTTCTCGCTTGATGGCAAGAATCCTTATGACGACGTGAACGTCGGCGAGTTCGAAAAGGGCTGATCTAGGGTCGAAGGTGCGGCATCGGAAAAACACATCCGATGCCGCACCTGCCTCCCCTCGACCTAGCTTCTCAGAACAGTCTTGCGCCACACGAAAGTAGCGCATCTCGCTTCACAGCCGCGGTGCCCGCCCTCGCAAAGGAAGAGCTCGCAATCTGGCGGCTTTACTAGCCCGAACGCTGTGCCGCCATGCGGCACCCGAACTTGAAAGGTGATTCCAGTATGACCCGCGGGCTGAAAGAAAAGCGTTCCACCAACTCAATGTCATCAAGCATCCAGTTCGCCGCCGCGATCACCATCACGGCGTTTGCAATTTTCTCGTCCGCGCCTTCGCATTCGGACGAAGCCACGGCAACGCCGGCGAACGACGCATCCGTGCTTCGGATTTGCGCAGCTGCCAAGGAGCTGCCCTACTCCGCAACCGATAAATCTGGCTTCGAGAACAAGATCGCGGAAATTCTCGCAGCCGAGATGGGGCGAAAAGCCGAATTCGTCTGGTCGGATAAGCCCGCGATTTACGCCGTCCGCGATCAACTCGACAAGAAGCTTTGCGACGTCGTCATCGGCGCCGATACCGGCGACGAGCGTGTGCAGACTTCGCGACCGTACTACCGGGCACCTTATGTCTTCATCGTCCGCAAGGACTCTCCCCTGAAGATCGAAAGCTGGGATAGCCCCGATCTCGCGAAGGCGCACCTCATTGGCTTTGTCCAAGGCACGCCTGCCGAAGTCATGATGACCAAACTCGATCTTTACAACGACAGCATCAACTACGTTTCGTCTCTGACGAACTTCAAGGACAAGCGGAACTCGTACACGCGCATCCCGCCGGACCGGATGGTCGGTGAAGTCGCCGACAAGACGGCAGCTCTCGCAGTCGCGTTTGCGCCGGAAGTCGCTCGCTACGTGGTCGCCAATGATGCCCTGAAGATGGTCGTTATCCCCGACAACAACGTTCGCTCAGACGGCGAGCGAGTACCGTTTCACTTCGATCAATCGTTTGCGGTGCGCAAGGACGACAAAGTTCTGCTGACCGCGATCGATGCGGCCTTGCCGAAGGCACAGCCGAAGATCGAGCAAGTCTTGAAGGAAGAGGGCGTGCCCTACGTGCCGCCGGCGCCGCGAACGTAAGTCGTAACGGCGGCGGTTGCCGGTAGTTGAAAAGAAGAGTGGAAGAGAAATTGAATATGAAATTCGCAGTTATGGCAGCGGGGCTTGCTGTCTTTGCATTGGTGACGAGCGGACAACCGACCTCTGCACAGGAAACCTTCAGAAACACCGTCACAGGTGAAGTGATTGATGTCGACGGTCTCGCGCCGAAAGAAGGCAGGGATACGCCGGCCGTCAAGAAGTTCATGGAGACCGGTGTCGATCCCTACACGGAGGTCGTCGGTTGCCTGCCCAAGGGCGAGGAGATCTATCTCGAATCCTGCTCCGGATGTCACGGTCATGTCGCCGAAGGCAAAGTCGGTCCGGGCCTAAATGATTCCTATTGGACGTATCCCAAGAACACGACGGACAAAGGTCTTTTTGAAACGATCTTCGGCGGCGCGAACGGCATGATGGGCCCGCACGGTCAAGACCTCGAACTCGATGATCATCTGAAGCTCATCGCGTGGATTCGCCATGTCCAGAAGGATGACGTCAAGGATGCCGACTGGCTGACGCCCGAGCAGAAGAAGGCATTCAAACCATTCAAAATCGAGGAATGGGAAAAGACGGGCCGAGCGGCCGCTCTAAAGCAACAATGCAAAATTTCCGGAAACTAGCGCAACAACCCGACGCGGCAGTGTCGCGCAAGTTGGCTGGTACGGGAACAACAAGGGTGGAGTGAACCCACCTGATCTTGAGTAGAAAAAATGGAGGAAAGCCTATGAAGACGATTTCACTCCCGTTGATAGCCGGCGCTATCGTTGCCATCGCAGGCCTCGCCGGAGCGACCGCTCCTGCAGCCCTGGCGTATGACGGCCAGCACTGCAAGGCATCGGGAAACTGCTGGGAGCCGAAGCCGGGATTCCCGGATAAGGTTGCAGGCACGAAGTACGATCCCAAGCACGATCCCAAAGAGTTGGCGAAGCAGAGCACTGCATTGAAAGCGCAAGAGGAGCGCAACAAGCTTCGCGCCGACAACTTCAAGAAAACCGGCAAGTGGGTCTACGACGTCTCAAAAATTCAGTAGACGCACCTGAACTCGAGCCTCGGATCTTGCTACGCTTGCAGGATCACAACTTCCTCTCCGAGGTACCTGGGGTGCTGTCTCGGCAGCACCCCCTTTTTAGGTTGTGAAGTGACGTTCTCCCGTTCGGCCCGCCGGAGCACGTCATTGTCGGGAAGCAAAAATAAATGAATAGCCCTACACTCGACCGGTCAGATATAGCAGAGACTATCGAACCGCTGGATCTCCAAGGCTGGCGCGGCCGCGCTTTGGACTTCGAGCGTGAAATCGCAAAAGCCGTCGTTGGCCAGGAACGCGCAATCAGGCTTTTGACGATTGCCGTCTTCGCGCGTGGCCACGTTCTCCTCGAAGGCGACGTCGGTGTCGGCAAGACGACACTCCTCAGGGCCGTCGCCCGCGCACTCGGCGGCGCCTATGAGCGCATCGAGGGCACCATCGATTTGATGCCTTCCGACATGATCTACTACACGTTCCTCAATGAGGACGGTAAGCCGCGCGTCGAGCCAGGGCCGGTGCTGCGTCATGGCAGAGATCTCTCCGTTTTCTTTTTCAACGAGATCAATCGCGCGCGCCCGCAGGTCCATTCGCTGTTGCTGAGATTGATGGCCGAACGGAGCATCACGGCTTTCAACCAGGAGCACGTATTCCCGCATCTGCTCGTCTTCGCGGATCGCAACCGCATCGAGCGCGAAGAAACGTTCGAGCTGCCGGCCGCCGCGCGCGATCGCTTCCTGATGGAAGTGGCTATCTCGACTCCATCGGACGAAAAATCGCGCCGCGAGCTGCTTTTCGCCACGAGGTTCCATGACGTAGACACGCTCATCGGATCTCTGAAGGATGGCGTCCTCGACTATCGCCGGCTCAACGGTCTCGCAAACGTCATTCAGGACACGATCGTCGTGAGCCCCGCGCTCGAGCGCTACGTTCTGAATCTTTGGAAAGCCATCCGCGAACCCGGATCGGCAGGAATTCAAATTCCGAACGTCGACATCAGCCGCCTCATCGCGGGCGGAGCGAGCCCGCGCGGCATGAGCTATCTCATACGCGCCGCACGCGTCGAAGCTTGGCTATCCGGTCGCGACATGGTCGTACCCGAAGACATTCGCGATATCTTCCACGAATGCATGGCCCATCGCATCTTTCTGACGCCCGTCTATGAATTGCGGCGCGAGGAAATCGTGCGGTCCCTCATCGCCGACGTCTTTGCCAAGGTCCCGGCGCCATGAACGAAGAGGCGAGAGATCTGGCGTACAGCATCCCCTGGCGGACGAGCAGCATCCGCGTGGGCTCGCACAAAAGCTATCTCTCGGGCAGCGGCGGTCTCTTTCGCGATATCGTCCCCTTGACGGCGTTCCCCGATCCGCGCCGCATCGCTATTCGGGCATCCCTCAGCGACCCTTTTGAACGATTGCTCGTGCGCCGCGCAGAACAGCCGAGCTCAATCGACGTCGCCGTGCTGGTCGATGTTTCCGCATCGATGGCATTCGAAGGGCGTTGCGATAAGATCGCGCTCGCGGCGGACATCGCCCAGGCGCTTGCGATCTGCACCGAACGCGCCGGCGATACGTTTGCCCTTTATCCGTTCGACAAAGTCCTTCGGCAGGATCTTGTTTTGCGCAAGACCTTGTCGCGCGCAGCCCACGCCGATGCAATCGAGCGCCTCCGTCGTTTCGCCCCCGATCAGCCGGGCGTCGACGGAATAGCCGAAGCTGGGGCGGCCATATCGGGATCGAAGAAGCTTGTCTTCCTGATCTCAGATTTCTTGTGGCCGGAGGAAGCGGCGAGGAAGGCTACAGAGGCGCTGGCTTTCCACGATATCGTTCCGATTGAGATCCGTGATAGCCTCGAACTCGAGGGTCTTCCCGAGTGGGGCCTGCTAAATCTGCGAGATCTTGAGACCGGAAGGCATCGGCTCGTCGCCATGCGGCCGAAGCTCAAGGCCCAATGGCGGGCCCACCGAAACAAGCACCGCGAGCAGATTTCCCGGACACTCAATGCGTCAGCGCGCGAGACGTTCACCGTCCGCGATAGCATCGATTGGATGCAGCTCACATCGTTCCTGCTCCATGGAGCGACCTGATGCGCGCCTGGCTCACTATCGCAATACTTCTACTGAGCGCAGGAGGAAGTTCAGCAGCCATCGACGCCGTCAACGTCTATGAGCCGCGAAATTTCGGACACTTTATTGGCGACACGCTAGAGCGCCGCGTCGAAGTCATAACGAGCGGCGACACGCAGCTCTTCACCGCAGCTCTCCCTCGTCCGGGCGCGTTGACATATTGGCTGGATCTCATCGCAGTCGATTACAGCGAGCGCGAAGAGAACGGTCGCAAGATCCATGACATCACGTTGAAGTATCAGATTTTCTATTCCGCACTCGAGGCAAAGAAACTCGACATTCCAGCATTTCCGCTGAAGTTCAAAAACCCGAACGGCGCGGACCCTGATGCCAAGCCGCCGAGCGAAGGCGCTGCCGAACCTGAGCAAGCTAATTACACCGCATCCATTCCGGCATTGCGGCTTGTGATTTCCCCTCTCCGCGACATCGTCCTCGATGATTTGATGCCGGAGAAGACCGGAGAAATTTCCGACATCATGCGGCCCGACGCCGTTCCGCATGAAATTAACCTCGCACCCAAGAAAAGGCTGCTCGCGGCCTCTGCGGCAGCGCTCGCCGTTTCAAGCCTACTGCTGCTTTGGCATTACGCGATATGGCCGTTCGCACCTCGTCCAAAGCGGCCGTTCACTCGAGCCGAGCGACAGATCAGGAGCATCCAGTCTGCGGGCACGGACGAAGCGCCGTATCGCAACTCCCTGCTTATTCTTCATCGCGCCTTCGATCAGTCCGCAGGCCGTCGGATATTCGCTGCCGATGTTCCCGCGTTCATCGCGACGCATGAGCGCTTCGCAGATCTTCTGCCGACGCTCAGATCGTTCTTCGAAAACTCCCAACTCTATTTTTTCTCGGACGATCGGCAAACCGCCGAAGACCGCTTTCCGATCAGCGAAGTGGCGCGGCTTGCCGCTGATCTCGCGCGCGAGGAAAGAGCCTCCGCATGATCTTCGCGAATCCGATTGCACTCTATCTTCTTCCGCTCGCGCTTCTTCCGCTCTTTCTCGGCATTCAACGCCAGGAAGCCTACCCATCTCTCGCCGGATTTGAACCGGACCGGCTTTCCGTTGCGATAGCATGGGCGCTCCGCATTGCCGGCGCCGCCGCAATCATCGGCCTGATTCTCGGCATGGCGGGAATCGCATTGCGCGAGCGAACGATCGAACGGTTCGGCCAAGGCGCTCATATCGTCCTGCTCATTGATCGGTCGGCGAGCATGAATGATACCTTCGCCGGCAGGCAGCCGAACGGCGCGGAAGAATCCAAATCGTCTGCCGCTAAGAGGCTGATCAAGGAATTCGTCGTCGAGCGCGAGCACGACAGGTTCGGTGTCGCCGCCTTCTCGACAGCGCCGATGCACGTCGTTCCGATCACCGATCACAAGGACATCGTGCTCGATGCGATTGACGCCATCGATCGACCGGGCCTCGCCTTCACGGATGTCGGGCGCGGCCTCGGAATGGCGCTCAGCATGATCGAAGAAGACGTGTTGCAGGGATCGCGCGCGATCGTCCTTGTATCCGACGGCGTCGCAGTGATCGGTCGAAGAGTGCAGGAAGCGCTCAGAACCGAGTTCGCGCGAAGACCGGTCCATCTTTATTTTCTCTATCTTCGGACCGAAGGCGCCAACAGCATGTTCGCGGACCCGGGCGCCGGCGTCGAAGACACGCCTCAGTCGCTACCGGAACGGCACCTGAATAAATTCTTTCAAAGTCTGAAGATCCCCTATCACGCATATGAAGCCGAGAGCGCCGAAGCGATCAAAAGTGCCATCACCGACATCGGCAAGCTCGAGCAGACCCCGCTCGTTTATAACGAACGCATCCCCCAGTACGATTTGTCGAGGTGGGCGTATGTCCTGGCGGCCCTCGCGCTCGGTCTCCTGCTCGCGGCAAAACTTTGCGAGCGCACGCTGAAGGTCCGAGGGGTAACCACCCATGCAGCTTAGATCCCTCCGGCAAATTCTTGGATGGCGGCGCGGCCCGGTGATTTGGATCTTGGCTGCCGCGAGTGTGATCTGGTTCGGCCACGCGGTAAGCGAACTCACCGGAGCCCAGCGATCGAATGACGATATTCGCCAGCTGATCGCCCGTCGCGACGTTCCGATCGACGTCAAGCGCGCACATCCGCAGGAAATCCTGGCGCGGATCAATGAATCGGTCCGCCGCGATCATATCGAAGACGCGCAATCGATTCTGAGTATCTCCGGCCCCACACTTCCGCCGGCCGTAAAGGCGGCCGCGCTCTACAACATCGCCAACGCCCGAACCCGTCTGGCGGCTGAGTCTGTCCGAAAAGGCGATATCGACAGCGCCGTCGCCGTGATCAATCTCGCGAAATCTGAATACCGGCTCGCATTGAAGCTCGATTCTGGCAATTGGGACGCCCGGCATAATCTTGATGTCGCCATGCGCGTTGTCCGCGATCTTCCTCAGGGCGACAATCCGGATCTTTCTTCGCCTGACGCGCCGAAGAAGCTGTGGACCGATCTGCCCGGCATCCCGAAGGGGTTGCCATGACGTACACCCGCATCAACTTCGATCGGCGCATGATCTTGCTGCTCGCGGCGCTGGCCGCGACGATCGCGGCGATCATCGGTATCCACGTCATCCGCAATCAACGCATCGCCACCGTGCTTGCCATCGTTGACATCACGGGCAGCATGAACACGCGCGACATGGGGAAGCCGCGCGGATCCCTCAACCGCTTGGAAGCCGCGCGCGACGCTCTGGTCGATTTGATGCAGGACATACCTTGCCAATCGCGGCTGGGCCTCGGCGTCTTTACGGAACGCATTTCGTTCCTGCTGTTCAATCCCGTTGAGGTCTGCGGCAACTACGATGCCCTCGAGCGCGCCATCTCGGGCCTCGACTGGCGCATGGCTTGGCAGGGCGACAGCTACATCGCCAAAGGCCTCTATTCCGGAATTGATATCGCATCGAGCCTGAAATCCGATCTTATCTTTCTCACCGATGGACATGAGGCACCGCCGCTTCCCTTCACCGGCGTCCCGGAATTCGAAGGTAAGCCCGGCGCGGTGAAGGGATTGATCGTCGGCGTCGGTGGCAGCGAGAAAGTGCCGATACCGAAGTACGACGACGAAGGCCGTCAGATCGGCGTCTACAATCAAAGCGACGTTCCACAGGACAACCGCATCGGAGCGGCCCCGAAAGATGCGGAATTGCGCGAGGGTTACAATCCGAGAAACGCGCCGTTCGGTGCATTGCCTGCGTCCGGTGATGAACAACTCTCGTCCGTGAAGGCCGCTCATCTTCAGGATCTCGCTGCGCGCACGGGTCTCTCCTATGTCGGGCTTCAAAACGTCGGCTCGGTATCACCGCAGCTTTTTTCCGCGACCGAACCACGCATCCTAGAGATCGATACGAACATGGCTTACGTGCCCGCGATGTTCGCGCTGCTGCTGATGATGGCAATCTACGGGATGTCGCTATTCGAGAGTCTTCCGCGACCGCGTGGACGAACTGCTTCCTATTCTCTTTCAAATCGGAACCTCAAAGGAGTGCTCGTGCGTGGCAAATAAGTTTCGTTTTCTTCTGGCGTTGGGGGTCTTTGCAGCGAACGCGGGAGCGGCTCTGGCCCATGGCCCCACCCCCCAAAAAGTCGATGAGAAGATCGCGATCGCGGCACCACCGGCCGCCGTTTGGACCATCATCAAGGATTTTGGAAGCATCGGAACCTGGCATCCATCCGTCGCAACGGCAAAAAGCGAAGGCGGCAATGGGAACGCAGCGACGCGCACGCTGACACTCAAGAGCGGCGGTGGCGAACTCGTCGAAAGCCTCGACGACTATCAGGAAAAGGACATGTCCTACGGCTATCGGCTCGCGACCGAGAACTTCGAAGCTTTCCCGGCGAGCTTCTATTCCGACACGATCCAGGTTTTACCGGCATCCGGCGGCAGCGAGGTACAATGGGTATCGCGCTTCTATCGCGCCGACACCACGAACGAGCCGCCCGAAAACAGGAGCGACGCCGCAGCCGTCCAGGCGACGGAAGATTTCATTAAAGCTGGTCTCGCGGGCATCAAGGCGAAAGCCGAAGGCAAGAAATGAAAGCACTTGTAGGCCTCCTTGCCGTGCTCACGCTCAATGCTGTTGCGCCAGCGGGCGCGACGGCGGCGAAAGACGCGGCTCAGAAGGTCTACGTCCTCAGTCAAGACGATGGCACCCTCTCCATCATTGATACCGCTGTTGACGAAATCATCGGGCAAATCGAAATTCCCGGCAAGCCAGCGGCATTCACGATCAGTCCCGCTTTGGACGAAGCGTTCGCAACGCTTCCCGATAGCGGACAAATCGCCGTTATCGACCTCCGCCGTCAAAAACTTGACCGCCTTTTGAAAATCGGCGGGCAGCCCTTTGGCATCGCGATAACGGCCCCCGGCCAGCTCTTCGTCGGCGATTGGAGCGCCAACGTCGTCTCGGCTGTCGATCCCCAATCGGGCGAAATCGTCAGAAAGATTCCCGTCGGCCGCTCGCCGGCCCATCTGGTCGCGACACGCGAAGGATCACGTCTGTACGTCGCTGACCGCGAGGCTGACAGCATAGCCATCATCGACACAAGACGTTTCGGAGTGTTGCAGGAAATTCCGGTTGGGCGCGCCCCGTTCGCGCTCGCTTTAAGTCTCGATGAAAAGCAGCTCGTCGTTGCCAACGCTCAAGCCGCCACGCTGTCGATCGTGGATACGTCCTCGCTGCAAGTGGTTTCGACGCTGGCGACACGCGCCATGCCTTACGGCGTTGCCATGACAGGCAATGACGCCAAGATCCTCATTTCCAACCAGCAAGGGGGGAGCATATCGGTCTTCGACGCGCAGACACGTGCGCCCCGCGCTGAAATAAAAGTCGGACGCTATCCCGAAGGTTTGGTTGCACTCAAAAGCGGGAGCAAAGCCTATGTCGCGAATTGGTTTTCGGCCAGCGTTTCGGTCCTGGATCTCAAGACCAACACCGAGATCAAACGCATCAAGTGTCCCGAAGGCCCGCGAATGGTTCTTGCCGTGTCGACGGAGCCTTAGCCGCCTGTCCATTCGGACCGCAGCGGTGCTAGCGCTTGCCGTGGCCGCGCAGGCTAATCCTTCGGCTGCCTCGACGAGCGGCTTGGATATCTGTTCGCCGACCAGCGTCCTTTATGAAATCGATCACAACAATCGGCCGCGACTCCAAAAAATTCTCGCCGATGCAAGCCGTGTCGCCAACGGCGAGGCCGTTCTCTGGCGGGTCGAGAAAGATGGCACCGCGCCCTCTCATCTTTTCGGCACGCTCCATGTCATCAACGACAGCATGCAGGAATTATCGCCGGCGACGCGAGCCGCGCTCGACCAATCGAAACTGGTCGCTGTCGAGTCCGCGGAAACGTCGCGAAGTGCCTACTCTCACGCGATGGCGCAAGCAGCCCCGCTCATGGTCTCGACCGATCGCGAGCTTCAAGGAATTTTGGCCGAAGACGAAATCACCGTCGTCGAGAAAGCCATCTCGAATGCGGGATACGCGCCGCAGCTCGCTCTCGCCCTGAAGCCCTGGGTGGCCATCATGTTCCTCGCGGATTCCGAGTGTCAGAAAAAACTGCAGGAGCGCGGCGCGAAATCGATGGATGCGCTCGTGGTCGATCGAGCGACCGAAAAAGGCCTGCCCGTCATCGGCCTTGAGTCGATGTTTGAACAATACCGGTCGCTGGCGACAATCTCGCGCAAGGTGCAAGTCGCATGGCTGAAAGCCAGCATCGAACTCTATCCACGCGTCGACGACATATCGCTGACGATGGCCGAGCTTTATCGCTTCCGGCGTCTTGAAGCCGTTTGGGCGTTGACGCAGGAAATGGCGCCCGGCGCCGGCCTTGACGATGCGACCCTGCTGTCTTTGCGCACCGAACTCGTCGGCAAACGCAATCTGCGAATGTTGGAAAGCGCGATGCCTCTGCTCCGCAACGGCGGCGCCTTCATCGCGGTCGGCGCGATGCATCAAAGCGGGCCGGATGGCCTGGTCGCCCTGCTACGCCAAAGAGGTTTCACCGTCACCGCAGTCGAATGAGATCGATTCCACCGGAGAGGCGAGCAATGAAGCTGATTCAAAAGTCATGTATTTTCGCCGTCGCTTGTACGTTTGCCGTTCCAGTTACCGCCGCAGGTTCCGGAAAGTTCTGCAGAGATGTCGTGAAGAGCGGCGAGGCCTCGGGAAAAACCGAGGAGGAGGCCAAGGCCGCCGCGACGTCTTGGTGGTCGTCTCGCGCCGGCTCGCTCGGCAAGGGATACGAACTCTGGGACCACGCCAAAGACAAATCATTGAATTGTCATCCGGGCCCCTTCGGCGCAGACTTCAAATGCACAGCATCCGCGAAACCGTGCCTTCCCGAAGGACTTTTACCCGACAATCCTCACAAGCTGGATCTTTAGACTTAGGAGGATCCTCATTTGCCGCCTGAAGCGCCGCACACTGCCCTTCGCGGCACGGTCACGGCGGCCACAACATGAGCGATGGCTTCGCGACGAAAACGATCGCCTCCAAATAAGGAAGGCGATGCGTACGGACGGCGCCGCTGCATCGCCCCAAAACCCGGAAGTTGCCCGCCGGGTTTCAAGTAGTCAGAATATCCGAAAGACAGACTTAGTACTGCTTCGGGCACCAGGAAGACGTGGCAGACTTACATGCGACGGGGAAGGCTTTTGCCATTTTTTCCGCCGCAACCCATTCATCCGTATCGACGCTGTTGTTCACGTCGGCGTCCATCGCCGTAAAGGTCGGAGCCGGATCGAGCTTCAGCTTCGCCACGTTTGCCTCCCACTCCGTGCGGCTGATCGAACCGTTGCCATCAGTGTCGATCATTTTGAATTTGTCGCTCCATTCGTTGGCGAGGGCAGCCGTTCCCGAAAGCAGAAAAAGCGAAACGAAAGCGACCCATTTCTTGGTCATTGCGTCTTCTCCCTAACATCGTTTGTTTATCGTCATGACACCGCCAATCGTTGCTGCCAGCAAGCGCTGCGCCCGTTATCGGCGGCTCCACAACGGACGCCTTCACTCGAAGCTTTATCAATGGCAGACCTTCCAAATACACCCGGGACATACTGGTAGGCGGGCCAGGGACGACGGAGATCTGCAGAGGCGAGTTCGCTCTAGTCGCTACGTGCTCTGACGGATTGTAGGACGCGTTGGTCGTTTGGGTCCGAGCCGCGCATATCCGCTGGTCCGCGCGGTGGCGGCCCTCGATCTGTGAATTCGTTACGGTTTGGGGTGCTGTTGCGGACGTGCAATGCACTTACCTGACAACCCAGCAACGTCCGCTTAGCGATGATCAGCTGACGCGCTACTAACCGACATCGGCGATCAATCGGTGGATGTCGGCTTTCTCTGCAAAGCTGACGTGACCAGCGACCGGCGAACCCACGCAGGCTTCCACTGTCAAACGTCGCATTGGCTCGCTGCACCACGCGCGCGGCCGACCGCGCTCCACTCGTCGTCCGTTGATTGACTGCCGAAGCACCCAGCGCTTGCTTCCGACCTGACCGGTTTCAAACCCGCACAGTCTTCTTGACGCCCAGCAGCTTTGAGTTTGGCGACCTTCAGCGCCGCAAACCTATGCGCTGTTCGCACCATCGAGCGAAGCTCGCGGCTTGAGCGAAGCAACCAGCCAGAAAATAAGAGAAAAATGTCTTCTGGGTCACCGCTTAGCCTCGCTTGGCAATTCGGCAGACCCGATGAGCGAGTGCGTCTTGGCGGAGGGGGTGGGATTCGAACCCACGAGACCCTTACGAGCCTACACGCGTTCCAGGCGAGCGCCTTCAACCACTCGGCCACCCCTCCATCGCAATCGCGAAGCAGCGCACTTAACCCATCCGCGCGCCGAGCGCAACGCCGCTCGACAAGTCTTGAGGCTTGACCGCCGCCCGTCGCGGTCACACAAAGGCACCCGGTCAACGAGCAAGTGCGAATATGACCAGCTCAGTGCTACTCAAAATCTTTGCCGGATTGGCCGCATTAGGCGTAATCGCCTATTGTTGCCTATGGTACGCGGCCGGTGAGCCGAGCAATTCCTGGCTTCTGCGCCTGGCGCTGGCCGCCTTCCTGATCACGCTCGTGATGAGCGTCGTGAACCCGGAAACCCGACCCAGACTGATGCTGCGGTTTCTCGCCGCGCTCTTTGCTTTGTTTACGCTGATCGCCTTCGCGGCGGATGTTTCGCGCCCGCCCGTGGACGGCGTCCCAGGGGGGGCCATCTCATTGATGCAGCACCTGCAAACGTGGTCGCCCGCGTTCGTAGCGTCGCTTCAGCGGTCCGCCACGGCAACAGTCGATCCCTTCTTCTGGGACCCGGTGCTGACGTCAGTACTGAACCTGCCGGGAACCGTGATCTTCCTCCTGCTCACGATCGCCTGCGGCTACCTCGGACGGCCGCGCCGCCGTATCCGCATTTTCGCCAACGACTACTGACCGGCCAAATGAACGGCGAGGCCGTGCCGGCCCTGAAACGAAATGGGATGAGCCATCGTATACTGGGCATCATCCGCACAATAATAAGAAGGAGCGAATCCATGTTCGCAAGGAAGCAGGTCGCGATGCCGACCGCCGAGTCTGCGCCGAAGGGTCGCCCGGCCCCGATTCTTAGCCCCGACGCCGAGCACTATCTCTTTTCGCAGCCATTGAACCCGCCCTATCCCGCCGGGCACGAGGTCGCAATATTTGGCCTCGGTTGCTTCTGGGGCGCCGAGCGGCTCTTTTGGCAACTGGGTGAAGGCATCTGGATCACCGCGGCAGGCTACGCAGGCGGCTATACGCCCAATCCGACGTATGAGGAGGTCTGCTCCGGCCGCACCGGCCACACGGAAATCGTGGTCGTCGTCTTCGATCCGAAAGCCATCTCCTACGACACGCTCCTGAAGACGTTCTGGGAAGCCCACGATCCGACCCAAGGCTTCCGTCAGGGGAACGACATCGGCACGCAGTACCGGTCGGCGATCTATACGACGACGCCGGAGCAGCAAGCTGCCGCCGGCGCATCGCGTAAAGCCTACGAAGAAGCGATCGCCGGCAAGGGCTATGGCCCGATCACGACGGAGATCAGGCCGGCCGGTCCGATCTACTTGGCCGAAGGCTACCATCAGCAGTACCTCGCCAAGGTACCGCATGGATACTGCGGTCTAGCCGGAACGGGCGTCGCTTGCCCTAAGCCCGCGAACACCTCGGCGCCTGCGGCAGCGAAGAGCTAAATCGCTAAAGACCTGATCGAAGACTATCAAGGCCGTCAGCCATGCCCAAAGGGGCTGGCAGGCGGCCTTTTTCTATTTCGGATCGACGGTCGCGGCCTTCTTGAAATGCGGACGAAGCGCCGGGCTATTGGCCAAATGCGCCGGAAGCCCCTTCGCGCCCGGCACAGCCGCAGCATTGGCGATCGTCGCGTGAACTGCGGCAGCCTTGGCCAATGTCTTCTTGACCTGCATAGGCGTCATCAGCGCTTCGGGCGGTACAGTGATGGGCTCAGGTCCGGACTCGAGCACGGCTTGGCATTCTTTCGGCAGCTCGGCCAGCATGAGCGGCGGCTTCGGCGGCTTCACTCCCGAAACCGGAGGCGGCACGGGCTCAAGCGGCACCTTCGACGGAACCACTTTCGCCAGCCACTGATCCACTTCCTTCCCGCAACCATCGTCCCCCGTCGGCGGCGGTTGCGGCGCGCAGCCCGCAAAACCCTCCGGGCATTTGATGCGCATGTGGAAGTGGTAGTAATGCCCGAACCACGGCCTCACCTTGCCGAGCCACTTACGGTCCGTATCTTTGGTCTGGCAAAGCGCCTTCTTGATCGCAGGATGAACGAAGATGCGCTCGACCTCGGGATAAGACGCCGCCCGCTTGATGAGCGCGGTCTGCTTTTCGGTGAAAATCTGCGGATCGACGGCAACGCTCGTGGCATCCAGCATCGACGTTGCCTGCATCTCCTCGCGTTCTTTCGGAGTGAGACGGCGATCCGGCATCGGCGTCAGCCAGATATCGGCATCGAGTCCGATCTGGTGGCTGGCGTGCCCGGTGATCATCGGGCCACCGCGCGGCTGTGCGATGTCGCCAACCAGCAGTCCCGGCCAGCCGTCGAGCTTTTGCGCATCCTTTGCGAAACGCTCGACGAGCGCGATCAGCTTCGGATGGCCCCAGTTGCGATTGCGCGACAGCCGCATCTCCTGCCAGGCAGGACCGTCGATCGGCAACGGCACGGCGCCCGCCAGGCAACCGCGAGCATACGTTCCGATGGCACGCGCTTCGAGCGGGGCCGGAACCTTGGCCGCGCCGAAAAGATTTTTTGCCCCGATGAATTTCGGCCAGACGGGCGTTTTGGACGGCTCAGCCTGTTCGGTCCCCGGAATAGGCTCGACCTTGATCGAGATCGGACGAGCCTTCGAGGAACTGGGCGCCGCGCCCGACGGATGTTTCGTCGTCACCGATCCCGTGGTCGTATCGCTCGACGGGGCAGCCGGCGTCGCGGTTGTTGCCTGCGACTCCTCGCCTTCCGGCCCACTCTCATTCGAATTCGTCAGCACTCCGCCTCTTGGCACGAAAGCCGGTAGCTGCACGTGATGACCTGTATCGGCGGGATTGCCCGCATCGGGACGAACCGGATCGGGCGCAACCGGAACGCCGCTCGCGTCATCGACCCGCAGCGGGTCGGCACGGAGCAGTCCGATGAAATCCAGCACTGAAAGCGGCATGCCTGGCGATTGGAGCAGCGGAGCCCAAACCATGGCCATCGCACAGAAGACCGCGAGCACCAGTAACCTTGCGGCCCTCATGCTTTGTCCCCGTTTTTTGACATCGCTCATCCTAGACCATTCTCGGGCGAAATTCTGGCCCAAAAGCGATTTCAGTTGCAGTGTTGCCCAGCGCCACATTAACGAACCATGGATAGCGGCATTAGCTCCATTGCGAACACATTATGAAACGCCTTCAGAAGGTTACCGAAGCCGTCAGCGCCGAGACGACAACGAAGGCAACGCCCGCGTTTCGTATCGAGAGCGGCCCATCCACTGCCGAAACTCGTCTGATTTTAGCGCATGGAGCCGGGGCGGGGATTACATCTTCGTTCATGGAATCGTTTGCCGCGCTTCTCGGTGAACGGGGGATCACCCTCACGCTCTTCGAATTTGCATACATGGCGAGCCGCCGCGAAGGCGCCCCGAAGCGGCCGCCGCCCAAAGCCGAGAAACTGATCGGCGAGTACCGGGACTTGGTCAGCGCCGTCGCCAGCGAAAATCCGCACCAAAAGCTCTTTATCGGCGGCAAGTCCATGGGTGGGCGCGTCGCGAGCATGCTGGCTGATGAGCTTTACGAAGAGAAGACGATCAGCGGTCTCGTCTGCCTCGGCTACCCGTTTCACGCGCCCGGCACGCCCGACAAGCTGCGCACCGAGCATTTGAAACAGCTTCGCTGCCCAGCTTTGATCGTCCAAGGCGAGCGCGATCCGTTCGGAACCAAAAGTGAAATCGAAGCAATCCGGCTGTCCAAGAAAATCACTTTCGCCTGGATGAGCGACGGCGATCACGATTTCGGTCCGCGCGGGAATTCCGGGTTCACCCGCAAGGGCAACCTTGCGGCCGCCGCAGACGCCGTTGCGGCATTTATCGCGGCGCATTCGGCCGCGCGTTGACGCTGACCTCCGGGACACCTACGGTGCGCGCCTTCGCCGCAAAGCAAGCCTTTGTAATATCAACCACACCCGACCGCAGCAGCATCAGATGACCGCACTCGTCTTCACCCCCGAGCAGGCCGCAGCCAGCAAAGACTCCAAGGCTTGGCCGTTCGAAGAAGCACGCCGGCTCATCAAACGCCTCGAGCTCCTGCCCGACGGCGACACAAAAACCGTCCTCTTCGAAACGGGATACGGTCCGTCCGGACTCCCTCACATCGGCACCTTCGGCGAGGTGGCGCGCACGACAATGGTGCGCCATGCGTTCGAGACGCTGACCGAAGGCAAGCGCAAGACGCGCCTCCTCTGCTTCTCCGACGATATGGACGGCATGCGGAAAATTCCGGAGAACGTCCCGGACCGGAAAGCGCTAGAGCCTTACCTGCAGATGCCGTTGACGTCGGTGCCCAATCCATGGGGCGGCGACTCCGCAAGCTTCGGCGATCACAACAACGCCATGCTGCGCCGGTTTCTCGACACCTTCGGCTTCGATTACGAATTCGCGAGCGCCACCGAGTATTACAAGTCCGGCCGCTTCGATGAAGTTCTCCTGCGCGCCGTCGAACGCTACGACGACATCATGAAGGTCATGCTGCCGACACTCGGCGCAGAACGGCAGGCAACATACAGCCCCTTCCTTCCCATTTCGCCGAAGAGCGGCCGTGTCCTGTACGTCCCGATGAAGAAGGTGGACCCAAAGACCGGAACCATCACGTTCGAGGACGAAGACGGCAAGGATATCACGCTGCCGGTCACCGGCGGCCAGGTAAAACTCCAGTGGAAGCCGGATTTCGGCATGCGGTGGGTCGCCCTCGGCGTCGACTTCGAGATGTTCGGCAAGGACCACCAGACGAACGCGCCGATCTACGACAAGATCTGCGAAATCCTCGGTGGCGTTCCGCCCGAACACTATGTGTACGAGCTGTTCCTCGACGACAAAGGCGAGAAGATTTCGAAGTCGCGTGGCAACGGCCTGACGATCGACGAATGGCTGACGTACGCGTCGCCCGAAAGCTTGGCGCTCTTCATGTATCAGAAGCCGCGAAGCGCCAAGCGGCTGTATTTTGACGTCATCCCGCGCGCAGTCGACGAATACCTGCAATTCCTGTCCGGCTATCAGAAGCAAGAAGCGAAGCAGCAGATCGACAACGCCGTCTGGCACATCCACAACGGCGCGCCGCCGAAGCCTGAAATTCCCGTCACGTTTGGCTTGCTGCTCAACCTCGTTTCGGTTTCGCACGCTCACAACAAGGACGTGCTGTGGGGCTTCCTCGGCCGCTACGCGTCCGGAGCGAAGCCGGAAGACAATCCGATCATCGATAAGCTCGCCGGCTACGCGATCCGCTACTATGAAGACTTCGTGAAGCCGACGAAGAAGTTCCGCACGCCCGACGATGTCGAGATCGCGGCGCTCGAAAGCCTCGACAAGGCGCTCGCGGCGCTCCCCCCCAACAGCGACGGCGACACGATCCAGAACGCCTTGCTCGACGTCGGCCGCGCCATCCCGCGCTATCAGGATCCGACGAAGACCAGCCCGACGGGCGGACCCGGCGTCAAGCTCGATTGGTTCCAGGCGATCTACGAAATCCTGCTCGGGCAGGAGCGCGGGCCGCGCCTCGGCACGTTCGTCGCGCTCTATGGAATTCCCGAGACCCGCGCCCTGATTGCCAAGGCACTCAGCGGCGCGCTCGCCAGCGCGTAGCCGCAACCAGGATCGCGGTTTCGGGGCTTAAACGAGCGGCGTCGCAGCCTCGGATTCTTCCGCCGCTTTTGCCGCGCGCGTTCCGGACTTCTGTCCAAGAATGTCGACGCGCCAGATCCGGTCGATCAATCCGACGAGCCGCTGCTCGCGCGTTTCGATCTGCCCGCGCCGCCATTCGCGCTCACCGAGCACATCGCGCGTAATCGCGAGCATCGAGGCTTGGCTCGACCCTTTCGAATAAATCTCTTTCTTGTCGTCCCACGACGCGTTGCGAGCGCGGTCATTGTCCTGCTGGGTGATCAGCACGAGATTGCCGAGGCTTTCGACGAGCTGCGCGCGCTCCTCTGCACTGGGGAACAATTGCCGCCACGAGCTCGAGGCAGCGGGCCGCTGCGGCAGCACGTGCTCGATCGTATATTGATCGGGGTCGACGGCATCCATCCCGCCCGACAATTCGTCTCCGAGCCGCAGCAGAAGCAGCTTGCAAACCTTCGGATTGCGCTTGTGAAAATCTTTGAGATGAAACGCGATGCCGCGCACTTCGTCCCGCGTCAATTGCAGAACGGGATGCGATTTGTCGATCGGCTCGCCTGAGCGAATGACCTTGACGAGCTCCGAGAACCGGCGAACGCGTTTCCCTGACCCCGCGCACAAAAGGCGGGTCAGCATGGCGAGCCGCTCGATCTCGCCGAGCAGAAATGCGGCTCGTGCTGGATCGCGCTTCCAATCCTTGAGCGCGAAAATCGCGGCCGGCGCCCAATCGGCCTCCGGCAGGCGGTTGAGGTATGCAAGCGTCGACTGCATCTCTCGCGGCAACACGCCGGCGCCTCCGCTGCGAACGATCGCATACGACTTGGCGAGCGGCAGAAAAACATCCTTGAAGAACGCCTCCGAGCCGCCGGAATCGCGAATGACCTGGCGCACCCCCGAAACGATCTGCAACCGCCCGTGACCGTAGATGGTCCTGAGATGGGCGAAAAACGCCTCGAACCCTTCCCCGAGTTCCACGCTCATTTCATCCCACATCGCGACGGCCCACTTGGCGTCGTTGGCCGACATGCGCGCGAGGATGTCGGACTTCAGAATGTCGTTGCGCTGCAGCTTTCTGCCTCGCTCGTTCAAAACGACGAACATCTGGTGGGAGCGGTCGATATCATTGCCGACGATGACAACCACGAAGCATCGGTCCGCGATGAAATCGGCAAGCGCCGCGCGGTCGGTGTTGGTCAGTTCCGCAAGCACGGTCTTGAAGCGGTCGCGCACGTCGAGAAGCGTCGCTTCGGGAAGCGAGGGCGATTGAATGTCGGCCGGCAGCACCGAGCTGCCCGGCAACAAGACGTTGTCTTCGAAAACGGCGCGTTCACGCGTCGAAAGGTGCAGCCGGAAACGCTCCGTGCGGAAGAACCGCGTGCCCAGCTGGGCGACAAGCATTCCCTGAACGCGTTTCGCTACTGTCTTTCGTGCGTCGGTTTCGAGGTCCCGCAGCACGGCGAGCAGCGTCATCAATGTGACGAGGCGCTGCTGCCCATCGATCACTCCGAATTCGCGCGGGGTCATCTTGGGCGACAGCTTCGCCGTTTCAGCCCCTGGCGCATCCATCAACACCACGGCGCCGAGGAAGTAAGCAGGTTCCGGCTGGTCGTCGGAGGAGATACCGGCGGCTTCCAGAAGATCGTCGAGGAGTTGTTCGGCCTGCTCTCGTCCCCAGGAATAGGGCCTCTGGAAAAGCGGGATATTCAGTAGGTAAGGACCGGACAACAATTCTGAAATGCTTAGCGATGCCGTAGGATACACGAATACCACAACCCTCTTGACTGCCGTTTGCGGGCCCGAGTATTTCGCCTGCGGCTATTAACACGCACCCCGCCAAACTGTTGCGTGCCTAGCCATCCGTGATAGCAACGATCATGCACCAGCGCCACACCCCGGCCGTTGCTTCCGACAATTGGATGATATCTTTTCACACGCATCCGCAAAGTCCAAAATAGAATGAAAAAAATCGTCTACAAAATTGCCACGGCCGCCGAATGGTCGGGCGCAATTGCAAAAGGGAATTATGAAGGATCGCTCGACGACAAGCGAGACGGATTCATTCATCTGTCACAACAGGACCAGTTGTCCGGCACATTAGAAAAACATTTCAAAGGCAAAGGGGATCTCGTTCTCATTGCATTCGAGGCGGCCGCACTAGGCGCTGATCTCAAATGGGAACAATCTCGCGGAGGCGAGCTTTTCCCTCACCTCTACTCCGCTCTTCCCGTTTCTGTGGCTTTATGGGAGCGGCCATTGCAAAAAAATAGCGACGGCGTTCACTGCCTTGACGAGGAATGGTTCGCGTGCTGACAGGCATTTACCGGCTGACGCGCCCGGCGCTATTTGCGCTTGCTCCCGAGGAAGCACACGAACTCACCGTGCGCGCGCTCGAATGCGGACTTTATCCGCGCGCCTTCGGCGCCGACGATCGCGTGCTCTCGCAAACGGTGTTTGGATTGGAATTCAAAAATCCGGTCGGCATCGCCGCCGGTTACGACAAGGACGCCCGCGTACCCGATGCCATGCTCGGCATGGGCTGCGGTTTCGCTGAGATCGGCACCGTCACCCCGCACCCGCAAAGCGGCAATCCGAAGCCGCGTGTCTTCAGGCTCGTTGAGGACAACGCCCTCATCAACCGGCTCGGCTTCAACAATGGCGGCCACGCCGCAGCTCTCGCGCGTCTCGAAGCGCGAATGAACCGCGGTGGCATCGTCGGCGTCAATATCGGAGCCAATAAAGACAGCGTCGACCGCGGCGAAGACTACGTGTTGGGCCTGTTGCGGTTCAACTCGGTCGCCAGCTACTTCACCGTCAACATCTCCTCACCGAACACACCCGGGCTTCGCGATCTCCAGGCGCCCGCCGCGCTTGAGGCGCTGCTCGCGCGCATCATGGCCGCGCGGACAAGGTTGACCGACGACGGCGCGCAGCGGCGTCCGATCGTCGTCAAAATTTCCCCCGACATCGCCGCCGATGACATCGCTCCGATCGTAGAAAAGCTCGTCGCCTACGACGTGGACGCGATCGCCGTGTCGAACACGACCTTGTCGCGCGACGGCTTGAAGTCGCGTGATGCGCGCGAAGCCGGTGGCCTTTCCGGCCGCCCCGCCTTTCAGCGCTCGACAGCCATGCTCGCCCGTATTTTCAAGCAGACCGAAGGCCGGATCCCGCTCATCGGCATCGGCGGCATCGACAGTGGCGAGCGGGCGCTCGAAAAAATCGAAGCCGGCGCCACATTATTGCAGCTTTACACGGGCCTTGTGTACGAAGGCCCGAGCCTCATCGGGGAGATCAAATCTTACCTCGCGAAGACGCTGCACGCAGGCGCACACGCGAACCTCGCCGCAATCCGAGGCCGCCGCGCTCACGACTGGGCGAAACGGCCGCTTTAATTCCCGCGTTTTTTTCGACGTCTTTCGAAGCTTCAGCAGGTATAACGGCTGGGTTGCCCATAAAAGCGATTTAGAGTGACCTGAGCCAATTTGCCGAAGCCAAAATTGAGCGTGCCGCGCAAATCCACCAGGAAGCCGGAAACGGCCGAACGGCCTTCCGCAAAAGACGGCGCGCGTAAGCCCCGGAGCGCCCCGCTGATGGCATCGACGGCGGAGAAAAAGACCCGCCGCACGCACTCACCTCGCGCGACAGAACCTCTGCCCGCCGAGATCGCCGCGTGGTTCGCAAAGCGCGGTTGGAAACCACGTCCTCACCAGCTCGCCCTTCTCGATGCCGCACGCGAGCGCCGCTCGACGTTGCTGATCGCGCCGACCGGCGCCGGTAAAACGCTCGCAGGCTTTCTTCCGAGCCTCATCTCGATCCACAACGGCGAAAAGAAGAAGATCGGCGCAGGATTATTCACGCTCTACATTTCGCCGCTCAAAGCGCTGGCGGCCGACGTCGAACGGAACCTGACGCACCCGATCGAAGAAATGGGCCTCAAGGTCCGCACCGAAACGCGCACGGGCGACACGTCCCTTGCACGCCGGCAGCGCCAGCGCGTGAAGCCGCCGCAGATCATGTTGACGACGCCGGAGCAAGTCGCCCTGCTCCTCAGTCACCCCGACGCGCCCTACATGTTCGCCGATCTCGATACGATCATCCTCGATGAGCTGCACGCGCTTGCAGCCTCGAAACGCGGCGATCTCCTCGCGCTCGATCTGGCGCGCCTGCGCAGAATCGCGCCGAACGTCATGACGATCGGATTGTCGGCGACGGTCGCGCGCCCTAGCGAACTTCGCGGCTACCTCGTCGCGCAAACGGAGCCCGAGGAGGTGACGCGCCTGTCCGACATCGTCACCGTCAAAGGCGGCGCGAAGCCGGTCATCCAAATTCTCGAAGCCGAAAACGAAATTCCCTGGACCGGCCACACGGCACGTTACGCGATGCGCGAAGTCTATGAAGCCATCGTCCGGCACAAGCTGTCGCTCGTTTTCGTCAATACGCGCATGCAGGCCGAATTCGCATTCCAGGAACTCTGGCGCATCAACGACGACAACCTGCCGATCGGCTTGCACCACGGATCGCTCGAAGCCGCCCAGCGCAAGAAGGTCGAAGCCGCGATGGCCGAAGGCCGTCTGCGCGCCGTCGTCGCCACATCGACGCTCGATCTCGGTATCGACTGGGGCGATGTCGATCTCGTCATCCATCTCGGCGCGCCGAAAGGTGCGAGCCGGCTGCTGCAGCGGATCGGCCGCTCCAACCATCGGCTCGACGAGCCGTCCCAGGCGATTTTGGTCCCGGGTAATCGCTTCGAGGTTCTCGAATGCCGGGCAGCCCAACAGGCGGCGGAAGCCGGAGATCAGGATGCCACGCTATCGCGCGTCGGCGCGCTCGACGTCTTAGCGCAGCACGTTCTCGGCATGGCGTGCCAGGCGCCGTTCAATCCGGATACGCTATTCGACGAAGTGCGCTCGGCGCTTCCCTATGCGGGCCTGACGCGAAATCAATTCGACCGCACGGTCGACTTCGTCTCGACAGGCGGCTACGCGCTGAAGTCCTACGAACGCTTTGCCAAACTGAGACCGGCGGAAGACGGCAAGCTCCGCGTCGCCAATCCACGCATCGTCCAACAATACCGCTTGAATATCGGCACCATCGTCGACGCCCCTCATCTCAAGGTGCGCCTCGTCTCAGGCCGCGGTGGCAAGAAAAATGTTGCCCGCATCGGTGGGCGCGTCCTTGGCGAAGTCGAAGAATATTTCGCCGAGCAGCTGACACCCGGCGACACGTTCGTCTTTGCCGGTCAAGTCCTTCGCTTCGAAGGCATCAGGGACACCGAAGTTTTCGTCTCCCGTGCCGCCGCTGAAGATCCGATGGTGCCGAGCTACGACGGCGGAAAATTTCCGCTGTCGACCCATCTGGCGAAACGCGTGCGCGACATGCTCTCCGACCCGAGCGTCTGGTCGGGCCTGCCAAACCCCGTCGCGAATTGGCTGGAATTGCAGACCGAACGCTCCGTCATCCCGGCGTCTGACGAAGTTCTCATCGAAACATTCCCGCGCGGCAATCGACACTTCCTTGTCGCCTATCCGTTCGAGGGCCGTCTCGCGCATCAGACGCTCGGCATGCTGCTCACGCGACGCCTCGACCGCATCGGGGCAAGGCCCGTCGGCTTCGTCGCCAACGATTACGCGCTGGCCGTTTGGGCGCACGACGACATTTCGAGCCTCATCTCCAACGGCCGCCTTTCGCTCGAAGAACTCTTCGACGAAGACATGCTCGGCGACGATCTCGACGCCTGGCTCGCCGAAAGCGCGCTCATGAAGCGCACGTTCCGCTTATCCGCCGTCATCGCCGGATTGATCGAGCGCAGGCATCCGGGCAAAGTTAAATCCGGCCGGCAGGTGACGATCTCGACCGATCTCATCTATGACGTGCTTCGGCGGCACGATCCCGGACACTTGCTGCTGGAGTCCGCCTGGGCCGACGCTGCCACGGGGCTCCTCGATATCAAGCGGCTCGGCGCTTTTCTGGCTCGCATCAAGCACCGAATCAGACATCAGATTCTCGATCATGTATCTCCGCTCGCCGTACCGGTGCTGCTGGAGATCGGAGTTGAGCTGGTTTATGGCCAAGACCGTGACGCAATTTTGCGCGATGCCGCTGACGAGTTGATCCGCGAAGCAACGGGGGATGTGCGGACATGAACATGCTGAAGCCGGAGCGCATCGGGCTCGACGATTTCGCCGATCAACCTGTGCTCGTTTGCGGCAAAACTTTCGTCGCGCACAAATCAGGCGCACTGTACTGGCCGGCCGAGAAGGCGTTGATCGTTTCCGATCTCCATCTCGAAAAGGGCTCGTCCTATGCCGTGCGCGGCCAAATGCTGCCGCCCTACGACACACGCGAAACGCTCCACAAGCTCGCGATCCTGATCGACAGGTACGACCCTGAAACGGTCATCTGCCTCGGCGACAGCCTCCACGATCAGGCCGGCGCCGCACGCATGGACACAGCCGACGTCGAAAGCCTCCGCATACTTCAGGACAATCGCGACTGGATCTGGATCACCGGCAATCACGATCCGCGGATCGATCGCATGCTCGCAGGATATGTGTTGCCCGAGATCGTCGTCGGCGGCATCGCGTTGCGCCACGAGCCGCACGCCGGAGCTTCCACGCACGAGATCGCGGGACACTTCCATCCCGCAGCCCGCCTCGTATTCCACGGAACGTCGTTGCGCCGTCCCTGCTTCGTCGGCAACCGCCTCCGCCTCGTCATGCCCGCATTCGGCGCATTCACCGGAGGCCTGAACATTCTCGATGTTGCATTCGAACCGCTGTTCGGTGCGGATGGCCTCGACGTCTGGATGCTCGGCCACGAGGGCCTCTATCCCGTCGCTCCGCGCCTGCTGCGCGAAGATTGAACCTACGCGGGCTTGCGGAAAGCGAAGGCGGCCGTCAGTCCAGCTGCTGCCGCGAGCAGAACCGTCACAAGGCCATAGGCGAGCGGTTGCGAGATCGCGAAATTATGGATGAACCGCTCGATACCTTCACGCTGCAGCATCACGCGGCTCTGGTACTGGCCGAGCAGCTTTCCCTCCTTGAACAGGTAGACGCGCGCGGTCAGCGGGCCGACGGGCACGTTCGGCGGCAGCGAAATCGTTGCACGAAACAGGCTGCGGCCGATGAACGTGACGCCGAAGTCCCGTCTGACGTAAACGCCTTGCGCCTCCTTCAGGCGGATCAGAGCATCCTTGAACGACCGCACGGTGGCGGCATCCACGTCGGCATCCCGCGCATGAGCCATGTGCACGTGGTCGAAGCCGATCTGGTTCGCATCTAAAATGGCCTTGTCAGTGATCTCATCGATCGGCCGCGTCGAAGCGATCGCATAGTAGCTCGGGACCGATGCGAACATCAGAGATGAGGTGTTGATCCAGATACCGGCAACACGCGATTTCTCTCGCACCACCACCGGCGCAGGCATGCCCTCGACCACGATGATGATGTCGTAGGTTCCAGCCTCGGGACTTGGCTGCACGCTGTTTTCGACCGTGCCGAAAACCAGAATTTCCGTGCCCGTGAAACTCGAAGTGATCGCGACCTGCCGCGTTGATGCGTCAGCCTCCACACCCTCCTTCGGCCTGTCGGCAGCAGCAGCTCCGCCGGCAATCGCGAACATCAAGACCATCACTGCGCAAAGGCGCTGAAGCATCCGGGTGCACATCATGGCGCCCCCGGCACGAGCGCGAGCGAATATAAGTCGCTGGGCCGCACAGCGAGATCGAAAGCCATGCGAGCAGCAACAAGCAGGATCAGCGCACCGAGCAGAACACGCAAATGCTCGCCACGAAGCTTCTCGCCCGCCATCGTGCCGAATTGCGCGCCCAGAACGCCGCCCGCGATGAGGATCGCGGCAAGGACGATATCGACCGACTTGTTTTCAACAGAGTGCAGCACCGTCGCCGTAGCGGAAACAAACACGATTTGAAAAAGCGATGTCCCGATGACGAGACCTGTCGGCACGCGCAAGAGGTAAATCAACGCCGGGATCATGACGAAGCCGCCGCCGATGCCCATCATCGCCGAGATGAAGCCGACGAACATGCCGATGACGACAGGCGGTACAGCGCTCGTATAGAGCTTCGACCGCGGAAACCGCATCTTGAACGGCAAACGCTCGATCCAGCTGTGCTGACCCGGTTTACGCAACGAAGAGCCGCCCGGCGCGCGCGGCTTTCGCGAGGCGTTTATGCCCTCGATCAGAATAATCGTTCCGACCGTGCCGAGAAAAATCACGTACGTCAGCGAAACAGTTAGCTCGAACAGGCCCCTCGCCGTCAGTATCCTCACGAAATTGACGCCGAGATAAGTTCCGACGAGGCCGCCCGCCAGCATGACGAGCCCGAGCTTCACATCGACATTGCCGCGCCGATGTTGCGTCATAGCGCCGGAAACGGATGACGCGACGACGTGAGACGTGCTGGTCGCGATCGCAACGCCCGGCGGTATGCCGAGAAACGTCAAGAGCGGCGCCAGCAGAAATCCGCCGCCGACACCGAACAGCCCCGAGAGAAAACCTACAGTCGCGCCGAGTGCCAGAAAGGTGATGACGGAAACCGACATCTCGGCAATCGGCAGATAAAGGGTCATCCGGCGGTCCTGGGCGGCGAGCGGCGCAGAAAGGGAGGGCGTCTCGGAAAGATTGCGCTAAGGGACACCAATCGGCGAGGCACGGCAAGCACCGGCGCCATTATGGCGTGTCACAACCCGTCACAATATGATCGTCGAACTCTTCCATCGATTGCAGCTCTGCCGGGCGCCCTCTTCCCCCGCAGACCGAAGGCCGCTAGCCGTTCATGCCGTTTTTCGGGTTGTTCTTCCAGATTTCGCCGGCCGTACGGGCATCGTTGATGTCACGGCTCGACGGAGAAGGCTTCCAAGCCGCGATCATCTTGTCAGCGACCTTCACCTCTTCGGCAGTCAATTTGCCGCGAAGGATATCGCGCCGCCGTACCGCATCGGCGTCGCCGCCGCGAGCCGCGATCGAAAGCCACATGAACGCCCGTTTCATGTCCCGCGTCACACCGAGACCGTTTTCGTAGAGCACCGCAAGGTTGAACTGACTGTCCGCCAGACCACGCTGTGCGGCTGCCTCGAACCACTGCGCGGCCGTCGTATAGTCGGGAGACTGGTCGCTCTGATTGGCGCTGAGCACCGCAAGATTGTGCATCGCCTTGATGTTGCCCTGCGCCGCCGCGCGCTGATACCAGACTGCCGCCTGCGCCGCGTCGGGCTTCAGCCCGAGACCACGCTCATAGAGCGTGCCGAGCCGGTACTGCGACTGCGCGAAGCCCTGATCGGCCGACCGCTGATACCATTTCGCGGCATCCTGGAAGCTCTGCGTCGTGCCCTTGCCTTCCGCGAGACGAGCGCCGACTTCGAATTGCGCCGAAGGATCGCCGTTGGCCGCCGCGAGACGCAGTGACAGCGGACCGACGGTCGCGGGCGGCATGTCGAGCGGCGATGATTTCGACCCACTCGTCTGCGACGCGCTGGACTTCGACGTAACTTCCGTAACCGACCCGGTAGTGAGGTCGGCTTTCGCGCCTTCGGTCTCAGCTGCGCTCGGCACCATCGAAGCCGGAACGGCAGCCCCGTCACCCGACCGGGCAGCCGCGTCGCCGAGCTGACCGGACATCTCAGCCATCGCTTGATGACGCCTCGCCTGTTCGAGCCCCGCCGCCGTTACAGGCTGATCGAGATCGACGGCCACGCCAAGCATCGGCAAAGCCGTGGTGCGCCGGGGCGCAGCATCGGATGCAGTATTTTCGCGCCGGCCGTCGCCCGGCATGAGATCGCCGCGCGGTCCGTTCGCGCCAAGCGATGGGTCGGCCGCCTTGTCCTCATGGCCTGCGGGAGACGAAGATGCGGGCACCGATTTGGCTGCATCCGTCGACCCGCTGGTGTCGGCGCCGTTTGCCTGCGGAGACGTTCCGGGCTCGACCTGCTGCACGCTGGAAGGCTCGCTCACGTGGCCTTTGCCGAAACCGAACGTGTACCAAAGGCTCCCCAGCGCAACGAGAGCAACTGCCGCAATCAACATGAGCCGTGGCGATGGCGCCGATGGACCCGACGCTTTTTTCGACGGCACGGCAGCCGGGCGAATGGGCCGGCTTCCGGCAGGCGGCGCCGCCATGGGTCCCTCGGAGGCCGACGACGAGATCGAGACGGACGCCACTGGCTCGCCCGCAATTTCGGCTTGCTCGGCCGCAAGGCGCATCTTGGCGCGCCGGGCATCGGCAACGAAATCCTGACGGCTCTTCTCACCCCTGCGAGCAGCCTCTTCAGATGCTCCGGAAGCCTCGCGCGGCCCTGCCAAAGCGGAAGCGACCGAAGGTCTCGCAGAAATTTCCGCGAAGACCGCGCCCAGCGCTTCGTCGATGTCGTCATCGTCGACCTCGACCAGCTCCGGACGGCGCCCAGCTTCGCCGCCAAACGTTCCGCTGCGATACTGGCGGCTGTCGGGCGCCGGCGAAGTTGCGGCCTGCTGACCGAATTCGATTGAATCAACACGATCCAAAAGACGGATCATGGCTTGCTGCATTGTATCGAGAAGCGCTGCGGTCTGCTCTTCTCCCTGACGATTTTGCGACATCATCCGCTCGATCAGCGGACGCAGCTCGTCGGCCGCCGAATGCCGGTCGTCACCACGAAGATCGGCGAAACGTTGAGCCGTCTGCTCGGCCGCCGCCCGTGCGATCGCATCGAGATCGGGAGCACGCTGCACCGGCACCGCGCCGGTGACCGCGTCGATCGGCACACCCTGGACATCGGCGAGCGTATGCGAAATGCTCGCAAGCTGCGCCTCGATGATGTTGAGCCGTTCCAGCTGATCCTGCGTCTGCACGAGATGATTGACCACCTCGGCGACATGCGACTCGATCAAGTGAACGGCCGCGAGATCGTCGTGCGTCGCGACGCCCGCGAACAGCTTCGCGAACTGCCGCTCGAACTGATCGAACCGTTGACTGATCTCTGAAATGCCGTTGTCGGGCCGCATCGCTGCGAGCGACTGCTCGATGCCCTGAGCGATCTCGGCGAACTTGCCCTCGAGCCACGCCTCGTCGATGCCCTGCTGGCTCCCTGCGCGCGCAACGGAACCGCTGGAGTAATGCACTTTCGGCGCGAAATTCACGTCACCAGTCTCGTAGAGACCGGCCAAGGCGTCGGCTGCCGCGCGATCCCAGGGATCGGTCGCATCGCCGGGCACGGAGTCGATGACGTCGAAGGTATCGACGCCCGGCGCGCGCTTCGAAATGTCGTCATCGCGATCTCGCGCATCGCTATGCGCCGAGCGCAGCGCCATCGGCATCGGCATCGCCGATCCGTAGGGGTCATTGAACCGCGACGAACCGGAGAACGGCCGCTTGTCATTTGCGGTCGTCTTTCCCTCGGCCGGATCCGACAACCGCTGTGCGAGTTCCGCCATCGCCGATTCGATGCGTACGAACGCAGGCGCAAATTCTTCCGGAACCCGAGGACGGAGCGCGTCCGCTTCACGACCCATTCCGTCGATGCGCTCTTGCATTTCGGCGAGTGCTGCCGTGTGGCGCCTGTCCGCGTCTACGAGCTGAGCGGCAATCACATCGAGCATTGCCTTGAGTTCGGCGCGATTGTCGTCGCCGCTGCTCGCGTCCTGGTCTTGCGAGTAGCCGGCACTCAATTCCGAATTCGACATTTTCCCCTCGAGGCAACGCGATGCTGACGGTCCGGGAGAACGCAATGTCAGCGAGATAGGGACATCGCAGGCGTCCTTACCGCGCGGGGCAAATTGCGAACGTGAGGACGCGGCACAAATCAGGCTCGAAGCAACAATCGAAGCACGCCAGTAAACGCGGGGTTAAGGGCCGTGCTAAAATGATAAAAATATTCAATTACAATATCTTATTTGGCCTGCCCGCGATCGTGCAAATGACTCCAGTCGAACAAATTTCGCCGCGACCGGGCAATGATTCGGCAACTGCGAGCACAACCATTGCCTTGTGATGCCGATACACCGCACCATTTGCGGGTCTTAGTGCATATGCGGAGGATCCGAAAATGACCCTAAGGACAACGCGAGCGGCAACCCTCGCGCTACTGATTTTGCCGGCGCTGGCAAGCTTTGCAGCCGCTGGACCGGTAATGGACGAAGACGCGGACGCGAGTTCTAAACCCAGCGAAGGACGCTATTCGATGTCGCCCGTCGATGGAGGTGTCATGCGCCTCGACAAGCAAACCGGTATCGTCGCGATATGCGCTCGGATCGGCAATGAAATAGCATGTAGGGGCATCGAAGATAAAACCGATGTCCCGAAGGCCGACGAGCTCTCGGCGCTCAAAGAGGAGAACAGGCAGTTGAAGCGCCGCATCAAAGCGATGATGGCGGCAATCGATACCAACGAAAAAATGATGATGTCGCCGGACGGCTACGGCATGCATCCAGGCATGCATGAATTTGGCCCGCAAGCCGGCCCGCCCGTCAGCAGATTCGAAATGCCGAGTGAAGAGGATGTTGATCACGCCCTCGACTACATGACGCGCATCTACAAAAAGATCCGTGATCGCGCCAACGATCTCGATAAATCTTCGCCTCCAGCCAAAACAGCAAACGCCCCGTCAGCGGCGCCGCCGATCGGCCCAGGGTCGCCGCCGCCTTCGCCCGCACCCGCGCCTACCCCGAAGGCTACGCCCTGAGTTAATCGTTGAGTTGATCGCTCGGCTGAGCGCGACAGTTGCAATGTTTTACAAAGACGACGCCGGGCTAGCGGACGCGAACTTCCGCGTTGCGCGGACGAGTTCATGGACAATGCCGGGCTCCGTCATCGCGTGGCCGGCATCGGCAACGACACGCAAATCGGAAGCAGGCCAGGCCTTGTTGAGAAGCACCGCATTCTTCACGGGCGTCACGACATCGTAGCGCCCGTGCACGATGACACCGGGAATATGCTTCAGGCGTCCGGCTTCGAGCAGCAATTCGCCGTCGCGCGCGAAGAATCCCCCGTTGACGAAATAATGGCTCTCGATGCGGGCGAACGCGAGGGCGTAATGATCCGCGCCGAAACGCGCGACACGCTCTGGCTCCGGAATAAGCGAAAGCGTCGTCCCTTCCCAGATGCTCCAGGCGCGGGCCGCCGCGTACCGCAAGCTGAGATCGTCGGACGTCAAACGGCGATGATAGGCTGCGATCATATCGCTGCGCTCGTCGGGCGGTATGAGCCGCTGAAATTCCGCAAATGCCTCGGGATAGATCCAGCTGCAGCCGTCCTGGTAGAACCAGCGCAGCTCGGCCTGCGTGAGCAGGAAAATGCCGCGCAGAATCATCGAGCTCACGCGTTCTGGATGAGCCTCCGCATAAGCGAGCGCCAGCGTCGATCCCCACGACCCGCCGAAAAGCTGCCAGCGCCCGATACCGAGCTCTGTTCGAATATGTTCGATATCCGCGACAAGATCCGGCGTCGTGTTGTTATCGAGCGAAGCGTTCGGCGTGGAACGCCCGCAGCCGCGCTGATCGAAGAGCACGATCCGGTATCGCTCGGGATCGTGAAAGCGGCGCATGGTCGGGTTGCAGCCGCCGCCGGGGCCGCCATGCAGGATCACGACGGGCTGCCCGTGGGGATTGCCGCATTCCTCGACGTAAAGCGTGTGGCCCGCGCCGACGGGAAGCCGATACTCGCGATAGGGCGCGAGAGGCGGATAGAGGTCCAATCGGTCACGAACAGTCATGAAGGCCCTTCAGCTTGGGAAAAGCTCAAACCATCCTACCCGATGGCGCCCGCCGATGTGCATTGGGAATTATGTGCGGGCATGCTTCCTGAGCTGCAACCGCTGCATCTCGCGATCGTAGATGATCTCCCCGCCCGGAACGCGCATATCCCGGACAATCGACAGCGCGTGGCGGCTGGCCTCGGGCCGCATCAAGCTCGTCATCAGCGCAAGACCGAGCGAAACGGGAAGACCGAGGATGCCGGCGATCGGGCTTGGCGTCGACAGCGTCCCCATCTCGCTCATCAGAATGGCCAATGACGCCGCGACGAAGCCCGATATGACGCCGGCGATCGCTCCCCCGACCGTCAGCCGCTTCCACCAGATCGACAAGAGCATCGCCGGAAAGAGGCTCGCCCCCGTGATGGAGAGCGCCCACAGCACGAGCCGCAACGGATCGGTCGGGGCGGCAATAGAGAGCGCAGCGCCACAGACGGCGACGACGGCAATGAAGGCACGCACGACCCAGACTCGGTTTTGCGCCGACGGTGGCTCCCAGGACATGCCTTGCACAACGTCTTCGCCAAGCACCGCGGCGAGAGAAACCGTCGTGGCGCTAGCCGTGACGAGCGCAGCAGCGAGCGCGCCGGCAAGCAGAAAGTAAACGAAAGTTGAAGGTAGTCCGACCGCAACCGGAAGCGAGAAGAGCACGCTGTCGCGATCGAACTTCAAGCCCTCGAAGCCGAGATGTGTGGCCGCCTGATCGAAGGCGACGAAATGGTTGGCAGCCGCTTGAAACAGCCACTGCGGCAAGGGCCCGAGCCTTTCGGTCCGAACCGCGTCGAGTGTGAAATCGCGCATGAAGACGGCGACCGACGAAATCGTCAGAAGTGCCAGTCCCGAAAAGACCGTCGCCCAGCCGAGAGACTTCCGCGCTTCATAAACTCCCGGAGCCGCGGCTACGCGCGGCAACAGCCAGGGCGCCGTGCTGATGCCGGTCGCGATGGCGAACGTTCCGATGATGAAGGCCAGGGGACCGATCGCGCCGAAGGGTTGCGTGTAAGGCTTCGTCAGCGACGAGAAGCCGTCGGGCGGCAATTGAAAGGCCAACGGCCAGACATTCACCAGCTGCAAGCCCTCATTCACCTCGTTTCGCACCAATCCGCGCACCATTGGCCCGTTCGCGAGCTGGGGTATCGGCAGGCTCGTCACGATGACGCTGACCGTCGTCGCGACTGCAAGCAGCGCCAGAAAAAGCGCAATCGATTGCGCGACTCCGGACCAGGTGGACGACCGGGTGCCGCCGGCCATGGTCGAGATTGCAATGGTCAGCGCGAGAAGGCAGATGAGCCCGTTCTCGCTGCCGCCGACCAGCCGTTGAGCGACGCTGCCGCCCATTTGAAGTTCGGCAGAAAGAACCAGAAGCATGGGAACCGCCGCGACGGCAGCCGTCACGACCCTGAGCACCCGGCTTTCGAACCGTCGCCCGAGATAGCTCGGAACGGTGAACGCGCCGAACTTCCGGTAGAAGGGCGCGAGCGCGATCGCCATGATGACGAAGCCGGTGAGCGTGCCGATCAGCAGCACGAGAGCATCGAACCCGGTAAAGAAGAACATTCCGGTACCGGCGACGATCAAAGTCCCGCCCAGCGCCGAAGCGCCGAGCAGCAGCCCCGTATAGGCTGCCGGGACCCGCCGCCCCGCCGCGAAAAAGCAGAGCGTCTCGTTCGTCGAGACGGAGAGACCCATCGCACCGTAGATGAGAACGGGTCCGGCGAGGACCGCCAATCTTAGAAGATGATCATCGAGACGAAGCTGCTCGAAAATCAAAACGAGCAGGAACAGCGCCGTATAGAGCGCCGCGAAAATGCTGAAATACGTGCCGAGCCGAGGATTGACCATCCTCGCACGGGGAGCGCCGAACGCCATATTCCGCCTCACATGTCTTCATGGGCGCCATGCCAGTGATCGATGGCATTTTGGCGATTGACGTAACTCGCGACCGTGATGAGGGCGACGACGAAGAACCCGTGAGCCGCAAGGAAGTACCCCAACGGAAACCCGAGGAACCTGCTCGCGTTCAACTGCTCGGCATAAAGTGGCAAAATGATAACGAGGGCGATAAACGGGATGATGCTCGCCAGAACCTGCCATTTGGTGTGCCGCCAATAGGGCTTGCGTTCCTTGCGTTCGATCATTCTGCCGGATCTCCCCCTACCGCTCGGCGGACCCCCAAAACCTGTCCTGAGCTTTGTCCATTATGCCCGGCCGGCACTGTCTTTGTCCAACGATCCGATAGGCAAATCGCCCCGGCCCGTCGTTGTCGTACCGGGCGCAATCCCTTAAGTTCAGTGCGAGTCGTTGCAGCTCCGCACCACCTTCGGCTGCCGCCTTCCATGTATTCGCCTCGTCATGACGACAACCGGGATCGTGGATTAGTATCGCGGAAAATCCGTCACGAAATATCAGCTGAGAAGGACATCGCAATGGGCATAGTGAATGAGTTCAAAGAATTTGCGATGCGAGGCAACGTCATCGACCTCGCCGTCGGCGTCATCATCGGCGCCGCGTTCGCGCCGATTGTTTCAACGCTCGTCGACAATATCATCATGCCGCCGATCGGCTATCTGATGGCAGGCATAGACTTCTCGAACCTGGCCATTGCGATCCCGACGCCGACTGACCCCGTCCTGATCAAGTACGGCATCTTCCTAAACGCGCTGGTCAAATTCCTCATCACGGCATTCGCGATCTTCCTGCTCATCAAGCTCATCAACATGATCCAGAAGCCGAAGCCGGCAGCACCTCCGGGCCCCACGCCGACCGAGATCTATCTCAAGGAAATTCGCGATCTTCTCGAAAAGAGAGCGGGCTAGCCCGTGCACGCGTCCGGGTTCAGCGAGCGCTATGCAAATGCGCGCTCGCTGTTCTCTCGCCCGCCGCGTCGACCAGCTACTGCTTGATGTTGTATTGCACTTGTTGGCTGACCCACCCGCTCACGCTTAGGCTGACCGCTGGAGTCTTGCCCTGATCTCCGGCCGCGCGCGTCGCTTCCAAGTCTTTGATCCGCGAATCGAGATCACCAGAAGCCGGATCGACGGCGGTGCTTCCGGCCGCAGCCCGTTTGATATCGTGATCGATATTCACCGCTAGCCCCGGGTCTTTTGACGGCATTGCCGATCTCAGATCTTCGGCGGATGCGACGGCGCTCAGCGAGCACGCGGCGACAGCAGCAGCGATGCAGAAAGTTGTGGTGACCGGCTTCATCATGTCCCCCGATGAAAGTCCTCAAAGATTATCACGCTTCTCAAACGCGGGCGCTAATAAATTCCGCCGGACCGATCGGCAAGGGAGCCTAGGCCCGACTTAGGCTCAAACGCGGTTCAATTATCTTCTCGCCCGCGGGCCTCTCACGTGTTGATCATGTCCAGCCGGGCGACCACCCCGTCCTTTCTGTTGATGGCAGCGGGTGGGATCTCGCTTCAGAACCTTACGCAGCGCGACGGCATCACGCTTGGCGGCGGCGCGCTTTCGGGTGCAGGCACCGGCGGGGGGCTGGCGACGACAGGAGACAAAGACGCTGTCGCGATCGGCAAGGGGGCCAACGCCAGTAACGCCAACGATACGGCGCTAGGCGCTGCGGCCAACGCTAGCGGAGGCGGCGCCACCGCGATCGGCGCGGGCTCAGATGCCTCGGAAAGCAAGTCGGTTGCAGTCGGCGGCTCGACCGCGTCCCTCGCGGTCCGCGAGGGCGGTCCGGCGTGGGCGCCGCAGAAGATTAGGCCGGAAAGCACCCGGTACGAAACCCTCACGCCTAGTCTCACCTTCGCTTCAACTCCAGCATTCGGCAAACCCAGGGTCGGCGCTATACTCGCCTTTAAGCTCGAGGCTACTGCGCGGAGCGCCTGCGCTGAAAGCATCGAGCGCATCTTTCTTGTGAATTACGTCCCCGTAATTCCTGTCTATGTCGCGCAGGCTGGCATCGTGGGGAGCATGACCGCAATCCCCTACACAGTCCCTCACGACCATGACACGGAAGCCGTACTGAAAACCGTCAACCGCAGTGGCTCGAATGCTTCCGCTGGTCGATGCCCCCGCGAGAACGATGGTATCGACCCCGCGCGCACGAAGCGCCAAAGCGAGGTTGGTCCCAAAGAACGCGCTTGCAACCTGTTTGACGATGACTGTTTCTCTGCTGATCGGCGCGACTTCCGGACAAAATCTGCTAAGCGGATTGTCGGCCTGCAAGAGTTCCAATGCCGCCATCTTTTTCACCCAGATCGCAGCGTCGGAAACGTCTGACGGCCGAAACCGGGTCGCTACATGAAAGATGGGGATCTGTGCCGCCCTTGCGGCGCTGAGAAGGACCACCGATTCTCGCGCCGCCAACGCGGCGCCATTTGCATGGAAGGGCGAGGAGCGATTCGTATAAGCCTCAATGCAGTCAACGAGCACCAAGGCGGATTTCAAACCGAAGCCGATCCGGTTGTCATGCACCTTCGTGTTATCTAGTTGCAGCCAGAACAACGGACCATCTCCCTTTTTGCGTGCGCTGTGCTGACTGCGGCGCCAAGCACCCTCCCAAAACAGAAAGGCGCGTCGCGGCATCCAAATGGCGGAGCCGAAGCATCGCAACCGGGCCCTCGTGAAAAACCGGATTGCGAAAGACTTCGGCCCCGCCTGAACATCAGGCGTATTGGGCCCGACCTGACGTCATCGTGTGCTTATTGCGCCGGCTCAAGGATTGTAGGCACCTCTGCGAACTTCGGCTGGATGGTCTTGCTCGCAACGCTCTCTTTGCCCGCGTAAGCGTCCCGGTACTGAGCGGCCGGATGGCTGCTCTCGACCTTGCCGCCTTTGGTTCCGAGAAACTTCTCGCGGAGGGTGCCTTCCTTGTAGGAGGTCTGCACACGACCGCGCTTGCGGAGTTCCGGAACGACGAAATCGATAAAGTCAGTCGTCGTACCAGGCGTGACCGCATAGGCCAGATTGAATCCGTCCACGCCGCCTTCGTCGGCCCAGCGCTCGAGTTCGTCAGCAACCTTCTTGGGACCACCGACGAGCACCGGACCGAGACCACCAATGCAACGGTTGCGGATGACCTCCCGCACAGTCCACTGCTTGTCGCTTCCCTGCGTGAGGGATTCGAGGGTCGTCCGCAGACTGTCATTCTCCATCGCCTTGAGAGGCTCATCCAGATCGAGCTGCGAGAAGTCCATACCGGTCCAACCGCCGAACAGCGCCAACATACCTTCGGGGCTCGCGTAGGAGAGGTATTCTTCATACTTCCGCTGCGCCGCCTCGTCCGTCGGACCGGTGATGACAGTGAGCAGCATGAAGATTTTGACCGAGTCCCGGGTACGTCCCTGGGCGACGGCTTGATTACGGATGTCATCCGTCATCTTGCGCGCTTGCTCGACGTTCGTCGTCAAGATGAACATGCCTTCCGCATGGCGGGATGCGAACGCGCGCCCACGGCCGGACGCACCAGCCTGGAAAATCAACGGCGTGCGCTGCGGAGAGGGCTCGCAAAGGTGGAAACCAGGCACCTTGAAGTATTTGCCTTCATGGCGGATGGGATGAACCTTGCTTGCATCCGTGAAGACGCCCGTCTCCTTGTTACGCTGGACCGCGCCATCTTCCCACGATCCTTCCCAAAGCTTGTACATGACCTCCATGTATTCTTCGGCGATATCGTAGCGTTCGTCGTGCCCGAGCTGCTTATCCATACCGATATTGAGGGCGGCACTATTGAGATAAGACGACACCACGTTCCAGGCGACACGGCCTTTTGTGAGGTGGTCAAGCGTGGACATACGGCGAGCAAGCAGATAGGGCGGCTCGAACGTCACGGCAGCGGTGACACCAAAGCCGACATGGCTTGTAACGGCAGCCATCGCCGAGATGGCCCCGAATGGATCATTGACCGGAACCTGAGCGGCGTCGCGAAGGGCGGCTTCCGCAGAATTGCGATAGACGTCATACACACCGACGACGTCCGCGATGAAAAGCGTATCGAAGCATCCCCGCTCCAATTCGCGCGCCATATTCGTCCAGTATTCGATATCGTTGTATTTCGATGCCTGACTGGATGGATGCCGCCAAGTGCCGGCAGCCTGATGGCTCACACAAGTCATATCGAAGGCGTTGAGGATGATCCTCGGTTTCATCACGTTTCCTCGTTTTTTCTCTTGCACGTTATCGAGACGTCCCATCGGCCAAGCTGTACGGACGTCATTTCCGTTTTTTCCTGAAAGTCCGACCTAACCGCCCGCTCTCGCGGTCCGTCTCAACCGGTTTGCGGAGCCCGTTCAAAGCGGGCGCCGACCGCGTCTCTGTTGGGATTTCGACGGCTCGGATCATCAGCATTCCCCGACTCCCGGGTACCCCAGGAGTCGTTTGCATCAATAAGTCCACTTGCGTGTACCGACCGGTCCACCTAATCGCAAACCCGCGGCAAACGCAAGTCGCATTTCTAAATCGCGTGCATGAACGGGGACGGTGAGGTGCGGCAGACAAGATCCAGAACTCGAATGGACGTTCGAGGATATCTGCTGGCAGAAGCCGAGCGCATGATTCGTGCGAACGGGTTCGAAGCCTTTACGCTCGGCCGCCTTTCTGACCGCATAGGCATGAGGATTTCCAGTATCCAGGCACACTTCCGGACGCGGGAGGAACTCAGCAGCGCCGTAGTGGACGCTCACCTTTCGAAACTCACTGCCGCGCTGGACGCCATAGAAAGGAGATGCATACCGGCCACGGCCAAGTTATCGGCCTATAGCCGAATCTTTCGTGATCTCGCCGACAGGCAAATGCCCATTCACAATGCGTTAGAGCACGAAAAATCGCGCAAGGGCGGACCTCTCGCAGCACGCCAAGCAGATCTCCTCTCAGTCCAACTTGCGTGGCTGGAACGGACGATCGACCAGGGGAAAGCTGCCGGCGATTTCGACGGGGATATCGATACTCAACAAGAGGCGCTCCGCGTACTCAGCTCCCAGCGAGAAGCAAGCATGGGCACCCGATGCATCGACGATAAGAACATGGTCGGGCCGATTTTTTAGAGCATCAGGCGGCCTCCCGAAAGCCAAAGAACCTCCCAGCCTCAACTCATCGGCCAACCGCACCCGAGATTATTCAACGGTGTTACCATAACGCCGTCGCGCGAAAACGATCTCGACTAATCCCCTGAGGCGCCACAACGAATTCCCGCCGCAAACCCCTCGGAGCCCAGTCCCTTGGAATTCCCGAGGTTCTGTACTGATGGGTCGCTATTTGAATCTGATTGTACCGGTCGGTCAGTTGGATGTAGTGGACGCGCAGGGAGATATCGATTCGAGGGGAATAATGAGAATGAAAAATAAGGCGTACATAGCCGTTGCGAGTTGCGTTGCACTTCTGGGATTTGCGGGCTCGACTTCGACGCAAGCTGCCGATCTCGGTGGAAATTGTTGCGCGGATCTCGAGGAGCGGATAGCCGAACTCGAAGCAACTGCGGCCCGCAAAGGCAATCGCAAGGTATCGTTGACCATATCCGGTTGGGTTGCCGAACAAGTCGTTCACTGGGACGATGGAGTCGAGTCCAACACATACATCACCGGTCTCGGGACCGCCTTCGCGAGCAACTTCCACATCGTCGGCGAGGCGAAGATCAGCAATGACGTCAAGGCCGGATACGTGCTTCACATCGAGGCAATCGACAGCGATGTCTATTCCACCAACGCAAATCGCGCGGATGGCCCGGGCCTGACAGGAAGCCCAAATTCAACACAAGTTCTCTATTCGTATTGGTATCTCAAGAGCGACTCTCTAGGACAGGTCAGCGTCGGTAAAATGTCCCAAGCCGACGACAACGTCGTCGTCTCTCTCGACAGCTCCGGAACTTTGGCGGCCGCCTATTGGGTCGGTTACGACGTCTTTGGATTTAACGTGAGAGGCAACTTTGCCCCGGGCGTATCACTGAGTTGGGGAAATGCTTCGTCCTGCCGTGGATGGGGCGGTGGTCCTGGCGACTGTGATGGATTGCCCAGAAACGTCGTGCGCTATGATACCCCAGCTATTGCAGGCTTCTCTGCAGCTGCCTCATGGGGCGAAGACGACGAATGGGCTGTGCTTGGCCGCTACAACAACACGATCGGCAATGTGAAAATTGCCGCTGCCGTATCTTACGGCGAAACGAACGACCAAAACATCGCGCAGACTGAGGGCGGCACGCTCAAGTATACCCAAGCGGGCCTTTATCTGCAGCACATGCCGTCAGGCATCTTCGGTATAGGCGGCTACGGTCACTTGGATCAGACCGTCAACCCGATGAACAACCCTGCCACCGATACCTGGTATTTCAAGGGCGGCGTCCGTTTGAACCTCACGCCCATTGGCGCCACAATTCCTTACGGCGAATATCTTGGTGCGAACAACAGCGCGATGATCACCGACAGCATCACGGAAACGTCCCAGGTGCTCAAAGGCTCGAGCACCTCATGGTGGGGCGTCGGCGTCGTCCAGGAAATCGATGCAGCGGCGATGTCCGTATGGCTGCGATACCGCGATCACTCTGTAGATGTCCCCGGCGTCGAGACCAAAGACATGACCACAGTTGTCGGCGGCGCAATGATCAATTTCTGAGTATAACCTAAACGGAGAAACGACCGCTCTCTAGACTGAAACCGAGGCCGAGAGGTCTCGGTTTTTTCTTTTGGATTTGGGGGTTCCGTCAGCTCGCATCGATGGCAGCAACCTAACGCGTGCTGCAATACAGCAATGATAACCAAGCGTGAAAGAATCGTTCTTCACGCGGATATCTCTTGCGTCTCTTCGAATTTCACATCATGTTGGACCGATCGATACAAACAAGAAGCCGATCGATCGGCTCGATTGATGTCCCGGGAGCGACGCCTTATGCCGACTATGGTCAAGATCAACGGAAGTCCGACTCAGCCCTCAAAAACAGGGATCTTGGTCAACGCAATCGGCGACGCTGTTGCGCGGAAGATGCCAATAAAAAGCGAGACCATCGCGTTAAGCGAGGTTGCGCCGGAAATTATGTGCGGCCTTACCCGACCGGACGTGACCGAGGCTGGCGAACAGCTCCTTCAATTGGTCGAACGCGCTGACCTTTTGGTTATCGGAACGCCCGTCTATCGGGCCGCGTATACCGGCGTTCTGAAGCATTTCTTCGATCTTGTCGACCGCGACGCAATGCGCAACCGCAAATCCATCCTTTGCGCTACCGGCGGCAGCTCGATGCATGCATTGGTCATCGAACATCAATTGCGGCCGCTTATGGGTTTCTTTGCGGTCCAAACGGTAACAACGGGACTTTACGGGTTGAGCGAGGATTTTGCTGACGGCGTCGTGGCAAGTCCTTCTCTCAAGGATCGGATTGAGCGTGCCGCTAGCGAGGCAGTCGACATCCTCGCAAGTTCATTTGTGCGACGTCCGCAATTGGTGCAATAGCTGCCCACGCGAAAATCTTTGCTCCGGTTACCGAAGGGCCGCAGATGGCAACGAAATCACAAAATCGCATGAAATTCGCGCATTGGGTTCCCAATGTGAGTGGGGGTCTCGTCGTCAGTAAAATCCCCCAGCACACCGATTGGGGGCTTCAATACAATGTGAAGCTCGCGAAGATCGCGGAAGAGGTCGGCTTTGAGTATGCGCTGACGCAGATCCGCTTCATGGGCAGTTACGGCGCAGAATATCAGCATGACTCGCTGATCTTCTCGACTGCCCTCTTGGCCAACACTGAATCCATCAACGTCGTTACCGGCATCCTTCCCGGAATGTTCCACCCCGGCGTGATCGCGAAGCACGGCGCCACCGCCGACCAGATCTTCAACGGTCGATGGGCAATCAACGTAGTAAGCGGATGGTATCGCCGCGAATACGACGCCCTCGGAGTGCAATGGCTTGAGCACGACGAACGCTACGTCCGCTCGCGGGAATTCATCGAAATCCTACGCGGAGCGTGGAGTGACGACGATTTCTCCTATCGTGGCAAGTACTGGCAGATTGATGGCTACACTTTGAAGCCGAAGCCGCTGGCAATTCCAGGCAGGCCGATGCCCGAGATATTCCAGGGCGGAAACTCGCTCGCCGCGCAACGCATGGCGGCCTCCGTTTCTGACTGGTACTTCATGAACGGCAACTCTGTGGAAGGCTTCAAGGAGCAGATCAACAGCGTTTCCAAGATGGCTGCCGCACAAGGCCGGAAAGTGAAGTTTCTCGCGAATGCATTCGTCATCGCGCGCGACACGGAAACGGAAGCGAAAGCAGAACTTGAGCGCATCGTCCGGAGCGCGGACACCGAAGCCGTCGAAAAATTCCGCGTCGCCGTGAAGGAAGCTGGCCAATCGACCAAAGAGGGCAAGGGCATGTGGGCAAAATCCACGAGCCGCGACCTGGTCCAGTACAACGACGGCTTCAAGACCAATCTGATTGGCACCCCAGAACAGATCGCAAATCAAATCCACGAACTCGGAAGAATTGGTGTCGACGCGATCCTATGCGGTTTCCTGCATTTCCATGAGGAAACGCGCTTCTTCGGCGAGCGGGTCATCCCGCTCGTTCGAGAGATGGAGGACGCCTCTTCCAATGCGAAGAGGTCAGCCAATGGATAAGGCGTAGGGAGCACTTTGCGGCCGTTCGGGCCGCGCCTTTCCAAATAAGCATAAAATAAGCCCTGCAGTCGGCACGCCGGCTTCCGGGATTGGGGAAGGAACGGAAGCAATGAACGTCATGTTCACCAACCACGATTCAGAAAGCCCCTCTTGGGGGATCAGCTCGGCAGAAGAAATTATCGAAGAGGCCAGAGCTGGCCGGTGCTTCATTCTCGTCGACGATGAGGGTCGCGAGAACGAGGGCGACATCGTCATCCCTGCGCAGTTCGCGACCGCCGACGCCATCAATTTTATGGCACGTCACGCGCGCGGACTCATATGTCTCGCACTAACTGCCCAGCGCGTGTCACATCTCAAATTGAGCGCCATGGCTCAATCAAGCACCACGGGCTTGCAGACTGCGTTCACGCTATCGATTGAAGCAAAGACCGGAGTGACGACGGGCATCTCGGCAGCGGACAGAGCCCGGACCGTGGCCGTCGCCATCAATCCAGAGAGTTCGTCCAAAGATATCGTAACACCTGGGCACATTTTTCCCCTGATTGCTCGCGATGGCGGCACGCTGGTTAGAGCCGGGCACACGGAAGCCGCTGTCGATGTCTCACGTATTGCGGGGCTCAATCCCTCGGGCGTCATTTGCGAAGTGATGAACGACGACGGCACGATGGCGCGCTTGCCGGATCTCGTGCGGTTCGCGCTACAGCATGAAATAAAGCTCGGCACGATTGCCGATTTGATCGCGTATCGACTTCGCCATGAACGCTTGATTACAGCGGTCGCCACCTCGGCGATTCATCATCCGAGCTTCGGAGAATGGGAGCTCGTGATCTACCGTGATACTGTCGATGGATCGGAACACGCCGTTCTCGTCAAAGGCAATGTGACGAAGCCGGGTCCCATCCCCGTTTGTCTCCATAGATCTGATCTCGTAAGCGATGTCATCCTCTCTCGCGATGGCGAGGGCTTGAGCAGCGCCATGTACAAAATCATGCGCAGAGGAAGAGGCGTCATCGTTCTCCTGAACGATGGGCGCCAAGGCGCCCTCTCGGAGCGAATTCGGAAAAGCAGCCCGCACTCGAGACCCGGACCGCAACTCCGAGAATACGGAATTGGTGCACAGATACTGGTCGATCTCGGCGTGAGGGAAATGATCATGCTCTCGAGCCGAGAGCAAACACTTGTCGGCATCGAGGGATACGGCCTCACAGTCGTGAGACAAGAGCCCCTGTGAACCATTCGTGCCCAAGCGGCATGCCTTCTTCAACAAAAACAAACGGAAATAGGAGCGCCTTGAACTATGCAGATGGGGGGACCGATTCATTCGGCGATTAACAGTATTCGGGAAGCGCTCCAAGCCAAACCGTCGGCGGTCGACGCCAATGCGTTTCGCTCGGTCATGCGCCAACTGGCTGGATGCGTGACGGTCATATCGACGGAAGATGCTGGATCACTCTACGGCTTCACCGCGACAGCGGTGTGCAGCGTTTGCGCGGAGCCTCCGACCATACTCATCGCCGTCAACCGCACCGCGCGCACGCATCCTCATATCGACCGCAAAGGTGCGTACGCGGTCAATATTCTTGCTGACGGGCAAAAGCATATCGCTGAGCACTTCGCAGGGAAACAGGACAATCAGTTCGATACCGTTGAGCACACCATCGGCGCAATGGGCGTTCCCTTGATTACGGGAGCGGCAGCGCACCTCGAATGCAATGTGGAACAGAAGATATCGATTGGAACACACACGCTGTTTGTTGGGCAGGTCATTGGTTCGGGAGTGGATGCTCTCAAGCCTCTGATTTATCATGACGCCAAATACGGCTTGGTCTCTCACATTTGAGCAAGCACTTGGCGGAGTTCCGATAGGCAACCATCGCGAGCAATGTCGGCAAAATGCAAATCGGAATATTGAGTTCGACCTTGATTGGGCCAGGGTCGAGCAAGCCCGCACTGGAGTTGCAGGATCTGGTTGACCTGCCGGAGCGAGTTCGCGGTGGTTACGTCGTCATCGGCAATTTCGACGGCGTCCATCTCGGACACCGGCATATCGTCCAGCGTGCATCGAACCTCGCGAAAATGGATTCGGCGAAGCTCATCGCGATAACGTTCGATCCGCACCCGCGCAGTTTCCTAGAGCCGCATCAAACGCTGCTTCCGCTAACCGATCAGGACGAGAAAGCTTATCTGCTCAGAAAGGCAGGGGTAGACGAAGTTATCGTACTGAACTTCGACTCGAGCCTCTCTTCGCAGCCTGCCAAAGACTTTGTCGAAGGGGTGCTCGTCAAGCAGTTTGAGGCAAGAGGCATCGTCGCCAGCCGCAATTTCCGGTTCGGCCTAAACCGTGCCGGAGACGCGGCACAGCTCGCGTCCATAGGACCCGGATTGGGCCTGGTGGTCGAACTCATTCCGCCTCAAGTCGACTACGACACCGATGAACCGATCAGCTCCACGGCAGTGCGTGCGAAACTCGCGCTTGGCGAGGTAAAGTCGGCGAACCGGATGCTCGGTCGCCGATGGACCTTCGAAGGAGAGATTGTTCACGGCGACAAGCGCGGACGAGAACTCGGCTTTCCCACGGCCAATATCGCCACGGGCTTTGGTTCGAGCCTTTGTTTCGGTATCTACGCGGTTCGCGTGCTTGTAGATGATATAGTAGCGGACGGCGTTGCCTGTTACGGGACCCGTCCCCAATTCGATGACGGCGCCCCTCGACTTGAAGTGCACATACTGAATTTCAGCGGCGACCTTTACGGCAAGCAGATGATCGTTGAGTTCGTGGCGTTCCTCCGGCCCGAACGAACGTTCGTCAGCGTGGATGCATTGAAAGACCAGATTGGTCGCGATTGCGCGCTCGCAAAAAGCTACATCGGTTCAGATGTCGAGGCTTCAACGTTTGACACGGACTTCGCGCACATTCTCACACCGCGCTGACGCTTTTTGGGAACTCTCGGAGTTGTGAAATCACCGCTCCAAGCAGCCGTGTTCATGTGGACTTTTCTTGTACCGACTGATACATACACGACCAGCAGTTTTCGTAAATTCAGAGAAGACGAGCGTGACGCAACAAAGAGAAGACGCCTCAACCGCGAAGCCATCGGAAGACGAATGCCCTTGTCGCGAAGGAATGAAACCGCGCAACGATTTTAATCGCCGTGGATTTCTTCTCTCAGCCATGGCGGCATCGACGGCGGGAGCCATGACCCCGAGAGCGGCGGAAGCCGAGAAGGCGAAGGCTCCGCCGGGTGCAACCTTGTATGACGTGCCTGAAGATCCCACCAAAGAAATGGCACGCGGCGTTCATGAGGATGGCGGGTACGGAACGCGTTCGCAATTCGAAACCGAAACGCGCATCAAGGCCGAGCGTCCCCTTGACGGCACGTCCTGGACGTACACGCCATTGGCATCGATCATAGGCAACCTCACTCCCTCAGGCCTTCACTTCGAGCGCCACCACGGTGGCATTCCAACGATCGACCCATCGCGCCACTCGCTTTATGTCCATGGGCTGGTCGATCAGCCAAAGAAATTTTCCGTGGCAGACATCAAGAGCCTGCCATCGATCACCCGCCGCTTCTTCATTGAGTGCTCGGGAAACACCCTGGACGAATGGGCAAAACCGACGGGAAAGAACGTCCAGGTCACGCACGGACTGCTAAGCACATCCGAGTGGACGGGCGTACCTTTTGCGACGCTGGCCCGCCAGGTCGGATTGAAAGAGAACGCGGCATGGGTGCTCGCAGAAGGGGCTGATGCTGCGGTCATGACGCGCAGCATCCCGATCGACAAGCTGATGACCGACGCGCTCATTGCTTATGGCCAGAACGGTGAATCGCTTCGGCCTGAGCAGGGTTATCCGCTTCGTCTTATTCTCCCAGGCTTTGAAGGAAACACGCAGATCAAATGGCTGCGCCGGCTTCAGGTCAGCGATCGTCCTTTCATGACTCATGAAGAGACTGCCGCCTACACGGATTTGCTGAAGGATGGGCGAGCAAAGCAATTCACGCTGGCTATGGATCCCAAATCGGTGATCACATTCCCGTCGGGCGAGATGATGCTTCCGACACCGGGTTATTATCTCATCAGGGGTTTCGCCTGGACGGGGCGAGGACGAGTCAATGCCGTCGACCTTTCCCTCGACGGAGGGAAGTCATGGGCGCCCGCGCGCCTCGACAATGATCCAGAGCCCATGTCCACGGTACGTTTTAGCTACCCGTGGTTCTGGGACGGAAAGCCCGCAATTTTGCAGAGCCGATGCATTGACGACGCCGGCAACGTCCAACCCTCGCGCAAAGAGCTGATCGCCGCGCGCGGTCTCAACTCCGTCTACCATTATAACGCAATTCAGAGCTGGGCCGTCGCGTCCGACGGTAGTGTTTCGAATGTCCACGTTTAGGCACGTCTTCGCCACTGTTCTCGTCGTCTTCCTGTCCGCAACGGGAGCCCAATCGGATGCACTTGGTATAGACGTTGGCAAGCCGGTCAGCGCCGATGAACTCGCGAAGTTCTTCGCGATCCCTCCGGACGGCACGGGCCTTCCCCTTGGAAAAGGCACGGCAGCCGAAGGAAAGGAATTATATGCCCAGCGCTGCGCCCATTGTCATGGGGAGCATTTGGAGGGTCTCAAAGAAGTCGGCGGTCCGAAGCTCATCGGCGGCCGTGGCACGCTCACAAGCAACACGCCGGTGAAGACCGTCGAGAGCTATTGGCCCTACGCCACCACGTTGTTCGACTACATCTGGCGCACGATGCCATTCGACCAGCCAGGTTCTCTCACGCCTGACGAGGTCTATTCGCTCTCCGCCTATATCTTAGCTGCTGGCCACGTCATCGACGAAAAAGAAGTCTTGGACGCGCAATCGCTTCGAAAAGTCGAGATGCCGAACGCCCATGGCTTCTTCAGCGCATTGGGACCCGAACTCGACTTGTATCGTCTCGCGCCAGGAGACCGAAAAAAATGACCGCATACTCGCGAGAGTGCGTCCGCGAGAAAATCCCGACCGAGGTTCGTTTGAAGCCAACCGCAAACGAGCCAATGGAACGGGTCGCCTCCACCATGTTGCCTATTGAGCTACTCGGACACGAGTGCGCTCTGGAGGCTCACGCATTTCAATCAAGAGATGGGACCGAACAACTGATCGTTCTCATCAATCGGACCGAGACGGCGCACCCAGCCGCCATCCCGTTGGTTAGAATTCATTCTGGATGCGTCACAGGCGACATATTCCACTCGTTGCGGTGCGACTGTCACCAGCAGCTCCAAAGCGCACTACAGATGATTACGGACGCTCCGTTTGGCGCGCTGGTCTATATCCCTTACCAGGAGGGTCGCGGCATCGGCCTTTTCAAGAAGATCCAGGCCTACGCGCATCAGGACCAGGGATTGGATACGGTCGATGCAAATCTCGCAGTGGGCTCGCCGGTTGACGCGCGAGATTATTCACTTGCTTGCGAGGCGCTGCGAGATCTGGAGATCACCGCAATCAGGTTGTTGTCCAACAACCCCGATAAACTGAGGGAGCTAAAGCTCCATGGCATCGACGTCGTTGAACGCATTGCGATGAAGCCTGAACCCAACCCTCACAATGCGCACTATCTCGCGACGAAACGGCAGCGCTTGGCGCACGACTGGTGAAACCATTAGGTGCCCAGCCAAAGCCCTCTTACGGGGCCTGGCGGTTCTTCGATTCGGCCATTGCCAGCGCCATGTCGGCAAAGACGTCGGCAATTTCGCGAGACGAGCTCTTCCCCGACGGCGTGAGCCAGAGGAAGCTATAGAAGTACATCCCAAGAATTCCCTTGATCGCTACGTTCGGCAAGGGCCGGAACATGCCTTTCTTTTCGCCTTCGCGGAACGTATTGGTCCAGATGTCCTGGTATGCCTGGTGCAGGTTTGACACGATGCGATGCCGTTGGCCGGTGAGGCAGTCCGCCTCCCTGAAGCACACCGTCATCTCGGGCAGGTTGGCAAAAATCGTCGCCATGAGCTTGCGGCTCAGAAGATAGATGCGTTTGCTCGGATCCGGCTCCGACTCCAAAGTGTCCCTGCCCGCGACTACCAAGTCTTCGATGTACCTGACCACGATGCTGAACAGCAGGTCTTCCTTGCTGCTGATGTGATAGTACAGAGCGCCACGGCCAAGGCCTACCGCTTCACCGATCTCCGCGACACCAACCGCCCTGTAGCCACGCGTGGCAAACAAGTCTGCGGCAATCTTCTGAATCCGTTCGAACTGAGGACCCCCTGGCGCGGGCATTTTCGCATTCCGTGCAAATCGATCGCTGGTACCAGACCATTCTGTGTGTGGACTAGTCGGTACACTACTGCTATGTGTCAAAGACGCCCGCTTACGTCCAGCCTGCGAGGGTGACTTCAAATCTGAACGTGACAATAAAGCCTCCAAGAAATGACCCGGACACAAGCGCCGATTTGCTGACCGGAAAATCTAATAACAGCATACAATCGAGAACTTTGCGACGACCGAAATGACGCTTTTACGCGACAATCGAAACAGCCGAGAAAGTGATCGGGCTGCGATTGCCCCACCTCTTATCTTCGTCATCGCTTTAAGCCGATTCTTTTCCACACCATTTCGAGAATTTCTGAAATGCAGCGCACGTTGATTTCTCGCGCCGCAGCATATGGCGGATTCGATCCCCCCTCGATCCGTCCCTCAACAGATAAGAAAATCAAAGGAGAGCAAGCGCCGTGACGACAACTGTGAAATCGATCTGGGAAGATACCATCAAGGGCAAGCCCGAAGTCGGCTCTAGCGCTCGCAGATCCCGCAAGACGACCGCGCAGGATATCGTACGCTTTTCCGAGATGACAGGCGACTACAATCCCCTCCACTACGATGCCGCTTTGGCTGAAGCCTCGGTTTTCGGACGCATCATCGTTCAAGGCGGCGTAACTTCAGGTCTTTTGAACGCGATCGTAGCCGAAGATCTTCCCGGTCCGGGAACGGTCTTTCTGGGCGTGAACTGGCGGTTCAGCCGCGCCGTGGGCATCGACGAAACGATCACCGCCGAGGTTCAGGTGACCTCGGTGCGGGATGACAAGCCGATCTGCGAGCTCTCCACCAACATCTACGATGCCGAGGGCAACGCCTGCCTCTCGGGCACTGCGACGGTTTATGTCACACCGCTACGCAGCCTAATGTCCAAATCAAATAAGCAGTCGTGATCGAGGAATAGAGATGCTGGCACCCGCACAGGCCGATGCGCATGCAAAAGAGAATTCTCGATGGGCGATGCTTGGAATTTTGAGCTTGGCGATCGTCCTCTCGATGACCACGTGGTTTTCGGCAACCGCAATCATCTCCGAACTTCGCGCTGTTTGGTCCCTCGATGACGCATCGATTGCGTGGCTGACGAATGCCGTGCAAATCGGCTTCGTCGTCGGTGCTCTTGGTGCCGGCCTCTTCAACCTTCCCGACATCATTGCGCCGCGAACGCTGATGTCGGTGTCGGCTGTCCTCGCTGCAACGGCGAACCTGAGTCTCCTCATCGCGCCCAACGCCGAGACCGCGATGCTTTTGCGTTTCGTCACCGGCCTCGCGCTTGCCGGCGTCTATCCGCCGGCTCTGAAGCTCATTTCCACGTGGTTCGTTCAAGGACGCGGTTTAGCCCTGGGCTGCGTGATTGCGGCTTTGACGTTGGGTTCGGCATTTCCACATTTATTGCGCGCGCTGACATCAAATCTCAATTGGCAGCTTGTCGTTTGCTCAACATCTGCAATGACGGTCATCGGCGCAGTGTTGATGGCGCGCTTTGCAGTCGAAGGACCGTATCCCTTCTCTCGGGCGACTTTCGATCCCCGGAAAATTGGCCAGGTCTTCCGCGATAAACCGGTCATGCTGGCGAACATCGGATACTTCGGCCATATGTGGGAACTCTACGCGATGTGGGGATGGTTCCTCGCCTTCACGCAAGCGAGTTTGCACGCACGTGGACTAGACTTGGCGAGCGCATCACTGATTACGTTTGCCGTCATCGCTTCCGGGACTATCGGTTGCATCCTCGGTGGAGTGATGGCCGACACGATTGGCCGAACCGCAACGACATCGATCATGATGACCCTTTCCGGACTGTGCTGCATTCTGATCGGCTTCACTTTCGAAGCTCCGCTTTGGGTTTTCCTTCTCGTTTCGATCATTTGGGGCATCACCGTCATCGGTGATTCCGCGCAATTCGCAGCCGCCGTCACCGAAGTCGGGAATTCGGCCTTCATCGGAACCGCGTTGGCACTTCAGCTCGGATTGGGATTCGCGCTGACCGTTGTCGCCATTCGCGTGATGCCGGTCCTCGCAGACTATCTTGGCGGCTGGCAATGGGCCTTCGTTGCGCTTGTTCCCGGGCCCTTCATCGGAACCATCGCTATGCTGGCGCTTCGACGCCTGCCGGAGTCCGTCAAAATCGGCCAGGGGCGCCGATAGGTTTCTGCGGGAGGGGCATATCGGATTGATATCGCCCCTTGCGCTCCTCAACCGATTTGAGCGAGGGCGTATCATGGCTCGCTCTGGCCGCAACTCGATATCTAAGCATGATCGTTGCCCCAACGGAGCCCAACAGGAAAACAATACCAATTCCGATCGGCATCGAACTTTGTGAAAATCGTCCGTAGTGCCATCCGAGCCCGAATACCATCGGAAGCAAGAGCACCACGCTTTGTCCGCTAAGCGCCGGGGGAAGATACGTCTGCGCGGTGTTCCACGCATAAAGGGAAAGCAGAGAAGCGCCTAGAGCCAAGAAAAATCCCCAGCCCGTCAATGCGAGCGTCGGAGCGCCCACGGGTTGCGTGAACAAACCGAACTCATTTGCAACCGGAGAAAACGGCAGCATTAGAATGAGAAGCGGCAGCGCTGCCGCCCCGGCAATCAATGTCAGTAGGGTCCAGTCCTCGGTCGGCATCAGGGGGCGTTTGAGCAACGCCCGCTTGTTCAACACCTGATAGCTGCTCCACATCGCGAGCGCGATAGTCGCCGACGCGAGCCCAAGACAACCCCGCATATCCCGCAGCGAAAACTGACCCGATTGAATTTGCGCTCCCACGATGAGCGCAACACCAACGATCGCGAGAAAGACCGGCAATACGATCGAGCGCCACGGAAACTCTTTGTAGATGAGATTGTTCGCTACCATCGTCACGATCGCGATCATCCCGATGATTGAAACGGTGATGACTTCCGATGTGTATTTGATCGCGGTCGCGAGGAAGAAGAAATACCCGGTGAAACCAAGAAATCCGAGCAAGCCGGCGCTAAGCCAATCTTGATAGGGCCGATTGACGAGAAGCCGCCTTGCGTTGCCGCTCAGAACCGCCACCGACAGGGCGAGCGCTGTTGAAAACAAGAAACGCACAATCGCCAAATCTGCCGTGCCGTAAGGCGCGATGAAGTCCGTGTGGATGTAGAGCGTCGACCAGAGCGCGCATGCGGCGAGCGCGAACAACAATCCCTTAAATACTTTGCGAGTGTTCGGCATTCTTACCCTTTTTGGATCTTGGCTGCGGGGCTGCGAATAACAGGACTCTGAATTGCCAATTCCGCTTGCTTCCTGGGAGCGCTCGTATACGGTATGGACCGGTCGATACAAAGAATCCTCACTAAAACGACGACCAGGAAACGCAAATGAACGCACAGTCGCCACGCGCTGTCCCCCATTAACGGGGCAAAGCTTTCAAGTTGATCTGGGACGTGTTGACCGCGCGACATTGCGTCGAGCGGAGGACTTCGCACGCCTCGCTTCCGCTTGGCCAAGTCGGCCGGCTTTGAATGGCGCTAGGCACAGAAAATAATAACAAGGAGGATGTGCATGACTGCAACGATATCCGAATCCGTTGCGCCCTTACGAGTCAGTGAAGCCGTGCGAGGCTTCCTGTGGATCTACGGCCTATCTATCGTTTCTTGCTTTCTCGTCAATCACTGGGTGATCGCCAATCCAATTGGACCGTGGACCGGGGAGGAAATCGAGAAGTCATTCTGGCTCGACAATGTGAGCTGGCAGATCTTCTCCGCGTGGTGGGCCTGCTTCTTTGTGGTTTGTAGTTTCTGGCCTTTTAATTTCATCGAAAACAAGAACACCCGGGGAATCGCCGTCGTATTCGCTTCTTGGGTTCTGGGTTGGTGGAGCGCCAAACTCATTTTCCTGATCGGTCCAGGGGCAGACGGCATTTTCCCTCTAGTGGGAACGACGTGGTTCCTTCTTGCCTTCTTCTGCTTCGCAGGCGGCAACTTCCTTGTCTCGAAGTTTCCCCCACATCGGCAAGTCTACATCTATCTCCTCCTGTTCACGGGCCTCACCTTCCTGATCACGCATTCGGCAGTAAAGTGGGTTCCCGCGTGGTGGTTTCCGTTTTTGCTCGTGGGGCTTTCGACGGGGACACTCACGTTTCTCACCAGGGGCCTGGGCCAGCCTGCACGAGCGATCGTAATCATGTCGATCCTCTTCGCGGCGGCATGCTTGTGCTTCCAGATTTCAGGTCTCGCTGGCTTCTGGGACTTCAGCAAGTCACCGATATCGTCATTCTGGACCATGGGTCATTTCACCGACGATAGCTTCTGGCTTCTCTGCTTCATGACCGCGACATCGATAAACTATGCGATGCCGATCATCACTCACAACTGGCCGTTCACGATGATCTCCATGCCTTGGGGAGGATTGCTGGCCTGTTTGACGTACCTCGTCCTCGACGTGATCGTCGCAAGTTTGCTCGTCAAACTGATCGGTCCCGTGTTCTCGAGCATGCAGGAGCTGCTGACCTACGCCTACATGGGCGTGAACTGGTCGCTAGTCGTTCCGTTGGTGTTCGGGATTGGCCTTCAACAGCCATACCTCTGGAAGGGACAAAAGACACCCGGCGACTGGGATGATGTTGCTTGAGTTGCTCCTCCATCTCAAGCCGTTGAAGGTGCCCGACGGTGCATCGCCGTCGGGCACCTCTTTTTGATGCGCCACTGGCGCCTAAAACTAGGAAAAATCTAATGAGCAAATATGCGTTGTACGTTCCCTTGGAAGCGCAGCCAGGAAAGGAAAAGCAACTTGCAGAGTTTCTTCGGTCCGCGCTTCCCATCGTCAATGATGAAGTCGGCACGATCTCCTGGTTCGCTGTCCAAGAAGGTCCCTCTCGTTTCGCGATCTTCGACACATTCGATGATGAAGATGGCCGGCGCGCGCATCTTGAAGGCAAGGTAGCCGCCGCGTTGATGGAAAAAGTGAAAGCGGGCGATCTGCTTGCAAACGTACCCGAAATCATCAAGCTGGACGTTCTCGCCCATAAGCTGCCTGGTTAGTTGCACCGCTTGCTTTTGAGTGCACGCCGCCGACACCTTTGACGTGACGCGACTGCCTGCTGGCAGCGCGTCACTCGATCAATCGATTCTTGCCCCGCCCTCGGAAGCTAACGGGGTTTCTGCGAGCTATTAGCCCTATGTCGCTGTTTTAGTGCCGTGGACCTCGACACTTCCGAACTTGATTAGTCGGCCCGGGGAAAATTTTGATTCAGCTGTAATCGCTTCACAGTTCCTCATTCCTGAAGATATCGAAGCGAGCGTGAATCTCCTGAACGGTCACATCTTCAAGGGCGAGCTCGCTTCCGATCAATTGTTTTTCCAGCGTCCGATACCGCACTATGCCGATTATCGAACGCTTATCGATGGGCTGTTCATCAGGCAGCGACTGGGGACGCAATCGTCGACTGCCTCAAAGAAGATATATTGCCGAAGGACAAGCCCAACGAACTTCGCATGATTCTAACCATCTGGCTCGATCCTCGGTGTGCAGACCATGCCGAGCTCGACAAAAGCGATCCATATCACTGCAATTACGAGGCGACAACGCTTGCCATCGCACGCGCCATGCGTTGCGAGCCGTCGGTGGAGGAATTGATCTCTAACCGAGACAGTATCCAACACTGTGCTTTGACCGATGTATTCCCGCCGAAATGACTTCATTATGAGTTGCACGGTTGAGCCGGAGAGGACAGGAGGATTTTCGCTCCGGCTCCCCTGCGCGCGTAAACAGGCTCAAGTGCGCTTGAGGATACACGCACTAATTTTCCGCACAATGGTGCCGGTGGACACCGTGATGGTCACCGGGCATTGATTTGATCCGCAACAACCCAGCAACGAGACCTCGTCGGAAACAGCTTTCCCCGCTGACCAGACGTCATCACACTCTGTCTTTCAAATGGCAAAATGGGTGCCCATAGGCACCATGGCAAAGGAAGGATGTTGCAATAAACTCGCTGCTTCGCCCGTGCGCGCCTGAAGGCATCTACGGACCGAATAGGTCCCCACTCGAACCGAAGGCACGAAACGACGCGGTTCAAAATAGTATCGGACCACTTCGCAAAATAGTTTGCTTGGTTAGAAAAAGACCATCATGCAAAAACCCATCGCCGAGTTCTGGTATGGCGTAGAGGCTTGCGATCATAAGATCGTGCGTTTGCGCGAGATCTGGGCTGACCCTTATCTCGCTGGGAATATTTGGCTTGTACGAGGCTCAAAGCGGGATCTCATTATCGACAGGAGAACGGGCATCGTGTCACCTCGCCCGGTGATCGATGCGATTGTCGATAAGCCGATCATCGCAGTAGCGTGCGCCTGCTACTACGATCACGCTGGCGGGCTTCATTTCTTCAGTGAAAGAGGATGTCATCGATTGGACGCCGATAAAATCGCCAATCCGACCCTCGAATCATCCGTCGTATCAACCTACGTCGAGGAAAGCATGCTCAATGCATTGCCCTATGACGGATTCGAGATCAAATCCTATCAGATGCGGGGCGCTCCTCCGACCATATGCTTTGACGATGGTGACATCATCGATTTAGGCGATCGGCACCTAGAAGGTCTTCATGTCCCCGGAGTAACACCGGGCAGTATGGTGCTATGGGAAGCGGCGACAGGCAGTTTGTTTACATGCGATACCCTGTACGACGATCCTGTACGAGGTCGAGAATTCGCTTCAGATGATTCCATCACATTGTTAGAGAGCCTGAAGCGGATTCGAAAGTTGCCAATGAAGACCGTGTTCCCAGGACATTATCAGTGTTATCAGTGTTTTGGACGCGATCAAATGGATGAGATCATCGATCGCATTCTTCATTCCATGGCGACTGTTTAGATCCGAAACAAATGCGAAATTGAGAAGGACATTAAATGGCTTCAGCGGGGGACGTCAGATCACGGCAGTTGGGCGTCGCTTTAGTCGCCGCGTCGGCAATTTGCTGGAGCACTGCTGGGCTTTTTGTCCGTGTTGCCAACCTTGATTCAGCGACGTTAATTTTCTGGTCGTCCGTCTCGGCGTGTCTAGCCCTCTTAATAATCTGCGCCGCTCAGGTTCGAGGCGAACTAATCCGTCAAATATCGATTATAGGGACCCCCGAAATTCTTTATATTTTTATTTCGACCCTGAATACCACAAGCTATGTCATTGCCTTGAACTCCACAAGCGTCGCGAACGTTATGACAATTTACGCTTCTTTGCCTTTTGCGGCGACCATCGCCGCATTTTTTTTGCTAAAGGAGCGAGTTAGCAAACGCTTCTTACTCTCGGGGGGGACAGCTATGCTGGGCGTCGCAATCACTGCGGGCGCCGTTGGTACGGCAAATGACATTTTCGGACTGATTGCAGCATTTATGATGACGTCATGTTTTGCGGTGCAGCTGGTTCTCGCCAAACGCTACCCAAAGATGGACATTCTGCTCATCACTGCTCTTTCCGCCGGTGTTTCGGCCGTGTTGTTTCTGCCATTCGCAGACTTAGTTTCGTCAACACGTACTCAGCTTCTCGGCGGCGTTTTATACGGAATTATACCACTTGCCGTTGGACTTCCGCTCGTTCTGGCCGGTGGTCGCCGGGTAAAGTCCGGAGAAGCGGCGTTCATTACGATGTTGGACGTGGTGCTCGGCCCCATTTGGGTGTGGCTATTCTTTGGAGAGAGACCGACAGATTATGCATTAGTTGGTGGCGCTATCGTCTTGGGCTCGGTGGGGTGGTACCTCTCAAAAGAGACTGAGCCCTCCACCGTGTCGTAATGACGTAACGAGGTTGGCCCGCAACTTGGCTGGTGCCCGTTGGCCCCAAAAAATCCGAGTGAACTGCATTCTTCGTCCTTCGGTAGATAGGTGTCCAACGGCACTCTTAGCTTTCCGAGAATTCCGCACCTCTAATGGACCGGTTTGATCATCGGTCTATAGAACTACCGTTGCTCCGAACGATCCGCGACGCCTCGACCAGGGAATCCGCCGCACCCGCTTCGAGCGCGCTCTTCTCAAGCTCGCGAAAGAGATGGGCCTCAAGGTGAACAGCAGCTTTTCCAGATGGGTTATCAGGATGTAGCGCTGCGTCCGCATCCTTTGCCGACGCCCAGCCGTTTTACCTTCACAACGGAAGGTGGACGGTTCGAGCAAGGAATGGTCTGCCACGAACAAATCAACGCCTCCCGGAGCTCAGTACTGAGCAGGTCAGCGAACCGATCTCTCAGCGAGACCGATTCGCCATTCTTGCAAATGGCCGCCGCTATTCGGCAGCTGCCTTCGTGTCCGGCTTATTGAGGAACGCCTCCAACGAATCGTCGAGGGCTTGCATCCACGGGGTGTGATGGGCGGGCGCCGTCGTGCCCGTTTGCAGCGACGTGTGCGACTGATCGCGGTAAGTGAGAATGTTATCCATCTTATGGTGTTCCCACCGCTTGAACGTCTTCGCCACGCCATCGACATCGAGACGCGGATAGTCCGTCGGTGTAATCAGATCACGGACGTACTCTGTCTGAAAATCGATTGCCTCGGTAGCATCGACGATCGCCTCTTCTTTTTCTGTCCACCTTTGGATATCGGCTTCCTGTTCGACTCGTGACGGCAGTTTGATGCGTCCGAGAACGACGTCGCGTGCGTACCAAGCCTGAGCATCGAACATGTTGAACGTGTAGAACTGGTCTTGCATGCCGATGTACATCAGCTTCGGGTTGTCGAGCCAAAAGATGCCCTTGTAGAGGGACAGCGGGTAAAGCCTGTTGCGCGACTTCAGGCGCAACGAGTCCTCCATGAATGGATGATGGTGGAGGTAGCCCGTGCAAAGGATGATCGCGTCCACATCCTTCTTCCTCCCGTCCTTAAAATAAGCAGTCCTGCCGACGACCTTTTCGAGGAGCGGCACCTCTTCCATACCTTTCGGCCACTTGAAGCCCATGGGCTTCGTACGCCAAGAGAACGTGACGGATTTGGCGCCATACTTGTAGCACTGAATACCGATGTCTTCCGATGAGTAGCTGGCGCCTACACACAGCACATTCTTGCCCGAGAACTCGTCTGCGGAACGGAAGTCGTGAGAGTGCAGCGTGCGTCCGAGAAATTTATCGAGCCCAGGAAATTCCGGTACGTTTGGCGTCGAAAAGTGTCCACTGCAGCAGAAGACATAATCAAACTCGGATGATGAGATCCTGTCGTTGGCCAGATCTTTGACAGCGACCGTGAATTTCTGCGTATCTTTATTGAAGGATACGCTCCGCACCGTGTGTCTAAGTTTGATGTAAGGGAGGATGCCGCTGCGCACGATGCGACCCTTGATGTAGTCATGAAGCACCGCACGCGGAGGGAAAGAGGGAATTGGGCGGCCGAAATGCTCTTCGAACGAGTAGTCCGCGAACTCAAGGCATTCCTTCGGTCCGTTTGACCACAGATAGCGATACATGCTGGCGTGGACCGGCTCTCCGTGCTCGTCGGTTCCAGTGCGCCATGTATAATTCCAGATTCCACCGCAATCGTTTTGACGCTCGTAACAGACCAACTCGGGAATTTGCGCGCCCTTGCGCCGTGCGCTTTCGAATGCGCGCAAAACTGCCATGCCGCTCGGGCCAGCGCCAATTATCGCTATTCGCTCTGTCATATCGTGTCCTTTCGACGTTATTCGCGTTGAGTTGGCGGGTTGAAATTCTGCGATCAGTCTTCTCACTGGCGCGCGAGATTGTTAGTGGCGAATGCGGGATGTGGCTTTCGCGTGCCTTTGGGCTTCAGCTGGGCGCTGGCTCCGGCAAGGGTTGCCTTTCGACCGATAGGTACCAGGTGACCGCGCCCAGCGCGGTGGCGGCACCTACGACGGCTTCAATCGTCGGTTCCTCGCCGAAGAACAGCCAGACCCATATCGGCCCAAGAACGATCTCGAGCATGGTGAGGAGCCCGGCTTCCCCGGACTTGATCATGCGTCCACCGACCAGCGCGAGGTTGATGCCGAGTCCGTAGGCAAGGAGCCCGTAGAGGACGCATCCGGTGAGTTGAATGAGTGAAGGCACTCCGTAATTCATAAAGGGGGCGCAAACGGCGGCCGCTAACCCTGCAGCAATCGCGCTGGCCAGAAGAACATCAAGGTTGGCATAACGCTTTGAGACGACGAGCATGACTGCGAACGTGACAGTCATCAAAAAACTTACGATCAGTCCGATGGCATCATTGATCGTCGCGGCGGCGCCTGCGGTGATAGCGATGCCGGCTATTGAAATGAGGCCCACCACAATAAACTGGCGACTGACGCGCTCTTCCAACCAGAGGAAAGCGACAGCCGTCGCGACAAGAGGCAGTGACGCGTAGATCGTCATCACATTCGCGACGCTTGTGTACTGCAACGCGAGGACGTAGCTCGTCGCGCACAATGCGGCGATGATCACGTACACCAAGCCCGGCCAACCGATTTCTAGGATTGCCCGCCACAGACCACCACGGAGGCGAAGGGCGCAAACGAGGCCAAGCCCAATACACGCCGACATCGAGTACCAGACGACAAGCGTCGCGACGTCGAGGTTAGCCAAGCGTACAAATAAACCTGCCGTGCTCCAGCAAACAGCCGAGGCTGTCACAAGCGCAACGCCCATCCGTCGCGTCCCCCAAAACTCAGCCCGCTCCATAGTCATTCAAGCTCGACCTCGCGATGTGTGTCTTTCACATCCCGATTACCGTCCTCGAGCTTGGGGCCACAATGGTGCCGCTTGGTACTATTCGGTGGTGTCCGCGTTGGGTTTTCACCCCTCGCTATCGTCACGTTTGACGATTTTCTGAGGACCGGATCAGTCCTCCGGACTGGGAGAGCGCGCCTTCAATGAGTGCGAGACTGAACCATTTTTATCTCTTCGCCTCGAACTGCTGCACAGCCACATGACCTATGGTGCCACCTGGCACCATTGGCTTTGACGTGCCGCAGGCTTTTGCTGGTGACCTCAGCTCCCAACCGGAGAATTCTCATGTCCCGCCAGCTCGTCACCTCTCTCCTTGTCTCGCTCGGACTTCTTGCGTTTACGTGCGATGTAAACGCTGCTTCTGTTCCTGAATCGAAAGAGCCCATTAAAATCGCGCTTAACGAATGGACCGGTCAAAACGTGACGGCCAAAGTTCTGGGCGGCATCTATGAATCCATGGGGTACAAGGTCGAATACGTCACCGCTGGGGCCATGCCGCAGTTTACTGCAATGCAAGAAGGCAAGCTGACGACCCAGCCTGAAGTTTGGACAAATCTTGTCGGTGAAGCCTATCCCAAGGCCCTCGAGACCAAGACTATCGTTGAGCTGGGACTGCTTGGGCTGAACAATTATGAGGGCTGGGCCTATCCCAAATACATGGAGCAGATGTGCCCAGGGCTGCCGAAGCTCGAAGGGCTGATTGCTTGCAAAGATAAGCTCGCAACTCCCGAAACGTTTCCAAAGGGGCGCATCCTTGCCTATCCCTCAGATTGGGGAACAGCATCCGCTAAGCTCGTCGCGGGAATGAAGCTTCCGTTCGTTGCAGTGCCCGCCGGCAGCGAAGGAGCCGAGATCGCAGAAATCAAAGCGGCGTTCCTCAAGAAGGCGCCGCTGGTTCTGATGTTTTGGAAGCCGCACTGGGTCCATGCGGTTTACGATATGGACTGGGTGCAGATTGACCCGCCCTACAGCGACGCGTGCGCAACCGATCCCAAAGTCGGCCCCAATACGGATACGATTGACGACTGCGGCTTTCCGCAGGCGCGCGTCGTCAAATCGGCCTGGGTTGGGATGGAGAAACAGTGGCCGGCTGCCTTCAACGTTCTCAAGAATTTCCAGTTTGATGGCACCGAGCAGGGCAAGGTGGTTTATGAGATCGACCAGAAAGGTCGCAAGCTCGACGGCGTTGTTGCCGAGTGGTTGAAATCCCACGAAGGGACTTGGAAGCCGTGGGTGACCACCGCGACCGCCAGCAACTAATCCCGACAGAAGAATAGGCGCGCTCGATCCTGGGCGCGTCTGCCAATTGCTGCAAAGAGCGACGCCCCTACGGGCGGGAGGGATCAAAAGTGAACTTTCAATTGAGAGATGCGTACACTCCACATCCAGTGTCATCCAATGCCAAGCTCGCCTGCGCAAATCTCTGGAAAGTCTATGGTCCGAAGGTGGGCTATTACTTCGATACCAAGGGCTACATCATCGATCCGCAGCTGCTCGCAAGGCGCATGCGAGATGAGAAGCACATACCAGCCGTTGCCAACGTTTCTCTCGACATTCCCGAGGGGGAAATCTTCGTCATTATGGGATTGTCCGGGTCTGGCAAGTCCACGGTGCTACGCTGCCTCGCGCGTCTGCTTGACCTCTCTCACGGTCAGGTCGTGCTCGATGGCCAAGATATCTCCAAACTGACCGAGCGCGACCTCATTAATGTCCGACGTCACAAGATGGGGATGGTCTTCCAACATTTCGGGTTGATGCCGCATTTAACGGTCATCGATAACGTCGCCTTCCCTCTCAAAATCCAAGGAAAGCCAAAGCAAGAACGGCTGGCCCGCGCGCACGAAATGATTGAACTCGTCGGGCTTCACGGCCGCGAGGATGCATATCCGCGCCAACTATCCGGCGGTCAACAGCAGCGCGTCGGTATTGCTAGATCGTTGGCGGTTGGCCCCGAGGTTTGGTTTCTCGACGAGCCGTTCAGCGCGCTTGACCCCCTCATCCGTCGTCAAATGCAGGACGAGTTTCTTCGCCTGCAAAAGCAGCTCAAGAAAACGATCGTCTTCGTCACGCACGACTTCATAGAAGCCATGCGTCTCGCGGATCGTATTTGCGTGATGAAGGATGGCTTTGTCGTACAGGTCGGCACGCCGGAGGAGTTGGTCTCGCGCCCTGCCAACGACTACGTTCGCTCGTTCGTCGGCGATGCACCGCTGGCGAAAGTGTTGCGTGTCGGCGCGATCATGAACCGACACATCGCAGATGAGCGTCGCGCCACAGCCACCGCGACGATCTCTGCTTCGGCCAAGCTCGAAGAAGCGATGACGTTGTTCCGCAATGAGAGCAGTGTCCTCAATGTCTGCGACGAGGACGGGCAGGAGATCGGTAGCCTTTCGGCGTTGCAAGTCATTCAAGCGCTCGCAGCTAAGTCGAGGATCACGCTGTGAGTGGAGAACGCCAAACAGGATCTAAACTCGCCGCCGCGCTCGACATGTCGTGGAAAGAGATGTCGTGGCTCCTAATGGGCCTCCTCACCGCGATCGCATTGCATGCCGCCCCGAATGTAACTTGGTTGGGAACGTTTCCCGAGCATTGGAACCTTCCCATTGCCGCGTGGACGAACGCCGTACTGGCTCCCGTCGTCGTAGGCCTGCAGGGTGCGACACGCATCCTGAGCCAAATTATTGGTGCGCCGATGTCCGCCGGCCGCGCGTTGCTCTACTGGACACCGTGGAGCACGGTGACATTGGCATTTTTCCTTCTCGCGTATTGGACAGCGGGCCTTCGCACAGCGTGTTTCACACTGGCATCGTTCCTGTACATCGTCTCCGTTGGCTTCTGGACGCCGACGATGAACACGATTGCTCAGATCGGCCTAGCCATCCCCATTGCCATTCTGTTGGGCTTTGCCATCGGAACTCTCGCGGCTCGCTACCCCCGCTTGAACACAGCTACGCAAGCCGGCCTCGATTTTATGCAGACGATTCCGACGTTCGCATATCTTATTCCGATTTTGCTGTTGTTCGGCTTTGGTCCAGTTGTAGGTCTGATCACCAGCATCATTTATGCCATGCCTCCAATGATCCGGAACACAATCCTCGGCCTTCAACGAGTGCCGCCGGAATTACGTGAATCTGGGCGCATGAGCGGCTGCACGCCCTTACAGGAGTTCTGGTGGGTGCGTGTACCCGCCGCGACGCCGCAGCTGCTGGTGGGGCTCAATCAGACCACCATGGCCGCGTTCTCGATGATCATCATCGCTTCCGTCATCGGCGGCTCACAAGACATAGGCTGGGAAGTCCTCAGCACGATGCGCAAAGCGCAATTTGGAGAAAGCCTCGCCGCAGGCGTCGTCATCGCGGTCTTGGCTATGATCCTCGATCGTATCAGCTGCGGCTTCACGAACCGCTACGTCCACGGCGATCAAATTCACACAAATCGCCACTTCTGGGCGGCTTCGATGGTAGCGTTAATTGCGTCGGTAGTGATCGCGAGCCTCGTGCCTTCTCTCTGGGTCTGGCCCGACGCTTGGGTGATCCGGCCGGCGGCGCCACTGGATACCGCCGTGGAGTGGATTACCGTGAACTACGGCGCGACACTCACTTCTCTGAAAACGATTGCCTTTTACTACTTTTTGCTGCCGCTCAAGATCGGTCTCGCTCAGGCTGTCACGCCGATGACCTGGGGCTTTTCGTTCGATGGGCCTGTGCAGATCGGCTATTGGGCGGTCGCTGCCCTCGCCGTCGGCGCTGCGGCAGTCTACTCCGGCCGGACGGCGGCGTCGATTATCGCAGCGATGGCGATCCTCTTGTTCTATGGCACCACCGGCATCCCCTGGCCCGTATTCATCGCGATTATCACCCTCGGGGCTTATCAGGCGGGCGGGTTTCCCACGGCTGCCTTCGCACTCTTGGCGCAGCTCTTCATTCTAGTCTCCGGATTTTGGCCGGCAGCAATGCTCTCGGTCTATTTGTGCGTAGCAGCCGTCGCGATCTGCATCGTGATCGGAGTTTCGTTGGGAGCTGCCGCAGCAAACAACGATCATCTTTCTGCTCTGCTACGGCCCATCAACGACAGTCTGCAGACCATTCCCCAATTTGTTCTGCTCATCCCCGCTTTGATGTTTTTCCAGGCCGGCGATTTTACTGCGCTGATCGCCATCATTCTGTACGCCATCGTCCCGGCGATCAAATATACCGAAGCCGGCTTGCGTAACGTTTCGCCCAGCTCCGTCGAAGCTGGGTTGGCGTTAGGCTGCACGAAACGGCAAATGTTCTGGCAGGTCCGATTACCGCAGGCCGTTCCTGAAATTCTGCTCGGGGTTAATCAGACGATCATGTATGCGCTCGCGATGCTCGTCATCGCAGCCCTGGTCGGTACGACCGACCTCGGTCAGGAAGTCTACATCGCGCTCGGCAAAGCCGATGCCGGAAGCGGGCTCGTCGCCGGCATCTCTATGGCGCTGATCGCCATGATCGCCGATCGTGTCCTCCAAAATGCGGCGTCGAGCCGGAAAGCGGCACTCGGGCTCCCAGTGTGATTATTGTGCAGGATCGCCTCTACGCGATCCTGTCAAAATTTGGCGGCTGGCCCCTTGTTTTTGCTCGGGCCAGCCGCAGCATGACGAAGCCAAGAATCTACTGAGTTTTTTGGCAGCTCAAGTGAGGGTTCACTGCGAATACTGTCGAACGTGAATCTGCAAGCAGGCCTTTGACACCGACGTCGGCGCGTCATCCGTTCCAAGCGCGTCGATGCGCCGAAGTCGAATCCGAGGGAGCGGAAGGCCTCCGCACCCCCCGCTAAACGGCAAGCCCGAGCTCTGCCTCAGCCCCAGACGGCGAACGGATCTATTCCGCTACCATCGCGGATGCCGAGACGAAGGGATCGGCATGACAGTCGGATGGGCTGACCCCCATCTCGATTGCAAACTTCTGGCAATTGGCAACAAGTCCAGGCGAACCGCAGGTATAGAGTTTGTGTCCGTGAAGCGTCTCGAAGTGACGCCTGAGCTCAATAAAAACGTCGGTCGTCCTGGCAGCATCCACACCGTTGCCCCTGGTAATGACCGGGAAATAACCGAACCTCGGGTACTTTTCGGCGAGCTTCAGCATTTCCTCGTTTTGATAAAGTCCATTCGCCTCGCGCGCGGAATGATAGATGCGTATCTCGCGGCCGGGCATTGATGCCAAGGCGTCGAGCAATATCGATTTCGCCGGCGCAAGCCCCGTGCCGCCGACGACCATCGTAATTGGTCCTGGATGCTCCTTGCGGAGGTAGGCACTTCCAAACGGAGCGTTCAAGACAAACCGATCCGATGGTTCGCCCCTCTCGTATACGTGCTTACTGACCTTCCCGTGTTTGTAATACTCAATGTGAAATTCCAATTCCGCCGCGCCCGGCCGATTGGCGAACGAATATTCTCTGGCGGGAAGATTGGCGAAGGTGAGCGTGGCGAACTGCCCTGCGCAGAACATGGGTGAAGCGCTGGAGTATGGCTTGGCCTTGAGGATGGCGATCTCTGATGACACGCGGTCTATTGACGTCACGACGCACTCGTACTTGGCCGGCGTGAATGTGTCCGCGTCCTCTATGAACTCCACCTCGCAGTCGCTGGTGGGCATTGCGCGACAGGCGAGGATGACGTTTTGGTTCTTTTCCTCATCCGTGAGCGCAGTCGGATCGTATGATTTGTGCGTGACCGTGCCCTTGCGCAATATGGACTTGCATGAGGAGCAATTGCCCTGACGGCAGGCATAAGGATAGTCGAGCCCTGCCTTCAACGCCTCGTCCAGTATCGAGAATCCTCTCCGCACCTCCAACGTCGTCTCGAATTGAGGAATCGATACCTTAAAGTTGGCCATCACTCGTCCTTCGATCTTAAAACAAACGCTGCGCACGGCCCTCCGCGCGCAGCGCCCGGTGCCTCGCAATATGTCAGCGCCTGTCGGCGCTCATGGCGTTGTAGTAGATCGATTGAAAATGGTGGATGCCGTGCTCGCTGGAAGAGGATGCTTTGTGATCGCCTAGCCCATCGCTCGACCTGCCTTCACCGACGAGCTTTTGGTTGATAACAAGCCTGCCCTGAGAGTAGGCGACAGAATGGAGACCACGCTGCACACTTTCCACTAGGCCGATATCTTCCGGCTGAAGGACGTCCTTGATGTATTCCATTGCAGCCTTCTCTTCCTCGTTTGGCGTCGCTTCATCGAGGAAGAAATCCCAGTGCTCATAGGTGGTCTCTGGACCTGTCGGCATGATATGCATGAACGACAAGTTTCGGCGGCCGGGGAAAACATTGAAAGTGACGTTGGGCCATAGATACCAAGCCGCGTACATCAGCTGGGCGCCCTGCTGATTTTTATCGACCTTGTATGCCGAGTTTTCCTCTCGCGCGGGGGCTATGTGGCTCGAGCAAATCGCGTAGTTCTTGGTCTGATAGATGCCGTGGTCGAAGAGTTCGACGAGGGCCGGATGCGCCGGCGGGCAGTGGTAGCACTCCTGGAAATTCTCGACGACGTTCTTCCAGTTCGCCTTGATCTCAAACGTCTGGCGGCCCGCGTAGACCAGCGTTTCAGGAGTGTCGACATATTTGCGGACGTCCGCCTCGAAATGACCCGACGTTTCGGCGAGCGACTTGGCGCTGAGGTCGATGTTGATCCAAACAAAGCCGAGGAAGACTTCGAGCTTCACAGGCTTCAAGCAAAACTCTTCCGTCTTGAAGCCGGCGACATTCTCCAGCACGGAGTTTGAGCGAAGTTGGCCGTCAAGCTCGTACTGCCAAGCGTGATACGGGCAAGTGATAGCACGCGTCTTTCCTTCACCCTGGAGCAACTGGTGGGCCCGGTGAGAGCAGACGTTGTGAAAGGCGCGAAGGTTGCCATCGCGACCGCGTACGATCGCGATACTTTGATCGCCTATTTTGACGGTGCGATAGGCGCCGGGGGCCGCGAGTTGGCTCGCGTGACAGACGAAGTTCCAGGATTTGTAGAAGATCTTTTCTTTCTCGAGTTCGTAAACCTCGCGATCAAAATACAGATTTGCAGGAAGGGTATACGAATGCGCGGGGTCGTTCGGCCGAAAGCGGTCGAGCCCGAAGATTTCCTCATCGTTTTTCTGGAGCATTGAAGTCACCTTTTTTCTGCGAAATGCCAGGGCCGACATCCGTCTGGAGACGGCAGCCGAAGCCAAACTCTGGCGCTATTTCGGAGAATTAACCGGCAGACAGCAATGGTGTCGGTTGGCACCAGTGGCTTGCTCGCAGTCGATATTTATTGGAAAGGCTACTCTATTTCGCGGCATCAGGGTGGCCCGCGAGGCATCGGCCAAAAGCTTTGCGAGAACCAAAGCTCGCTAGTCTTCGTCCTCGGAGACGTTGCACGGAAGGGTGCGCACTCTCCGGCTCGCCAGCTGGCATTTCAGCTGATTGGCGAATGGCATGAGGGTGGTGACTAGCTCCCTCTCGGAGGAGACCTCCAACTTTCGATAGATCCGCAAACGGCGGTTCTTAACAGAGCCTTTAGAGATCTTCAGTCGCTGCGCAATAGCGCCAGTACTAAAGCCATCGAGCGTTAGCGCGACGATGTCACGTTCGCGCGGCGTCAACTGATCAACGATCGACGACGATGCTCGTTCTCCTGCTTCCCTGTCCATAAGGCCGTCGCCGACATGATGAAGGAGAAGGCCGCCGGGGGCGATCGAGTTCATGCAGTCGAGTTCAATTCCTTTGAACGGCAGCGTCCCGCCGCCAAGTTGCTGGCGGATTTCGTCGTACGATAACGACCACTCGATATTTCTTACCGTGACTTCAGTTTCAGCGAGCTGCCGCCACTTCGGCGTCGAATACACAAGCTTGCCGTGACGATCGAAAATGGCTGCTGGTCTGTCTTGGAAGGACGTGGGCGCATGCGCTGCACTGTACATCGCCGTCATTAGCGTCCGCGTGTGCGCCTGATGCAAGCCGTGCACGATTGGAAAGAACCGTTCGATGCGTTCGATGTCCGCCTTGGTGAAACGATCGGCTTTTCTCTCGAAGAACAGCGAAAGGCATGACATGCCGACTGACGGAAGGAAAATGGCCAGCTCGTCGGTGAACTCCATCTTCTTCATGAAATCGAGGGAGTAGAAATTTTTGTCCGCAGCCGACGGAAGTGCCGTTTCCATGGTCTCAACGCGGGCAACCCTGTTTGAGCGCCAGGAGCAGAAATAAGGGTCAGTCGAGCGCGGTTCGGCTCCCAAGTAGTACTGGACGATGTTTGAACTGATTTGTTTCGTGTGCAGTACGTCTGGATCGGAACCAGGCGAATAGCGGACGATCCATCCGGTCTCATGCGGGATGAGCGACCCCATCAATTCCAAAAGCCTCAAATGGAAGCCCTGCTCGCCGATTTCACAGGAAGCGGCGCTCAACGATTCTGCAACCTCCGCCCATTCGCGCGGCTCAAACGAGACCAAACACTTCTCCATCGCTCGGTCATATGACACGCTCTTAAATGCGGTCTGTTTATTCAGCGCGTCAATAGGTCGGTCAAACTATTGGCGCCCAGGGCAAAATTTAAGCAAAAAGGTAAGGGCGCTAGTGCGGTAACAAGACCCGGTTCTTGCGGCGCAAAAGAACGCGCCCCGACCTTGGCTAGGTCGAGGGCACGAGTTTTCCATCTTTGAAAGGTGACCAATCTCAACCAGGGAAGACGTCTGCCAGCGCGTAGTGTTTGATCTTATCGCGGTTAGCAATCAGCTCGTCGACCGTAGGCTCACCCTTCATCGCTCTAGAGATCGCGAGCTTGGTCGCCTCGTACTGACAACGATAGAGATCCTTCTTGTCGAGTTCCTCATGATCAGCAACGCGGGGATCCAGCCAAACCGTTATGATCATGCAGATCTCATTCGCTTTGTCCTTGGGTAGAATGCCGTCCTTCAGGCAATCGACGATCGCGTCTCCGATCGCCCCCTGCACTACGCCGCCAAAAAGCTCGATATAGGCGCTGTTCGGAATCGTGACTTTCGATGTCATCAGCGCAGCGGGCCGCACTTGCTGGTTGAGATCGCGAATGACGAAGAAGCGGGTATGCCCCATGGATTGCCCCATCATTCCGGCGAAGGCATGCCCAACGGGCCCGTCGACGGTGCCGATGACGACTTCAGGCATCGCATCAGTGTACTGGCCCTCGGAGGCGAGAACCGTCGCTTCACCAGTAAGGAACACCAAGTTTTTCATAGCTTTCTCTCAGATTGTTGGACTAGCCCAAGGAACTCGTTTGTTCGAGTCTGTCTTGAGCAGCGGTAGATCTATAGACTCCCGATGATCAAGTCAGCTCTTTGGGAGTCTAAAAATCTGGGGGCGCCAAGGGTGCCACTGGGCACTATCTCCCAAAAGACGAAGATATGGGTCGCCCGGATTTTACGGTGCCAACAGGCACCATTGAGCAAGAAGGCCCTCTCGCTGACTATCGATCCGTTCTGAGGAAATTCCACGAGACGAAAAAGCTGAGCGGTGTCCCTCCCCTGCTCCGGCTTGACTCATCATCCCAACACGCATCGATGTCGCTTTACTCGGTCTGATAGATCAGCGTCCTGAATAGGTCCGGATGCGATCAGCAAGCGGATTACTAGCGAAAATTTCCATTATCGCTACTTTTCCGAACTCTTATCTGCTGCCGCGCAAAAAAGTATGCATGGATGTGCCAGACGACCGCGGTGAGTGAGGAGGTTGCCTTTAGTGACAAGGAACGCCACCTCGGTCGAATAGCTTGTCGCTAATTACCTACTTCGCGGCAACGGCTCGGAGCATGGAACCCGGTCGGTTGGCCAAAGCTCACTTCAGATATTCATCGCCATAGCTGATCTTGCGAAACAGGAAATCATAGCAGAGCAAAATCTCACCGCTGATCCCACCACTGAACTCATTTTCCACAAAGCTCAGAAGTTCGGATTTGTTCTTGCAAACGATCTCAGCGAATAGCTGAAAGCGTCCCGCCGTCAGTGCAAGATAGGTCACATGGGGCAAAGTCGCCAATCGATCAGCGACTTTCCCGATCCGCTCGCTGCCATTCGCGCGTAAGCACAGCCAACCCACCGCTTTGTAGCCGAACAACGAAGGATTTGTGAGCGCTTGCACCTTGATGAGGCCGTTACCCAGGAGCTTTGCAAAGCGCGATCTGATGTGACTCTCTGAGACATTTAGCTGCCGCGCTAGTTCTAGAAAACTTGTGCGGCCATCGACACTGAGTGTTCGAATGATTGCCCAATCGACGGGCTCCAAGACATGATCCGTCTCATCGCGGACGGACATTCGCTCGATTTGCGCAGCATCCCACGACAGTTGCTGATGACGAAGCTCCAGCAACGGGAACAATTCGATGCTCCTGACGCCCTCGTGTCGTTTGATATCTAAGTTCGCGGTGTCGAAAAGTTCCTGATCGGATTGCGCAACGACTTCGGCAACAACGTCAAAACGCCCGCCCACGGCAACCGCGTAGTCCACACCGGGAATGTCAAAAAAGCTTTCGGCAATCTCACGGGGATCGATTTTGGGGTCTGTCCGCACGCCTACGAGTGCCATACTCGGATAACCGAGACGACGCGGATCGGCGACAATGGTAATTTCCATTGCCCCATGTTTGCGCAGAGCGTCAATACGAGCCTTGATCAGGCGTTCGGATATGCCTGTCCTTTCGGCGAGTTCTCTGAAGCTGGTGCGGCCATCGACCTGAAGCTGACGTATTAGGTCGAGGTCTTGCCCTGAGACCTCGACCTCGACGCTTTGGCGAAGCAAGCGGCCATATCCTTTCGCCAAGTTAGCTCACCATTTAGATCGGAACTGCTGTTAGTCCCTGGGTCACATCGGTGTGAGCAGCTACATTGATTCTTCTCTGTAGCGAGCTTGATTTTCCAATACCCCAAACGACCAATGACCGCACGTCAAGAAGTGCGCGCGGCCAGCGCGTTCCCATCCGTCCGTAAAGCCTGGAAAATTTCTGCGTCGCGTCGCAAACCGGCTTTTGGCGAGCTTCCCATTCGCGAAGTGCCGTCGGAACGTCTTTATGTCGGGCCAGAACCTCAGCCAAAACGTAGCCGGACTGCATTGATACGCCCGCTCCTTGCCCAAGGTTCGGCGACATGGCGTGCGCCGCGTCGCCGATGATGCAGGCGTTACCCTTGCTCCAACCCTTGCAGGTCACGTCGTAGAATCCGGCCCATCGGCCGTTGTCGACGATGCGTTCAAGGTACGGCCGAAGTGCCGGAAACGACGAAATCCATGTGTTCTTGTCCGCGGGCGAGATGCGACCGGCTTGGTCGGACGCCGGGCGACACACATAGAGGTAGACCTTATCCGAGCTTACCGGAACCACTCCCACGCGGCGTCCGCCCTGCCAGTATTCCAGCGAGCGTCCCGCGACATCGTCCTTGCGCCGATCGATGAGATAGCGGCCGCACCCGTCTTCGAGATCGACGACGCGCTCAGTAAGACCGATCGAATTTCGCACGGCGGAATTCACGCCATCCGCACCAATAATGAGGTCAGCCTTCACGCGCTCGCCTGACGCGAGGCGAAGTTCGCCATTGGAGGTAACTCCGCTGATCGGCGAGTTCGTAACGATTTCTGCGCCCGCTCTACGGGCCGCATTGGCAAGAGACCGGTGTAGCTGGCTTCGCAGGATGGTGTACAGCCGGCTTCCCTGCATCATCCATCCAGATTGAAGCAAGCGTTCGCGCTCATCGCGGACTTCCCAGTATTCGTCCCGTTCGCCGTCGAAGATCGCCTCATCGTAGGCGTCGATCGCCTCCAGGACCCGCAGTGCATTCTCCCACATGAAGATGCCTGCGCCGATTTCGCGGAGTTCCTCTCCCCGCTCATGGACACGGACGTCCCAGCCCTTTCTTGCAAGGGCGGCAGCCACTGTCAGTCCCGCAATGCCCCCACCCGCGATTTCAGCGCGCATCAACAATCTCCGCATAAAAGCCTGTCTGCGGGCTACATTATTCGTTTATTTATGAGTTTTCAAATACGAAATTCGCTTTAGGTGACGACTTTACGAGCTTTAATCGGATAATTTCTAAGCGTGAAGCTCTTTGACCAGCCGCAGCCTTATCCGATCTGCGATCACCGCGACGATGAGGATCACGCCCATCACGACCATCTGCAGGTAAGAATTGATGTGCGCCAAGTTCATGCCGTTTTGCACCAACGCAATGAACACAGCGCCGAGCACTACCCCGCCGACACGGCCTATACCTCCGCTCAGGCTCACTCCCCCGATCACACAAGCCGCAATTGATTCCAAAGGCAGCGCCGCTCCGATGTTGGCTTCGCCAGTCGCCAGCCGCGCGGTGAGCATAAGCCCCGAAAGAGCTGTGAGCGCGCTACAAAGGACGTAAGCAGCCAGCAGCGAAAAGTGCGGATTGATGCCCGAGAGGCGCGCAGCATTGAGGTTGCCGCCTATGGCGTAAAAATATCGTCCAAGCACTGTCCGGTTCATCAATAGCGACATTCCGCAAACGATAGCCGCCGTGACGTAGATTGGAGTCGGAATTCCATAGAAAGAACCGAAGCCGAAGATCGCACCGAATTCCTCGGGCATCCCGTGCACCGGGATTCCTGCGGTCAGATAAAGAGCAGTTCCAAACCCAATCGACGTCAAACCAAGCGTCATCATGAATGGAGACACGCCGAGGAATGCGATGCCGACGCCATTGATCAATCCCATGAGAGATGCACCCAAAAAGCCGGCGAGCGCACCAAGGGTGATGATCAGTACGATGCTTTCGGGAAAGACCGTCGACAGGGCTGACATGGTGAGAGCACAGATCACCGAGCTCAAGGCGACCGTTACGCCGACGGAAAGATCAATCCCTCCACTAATGAGGGCGATCATTTGGCCAAGAGACACGACGATAAGATAGGTGGACTGACGCGCGACGTTGGTGATATTTCGCACGGACAGAAAATGCTCGGACATCAGCGAAAAAATTACGATCGCCACCACGAGCAGGATGGGCAGGACCCCGAGCCTCGCAAACAGCAGCTTGGCGCTGTGAAGAAAGCCTTTCGCGCGGGCTTCATGCGTGGACGCAAGATCGTTCATCAAATTTCCCTCTCGAAGAAATTCCGCAGAATGTTCTCCTGCGTGATTTCATCTCCCTTGAGTTCCGCCTGCAGCTGTCCGCGATACATGACGTAGGTCCTGTGCGTCAGGTGTAAAATCTCGGGCATGTCCGACGAGATGAGCAGAACGGCAGCTCCGTTTTCACAAAGCTCTCGAATGAAGCCGTAGATCGCGACACGCGTCCCGACGTCCACGCCGACAGTCGGCTCATCGAAGATGACGACTCCCGCATTTCGGGCCAGCACCTTCGCAATCATGATCTTTTGCTGGTTGCCGCCGGAGAACTGCTCGACGGGGCGCTCGACATCTAACGGTCTGAGTTCGACGCGCCGCGCCAAATCCGAGCCGAGGCGTTTTTCTTCAGCCAGCCGAATGAAGTTGGCACGACTCAACAAAGGCGTCGCAAGCTCGGCAAGCGCGATATTCTTGCGCGCACCAAGGGAGAGTATAAGCCCTTCGCGCCTCCGGTCGGATGGCAAGTAATACAAACCCGCATCGAGAATTTTGCGGGTCGGCAAGCCGGTGATCGAGCGGCCATCGACCTGGATATCGCCCGAAACGGTGCGATCGATCCCGAGGCATGCGCGACCGATGTCCCCTTTTCCCGAGCCAACCAAGCCCGCGATGCCGACGACTTCGCCCCCGCGTACGTCGATGCTCACATCGCGGATCGTTTGCCGCGCATTGGTGAGATGGGAAATAGATAACCGGAGAGCTTTCGGATTGTTCGCGATGTGCGGAAACAGTTGCGTGATGACACGGCCGGTCATCAACGAGATGAGCTTTTCATCGTCCGCTTCCGATGCGGATACCGTCGCCACGTTGCGGCCATCACGGAATACCGTGATCCTGTCACCGAGACGGCGGATCTCGCCCATGCGGTGAGTAATGTAGAGTACCGCGACGCCCTGCTGCTTGGCCGCCAAGATAAGCGCGAACAATCGCTCGGCCTCGCGCTCGGTGAGCGAAGCCGTTGGTTCGTCCAAAATGAGGATCGAGGGAGATGAGCGGAACGCTTTCGCGATCTCCACCATCTGCTGCTCGGCGCGGGAAAGGAACGAAACCTTGGTATTCGGATTAAGTGGAAACGCGAGCCGGTCCAAAATCGCCCGCGCTTCGTTTCGAATGTAGTCAAGGTCGACAAAGCCGAAACGGGCTTTCTCGAAACCGAGGAAGATGTTTTCAGCGACCGTCAGATCTGGAACGAGTGAGAATTCCTGATAGACCGCGTTGATGCCAAGCAACCTCGCGGCATGGACTGATGTGAAAACAGTCTCCTTGCCCCGGAAGAGGATTTGGCCGGCCGAAGGCCTTTCGGCTCCCGAGATGAGGCGGACAAGTGTCGATTTGCCCGCGCCATTCTCGCCGAAAAGGATATGAACCTCGCCGGACCTCAGGTCGAAATCGATATCGGCGAGCGCGGCGACGCCTGGATAACGCTTCGATATTTTTTTGAGCGCAAGGACCGGCGCCCCCGCATCGAGAGCTTTGGCGCCGGCCGTGATTGGTTCGTGGTCCATCAATTCACGTTAAAGACGGGCTTGAAGCCGTCAGGAGCAACGGAGGATGCCGGATCGAACGCCGACACCGAGGTTTGGTCGACGACGTAGAGCTTAGGCCCGACGTGCTTGAGGTAATCTTTCTTTTCGAGGATGCGAACAGCCTGATCCACGGCGATCCGCGCTTGGATGACGCCAGAGTCGGTCGGGGCCGCGACGACGCCCTTCGACTTGATGGCCTCCACCATGCTCGGCGTCATGTAATACGAGAGGATCTTGATCTTATCCTGAAGGCCGCGCTCCTTGAGGACCTGCATCGCAGCTTCGGCTGTCGGAGCCGTCCCGACGATATACGAAAGATCGGGATGAGCTTCCAACGTGCTTTCGACGAGCTTCAGCTGAACCTCTTTGCCGGTGTCTCCGTACTTGGTCTCGACGATCTGAATGTCACCGGATTTGACGGCATTGACAAAGCCGAGATTGCCCGACTCCACCCATCCGGCTCCGGCGGGGCCTGGAAACCACCCAACCTTGGCTACGCCTGAACCTTTGGGATGCGCTTTGGTGAGATAGAGACCTGCGGCAGAGCCCATTTCGCCGAAGGACACGAGCGATTTGGCCTGAATGTCTTTCGACGTCACGCCGTTCATGAAATCGATGACCGGGATGCCCTGACCCTTGAGCTCCTTGATCATGTTGTTGAGGCCGTCTTCAGAAATCGCGCCGAGGATCACGGCTTGCGCGCCTGCCGCAACGCAGTCCTCAATCTGCGAAATCTGCTTGCTGAGATTGTCATAGCCGCCGGCATCGACGACGGTCAGCTTGATCCCTTGCCGCTTGGCTTCCTCAGTCACGCCATAATCGACCGCAACCCAATAGGCGTCCTTGAGGTGAGGCACCGAAACGCAGACATTCCATTTCTGCGAGGCTTTCTCGAGAGGGGTGTATTCCGTTGCCTTGCGCGGGCTTGCCATGTCAAACGGCGGTTCCCACTCTTCGACGGCGATCGGATACCACTTAGACGGTGCACCATAAGCGACGCCTGCAAGGGCGGCTGCGGCACCTGCAGCCAAGATCAATCTGCGCATATGCATACTCCTGGAATGCTGAAGGCTCAGTGTTTCGATGAGATTTCGGTAGGCAAGATCACGTCCTTCCCGCGCGACGCCACATATTCGACCTTGAGTTTGCAAAGATCGTCGACGTCTACGTCACGAGGGTCCTTATCGAGAGCGATAAGATCAGCGATTTTTCCCGGCGCTATGCTTCCGCGCTGGTCCTCTTCTCCGAGGACCGCAGCAGCATCGATTGTGTGCATGCGGAGAGCTTGATCGAGCGTGATCGCTTCGTCCGGGTCGATGAAGCCGCCCGAGTAGGTCTGGCGCTTGAGGCAACACCAAATACTGAAGAAGGGATTTGTTGCCTCTCGTTCGGAGCCCACCCAGACATCCGAGCTCCCCGAGAGATGCCAGCCTCGAGCCAAGAGGGATTTGAACGGGAAGCGTCCGCGACTCCCGTGTTCACCGAGATAATCGGGAAAATATTCGCCGAACGTGTAAAGAAATACGGGTTGCGGCACCGGTACGATTCCGGCTTTAGCCCATAGGTCGCTGGTTCGCTGCAAGGGAAGGAGGTTGCCTGCATGCTCGATGCGCGCCCTCTCTCTACCCTGGCCGGCGCCCCCGAGCGCAAGCAACATTTCGCAAACCCACTCCTGCGCCCGGTCGCCATTGGCGTGAACGGCCAGTTGCAAACCATTCCTACGCGCTAGATCGTACGCACGCGCGAAAAAGTGCCGATCGAGAGCGACATCGCCTCGAAACTCTTGCTCGCCGTGATAGCAGCAATTGACAGCGGCACTCTTGGCGGAAAATCCGCCGTCGGCGAATAACTTGAGGCCTTGAACGCGCAACGCCTCGTCCGGAGCTGTGATGCGGAGATGCTCACGCCAATGACGGATCTTGTCGAGGGTCATGGTGCCCGGAGACCAAAGGTAGACGCGCATGCTCGCAGGCAACGCGTCATCCTCCGCCAGCTCGTTCATGCACTCGAGACCATCGATGGTCTCGGAAATCTCGCCGATCGTCGTGACGCCGTGCGATGTGAAGTACGTGCGAATGCCAGCGGCGATCGCATCGCGCAACTCATCGATACTGGGAGCCGGCAATGGCAGGAGAGCATCCATCTCCTTGACCACGCCCGTCGGCATGCCACCAGCGTCACGCACAACGGCAGGCTTGCCAGTGATGCTGTGCTGTGGCGGCCGGTAGTCGCGCGTGATGCCAATGGCCTCTAAGGCCTTTGTATTCAGGACAGTGATGTGCCCACCCGCGCGCAACGCGACGGGCCGGCTTTTGGAAACGCGATCGAGCTCTTCGCGCGTCGGCAGACGCCCTTCTTTCAATTTGCGATCGAAGAATAGGTTTGCCTGCCCGACGATCCAGTCGTTCTCATCGATTTTCGGGACGAGGGACAGCAACGAGTCGCAAACGTCGGAAATCGTCGAGCATTCCGGCGCGCGGCAATCGGCAGTGCGGAAACGGGCGCGGCTGGCGACCTCAGCGTGAGCGTGCACGTCGACGAAGCCCGGCATCATTGTCCGGTCACCGAGATCGAGCACCGGAAGATGCTTGAGTTCCGTTCGCGCCTCTGAACGCGTGACTGGCCGGACTATCCGATCTTTGCGAAGCAGCACACCTTCCCAATGCGGGGCGCTATCGGGCTCCATTGTGAGCAAGCGGCCTGCAAGCACTAAACGATCAGTCAATTGCGTTGTCCCGATTTTCGAGATAAATCTCAATTATCGAAAACGTTAGCATCTCGCGTGCAGTTGTCAATCAACGATCATTGGAAGAAGATGCGGCCGTCGAAAAATGGAGAGAGAATTTTTGAAACGCCCGTCCGACGAGCAGAGGCAGGTGCCCCTTGAACGATATTTCAGCATCCTCGAAATTTTATGCGGGTCCGCCGACGGCTTGAGTCTCGGTGAGGTGGCAGTCCTGCTCGGCCTGCCCAAGCAATCCGCTCACCGCCTGCTCGCGAATTTGCTAGCCGCCAACCTGGTAGAGACCAAGGGTGGCCGAAAGCAGTCATATGGCATCTCTCCTCGAATTCAGAGGCTTGCGGTCCTCTCGACGAGCGACGAGCTTGTTGAAACCCTGACACGCAACATCTTGAAACGCTGCTGCGAGGAAGTTTCCGAAACGACTTATTTGGCGAGGCTCAGAGGAACGACGATTCAATCGGTGGCAATGGAATCGCCCGATACGCCATGGCGAGGCTTCGTCCTCCCGGGAAAGGAGCTTCAGCCCCACGCTACGGCATCCGGAAAGGCGATCATGGCGTTTCAGCCCGAAGAAATCGTCGAACGCGTTCTCGCCGGCCGATTGCCCAAATTGACGGCGAAGACGTTGACGACCAAAGCTGCTTTAAAGGCCGACTATCGGCTGGTCCGCCAACGGGGATTTGCAACATGCATCAGCGAAGTCGACGAGAATCTTGCGGCGGTCGCGGTCCCCATCCACATCCCTTCGGTGGGAGTGAATTTCAGCCTGGGACTTGTTGGTCCTCTCCAAAGCATAAGCCGCCTAATCAAAAGCGACGTACATGTGCGCATGGCGGCGCACGCTAATTCGATCGCTCTGGCGCTTTCTATGAATCAAAGCCGCGCTGCACGAACAGAAGCCACGGGCGCATCCGCTTTGGGTCAGCAGACGACTTGAGCGCATTCACTTCCCGATTGACCGAGTCTTGAGCTTGAGGCGATTGGACACGCGATGTCATGATGCGCATGTCCTAACGGGCTTCACCGTGGACTTGTGAGCGAATGGCTATTCGAACGTCTTCAGCTCGAAGTCTTCGAGGTTGGACAGGAGCACTGCGGGTGCGGATCCCGGCATCCCAAGTTGCCGCCGTCACCGTGAAAACGATGCCTACAACTTCGACTTATCCGACGTACACTCAAGGTGGCACTTTGGGCAACTGACTTTCTCTACTTCCCAGAAGTCGCTCTTCACCCCGCCCAGGTCCATTTCTTCCAGTTTCTTCGCTGCGATTCAGACACTAACCGGTTCGTCGCTGAAATGCAGCTATCGGCTCTCCCCTCGGCCTCCTGGAAGCGCGTCTTACACGCTCACGAGCCAATTCACAGAAGGTTGTGAAATCCCCAATGGTGTGCCCAATATTTGCAAAAATGGTGCCCTGCCCTGCCAATCAAGCCCGATTGCAAAGGGACCCGGCCGCCTGCGCAAAGGCCGGGATCGAGGACTTCCACCCACACGACTTCCGCCACACGTTCGGCTCTCGGCTGGCGCGGGCGACGAAGAACATCAAGCTCGTCCAGAAGGCGATCGATCACTCAAACATCAAGTCGACGCTGCGCTACGTCTCCGTCCAACAGGAAGAGATCGTCGAAGCCCGTGGCCGCGTCCAGACGGCCAGAGCCCCCTTGCGGCTCGTCGCCGCCGAGTGATGCGCTCAAAGCGGTCGGAAGGATCAGGGACTCGGAGCAATCTGGGGCCTTTTTGTTGGTCGGGCGCAGGTTTGCACCGCGAACGTGCACCCTAATTGCACCGAACGGGCTCCGGGTGCCCCTACTCGTCCGCCCGACCACCTTGTTCTTGGCCGGCTCCCTCGCATTCTGCGTAGCACGCTTTTGCGCGCACCTTGTTTTTTATTGGCTTTTATGTTCTTTTCGGAGTACGGGAAAACCCTGTGATTTCAGGCCGAAAGCAAAGTGAAATCAGGCTTTGCGGGCGTAGTTCAATGGTAGAACGGCAGCTTCCCAAGCTGCATACGAGGGTTCGATTCCCTTCGCCCGCTCCAAGGATTTATATGGCTTAGCTCGATCGTTGCTGCCATTCAGACTTTTGAGCGGTTTTGTTCGCCGCGACTTATCCCCGACGTTGGCGTGCTGCGCTTAATCTCTGCTCGGTGTGCTTCACGTATAGACGCGCAATGTTGGAGCAGAATGCCTTGGTTCAAGAAAAATGAAACACTTCGTCTGAGAAGCTGATCTGGGGGAACCGGATGCACTCGGCGAAATAATCCTGGGTATGCTGCCATTCCGGTTTGTTGAGCCGCTTCGGCATCAAGTGCATGTCGCGCATAAGGTAGCCGGGGTTGAAGTTCTGATCATCGATCCATGGCAAAGCCGGCTCACCCAGATCTTCATCCCGCAGCTCGACGGTCACCATTTCTCGCCCGATGAGCCGCATGTGCTTCAGAAGCCGGCACACAAAGTCGGCGATCAACTCCACTCTCAGCGTCCAACTCGAACGGAAATAGCCAAACACCCAAACCAGGTTGGGAACGCCGGTGAACATCATGCCATGATACGTGACCGTATCGGAGAGCCTCAAAGGCGTGCCGTCCTTTGAGAACGCAATGTCCCCCAAAACGCAAAGGCTAAAGCCCGTTGCCGTGACGATGATGTCGGCTTCGAGCGTTTTGCCGGATTGCAATCGCACACCCTCCGGCGTGAACCGATCGATGATGTCGGTGACGATCGACGCCTTCCCCGCGCGGAAAGGCTGGAAAAAATCGCCCTCGGGTATGAAAGCGACCCGTTGCTGCCAGGGACGATAAGTCGGCGTGAAGTGTGTCGCCACGTCCGCATCGGGCCCAAGGTTGGCTTCGACCGCTGCGATCATTTCTTTCGCAACGACATCAGGTTCGTTTTGAGCGCGCAGAAGTCTCCCCTCCTGCTCCTTCAGCAGCTTTTTCCGGATGATCGCGTGGATCCAATTCTCGTCGATTTCCAGCGCGCGCAGTTGATCCGCCAGCGCGTCCGCGTTGGTCCCGGGATTGAAATACGTTGGCGACCTTTGCAGCATCGTCACGTGCGCTGCCTTCTCGGCAAGCGCCGGTATCAGCGTCGCTGCGGTAGCGCCGGAGCCGATCACCAGAATGTTCTTACCGGTGTAGTCGATGTCGGATGGCCATGTTTGCGGGTGGACAATCTGGCCTTTGAAGTCGTCCATCCCCGGCCAATCCGGCGTATAGCCCTCCTCGTGCCGGTAGTACCCCTGACACATCCAAAGGAAGTTGGTCGCAAATGCAAGATTTTCACCCGTTCGCTCGTTGCGAACAACCAAGTCCCAACGCTTGCCTGTGCTATCCCAATTCGCCGAAATCACGCGGTGACGATACCGGATATGGCGCTCGAGATCGTCCTCTTGAACGACGGCATTTAGATAGGTGAGGATTCTCTCGCCAGTAGCGATTGGTGACTCCACCCACGGCTTAAAGCTGTATCCAAAAGTGTACAGATCGCTGTCCGAACGCACGCCCGGATAGCGATGCGTATGCCAAGTTCCCCCAAACGTCTCCTGCGTCTCAAGAAGAACGTAGGATAATTCTGGGCAGTCCCTCTTGAGCTGGTGGGCGCTGCCGATGCCGGAAATGCCGGCGCCGACGATGATGACGTCGAAATACTGAACATCATCCGCATGCCCCTTCTGGGTCATCGTCTCCATTGGCATTTCGCTTTCTTGTGTGAAGATCGGGTCAGACGGTTTCCATGTACCGGCGCCGCTCGAGGTCCGTCACGGTTCGCTCGAATACGCCCAGCTCGAAATCGGCGATGCGGAGAGCGTTGTCGACGACCTCAGGTGAAAGCACCTCTCGAATTCCCTTGTCCGATGCGGCACATCGGACGGCCGCTGAGAGGGTCGCGGGCACCTTGTCCACGTTTTCGTCGTATGCATTCCCGCTAGACGGCGGCGGAGGGATCAGGCCAAGGCGAATGCCGCGCAATCCCGACCCAAGCGCAATCGACAACCCGTAATAGGGATTGACGTCCGCACCCGCCATACGGACTTCGAGCCTCGTGCTTCGCGGCGTTGCGTTTATCGCGCGAAAGCCGGTCGTGCGATTGTCGACAGCCCAGTTTCGCGTCGTCCCTGCGAACGTCATCGATTGCAGACGCTTGTAGGAATTCACGTTCGGCGCATAAAAAATCATCGAGGGCGCGAAAACATCAATGTTGCCGGCCACGAAGTTCTTGAACGTGTCGCTGAGACGGAGCGGCTTATCCGCGTCGAAAAATACGGGCTCCTTGCTGACGGTCTTTTGGAGGCTCATGTGGATATGGCCCGAGCATCCCGACAAGTCTTCGCGAAACTTTGCCATGAACGTCGCCATGGCCCCTGCCTGAGACGCAAGCTGCTTCGTCGCCAGCTTGAGCATGACCGAGGCGTCGGCCATTTTCACCGGATCGGAGTGATGAAGGTTCACCTCGAACTGTCCTTGCCCCCATTCGGGCAAGCATCCTTCGATTTCGTTCGGAAAGCACTCGCGTAGCTTGCCGATTATCGGCTCCCAGTAATGGCCTTCGAGAATTGAATAGCAGTGAATATCCCGAGAGGCAGGTTCGATATCAGACCATCGGCCTTTGCGGACTTCCGCCATTGAAATCGGCAGCAAGTAGAACTCGAGTTCAAGGCTGGCGCTGGAACTGAAGCCCATCGCCTTGGCTTCAGCTACCTTGCGCTTGAGCATGGAACGCGGACAAAGCGGATGGGGAGATCCTTCGGGCGTTGCCCAGTCCATGAAGACGATTGCGGTATTCGCCTCCCATGGCGCGACGCGGAACGTCGAAAGATCGATCATGCCTTTGACGTCTGGGATACCGGTGTCAAAGAGCCCTGGCAGCACTTCGTCCATCGTTGTCGTTCCCAAAAGAAACGATGCAAAGTGCAATCCATCCTCAATGGCGTGATAAAAATAGGGAACCGTCAATCGTTTACCGCGCAGAACGCCCGCCGCGTCGGTCGCCGCGATGATGACCGTGTTGATCTTTTCGCTCGCTATCAGTTCGCGGACATCTTGGATGTTCATTCAGGCCTCCCGTTCATTCGCTTGCCCACGCGAAGAATACATTCCGGCAACGATCAAGATGATCGATAGAAAGACAATGAGCGTGGCGACGGCATTTACTTCCGGAGTCACCTCGCGACGCAGGAGAGACCACAATGTCATCGGGAGGGTATTGTCTCGTCCTGTGAGCAGGAACGTCACGGCGATTTCGTCGAAGGAAATCGAGAACGCGATCAACATCGCGCCAAACAATGCCGAGCGGATGCCCGGGAAAGTTACGTTCTTGAAGACCTCCCAGTCGTTCGCACCAAGATTTGCAGCAGCTTCCGCTTGGCTTTTGCCCAGCTGCTGAAGTCGCGCGAATACCTCTGTGATCGTAACGCACATCAGCGCCGTGCCCTGGCCGAGCATGATCGTGTACAATGAAAGGCGCAGGTGGATCGTGAGATAAAATCCGAGAAGCGCGATGCCCGTGATGATGCCGGGAAGAACGATCGGCAACATTACGATGCGTCGGAACACGCCCTTCCCCGGGAACTCGTATCGATCGAGTGCGACAGCCGCCGGCAAGCCGAAAAGAACACTGATGGCAACGACGCCGAGGCCGACATAAATGCTGTTCCAGATGGACATCAGCATTTGTTCGTCCCGAAAGAGTTCTCCGTACCAACGGAGCGTGAATCCGTTGAACGGCAATCCGGTATACTGGCTGTCGTTGAACGAGAAGACCATCATCACCAAGATCGGCGCGTACAGAAATGCGAGCACCGACATGGCCAAGGCGGTCACGAGTGAACGATTGCCGAAGGCTCGCATGAGATCTCTCAAAACCGAGTTTGTGTTTTTTCCTCCAGCCATCCCGACGCCGAGATGAGCAGGAGGCCGAGCGTAATGATCACCAAGCCGATTGCGGCAGCCAACGGCCAGTCAAAAGCCACGCCGAGAAGATTGATGACCACGTTGGAAATCATGACGGAGTCTGGCCCGCCGACCAGAACCGGGGCGACGAAATCGCCGAACGCCAGCGAGAAGGTGATGATCGCTCCCGCCACGACACCGGGAACACTGATCGGCAGGATTATCCGCCTGAAGATCATCCAGCCGTCCGCACCGAGATTGCGGGCGGCTTCGATCAATGATGTCGGCACCCTCTCGAGCTGTGCGTAGATCGACAGAACCGCGAACGGCGTGAAGATGTACGTTAGCGTCATGTCCACGCTGAATTCGTTGTAGAGGAACAAACGCACGGGCTCGTGCACAAGGCCGAGATTCTGCATCCCGACATTGAGGATGCCGCCCGACCCGAGTATCGTTTTCCAGGCGTACGCCTTGACGAGATAACTGGCCCACCATGGAACGATCACGAGAAGATAGATGAGGAACTTCAGCCGCTCCGTACGAACGTGGAAAGCCAGATAGAAGGCCAGTGGATAGGCGACGATCGAGGAAAAGACGGCCGTCATCAAACCGATCCGAGCCGATTTGATGATGACACTGAGGTAGGGATCCACCGTGAAAACGCGCTCGAAATTGTCGAGTGACAATCCGGGAATAAACCGCATGTCATCCACATGCCCAAGGCTCGTGTAGAGCAGCGTGGCGTATGGGATCAGCATGAAGACCGTGAACCATGCCAACGGTGGCAGCAACCAAAGAAAGAGCCGACGCCGTTCAATCGCACGGGCGCTGCGGATGCTGGTTCTCTCGAGCTCGATAGGCTGTTCAATCGCCGTCATCTCAATGCACCACAACGTGGGCTTTGGCTGGATTCACCTTCAGCGCTACGGCTGAGCCATGCACGACCGGCGGCAGATCGGTGCGAGCATGGACGTGAACGACGCCCGAGTTACCGTTCAATGCGACGACATACTCGACATATTCGCCACGATAGAGGCTATCGACGACCGTTCCACCGATCGTATCGGCGGCGGCATCCGCGAATGCGAGATCTTCGGCACGAAGCATGAGACCGACAGCGCTTCCGGATGCCGCCTCGGCTTTCCCACGCAATCCGACACGATCGCCGTTGCGAAGACGGACCGTCACGGAGTCCGGCTGTTGACTCTCGATCGTCGCGTCGACGATGTGCGCGTGCCCGATAAAGGACGCAACATAGCGATTGGCCGGGCGATCATAGATCTCCCGTGGAGTGCCAAATTGCATGACCTTTCCTTGCGACATCACCGCGATGGCATCGCTCATCGCCATCGCTTCGTCCTGGTCGTGCGTGACATAGATGAATGTTTTGTTCAGTTCGCGATGCAGGCGAATGAGCTCGAGCTGCATAATCTTGCGCAAGTTGGCATCAAGCGATCCAAGCGGCTCGTCGAACAGAACAACTTTTGGATCGGTGACGAGCGCGCGTGCCAACGAAACCCGCTGCTTCTGGCCGCCAGAGAGCTGATGGGGCTTCTTGTGTGCATGGTCTTGGAGATGCACGAGATCAAGAAACTCAGCGACCCGCTGATGAATCTGCGCTTCCGTATACTTGCCCCTCTTGCTTTTTACGCGCAGGCCGAACGCGACGTTGTCCTGGATCGTCATGTTCGGGAACAGCGCGAAATCCTGAAACACCATGCGCATATCGCGGTCGGTGACCGGCTGATCCGTGATGTCCTGGCCGTCTCGAAAAATTTGGCCTGACGTCGGCATCTCAAGGCCGGCAATCATTCGCAATGTCGTCGTCTTCCCGCATCCGGAGGGTCCGAGAAGAGTGACGAACTTGCCGGCCCCGATTGTCATGTCGACGCCGTCGACCGCCCAAGAAGCGTGCCCGTGACCCTCAAAGAGTTTGCGAAGATTTCGAAGTTCAATTCCAACAGTCATCGCACCCAAAGGTCCTATCTCTCAGTGGCTTGGAATAACGGGCACGCCTCTCGCGGCGCTAACGTCCTTTGACGATCAACAACTACTTGTTCGCCGCCTTCACTTGGTTCCAAATTTCGAGGTACTTTGCTCGGCGCTTCACCGGCTGCCACCAATCAATGTTGGTAAGCGTTGCGGGGTCGGTCATACCCAGTTCGGTATAGGCCGCTCTGGTTTTCTCATCGAGCTCATCGACCATTTTGGTATTGGGATAGCCAAAGCCCGTGACCTTGTGCGCCAGAGCTTGCGCTTTCGCCGACGACACGTAATCGAGGAACGGATAGACGCAGGGATTGTTTTCGGCTCCCTTGACGATCATCCAGCTATCGCTCCAGCCTCCCCGGCCCTCTTTCGGCATGAGATCGGCGACCTTCTTGCCGTCGGTCCGCAGCTGAACGATCGTGGACTCCCACGAATTTCCGCCGACCGCTTCGCCGGTGGCCATCAAGGTCCCCATCTCGCCGGTGGTGAACCAGTATTTGCGGATGTTCGGTTTCATCGCGATGAGCTTGGCCTTGACTTGCTCGAGCTGCTCGTCGCTCAGATCGTACGTGTTTTTGAATCCGAGATAACGCGAAGCCGTGTAGACAGTCTCGATATCGTCCCAAACAGAAAGCTTGCCTACGTATTTCGAGTCCCAGAGGAAGCCGAGCGTATCCGTCTTCGGATCGACGAAAGCAGGGTCTGCGATGACGCGGATAACGCCCCATCCGTAAGGAACTCCCCAAAGCTTCCCGTCCTTCACATCCCACGCCGGCCGCTGAAACTGTGGGAGAAAGTTCGCCAGGTTTGGAACTTTGCTTTCATCGATCGGCGACACGGCATCGGCGCTCACCAGCCTCATGGTCGTGTCGTTGGATGGCGAGATGAGATCGGCGGTTCCTCCACCGCTCATGATCTTCGATACGATCTCATCGTTTGTGCCGACATAGACCGCATTCACTTTACAGCCGGACAGGGCTTCAAAGGGCTCGACGAAGCTTTTGTCCGCATACCCTTCCCAACAGAGAACAGTTAGCTGTCCCCCGGCCATCACAGAGCTGGAGAATGCAAAACTTCCAACAACCGCGGCCGTAACCAGACGGTGTAATCTACGCGTCACGCAGTCCATTACTCTCCTCCTTCGTCAGCAGTTGAATGGGAATTTCGCCAATTCGGCTCACCGTGTTGACACGGAATTTGTTCATGATGGCGTCGTAGGCTTCCGAGATGTGACGCGCGATCTCGGTGTCCAGGGCGCGAGCGTCACGTCGCCGGATCGCTTCGATAATCGGACCATGAGATCGCGCCGTCGCGGCCTGCGCCTTGACGTCGTTGGTGTTGGTCATGAACCAGAGGCGGTACGTGAGGCCCGAAAGATTGTAGAGCGCCTGGGTCAGAAAAGGATTGCCGCAGTCCTGATAGACCCGGACATGAAATGCAAAATCGAGATGAAGAAGGCCTTCGACATCGCCTTCCCGCGTAAGCGCCGGCACGCTGTCGAAGGTGTGCGACAGATCGCTGATCTGCTTGCTGGACGCCGATTCAAGCCAAAGCCGCCACGCGAGCCTCTCCAAATGAAGCCTCAATGTGTAGAGGTTGTTGACTTCCGAAACCTCGACGGGCGCAACCTCGATCACCTGGTTGCGCGGGAAGAGAACGAGCCTTTCACCCGCGAGGCGAAGCAACGCTTCGCGCAGCGGTGTGCGGCCGTAGCCGATTTTTTCAGTAAGGAGACGATCGTTGATCACCGAGCCGGGCTGAAGCTCGCAACGAAGGATCATCGCGCGAACTGCATGATAAGCCTGTGTGGCTTGCGTCTCTCGCTCGCCCTCGGCCTGGGGCAGTCGAAACGGCTCTCTCTTTTTGGGCACAAAAACCCTCGATCGCGAAATCCAAGATCGCGGCAGTAAGGCCTCTCAAGAATATATTGTCAATATTTTTTAGCAGGAACTTCGCTCGAATTTCTGGCGCTGCACTGCATCAAGAACTATCGCATTTACAGACATAACTTGCGAATTGACGACACCAATATACTACTAATATACCTGAACGGCCGGAAGTGATCGCCTGATCGCGTTCGTGCGATCGTCGGTTCCGAGAAGCTGAAATGACCCTTCGATTGTTGAAGAAGATGCACGCACAAAGGCTCCGTGTGATCGGCTTGCCTGACCGATCGCTCAGATCTTGAGGCGCAAAAGCATGGCGGTCTCAGGTGAAGCCGACAGCGTTCTCGCCGACGATGCGGATGGCTGGAATCGAAAAAGTTGGAAAATGCTGCGGTGCGGATTCCAAGCAGCGCTGCCGATGGTCTCCTATTTTTTCCGGTTCACATCGCTTGCCCGCCAGATGCGGGGAATAGATCCGCGAGCCGGTATCCATGCCTGGATTATGAAGCGCTTCGCCAGGTCGAGCGGGGACACAGTCGAGGACCGCAGGAAGCCGGCTTTCCTGTCGCTATCCTTGCTGGAAGGACCTGCATCGAGACAAACCTCAGTCTCAGATCTTGAGATCGATGATCCGGTTACGGCGCTTCCCGCCCGTCTTTACCGGCCGAAGGGCGAGCGTAGAGATCGAAAGCCGGTGTTGATCTATCTCCACTTTGGCGGCTGTGTGCTGGGCGATCTCGAAACTTGCCATACCGCATGCAGCATTCTCGCGGAGCACAGCGGTTGCCTCGTGTTGTCCGTTGGATATCGGTTGGCTCCCGAACATCCCTTTCCGGCGGCAGTGGAAGACGTTTTGACCGCGTTCCGCTGGGTTCGATCAACGGCTGATCGCATCGGCGCGGACGCGGACCGCGTTGCGATCGGTGGCGATTCCGCGGGCGCATACCTTGCCATCGCGGCATCGCTTTGCTTGCGCGATCAATGCCAGCCCATGCCCTGCATGCAACTGCTCATCTATCCGGTGGTTGATATGGACCGGCGCGCGATGCCGGTCACTCCTTACGATCGCAATTACCCCTTATCCCGTGAAGACATGATTTGGTTCGCGGACCAATATACCCGCGCTCCAACAGATGCCGACGATCCTAGGTGCTCGGTCAACCGAGCTACAAGCCTCGCAAATTTGCCCCCAGCGATAATGGTCCACGCGGGCAACGATTTGCTGCGTCCTGAAGGCATTGCGTTCGCGCAGCGTCTCGCGCGGGAAGGCAATCCGGTCAAGACGCTCGACTATCCGTCGCTGCCACACGCCTTCACTGCGATGTCGGGCGGAGTGCCGCGCGCGCGTGAAGCGCTGATCGAAATTGCCAAAGCCATTTCTGCAAATATGCAAACAACCGCACACGAAAGAAGGATCGAGAGATGACAATTGCGTCTGCGAACTGGAGCTACCCCACCAAGGTTTGGTTCGGTCCTGGTCGAATTGGCGAACTGGCTTCGGCGTGTAAGGAGATTGGCATCTCCCGGCCGTTGTTCGTCACCGACCCAGGCATCACAAACCTTCCCATGGTGCACTCGGCCTTGGCCTCCTTGCAGGACGCCGGGATCGCGGCCCGCGTCTTCGATGCACTGCAGGGTAATCCGACCTCGGTCAATCTCGCGGATGGCGTGACGGCCTATCGCCAGGGAGGACACGATGGCGTCATTGCTTTTGGCGGTGGAAGCGCCCTCGACGTGGGCAAAACAGTTGCCCTCATGATAGGCCAATCGAGGCCGGTATGGGACTTCGAAGATATTGGCGATAACTGGCGGCGCGCCTCCGCGGATGCTATCGCGCCCATCATTGCGATCCCGACAACGGCGGGAACCGGCTCGGAAGTCGGACGCGCCACCGTCATCAGCGACGCCGACAACCACGTTAAAAAAATTATTTTTCACCCTGCGATGCTGCCTCGCATCGCAATCCTCGATCCCGAGCTGACCGTGGGCCTGCCACCTTCATTGACCGCCGGAACGGGCATGGACGCCCTATCACATGCGATCGAAGCGTTTTGCGCACCGAGTTATCATCCGATGGCCGATGCGATCGCGATGGAAGCCGTGCGCCTGGTGAAGGACTATTTGCCCCGCGCGGTTCGCGCTGGAGATGACATCGAGGCTCGCGGTCAGATGATGTCGGCGGCAACGATGGGCGCAACTGCGTTCCAGAAAGGCCTAGGCGCCGTCCACTCCGTCAGCCATCCCATCGGCGCGATTTACGGCGTGCATCACGGACTGACTAACGGCGTGGTGATGCCCTATGTTCTCGCATTCAATGCGCCAGCCATTGGTGAGAAAATGCAGCGGCTAGCCGCTTATCTCGGTTTGTCAGTAGGCAAATCAGGGAGTGCGGCCGTGCGAGCCATCAACGACTGGATACTCGAATTGAGATCAGAAATAGGTATCCCCGCGACGATCGCCGATCTGGGTGTCGAGAAGGAGAAATTTGGAGATATCGCAAGGCTCGCGGTCGTTGACCCGACGGCTGGCACAAATCCAATTCCACTAACTGAAGAAAACGTTCGAGAGCTTCTCGGTGAAATGCACTCAGGGACAGTCCGAAAGGTTGCATGAGCCGCGAACGATAAGCAGCATGATCCTCAACAAACCGATCCGGGAACAATCAAGAATTGAGGCCCGGATTTTCGCGCGTGAGTGCCGCCCCGCAAGGCGCGAGATCAGGAGGTCATCGATCCTTCAACCGAAGAATCCTGCACCGTAATTTCGCTAGGAGGCCAACACGACGCGAACGATGCCGTCAGCGCCGCAAATTCGGCATTTCCCAAAATGCTCAGGCGCTCATATGGCCTGATGTGTGCTCGTTCGCCGACCACAGCGCGAGCACGACGGCGGCGATGCCGATCACCAGGCTAGTACGCGTCGCGACCGCATGGCCACTGAAGTTCAACACCCACGGCGCTACGATCAGCCAGGCGCCCAAGACGGCACTGATCCACTCCTCCCAGACGCGGAAGGCAAACAGAGCCGCCAGAGCCAACAACGTGATGACGGCCCCGACGATGTGTGCATTCAGTGCTGCGTTGCCTTCCGTCGCATAGTTCAGCGCCCAAGGTGAGACGAACAACGCTATTCCGAGCAGGACGTCGACCGAGTCCTGCCAGTCGCTTGTGATGTTTTGTCTTGCATCCATTGCCAACCTCCTCTGGTTGACATCGCGAGTCCCAGCAGGGGGATTCGCGTCTGTGTATTTGAAGTAATTGACCGTCTAGCGCGTTCAAGGACGGGGACGCCGGAATCGGAAAATTGGATCGATCGCGCCCGCGTTACCGCGATGCAATACACCGCCCGAGCCGAGCTTCAGTAACCCTGGCGCGGCACTCCCTCCGAGTTGCGGGGGCGCAAACAACGGCCTAAAATTTTCCGAATGGATCCATTGAGCGGCGAGCGCGAGGTCTAAGTATCTGCATTGTTGCTTGGCGGGCCGTCGGGCCCACAAGCACATCCTCCGGCACGCGATGCCGCAAAGGAGGATACGATGGCTGTCATTGCCATGACGCGCGAAACGGCGACGCGCGGAAGTGAAGTTGCGGCGGGCCTCGCAAATCGATTGGGCCTCGCTATCGTTCACCATGAGATCGTCGAGCATGACATCGCCGACCGAGCCGGCATGCCGGAAACCGAGGTGCATCGATTTCTCGAAGGCGAGACGTCGTTGTTTGAGCGGTGGACGCTCGATCGCAAGCGAATGTCCCGGTATACGGCTCAAGAAATCCTGGAATTGGCGGCGAAGGGAAACGTCCTGATCAGGGGCTGGGGCGCCACTTACCTCCTGAAGTCCGTTCCGCATGTCATATGCGTGCGCATCTGCGCGCCGATGCTATTTCGCGAAAGTGTCCTGATCGAGCGGCTCGGCATTGGGATCGCCGCAAACGCACGGCGAGAAATCGAGCGCAGCGACGCTGCTCACAATCGAACAATACAAAGGCTCTTTGGCGTCGACTGGGAGTATCCGTCGCTCTATGCGATCGTGCTAAATACCGCGCGGGTCCCGGTGGCAGATTGCGTCGAACATATCGTTCGCCTGGCGGAGAGCTCGACATTTCAGGAGACCGCAAGATCCCGCGGCGTGCTGATGGACCAGATCATCTCGCTTCGCGCGCGGACTGCCGTGGAACGACAGTTCGGCGCCAATTCCACTCAAAATTGCTTTGACGTGCATGTTTTCAGCGGCAAGGTGCTGCTCACGGGAGCAACGACGGATGAACAGATGATCGTTGAAGCCGTGCGTTTGCTACAGGGCGTGGAAGGTGTGACATCAGTCGAGAGCAAGGTCGCTCATGTTGCATTCGTTCCGCATGAGGACTGACTGTCAATCTGCACTCCGATCTAGAGACAGAGGGGTAACAGGAGATGGCCATGGCGAGCGGGTTGAACGGCAAGATCGCTCTTGTCACGGGGGTTAGTAAGAGCGGACAGATCGGGGTTGCGGCATGCCAAGCGCTGGCCGAACTTGGCGCGAGTCTCGCAATCTCGGCTCGCAATCGGGCCAATGTCGAGGCACGGGCGGCAGAGCTTCGCTCAAGGGGTGCTCGCGTTCTGGCGCTGGCCGCCGATCTGTCCAACGAGCAAGAAGTGGACGAGGCGATCGATCAGACGATTCGGGAATACGGTCGAATCGATATTCTGGTGAACTTGGCGGGTGGGCTCACGGTTTACAAGCCGGCAGTAGAGCACTCCTTGGCCGACTGGCAGCATGAAATGAGCAACAATCTTTTGTCGTCATTTTTATGCTCGCGCGCCGCCTTTATCCGCATGCGGGATAGTGGGGGTGGAACCATCATCAACTTCGCCCGTGCCGGACTGCCTCAGGCCAATATGGTCGCCTACAATTGCGCCAAAGCGGGCATCGAGGCCCTTACCAGAACGTTCGCACTCGAAGGTCGTGACGTGGGTATCCGAGTCAATGCTGTAGCGCCCGGACTCGTAGATACCGAATCCAACATCGCCGCAATGAAGCCCAAAGACCTCAAGCATTGGGCGAGACGCGATGATGTTGCTCAAGCCGTTGCGTTTCTGGCAAGCGACGCGTCTGCCGGAGTGACAGGGCAAGTCCTAGCAGTCACTGGAGGGGGGATTTGAGCCTCCGTAACGGATGAGGTTTTTAAGATACCCGTGGATGGTTGCCGCAAGATCTCGAGAGGTAACGTAAGATGGCAACCGTAAGAGATGTGCTCGAACAGAAAGGGCGTGAAGTCTATCATATTCATCCAGACGCTTCCGTGCTGACCGCACTCGAGATGATGGCGAAGCATCACATTGGGGCGTTAGTCGTCATCGACGATGGCAATCTCACCGGGATCATCACCGAACGAGACTACGCGCGAAAGATCGTGTTGAAGGGGCGGACCTCTCCCAGAACGCTAGTGCGGGAGATCATGTCGACGACAATCATCTGCACCCGACTCGATCAAACCGTCGAAGAGTGCATGGCGATCATGACAGCGAAGTCTGTTCGCCATCTTCCTGTCCTTGAGCACACGACGCTTGTCGGATTGGTTTCGATAGGCGATTTGGTCAAAAGCGTCATTGCAGATCAAAAGTACATTATCGAGCAGCTCGAACATTACATCAAAGGCGACCGCTGAGCATACCGGCCGTCTCCGCTGTAGCGCTGGCCGCCCTAGATTGTGGGAGATCCGAGATGCAAATCGAAGAAACAAAAGGCCGCTTTGGGTTCCACTTTTCTGCAGGCGATGACGACGCCCGTCCGACATCGGCTTTTGTCTAAATCTATGTGAAATCCAGCGCCCTTAGCCGAGTGGCTGATCTACCCATTTCTCCGCATTTGATGACAGCAATAGAGATTGATCGTTTTGTCGACAATGCGATCCTGGCTCTAGAAGCCGTCCGGAACGACGCGAAAAGTGCGCTGGCGACGGCCCGCCCGTGACGGATACGAGGGCTCGAATCCCTTCCCCGCTCCAGCACTCGGATATTCGTCAAGCCAATCGGCCTCAGGGGCTGCACCCCGTTGAAGGCGAATGCTCAGCAGCAGCGATCGCGGACAGTACCAATCGGAAAAGGCTCTGCGCTGCGGAGGTGATGAATCCCGGCACTTCTCAACTGCGCCGTAAACCGCAAAATCCCTTCTAAGTTGGCGATTCCCGGATTAACGCTATTAGCCATTAAAAAATTATTCTTCACGACGGATAACGCATCGTCTCTATACTGGGGAATAGACGGGGGACACTTGGAGAAATAACCAAGGAGTCCAAAGATGAAATATATTCTTGCGACTGCAGCTGCCACGCTTCTCATGGGCGCGGCGACTATTCCCGCAACAGCTGAAGATACTCCCGCCGCAGCCGGCTCATCTCATACCATGGGCGACAGCGGCAAGCTTCCGGCGAGCGGCGCCGTCAGCGACCGCGTTCCGGATATGGGCGCCGGTACAGGCTCGAGCACCGGCACGGATGGCACCGCCCACAGAATGGGTGACGACGGGAAACTCCCGGCGACGAACTCCATGAGCAACGAGGTGCCTAAAATGACCTCGCCAAACGCTACCGATAAGTAACGAATTCCAAGCTCATCCTCGTCATCGCGATTGTGATCGGCGCCTCGTCCCAAACGAGGAGGCCGATTACAGGCCATCGTTTCAACAGCCATTTTTTCGAAGTTCGGGAGGTTCGTCATGACAGCCAGACCAATGCTTGAGACGCGTTCGGAAGCGGCAGATCCCAGTTGGTGGGGCGCTATTCTCGTCGGCGCCATCTTCATTTTTGCCGGCCTCTTCGTTCTCGGCGATGTCGTTGCGGCGACCGTTATCAGCGCCTTTCTCATCGGCATCCTGCTCGCCGTCGCGGGAGTAGCCGAGGTGTTTCAGGCCTTCTCCGCGCAGCATTGGCGCGGCTTTGCCTTCAGGATTCTCGTCGGTTTGCTGTACGTGATCTGCGGGTTGATGCTCATAACTGACCCTGCTCGAGCTTCCGTCATCCTCACGCTTGTCTTCGCAGTATCGCTGATCGCCTCCGGCTTCGTACGCATCTTCCAAGCCTTTCAGTACTGGGAGTGGTTCGGATCGCTTCTGCTCATCTCCGGCATCGTCGGCATCGTTGCGGGTCTTGTCATACTCGCGCAATGGCCAGTGAGCGGCTTGTGGGTTCTGGGTCTTCTGGTCGGTATCGATCTCATGCTCCACGGCGTGTGGTGGATCTCGCTCGGTGGCCGCTTGCGGCAGGAAAGAAATTCTGTCCCGGCATAACGCCGTCGCCAGTTGTTTCTTGCGGTCCGGCAGGCGGGCGACGAGTTTTTGGGTCCAACGTGAGCGACGATGGCGACTAAAAATTCTAACGCTCGCCGGAAAACCGGCCGAGAGTCCTGCTCGATCGACCTCGCCTTGCAGGGCGGCGGATCCCACGGTGCGTTTACCTGGGGAGTCCTGGATCGCCTGCTTGAGGAAAGCTGGCTGAATATCGACGGCATTTCCGGTACCTCTGCCGGCGCCATGAATGCCGCCGTTCTCGTCGATGGCCACGCAGAAGGTGGCGCCGCGGGAGCGCGCGCCGCGTTGGAAAAATATTGGCGCAACGTATCGCACGCGGCGTTGCTCAGCCCCTTTCAGCGAACGCCTCTCGATGTGATGCTCGGACGTTGGACGCTCGACACCTCCCCGGCTTTTGTTGCGATGGATCTGATGTCTCGCGTGTTCTCACCGTACGACTTGAACCCGTCAGGATCGAATCCGCTTCACGATATCCTGCTCCAAAACATTGATTTCAATCGGCTGGCGCAGGCGCATATCAAGCTGTTCGTCACCGCGACCAATGTGCGAACCGGTAAGGGCCGCGTGTTTCGAAACGCCGATATCTCTCCTGAAGTCCTCCTCGCGTCCGCTTGCCTGCCGACGCTGTTCCAGGCCGTCGATATCAATGGCGAAAGCTATTGGGACGGCGGCTATTCCGGCAACCCGACGATCACGCCTCTCGTCCGCGAATGCACGTCCAAAGATACGATCCTTATTCAGATCAATCCGATCGAACGTCCTGAAATACCCCAATCCGCGCGCGATATTCTCAACCGGCTCAACGAGGTTTCGTTCAATTCCGTTCTGATGAAGGAATTGCGCATGATTGCAATTTTACGGCAGGTGGCCAATACGGGCGACTGCGAGGGCGCACTTTGGGCCGGTATGCGCATTCATCGCATATCAAGTGAGGCGATGGTCGCGCTCGGCTATTCCTCCAAGCTCAACGCCGAGTGGCAGTTTCTGTGCATGCTGCGCGATGAAGGGCGCCGCGCGGCGGAAGCATTTCTAGAGACGGACGGAAAAAACTTAGGCCAACGGTCCTCTTTCGACCTCGACACTCTTCTCGAAGGAGTATGACGCTGTGGGTCTTCTCGGCATCCTGATCGGCCTGGGCCTGCTCGTTTTTTTTGCCTTCCGTGGCTGGACCGTACTCTTGCTGGCGCCCGCAGCCGCCCTCATTGCTGCTGCATTCGCGAGAGAACCGCTGCTCGCCAACTGGACGCAAACCTTCATGGGGAGCGCGGCGCAATTCCTGGCGCAGTTCTTCCCGATTTTTCTGCTGGGCGCGCTCTTCGGCAAGCTGATGGAAGACAGCGGCTCGGTCGCTGCCATTTCCGGCTTCATGACAAAGAAGCTCGGAGCGAAGCGCGCGATACTCGCTGTTGTCCTGGCCGGCGCGATCGTTACCTACGGGGGCGTCAGCCTTTTCGTAGCGTTCTTCGTACTGGCGCCGATGGCCCGAGCGTTGTTTGATGACGCTGGAATTCCGCTTCGGCTCATGCCCGCGGCGATCGTCCTCGGCACCTCGACTTTCACCATGTCCGCGTTGCCGGGAACACCCGCGATCCAGAACGCGATCCCGATGCCGTTCTTCGGCACCACACCGTTCGCCGCTCCCGGCCTTGGCATCATTGCGTCCGCCATCATGCTCGGCTTTGGCCTGTGGTGGCTCCGTCGCGCCGAAACCGCAGCACGCCGCGCCGATGAAAGCGGCGGCGCTCCGGGCGCGGACGTCGATGCGGCAGTGACTAATGAACGTGTGCGCGAACTCGCAACGACCGCTCGAGAATTCGATCCGGCCGAAATCCATCGGGGCCATCGCAGCGAAGCTTTGCCGCCTATTGCCCTGGCAGCGCTGCCTTTGATCGTGGTCGTGAGCGTCAATTTTCTAATGTCGATGTTGGTCCTGCCGCGCTTGAACGCCGCTTTCTTGGCGGATCCCCGGTGGGGTTCGACATCTCTTTCAGCCGTTGGCGGTGTGTGGGCCGTGGTCGTCGCGCTCTTCACCGCGATTTTGACGCTCGTCTTGATCAACCGGAAACGACTGCCGGCCCTTCGCGAGAGCGTGGACGCCGGAGCCAACGCGTCCGTCTTGCCGGCTTTCAGCGTCGCAAGCCTTGTGGGCTTTGGCGCGGTCGTGGCGGCGCTGCCAGCCTTTGCGATCGTACGAGACTGGGTTCTATCGATCGGTGGCGGTCCGCTCGTCTCCCTCGCCGTCGCCACCAACATTCTTTCCGCATTGACCGGATCGGCGTCGGGCGGCTTGACGATTGCGCTCGATGCGCTCGGCCCGACCTATATGGCTCTCGCCGCACAACACGGGATTGATCCGGCGCTTCTGCACCGCGTCGCCGTGATAGGCTCAGGAACACTCGACAGCCTGCCGCACAACGGCGCGGTCGTATCGCTTCTCGCCGTCTGCGGAACGACGCATCGCGAAAGCTATTTTGACATCGTCATGGTCGCAATCGTCGGCGCAATCATTGCCTTGGCTGCAGTGATTGTTCTGGGTTCGGCGTTTGGAACATTCTGATGGGCTCCTCGTCACCCGCCAACCAGCCGATCCAGTTGCATAGGAGGCAAGACGCAATGCTCCCGATCGTCGACCCGCGTCAGGGTGATGTCGAGGATGACGCATCAAGCACCAAACGGCGCACGCTGATTTCTTTGGCCGGAAGTCTATTGGCCGAAATAAGCTTGCCGAAGCTCGTCGCCGCGTGGGTAATTTTGATTGTCTTGCCGGCTTTACTGCTCGGAGCGGGGCCGCTGCTCGCGTCGATCTGGATCAGTTCCGTCTCGTCGAAAGCGGCCGAAATTTATACGGGCCTGTTGGCTCCCATCCTTTTGGCAATCCTTATTGTCATTGGATGGTTTGGCGGCAAGCCGCTGTGGCGCCTCATCGAGGCGAACTTCTGGTCATTGAATGCGCTCGCTGTTCAACCTGCCTATGCGTTATCGCGCGAAGCGCTGCGCCAACTTGCGGAGCGCTTTCTGCCGGCCAATGTCGATCAACGCTCGCGCGATATCGCACGCGCCGTCAGCGCCGCCGTAGCGGGCCTGTTGATTTGCGCTGCGTCGCTATGGATTATCGCGCTCGCTTGGCCCGGCACGCGCTGGATCGGATCGCTGGCCGATCTCTCGTCCCCATCAAATCTTGCGCACATCGCGCTTCACAACAGTGTCGTCATCGTCGCCGCCTATCTGGCCGTTGCTGGATTGGTTTGGGGCCTGGCGGACACCATCATGCCGCAGCCGCGCGATCTTCCGCGCTATCCACCAACGCCTGCTACAGGACGAATTTGGCGTGTGGCGCATCTGTCCGACATTCATGTCGTTGGGGAAAGATTCGGCTTTCGCATCGAGGGCGGACGTTCTGGTCCGAGAGGCAACGAACGCCTGAAGCAAACGCTCGAAAAGCTCGACGCGGAACATCGAGAACGCCCCCTCGATATCATCTTGATCACCGGAGACATCACGGATGCAGGACGCTCTCCGGAATGGGCGGAATTCATCGACGCGTTGTCACCTTACCCGCATTTGGCGGCGTTGACGGTTATCCTCCCCGGTAATCACGACCTCAACGTCGTGGACCGCGCCAATCCTGCCCGCCTGGATTTGCCGACGAGCCCCAAGCGGCGACTGCGTGAGATGCGGGCGCTCTCGACGATGGCGAGTCTGCAAGGCAATCGCGTGCACGTCGTCGATGATGCAACAGGAAAACTTGGCGCAACGCTGGAAGAATTTCTTGAGCCTCACGCCGAAAAGATCGCCGAATTCTCAGACAGGGGAACTGTGCGCCTGTCGTGGGGTCTCGCGGGACTATGGCCTGAGGCGTTTCCCATGGTGCTCCCTCCGGAAAACGACGATGGGATCGGCGTGATACTTCTCGATTCAACCGCTGAAACGCATTTCTCATTCACAAACGCACTCGGCTTGGTAACGCAGGAGCAGACGCGCGCCATCGAGAAGGTCACCGCGCAATTTCCAAACGCCCGTTGGATACTCGCGCTCCACCATCACATGGTCGAATATCCGACGGCCGCGAAGGCAATGTCCGAACGTATCGGCACCGCGCTCGTCAACGGAACCTGGTTCGTACGCCGCCTGCAGCGACTATCAGGCAAAGCGATCATCATGCACGGCCATCGCCATATCGACTGGATCGGCTTGTGCGGCGGCCTCGTCATCGTCTCGGCGCCATCGCCCGTGATGGACGTGACCAATGACCGGGATACCTATTTCTATCTTCACAATCTCTGCATTGGCGCCGACGGCAATCTCGCATTGCTCGAGCCCGAGCGCATCGATCTCAAGGCAGACAATGATCTGACGGTCGCGGCGCCTACCCCCAATTAGTTCGAGGCGCTCCGAAAAGGTCGGCAATCCATTGCGTCGACGGATGCTCCTCGCAAAGCGTGAGAAGAGCGATCACGATAGGAACGCCGATGAAGGCTCCGGCCAGACCCCAAAGAAAGGTCCAGAAAAAGACCGCGAACAAAACCACAAAGGGCGAAATCGACAATGCGTTGCCGACGAACCGCGGCTCCAGATAACTGCCCACCACGAATTGAATGACGTTGAGGCAGGCGAATACGAGAACCGTCATCTGCCAAGATTCGAACTGCGCCATGGCAAATACCGTCGGGAACATAGTCGCGATAAACGGACCTATGAACGGGATGAAGTTCAGCGCGAATGCGATGACGCCCCATTCCGGCGCAAGCGGCAGCCCCGCCAGCGATGCGAACGCCCACACCAGCAGACCCGTGACGACGCTCATCAGCGTCCGCACGAGCATGTACCGCCGCAGCTTGACGGCGGTCTTTGCGCCGCCGGTAAGCAGCACTTCGCCAATTTTTCCGTGCTTCCAGCCCTGAAGTTTAACGCGTGCATCGTCCACCTCTAAGAGGCCCAGCAAAACATAGATGAAGACGATGACCGAGAAGCTGACAGCCGTATTGAGGCCCGCAGTGACCTGCTGGGCGACGCGGATCAGTTGGTCGACGTTGAAATAATTCGCCCACAGCCCGGAAAGCTCAATGCCATGACTTTCGAGCCATCCGGCAACCGAGCGATAAAGCGAATGCAGGCGTTCGGCGTCGCTGGCAACGAAACGGGCAACGCGAGCCGTTGCCCAGCCGACCAGTGACGCGAAAACGAACACCACGAGAATGGTGGCCGCCATGGTCAATGCGAGAGCGATGAGCTGCGGAACACGAGTCTGCAGACCCTTCTGCAGCGGCCACGCGATCGCCATGATGAAGAGAGCAAAAGCCAGTGGTGCGAATACCGACTGTGCAAGCGAGAGGGCGCCTGCAACCAGCACAACAGTGCACAAGCCGAGCATCGCCAGAAGCGTGTGGCTGGCCGGGGACTGAGGTGAGGGTTCAGGAGCTGTCACACTGGAAAGTCTGTGCTTGGAGCTTCCGGCGGTCAAGTCATCCTTGTTTGAGGTGCAGATACTTTTTGTTTAACGGCGGATGCCGCCCCGTCGGCAGTTGCAGCCTCAACCGCGCCGACCTCATACGGCGGACGCTGATAGCAGCTCGCTCTCGCGGGCAACGCGCTCGAACGCTTCAGCGATCGTCTTGATCCGGTATTGGCGCTCGCGCCCGTCGGTCGGAAGAACGCGCGTAACCTTGTACAGCCTCGCCGACGCCGCGAGCCCTCGCAGCGACGGAGAAAAATCGACCGTCTGCCCCACTCTGAATTTCGGGATGGACACTCTAGGGTTGGACATTTCTTACCTCAATCTCGCGCCCGATCCGATTTGAGACCAGCGCATTAAAATTCAACGATTTGTCGCGACACGTAACGCAGCACGCGACGCCAATTCGGTGGTGGATTGCGCGCGCCCTTAGCCGATGAAGGACATGCCTTCGACGGCCTTCTGCGACACTTCGATTAGGCAAGTTCGCGGCGGAGAATTCGCTTCGATTCCACTGAGCGAAGAAACGGCAGGCAAAGGCACCAGCGACTGGCGCGACGCATCTGTCACGATGGATACTCTTTTAGCACCCTATCGCCCGAAAACCTAATCGCGACCGCCAACAGAGGTCTCAATTCAAGCCGGCAGCAACGCGCTGTCCGTGATTTCATCCGTCCACACACGGAAACCTTCAAGCGTATTGGGTCCGAATGTTGTCGTCATCGCAACGTCTGCCGCGTCGCGTCCGCGTGCGACAAGTACCCGGCCGATGCGAGGAACATTGTTCCGTGGATCGAACGTGTACCAATGATTGCCGAGATAAACCTCGAACCAAGCCGCGAAATCTCCGGGCGGGTAAGGCGGCGGCATACCCACGTCACCGAGGTAGCCGGTGCAATATCGGGCCGGAATGTTCAATGCCCGGCAGAACGCGACCGCCAAGTGTGCGTAGTCGCGGCACACACCCCGGCGTTCTTCATAGGCTTCCGAAGCCGTCCTCGTGACGCGCGCATGCTCGTAACCAAACGCGATGTGGTTATGCACGAAATCGCAGATCGCCTGCACGCGCCCCCACCCCGGCGTCGCGTGACCAAATAGGCTCCAGGCTAAATCCAGCAGCCGGTCGCTGTCGCAGAAACGGCTGGCGAGAAGGAAAACAAGCGCCTCTTCAGGAAGCTCTTCGACCGGAACCTGCCACGCATTGGCCATCACCGGATCGGGCAGACCGGAATCGCTCACAATTGCATCCGTCGAAATCCGTACACGTCCCGCAGGGGCGACGATCCGGCTGCACCAATTGCCGAACCCATCGCGGTAACCGGAGACCGGCACCGACGGACTGACGATGATGTTGTCAGGCATCGCGAGGTCGGAAACGCGTGTGTAGTGGATATTGAGCATTAAAATGGCGGGGGTCGCCTGAGGGAACATATAGTTCAACTCGCAACCAACCCTAAGCTTCATCGAATAATCCCTGATGTGACTTGCCTCGTCGCGCTCAATGCTGGGCCAAGTCGGCAAGCGCGTGCCGCTTGAGACCCGAAAGATCGCGCACGCCGTTCGCCGACGCCTCTATGACGCGCAGGGCGAGCATAAGGCACATGCTGTCGGCCAGCGGCGCCCCGTTCGGCTCATCCGGTTGATTTTGAATGTCGAGTAACGCCGCGGCATATGCACGATAGCAAAGTGCGAATTGGTCGGGAGTGAACGGGGGTCGGGCGTACATGGCTTCCTCCATGGGCAGGCGGGAGCACGAGCATCTCTCAGCCATCGACGCCGGCGGAAATTTGCCGATGATCGAATGACCTTGCGCGGTTGTGGCGCGCATAGCTACCTTTTTTATTTTTTAAGTCGAATGGCGCGCCGCGCCGGCCCGAACAAAACGGCCGGCGCACATGGCAATTGTCTAATGCTCAAACGAGCCGCTCACCAATCACGCTGGAGTTCGATGAGCATCCAGATCGATGATGTTGTCGCCCGGCGCATTGATGGCGGAGAAGTCCGTCACTTTGTTGCTGTCGCAAACATAGAGCCACTTCGCGTCGAAGAGTTCGCCGTCCCGGATATAGCCGAGGATGGCCCCGTGCTTGGGACGCCAAAAAAGTGTCGGCGGCAACGCCGTTCCCAGTTTGACCCAATTGGGCTCGATGTATTCTCCGACAGGCTTCCACTGAATCATTATCCGTCCTCAGCTTCCTTCATTATGAACGCGACCGGGCACAGAGCCTCGGCGAAGTCGATACGAAGGTAGGGTTATAGGCATCTTCTGCCAGGGTGTCCTGACCGAATATCGAAGCAAAGCGATGGGCTTAGCCCCGCTCCGCCCCACCTCGGGGCTCACTTTGAAGTCATCCTATCGTGGAGCGCTTTTGCTACGGCTCGAGCGCGGTGGGAGATGTCTCCGCGCACCTTGAAACGAACTATGCGCTAACGGCGATCCAATTGAAACGGGGCGGATTCGGACCTTTCGCGAGAGCCGCGAGACAGTTTGGGATTGCACAATGGACCCCGAACCCCCATTTAGAGCTCATGTGGAACTATCCGAAGCCCGTCCAGCATCAAACGGCAATTGATGCAATGAAGCCCGAACGCGATCGCGAAGCTGCAAAATCGAGAGTTGCTGAAGCGAAGCTCCGTCGCCAGCGCGAAGCCATTCAGGCCGTGCAGGATCGCGAATCCGAGCGGCTCGCTGTTCAGACCAAGACGCAACGGCTGCGTGCCGAACGTCTCGCACGCGAAGCTCTCGAACCGCCGCCCGTCAAGAAAACGCGCGTCGCAACTAAGAGCATCGCCGATCGCGCCGTTAAGCCGGCCAAGCGATCGACTTCAAAGTCGTGAAGCCGGATTAGACCGCCGGAGTTCCCGTGCCGAAATTTCTCGAATGCACTGACTTGGCCACCGGCGAGGCTATCAACGTCAATTTCGACAACGTTGAAGTATTCGAGAAGGCCGATCAATCGGGCCGGTCGGGAACGAAAATTAGCTTCGTAGGCGGCCGCTATATCTTCGTCCAACAGACGACCAAGCAACTCGCCGACAGCGTTAACGGCGACCCGTCCTAACTTTCTTGGCTGATACTCACTACGGCTCGCATCGACGAGCTGCTCCCGTGTACAGCACAGCGTAGCGAGACTACGTTCCAGGACCGGGCCCGCGATGCGATTGCCGAGTGCTTCGATTTTGGCGGCCCCGCGCGACGCGAAAGCACTACCCAATCGGCACGATGAACCACGCCATCATCTTGAGGCTGCTTCATGCTGCCCATCATCGCACCGCCATCCGCCGCATGAAGCGATCCGATATCATCGCAATCATCGCGATGCTCAGGCCCACGGGCAGCCCCACCCCCGAATCTGCCTTGCTGAGCGCGATGTAGACGTCCTGGCCAAGACCAAGCGGGCCGACGAGTGCGGCGATTGCCGGCATCGCGAGAGCCGCCATGATCGTCTGGTTCAGCCCGAGGATGATATCGCTCCTCGCAGCCGGAAATTTCACGAGGAAGAGCAGTTGCAGCGGGGTGCAGTCGGCAGGTGACCAGAATCGATCTGCGTCGCGGGCACATGCCGCAACCCCTGTTCCGTGTATCTCGCCCATTGGCACGATTGCGTAGGCAACGCAATTGCGGCGATCCACGACTTAATCCATCCGGCCTGATATATTTCCGGGCGTAGGATGAATGTACATATTCTCGACATATGAACTGCCCAAAGCAGTTGTCCCGACGCGTTACCGCTTTGCACTGATGAACGATATAGAGGATCGCCGCCCATGAAATTTCTTACCAAGCAAATACTGATAGCTGTTGCCGCAGTTGCACTTCCGTTCTCGGCGCACGCGGCTGACGCTGACGCCGGCATCGAGTTGGCATTTATGCCGAGTGCGATGGACGTCACCCTGCTCAACGAAGGCGGCAAGTTCGTCACCGTCGACATGAAGAAGCTTGCGAAGGGCGACAAGTGCCATCTGGAAAAGGATGCAGTTATCATGAAAGTCGGTCCGGGCGCTGCACCGGCGACGACTCGCGTTCGCTACGCCGCGCCGAATCTCAGTCACGGGGGCTGCCCGTTCATGACGGAGTTCGAACTTCCGGATGCCGATTACACCGCTGCCCGCGCCGCGTTCACGGCCAAGACGGATGAGGCTTCCAAGAAGGTTGACGATCTCAAGAAACAGCTCGGAGACAAGTGGAACGAGCTGACCACCCAGCAAAAGCAATAGGCCACACGGAGCGAAAGGCTGGCCTGCTATTTGGCCTTTCGCTTCCTTCTCACCGAGTCGTTGCGCAGAAGAGAAATCAAATAGATCCCTAGAACGAATGGCACCCCCAGTGCCAAAACCATCTTGATATCCTCAAGCATGGCAGCAACCCCTCCAACGTAACCCCATCATTTCTAGCACATGCACGCGCGAAACGTCGAAGCGTCTCGTGATGCAAAATATTTATCCGCTGCCTCGCGTTTCTCTCGGCACCTGATGTCCCGCACATCATCAGCTTACGGATGATATGTTACAAGCATCCCCCGAGAAAACGGCCGGGAAGATTTCACCTCCCGGCCGCGAAACACCCCTTCAGCTGGCGCACCGATCAGCACCCCCTTAGCCACATGCATCGATTGAACCAGAAGCCGCCCATGCCCCATTGATTGGTGCACATTTGCTGCACGGAATCGCATCCCCATGCAGGACCGCCCGGAGGAGGAGGTGGTGGTCCGACACCCGGCGGCGGAGGCGGCGGACCTCCCTGCGCCTGTTGAATCATTGGCGAGACCGCAGGGGCCGTCGTGAGCCTCGGCTCTGCGACTGCAACCGTCGCGATCGCGCTGCTGCTAAACGCAATAAACCCGAACACAATTTTTCTCATTGCGCGTCTCCATTGCTTGAAAGCAGGACGACTCTAACGGCGCACCGGAGGGAGCATGAAGTTCCCGGCTTCCAAGCTGAACATCGGGTTCACAGTCGCTCTCCTTTGATCCGCACTCCGCGGCACTTCTAGCATCAAGTCGAGCGCGGAGCAGACATCATCCGCCGGCGGAAGTTATCGGCAGCAACCAGAGGAAAGGGCCGGAAAGGCGAACCCTCCCGGCCCCGAAATTCAATTTTCGATTTGCCACCTATTGGCAGCCGCGCGATGCCATGCAGACGTTGTACGGCCCGCCACCGGGAATCCATTGCTCAGCACAGATTTGCTGCGCCTCATCGCAAGAGTTGCCACCTGCTGCAGCCCATCCCGGCCCTGGTTCAGGACCGGGTCCACCCGGACGGTCAGGCCAGCCGAACTTTTGAACCTGCTGAACCATCGATTGAGCAGCTGGAGCAGCTGGAATTTTCGGCGCGGCGATTACGGCCGTCGCGATAACGCTGCTGCTGAATGCGATACACCCGAACACAATTTTTCTCATCACGCCTCTCCTTCACTTGGAAGCAGAGAGACTCTAACGACACTTCAGAAAGAGGATTGAAAACCGGAGATCGCGCTGAACATTGAGTTCACCGGCGCTCACCTTTGGGCCGCTGTCCATGACGCGCCGCACACGATAAATCGAGGAAAAACAAATTGCATTTCGATTGCCATCGAGGCGCTCGATCATCCGCGAAAAACGGCTGAAGATATTTTCTTGGTAGCGTGAATACAAAACTTCAGACGACGCATTAAAAAAGGCCGGGAGGAAAAGCTCTCCCGACCTCCCGATTCAAATTTGCGGACCGCTATTAGCAGCCGTGACGCCACATGCAGCGCCGGAATCCGGGGCCGCCCCACCCCCAACGATCGGCACAGAGATGTCGAGCACCGTAGCAACCACCGTATCCATAGCCCCATCCAGGACCACCATAGAACCGTGGACCGCCGTGCCAACGGCGATGCCAGCGATAATAGTCGGCTTTTTGAACCATGGATTGAGCGGCCGGCGCCCCCGTCGGGAAAGCTGGCTCGGCCAACGCCGACGTCGCGATCAACGTGCTGCTGATTGCAATAAATCCGAACACGACTTTTCTCATTGGGTGTCTCCATTGCTTAGAAACAAGGAGACCTCTAACGCGAAAATTCGCAAAATGTGTGCGCTTACGAGAATGTATTTAAGCTGAACATCCGTTCACGGACCCGCCGCACTTATCGACGCCGGACTCGTATCAAGGCGCCGGTTCAGTTGTATAAGGATGAACCGCATCTGCGCGAGCCGCGGGCGCCGGAGCCGGGGCATTGATCGTCGCGGGCGCAACCCTCGGATTCATTTGGCCATAATAATAACTTGCCGCCGACAATGCGAACGCCACCAACAGCAACGCGAGAAGAACGTTCAACGTGTTGTCGGTTCTGCGAACGACTTCACCTAGCCCTCGGCCTTCGCTCCACAAAGCCATGATGAGTAGATCTCCTCGGCTAATGCTTGCTATGTGTCGGTCCGTCGAGCGCCACCGACGTGGCTGGGAATGCCGAAACAATGCCCGCGTCATCGGTAAGGATCCGGCCGTACATCAACACCGAGAAAAGCACGACGCCGAGAACGAACAAGGCAAGTACCCCAACGAAGATCACGCGTCGCGCATCGCGTCGCGCGATAGCTTCGTCTGCGACATCTATAAAATCGCGGTTTTGGTCTAACGCCATGGCGTTATCCTCCAAACGTTCCTCAGGAGAATAACGGCGCTGCTTGTACGTGGTTCCTCGGCAGCGCCTGCATGATCCGCACAAAGAAAAAGAGAGCGGACATTTAAGCCGCTCTCTTCTTTGAGCTTATCGCTCATGGACAGAACCATTTGGGGACGGCGCGGCTCTGTCAGCTGCCGATCAAACCTCGGGGTAGAGATTGCCATGTAGATTCATGGGCAACAACTACTCAGCACATACGCTGCTGTCGGCATCCGATAAGCAATCTGATTTGGGTACGGATGGTCAAGCCCAAGATGCGCGATACCTTGGCGCTGCGCTGCGGCTGCCACAGCCGATGCGGCCGGACAGCCACTCGGCGCGCGAAAACGCGCATGCGGGAACCACCAGTCATTAAACGCGTTTTTGGCCCGGAGCGTGGCATCAGCCCCGCTCGTAGGGTGTCGGCTCGGTGCGGACGAGCCGGCATCCCGTTGGCATAGGAATAACATGCAGAACACTTGTTACAGCTCGGACGAATTGAAAAACCTCGCGCACATTATCAATAAAATTCTTACCGAGGCGCGAAGCCACCGCCCGGAACTTTCGACTGATGATGTCGTCCAGCGTCTCTGCGCCATTGCCGATAGAGGCGAGCGCGACATATCGAAATTTCGCGCCGCTGTGTTGAACCAAGCAGCTTGAGACACCCTCGCGATTACCTCGTGGGCGCGGCGGTTCGTTGCAACCGCCCGCTACGATCCTGATCGACGTGTTCGGCGGTTCCGCAGCGGAGTCGAGGAACCCTCATGTCCTTGACGCGTTGCGTATCGAACATGCGCCAGAACGTCGACTGGGAGCAGGCGATGACCTATGAAAGCATTGCAGTAAGCAATAATCAGCCAGCGGAGCTTTTCGATGCGCGGTCCCGCATCGCGCGCCTCGAAGCCAAACTCGAGCAGGCCGACTATCTTATTGCCGAAGCGCTCGAGTCTGCAGTTGATTACGAAGATATGATCCGCAAATTGCAGATGGCCCAGCAAACGCTCAAAGAGGCATTGAGCCAGCAAAGTGATCTGATGCGGGCGTAAAAATCTGCAACGATCCGGTGTGGACGATACGATATTGGTACGGCAGCTCGGCGCAGTAGCGAACACCGGCCTTGTCGGCATCCTCCCACGACTCGAACGCGCCATCGAGCAATCCAGCCCCTCCGCCAAAGCATCCCTCATCGTCGCCACGGCATGACTGACACCACACGACCACGCGAAATTTTTCCATTGCGTCACCCCGTAAAATGCTTCGCGCGAGCATGCTGAACTCCATGCCGCGCCTGCTTTTCTTCTGATTTTGCTTCTGAATTTCGGATGAACGTCGCCGTGAGATTGGTTACCGCCGATCACGTTAGTCGACCACGGGCGAGCAACGACACCGCCATGCCCAATGCTTGAATATGTGCCGCACGCATTCGGGCAATTCGGTCGCACCCAACTTGAATGTACCTGACGGGAGCTTTATGTGGCCGAGTTCGTTACGAGGCCGCAACTACTTCGAGTTTCAGTATGCCAAAGCATGCAGGAAAAATCCGGTTCGACGAGGTCAAGCATCAAGCCTCCGACGGATACTATGTTTTCATAGCTTTGATCTGCGTCGTCGCCTCGACAACGCTCGCGGTGCTCATAAGCTTCGGCATCGAAATGCTCGGCTGAAGCGTTGTCGAAGTGAGCATTGTTGCTCGAAAGTTTTATCCCGACACTTGCAACTGTTGCCGACCGGGGGACAATTGCGTCCTCGCATGAATTCGCTACCTTCGGATGACGCGAGGCTCGTCTACTCGCGGCCAAATCTCCCAACGCATCACGCCGGTTAAAACCAAATGACCCGTGTATCGAAAAAAAATAAGATTCTGGCGGGGATCGCTGGCCGCATCGTAGCCGGATTGATCAACGCGGTTAAAAAGACGTCGCGCCCCGTCTACCAGCCCTCCACTTTTTTCGATGATCTGCGCGCCGAGGCGCCCTTCATCATGGCGATGTGGCACGGGCAATTCATGATGCTGGCTGATCTCAACACACGCGAGTACGCCGTGGCGGCGATGGTCGCGCGTCACGGCGACGGTGAGATCGTGGCGCACTTTTTGAGCAAATTCGGCATCTCGGCAATTCGTGGCGCCGGTGCAGGTCACCGAAAAAGGGATCGCGGCGGCGCATACGCGCTTCGCGCAGCTGTGCGAGCACTCGAAGAGGGCACCATCGTCGCGATGACGGCGGACGTTCCTCCATCCCGGCCACGCCACGCAGGCAATGGCATTGTTACTTTGGCTCGCCTCTCCGGCCGCCCGATCATTCCCGTCGCGGCCGCCACCTCGAGATTCATCGTGCTCAATTCCTGGAGCCGGATGACGATCAATCTTCCATTCTCCAAACTCGCCCTTGTCGCCGGCGATCCGATTTTCGTCGCACCCGATGCCGATGAAAACGAGATCGAACGCAAGCGGCGCGAAGTTGAGAAGTCTCTCAACGCGGTGACGAGCAGGGCTTATGAAATCGCTCAGGCGGCCGAGCCGAGGATTCATGCCGAGCCGTCTGGCACAACGTCGAGTCGCAACGGCTGAAGCAGCCCCGCGAAGTCACTCGGCGGCCATGCTATGCCCCATGTCCTCTTCGCGCCGGCGCAATCTTTCCTCTTCGGCCGCCATGTAATTGCGGACACGCGGAACTGCATCGATCGTTTTCGCGAGCTGTATCTGAAAGACCACAAGGCCCCCGTAGCGGAAACCTGCTTCCGCCGCCGCTAGATAGTATTCCCACATCCTGCAGAAACGTTCGTCGAGCACCGCGGCGGCCTCTGCGCGCCGCGCCATAAACCGGCTTCGCCAAGCGGCGAGCGTATCGGCGTAGTGAAGCCGGAGGATCTCGATATCGGTGACGACGAGACCCGACCTTTCGATGGACGGAAGAACCTCTGCAAGCGACGGAAGGTAGCTGCCCGGGAAGATATACTTTGCGAACCAAGGATTGACCGCGCTTCGGCCGTCGATACGCCCGATCGAATGCAGCAAAGCAACGCCGTTATCGTTGAGGCTCCGCCGAACGATGTCGAAGTATGTATCGTAGTCCTTCGGACCGACGTGCTCGAACATGCCGACGGAGACGATCCGGTCGAATGACTCATGCAGCGCTCGGTAGTCTTCCAGCCGGAAGTGAACCCGGGAGCTGAGACCTCGCTCCCTCCCCCGCCGTTCCGCGACCTTCAGTTGCTCGGGCGAGAGCGTCAAACCGGTGACGTCCGCGCCGTCGATGTCGGCAAGATAAAGCGCCAATCCACCCCACCCGCTCCCGATATCGAGAATTTTAGCTCCCGGCGGAACGAGAAGCTTTGCAGCTATGTGCCGCTTCTTGGCGAGTTGAGCGGCATCCAAGCTTTGCCCGGGAGCCTCGAAATAAGCGCATGAATATTGCCGGTCGGCGTCGAGAAACAATTCATAGATTCGATCGTCGATGTCGTAATGGTGATGGACGTTGTCACGCGCCAGTCGTTCGGAGTTCCGCCGCGTCCATCGCCCGACCGTTGTGCGCAAGACGTTGCGAAGGCGTCCGAACTGCGGCGGCGTCAGGCTGTGAAGATTGCGACCCAAGAGGTCGAGCAAATCGTAAACGGAACCGCCCGAGACTTCCAATCGGCCATCGGTGAAAAGCTCGCCGAGCGCCATTTCTGGATGGAAGAAAAGTTTCAAAGCCGCTTTTGAATCCGTCAAGCGTACTTTGAGGGGTAGGCCCGTCCCGTCTCCGGCCGAGACGCGATCGCCTCCGGGAAATTCCAACGTCAACGAGCCCTCACGGACGCATTGGCGTACAAGCGATTGCAACGCACGTTTCATCGGACGGGCCGCTTGGTTTGCGCACAAACGACAGAAATAACGACCGGAAAGACCTTTTGGTTCCTGGCCAAACGCTCCCCGGTGATCGGAACTTAGGCGACTAACTTCGGTTTTTCACGTGCATTGGATCAACGCAGTAAAATCAGTCTAAAGGACCATATTTTGCCTCAGCGCGGAAAAAATTCCAAGCACCCGGTAGCCGATCACCCGAAACCGGATCGTAAGAGCGGCGGTCAGAGCCGGTCAAAACACCTCTGGTCTGCGGACGTTACCGCGCAAAGCGACGCGCTCGATCTCGAAAACCACGTGTTCGCGCGCAAACCGGCGGAAATCGCCCAATCACTGAAGCGTTCGGCAGAACGCAGCCACCGGCGAAAAACGACGCCGTTCCAATCGGCGATGTCGATGCTCAACTTTTATATTAATCGTGCGGGCAAGAACCTGACCGCCAAGCGCCGGCAGACATTGGATCGCGCCAAAGACGAATTGCGCAAGGCATTTGGCCGGACGAAATAATGAGACGAAATAATGATTTTCGCTCGTGCGTTACACACGCATGCCGGGCGTTCGAGCCCGGCTGACCCCGTGTGTGGTCTTCTCCCAATAGAAAGGCCGAAGCATCAAATCGAGAACCGCGCGATAAGCGGCAAATGAAATTGCGAGCCAATAGACCGGCAGAAAGAATACGGAGAAAAGACGTAGCGACGTGCCGGGCCCGGCGGACGTAATCGCGATAAGCGATGCGGCGGAAAGATAACCCGTCGCGAGGTTGGCTCCGCACAGCCAAAGCAGAAAATCGCTCTCGGGTAGAACCCCTATTCCAAGCACGCTGTATATCGCGGCCAGAACATAGAACCAAGGATGGCAGAGCATAGAGACCAGCATGGCGCAGATCGTCACCTGAAAACCGGCAAACTTCCACGGGCCGAGATCCCGCCAAAGCCGGGAGGGACGACGCATATGAACGAGATACGTCTGCATCCAGCCCTTAATCCAGCGTGTACGCTGACCGAGCCACGCACGCCACGTCGTCGGGGCCTCTTCCATCGTCTCCGAGTCGACGAGAGACACTTCGTACCCGAGGCGAGCCAATCGAATTCCGAGATCGGCATCCTCGGTGACGTTGAATGGATCCCATCCGCCGCATTTGAGAAGAACGTCGCGCCGGAAATGATTTGAAGTTCCACCGAGAGGAATGGGCCACCTGA